>DECD01000054.1:83732-94987 GCA_002349055.1 Bacteroidales bacterium UBA2939 | reverse complement strand
CTATCAACTCCCACCCAACTCCCAGTCAACTCCCTACCAACTCCTACCACGGTGGGAGATGATAGGCCGATGGTAGGTCGATGGCAGGTCGGTGGCAGGTTTTTCATGTTAATTATTTTTCTTATCTTTGCATCCGATTTTAAACTTGAAACAGGATGAAGATTCTTGGACTGATGTCGGGCACGTCGCTCGACGGCATCGACTTGGCGTTGTGCGACATAGACGAGCACGGCTACCGCATTTTGGCCGCCGAGACCTACCCCTATCTCGACGACTGGCGCCGCCGTTTGTCGTCCCTCGAAACGGCCACGGCCTACGATTATGCCCTCGCCCATGTGGAGCTGGGGCACCTTTTCGGGAAGAAAATCAACCAATTTCTCGAGGGCAAGGAGCGCCCCGAGGCCATCGCCTCGCATGGCCACACCATTTTTCACCAACCTCAACTGGGTTTAACCACGCAAATAGGTGACGGTGATGCCATTGCGGCCGAGACGGGCCTGCCGGTGGTCTCTAATTTCCGCACCCTCGACGTGGCCCTCGGTGGCCAGGGGGCACCGCTGGTGCCGATAGGCGACGAGCTGCTGTTCGGCGACTACGATGCCTGCCTCAACCTCGGCGGCATTGCCAATATAAGTTATAAGTGGAAAGTGGAAAGTGGAAAGTGGAAGGATGAAAATCGCCGTATTGCTTTCGACATCTGCCCCTGCAATATGGCCCTCAACCGCCTGGCCGCCATGCTTGGCTACCCCTACGACGACCAAGGGCGCCACGCTCGCGGCGGCGAGGTGCATACCTGCCTGCTGCACGAGCTGGATGGGCTTGAGTATTATGCCGTTACCGAGCCCAAGTCGCTCGGCAAGGAGTGGTTCGTCGGCCAGTTCTGGCCCTTGGTGAAATCTTTCCTCGGCGTTTCGCCCTCCACGCCGCAGGTCCGCGCCGCCCTGGCCACCGTCACCTCGCACATCGCCATACAGATTGCCCGCATCCTTGAGCGTCAGCAGATTAAGACCCTCCTCGTCACTGGTGGTGGTGCTTGGAACAGCTACCTGCTCGAGCTTGTGGGCAAATACTGCCCCGAGGTGTCGATTACCGTCCCCGACGCGCTGATTGTCAACTACAAGGAGGCCCTCATCTTCGCCCTCCTCGGCTACCTCCGCCTCACTGGCAAAGTCAACACCCTCGCCTCCGTGACAGGTGCCAAATGTGACTCTGTTGGAGGTGTTTTGTCTGGTTTTGTACTAGAAAAATGATGCTCTGTTGATAATATTTCTTGCTGATAATTATTTTGTTGCAATATTTTTTGCAAAAAAATTTGGCCATGTCGGGAAATGTTAGTACTTTTGCACCCGCTTTTGAGGCCGATAGCGGCCCAAATGATGGCGGGATAGCTCAGCTGGTTAGAGCGCTGGATTCATAACCCGGAGGTCATCAGTTCAAGTCTGATTCCCGCTACCAAGAAAAGAGATTCACCACGAGTGAGTCTCTTTTTTTTGTTTCCCCTCCGCAATAATCCGGCGGCTGTTGCGTTATACTATTACTATGGACGATAAACATCTTTACAGCAACTTTGAATACGACTCGGCGTTGAGCGTTGCCCCCGGCGTGCAGCAGCCCGACCAAGTGAGCAGCAGTTATGTGGAGCGCATGCGAGCCCTGCGCCGTCAGGAACCCTCGGTAGAGGAGTTGGTGAGCGGCATCCTGCATGGCGACCGCACCCTCCTCAGCCGTGCCATCACACTGGTGGAAAGTTCCCGTTTCGAGCACCAGAAAAAGGCCCAGGAGGTCATCGAGCGCTGCCTGCCTTACAGCGGCAAGAGCGTGCGCCTGGGCATCACCGGTGTCCCCGGTGCCGGCAAAAGCACCACCATCGAAGCGCTGGGGAAGATGCTTACCGCTCATAATCACAAGGTTGCCGTCCTGGCCATCGACCCCAGCAGCGAACGCTCGCGCGGCTCCATCCTCGGCGACAAGACGCGCATGGAGGAGCTCTCGGTCGATCCCAACGCCTTTATCCGTCCCAGCCCCTCGGCGGGTAGCTTGGGTGGCGTGGCACGCAAGACACGCGAAATCATCACCCTCTGCGAGGCGGCGGGATTCGATGTTGTAATCGTTGAGACCGTGGGCGTGGGACAGAGCGAGGTGGCGGCCCACTCGATGGTCGACTTCTTCCTCCTGCTGCAGCTTGCCAACACCGGCGACGAGCTTCAGGGCATCAAGCGCGGCATCATGGAGATGGCCGATATGATTAGCATCAACAAGTGCGAGCTTGACCGCCAGCGTTCCGAACTCTCGGCGGCGCAGTTCCGCAACGCCCTGCACCTCTTCCCCATGCCCGAGAGCGGCTGGAATGTCAAGGTAACCCTCTGCTCGGCCTACACCAAGGAGGGCATTGAGGACCTGTGGAACTCGGTGATGGACTACGTGACGTTCACAAAGGGAAATGGTTACTTCTACCAGAAACGGCAGCAGCAAAACCTCCGCATCATGACCGAGGCCATCGAGAACGGCCTGCGCGAGCGCTTCTACAGCGCCCCCGGCATCGAGGAACGCATCGAGGCCCTGAGCAAGGACATCCTGGAGAACAAGATAAGTCCCTACGCGGCAGCAGACCAACTCTTGGGGAGCTAAGAACTAAGAAGTAAAAGGTGATTTACATACACGTTCCGTTCTGCCACCGCAAGTGTACCTACTGCGCTTTCTTTTCCAAAGTGGAAAGTGGAAAGTGGAAAGTGGAAAGCTACGTCGATGCGCTGCTCGAGGAGATGCGGCAGCGGCGCGGCGAGCAGGATCACCCAATCAGGACCATCTATTTCGGCGGCGGCACACCTTCGATATTGCCACTCAGCGAGTTGGGACGTATCGTGAATGCGTTGCACGAGTGTTTCGACCTCTCGCGGGTCGAGGAGGTGACGCTGGAGGCCAACCCCGAGGACTTGACACCCGAATACCTAGAGGGGCTCAATGACTTGCATTTCGTCAACCGCCTGAGCATCGGCATCCAGAGCCTCGACGACAAGGTGCTGCGGATGATTGGCCGCCGCCACACGGCGCAGCAGGCGATAGCGGCTGTGGAGAATGCCTATCGCACAGGATTTCACAACATCAGCGTAGACTTTATCTACGGTCTGCCAAGCGAATTTCATTTTTGGCACCATAAAGTCGCCGACCTCAGTTCAATTTTCAATTTTCAATTGGTCTCCCACGTGTCGGCCTATGCCTTGACGGTTGAGCCGGGCACAGCGTTGGCGGTGCAGGTGGAGCAGGGTAGGGCGGTGTTGCCCGACGAGGACGAGGTGGTGGGGCAGTATGAGAGGATGTGCCGTTTGCTGGCAGACAAGGGCTTTGCGCAGTATGAGGTCTCCAATTTTTGTCGTCCCGGCATGGCCTCGAAGCACAACAGCCGTTACTGGGACCGCACGCCCTACCTCGGCCTTGGACCCGGGGCACACAGCTTCTCTCTTTTCGAAAGTGGCTCCACTTCGGTCGCCCACGTCGAAAAGCGACGGTGGAACAATCCCGACGGTACTTTTGAAGAAGAAACTCTCACGGAAGCCGATGCCTTCAACGAGCTGGTGATGACCGCCTTGCGCACCACCCGTGGCCTCGATGCCGCGCAGGTGCAGGACAGATACAAAGAAAGGCTGCATCGGATGATGCAGCCTTATGTGGATTGCGGTTGGATTGCGGTCTTAGGTGAGCGTTACTGCCCTACGACCGAGGGACTTCTCCATGCCGACGGCATGGCCGCCAAGTTATTCGTCGAATAGGTTCTCTTGGTCGTCGGGAGCGAAGTCAAGCGTCTCGGGTGGCTCGGCGAAGATGTTATCCTTGATGATGTAGCCTTTGTACACCTCCTTGATTTCCTGAAGGAAAGCGTATGCCTCGAGGCGGGTACGGAAGTCGCCGACTTTCACCTTGAAGTTTGGCTCGTCGTAGACGATGTAGGCCTGCACCGTGGGGTAGTCGGTCATGAAGCGGTCGCGGAGGCTGAAAGCACTGTTTTTCGAGTTGATGCCCGAGAAGGAGGCTATCTGTACGCGGAAGCCTGGCATGGTCTTCACGCGGTTGTTGAGTTCCACGTGGCGTGAGACCATCTCGTTGACTGCCACATCGCCCACCACGGTCACCTGTCCCGTTTGTGCGGAAACGGAATGGACCAGAGGGAAGAGGAAGAATAAAAGAAAACCCCTACGGCATATCTTCCGCAGGGTATTTCTTTCTGTGATGTCATTTACATTCATGTATTAACCGTTTTTTTAGTATTGGGCAGTGTCGGCGAGTACCTGTTTGGGACGCACGGTGAGCACGGGGATTTTCGACTGGGTGAGCATCTGCTGGGCGAAAGTTCCCATCAGCAGGTTGGAGAAGGAACTCTCTTGCTCGGTCATGATGGCTATCATGTCGGCGTTGACTTTCTCAGCATATTCGATGGTGTCGGTGGTGACGTTGCCTTTGACGGAGACAAACTCCGTGGAATACTCGATGCCGTTGTTGTCGAGGTAGCGTTGCACCATGGTGACATAGTTCTTCACCACTTGGCGGATGCTGGGTGCCGTGGAGGTGTAGAGTCCCAGGAGGTGGATTTTCGAACCGAAGGTCTTGGCGAACAGGGCCGCCTGGCCTGCTTTCTGGCGGGTGTCGTCGCTGCTGTCGAGGGGCACCACGATGTTTTCCAATGCTTTGTTGAAGTTGAAGTCTTCGCGGATGAGCAGCACGGGAGCGGGCGACAGCTCGACGGTACGGAAGGTGTTGCGTCCCAACAAGCCTTTCTTCATGCCGCTCATGCCGTGGGTGCCCACGACGAGGAGGGCGGCATCGTCTTCCTTGGCCTGCTTGGCCAGTTCCTCCGAGGGATTTCCCTGACGCAGGACATATTCCAACTTGATACCATTCAGCAGATGCGCCACGCCGGCGTTGCGACGTTCGATTTCAGCCCTGATGGGGGCCTCGTCTTCCTTTTTTTCTTTCACATAGACCAGCCGGATGTCACTTTGCCAGCGGTTGGCAATGTCGATGGCGAGGTCGACAGCATAGGCCGAACCCGAAGAAAAATCGAAACCAACAACAACTTTGTTCATAGTGTTTGTGCATTATTTTGACGAGACAAAATTACGAACTTTTTTTGAATTGGCAAAATTTTTTTGCAAAAAACACATTTTTTGAGGTCTGTTGAAAAAAAAATTTGGCCACTTAATATAAATTATGTATTTTTGCAGTCGCTTATTTTAATAAAATTTAGTTATAAAAACGCGTTAGAAAACCTAAAACACAAAATAATAACATGACTCAACAAATCTTGATTGCGGTATTGGTGTTAGGCGTTATCGGCGCCTTCTTTGCCGTGGTGCTCTATTTTGTAGCCCAAAAATTCAAGGTGGTCGAAGACCCACTGATTGACGAGGTGGCCGAGGTGCTGCCTGGCGCCAACTGCGGCGGTTGCGGCAAGGCCGGCTGCCGTGCTTTTGCCGAGGCCTGCGTGGCCCAGCATAGTCTGGAGGGTTTGCGCTGCGCCCCCGGTGGCGACGCTGTGGCCGCCAAAATTGCCGAGCTGCTCGGCTGTGCCGTCGAGCAGGGCGAGCCTCAGGTGGCCGTGGTGCGTTGCCATCCCGCCAACTGTGGCGAGAATCGACGCTCTAATTACGACGGCCTGAAGAGCTGCGCCTTCCAGAACACGGTGTATACCGGCGAGAGCGGCTGCCCCTTCGGCTGCCTGGGTTGCGGCGACTGTGTGGCCGCCTGTCAGTTCGATGCCATCCACATGGGACCCGACGGGGTTCCCGTGGTCGACGAGGAGAAGTGCACCGCCTGCGGTGCCTGCGCCAAGGCTTGCCCGCGCCGCATCATCGAGCTGCGCAACAAAGGCAAGAAGAACCGCCGTGTGTATGTCAGCTGCGTGAACAAGGAGAAAGGCGCCCAGGCCATGAAGACCTGCGCCAACGCCTGTATCGGCTGCGGCAAGTGCGCCAAGGTGTGCCCCATGGAGGCCATCACCATCAGCGACAACCTGTCGTACATCGACTTCACCAAGTGCATCGCCTGTCGCAAGTGCGTCACCGAGTGCCCCACCAAGGCCATCACCGACGTCAACTTCCCGGCCCCTGCCGTGAAGCCGGCTCCGAAGCCCGCCGAGGCTCCCGCCCCCGCTCCCGCTACCGAGGCTCCCGCCGCTCAGGCCAATTCCTAATTCCTAATTTCTAATTCCAAATTAGACAAGAGATGAAGACTTTCAAAATGGGTGGTGTCCACCCCGAAGAAAACAAGATATCCAATGATGCCGCCATCGAGGTGATGCCGGTACCGGAGCAGATGGTGGTGCTGATGAACCAGCACCTCGGTGCTCCCGCCACCCCCGTGGTGCAGAAGGGCGACAAGGTGAAGGTGGGTCAGCTCATTGGCGAGGCCCAGGCTTTCATGTGCGCCAATGTCCATTCGCCCGTCAGCGGCACCGTCGTCAAGGTGGAGCCCTGCAAGGACGCTTTCGGTCTGGCCAAGCCCGCCGTTTATATCAAAGTGGAAGGCGACGAGTGGATGGAGAGCATCGACCGCACGCCCGACATCAAGCGCGAGTGCACGCTTGAGCCGAAACAGATTGTCGACAAGCTGAAAGAGATGGGCATCGTGGGCCTCGGTGGCGCCACGTTCCCCGCCCACATCAAATACAGCGTGCCTGAGGGTAAGAAGGCCGAATATCTCATCATCAACGCTGCGGAGTGTGAGCCCTACCTGACGAGCGACTACCGCGTGATGATGGAGCATGCCGAAGAGGTGTGCATCGGCGTGAGCATATTAAGAAAAGCCCTTGGCGTTCCCAACGCCTACATCGGCATCGAAAACAACAAGCCTCTGGCCATCGCCAAGATGCAGGAGATGGCCCGCCAGTTCGAGGGCATCATCGTGGAGCCTCTGAAAGTGAAATACCCGCAGGGCGCCGAGAAGCAGCTCATCAACGCCGTCACAGGCCGCAAGGTGCCCAGTGGCAAGCTGCCCATCGACGTGGGCTGCGTGGTGAGCAACCTCGGCACCGCCTTCTCGGTCTACGAGGCCATCCAGAAGAACAAACCCCTTATCGAGAATATCCTCACGGTCACTGGTAAGAAACTGCCGTCGCAGCACAACTACATCGTGCGCATCGGCACCACCTACAATGATATCATCAAGCATTCGCTCGGCGAACTGCCTGCCACCACGGGTAAGATTATCAGCGGCGGTACGATGATGGGCAAGGCCGTTGTGAACCTCGACGCCCCGACGGTGAAAGGTAATTCGAGTGTCCTTGTGATGGACGAGGCCGAGGCCCGCCGCAATCCCGAGACGGCCTGCATCCGCTGCGGCAAGTGCATGAACGCCTGCCCCATGGGACTGGAGCCTTACCTATTCTCGGCACTGGTGAAAAACAACCGCATCGAAGAGGCCAAGGAGCACAACATCCTCGACTGCATCGAGTGCGGCTGCTGCTTCTTCAGCTGCCCGGCCAACAAGCCGTTGACCGACGAGATACGCCTCGGCAAGAACAAAGTCCGCGCCATGATGGCTGCTAAGAAGTAATTTAGGTTTAAGGGTTAAGGTTTGATGTTTAAGGAGTTTACTCAGAAAAACATAAACCGTAAACCTTAAACCATAAACCTTAAACGAAAATAATATTATATAATATGAATCTATTAAATATATCTGGCTCGCCCCATGTGCACAGCGACGAGTCGACAAAGAAAATCATGTGGCGCGTCAACATGGCCCTCATCCCGGCCTTGTTGGTGGCCATAGCCTACTTTGGCATCAATGCCTTGCTGGTGAGCGCCATCGCCGTGGCGAGCTGCGTGCTCTTCCAGTGGCTTATCGAGAAGTATATCCTCAAGGTGCCCAGCACCATCTGCGATGGCTCGGCCGTTGTCACCGGCCTCCTGCTGGCCTTCAACGTGCCCGCCACGGTGAGCATGATGTGGATTGTTATCATCGGTGCCCTCGTGGCCATCGGTGTTGGCAAGATGAGCTTCGGCGGCCTGGGCAAGAACCCCTTCAACCCCGCCCTCGTTGGCCGTGTCTTCCTGCTCATCTCTTTCCCCGTGCAGATGACCACCTGGCCTGTCGTCGACGGCATCTTTCCGATGAACTTCGACGTAACCACGGGTGCTACCCCCCTCGGAGCCTTCAAAGAGGGTGCCCTGCCTGAGGGTGTGACCTTCATGGATGCCTTCCTGGGTCATATCGGTGGCTCGCTGGGCGAGGTGTCGGCCATCGCCATCCTCCTTGGCGCTGCCTACCTCTGCTGGAAGAAAATCATCACATGGCATATCCCCGTCACCTTCATCGGCACCGCCTTTGTCTTCAGCGGCATCCTGTGGCTGGTGAACCCCGAGACCTATATGGATCCCGTGATGACTGTCCTCACCGGTGGTATCATGCTCGGCGCCTGCTTCATGGCCACCGACATGGTGACCAGCCCCATGGCCAAGAGCGGCCAGCTCATCTTCGGCTTCGGCTGTGGCCTGCTGACCATCATCATCCGCAACTGGGGTGCCTACCCCGAGGGTGTCAGCTTCGCCATCCTGCTGATGAACAGCGTCACCCCGCTCATCAACCGCTGGTGCAAACCCCAACGCTTTGCTTGTTAAACCTGTAAAAACTGAATGATTATGGCAAAGAAAGCTCAATCCACACTAGTTAATATGCTCCTGTCGCTGACCGCCATTGCGCTGGTGGCCGCCTTCGCCTTGGCCGCCATCAACGCCGTCACCAAGGAGCCCATCGCCCAGGCCCAGGAGGCCAAGGTGCAGGCTGCCATCAAGGCCGTGCTGCCCGACTTCGACAAGCTTGAGGCCCAGGAAATCGACGGCAATAATATCAATGTCGCTTACGATGCCGAAGGCAACATGGTCGGCGCCGCCATCGAGGCTGGCAACGACAATGGCTTCGGCGGTCACCTCCAGGTGATGGTCGGCTTCGACAAGGACGGAAATGTCTATGGCTACAGCATCCTTGAGAGTCACGAGACCCCGGGTCTCGGCGCCAAGGCCGGCGAGTGGTTCCAGAAAGACGGCAAGGGCGACATCATCTCGGTCGACCATGCACGCCCCCTCACCGTGAAGAAAGACGGCGGCGATGTCGACGCCATTAGCGGCTCGACCATCACCTCGCGCGCTTTCCTCACCGCTATCAACGACGCCTACGCAATTTTCACTAAAATCAACGCATAAGGAGACATCGCTATGAACGCAAAAGATATTATCAAGAACGGTCTTATCAAAGAGAACCCCACATGGGTCCTCATCCTCGGCATGTGCCCCACGCTGGCCACCACCACCTCGGCCGTCAACGGCATGATGATGGGTCTGGCCACGGCTTTCGTGCTGCTGATGTCCAACATCGTCATCTCGCTCCTCAAGAGCGTCATCCCCGACAAGGTGCGCATCCCGGCCTTCATTGTGGTCATCGCCACCTTCGTCACCATCGTTCAGATGGTCATGCAGGCCTATATGGCCGACATGTATGAGACCCTCGGCCTCTTCATCCCCCTCATCGTGGTGAACTGCATCGTCCTCGGCCGCGCCGAAGCCTTTGCCTCGAAGAACGGTGTGTGGCATTCGGCCCTCGATGGCATCTTCATGGGCCTGGGCTTCACCTGGGCACTGACCCTCATCGGCATGGTGCGCGAACTGCTCGGCACCGGCTGCATCTTCGGCCACAGCCTCATCGGTGGAGCCGATGGTATGCTGATGATGATTCTGCCCCCGGGAGGCTTCCTCGCCCTCGGTTTTCTGATGGCTTTGGTCAACCACCTGCGCCGCAGGAGTGTTAAAAAGTCATAAAAAGTGTTAAAATATGAGCCAAAAACGGCACCTGGTACTCTTTATAGTAGGAAAGGGAAAAAATATCTAATTAACGAAAGGAGAAAAAAATGAAAAAACTGGTTATCATCGCCGCTATGTTTATGGCAGCGGCAGGCGTGAAAGCCCAGGATTGCGAGGCCATCATGTTGCCCTATTTCAATGGTGACATGCAGCGGTTGACCACCTACCGCAATATGGCACCCGAGAAGTACAAGTACCGTTGCGTTTTTGCTCAGTCGGCATTCTACGAGTCGGACACCATTCCGGCCGGGGTCGAGGTAATGGACATCAGTGTCGTGAAGAATCTGACAACGGGTACTAACCTCTCCAGGAATATTTCAATTGATTTGAGCACTTTCAGTTTCTACGCCTATAACTTCAGCGAGATTCAGGTGCGCAACAATTCTGTCTCCGAGCAGACCTGCTTCTCCACTCCCGCTTCGGACCACCCCTATCTGGTGTTGCGTTCAGCCAAGGAAATGGAACAGGCTGCCAACAGGTATTGGGAGGAAGAAATCTTAAAAGCAAACAATAACCGTTAAAGAATAGGAGAACCACACTATGAAAAAGATATTTATCCTATTGGCTTTTGCTTTGGCGATGAGTCCGATGGTCTCCGCCCAAACCGAGCATACGTTCCGTTTGGATGCTTCTACCAACGGTACAACGCTGTCTATGGCCACCGTGGGTGGCGCCGTCTCCGTCCGCGACGATGACTCGCAGGGACAGGGTGCCCCCGAGGAGGGATACCCCATGCGCGACATCGACTATTCCGTTACCATTGAAGGCACCTGCACCGACGAGAACCGCCTCGCCCTCTTCGTCTCCGAGCTTTCGGTTTACAGCACCGACACCCTCTACATCTACGACGGTCCCACCACCGCATCGCCGCTGATTAAGAAGTTCAACTCCACCTATGGCGGCGTGAAGGAAGGTGACCTCATCTTTGTGTCGCCCACCAATTCGACGAACAAGCTCACCATCCGCTTCCGTACCGGCAGCGATGGCGACGGCAACAGCAACGGTATCGGCAAGGGCTTCCTGCTCGTTGCCCACTGCACCAAGCCGTGCGAAACGGTGGTGCCTGTCATCGAGACCCAGTTCTATCGTACCCGCCACGGTGTGGTTTACGACACGGCCGAAATCCGTGAGGTTACCATCTATGACACTGTCTATAATGACGAGGATCATCCCGAGCAGGGCATTAACCACGTGGATACTGTCCGCTTCATGGGTGCCCACCTCTGCATCGGCGACGGCGTCATCTTCAAGGGACACGGCGAATACAGCTACAATTATGGCTACTACACTCCCAGTGATGCCACCAGCTATTTCACCTGGGACATGGCCAACGATGGCGACACCATCGAGGGTGTAGGTGTGACGAGTGTCAACTATACCGATTATCAAAAGACTGGTTGCTTCGACCTC
>DECD01000054.1:51307-83647 GCA_002349055.1 Bacteroidales bacterium UBA2939 | reverse complement strand
ATCAAGATTCGTACTTCCGCCAACCCCATCAAGACCATCTTCACGCTGGCCGACATCTGCAACCGCGACTCCCTGATGGTCAACATGGGTTACTCTGGCGAGAACGCCACCCTGACACTCCGCGAGGTGGAAAACAATGAGACTGTTTCCAAGACCTACGAGTCCATCACCTTCATCCCTGATGGTTGCAACTGTTCCTCGCCATACTTCGAGGCTCCTGTGACCTTCACCGAGTTCCCCAACACCAGTCACATTACCCGAGCCAAGGACATCTGCTCCATCTGCATCAACATGGAGCACACCTTCATGGGCGACATCTGGATGACCATCGTCTGCCCCTCCGGTCAGGAATCTATCCTCAAGGTGGGTACCACAAGCAGCTGCGAGCCTGCCGGTATCAACCCCGAGGAACTGAACGAGGTCCGCGCAGGCGGCCCCGGCACCGAGAAGGGGGGTGGTACCAACCTCGGTTGGCCCACTCACGATGACGGCAGCCCTTGCACCGACCCCTGGCTGAACCGCTACGGTATCGGTCTCGACTACTGCTTCAGCCGCAACGACAACTATACCCTTGTCACGGGCGATAATGCCGGTGCTGTCACGGCCAATGTGTTGCGTCCCGCTGGTGACTTCTACATCGGTGCCAACAATGCCCCCACCATCACCACCAGTGACCCCACCTATGGTGTCACCTCGCTCCCCGCCTGTCCGCCCTATGTGGACGACAATGGAGTCTCCCATCCCTTCAGCGGTGGCGCTCCCAGCCTCAATGGTAACTCCACCCGCAAACCCAGCAATCACGAAGACCGTCTGGACTACTACCTGCCTTTCACCGACTTCAGCTCCCTGGTCGGCTGCCCCCTCAACGGAACCTGGAAGGTGCGTATCTATGACACCTGGGGTATCGATAACGGCTGGATTTTCAACTGGTCCATGGACCTTTGCGGCATCACTCAGAACAACGACTGCAAATACGAGGTGGGTATCGACTCCCTAATCTGGCGCCCCAATCCCGACCCGCAGTATCACGACTACGACATGGGTCACTATCGCGGTCTTGAGGTTCACCAGGCCACTCCCACGGTCTCCTACATCCTCTCGCCCGACACCGCCGGTACCTTCCCCATCGATGTCTTGATTTACGACGAGTTCGGATGCATCTGGGATACCAACACCCGCATCACCTCCTACTGGACGCCTCAGCCCAGCCTCGGTGCTGACACCTCTCTCTGCGGTGTCGACCGCGCCATCCTCGACGCCACCGACCGCCACACTGCCACCGAGAACTACTCCTACATCTGGTCGCCCTATGGCCAGGGCACTCCCACCATCGTCACTGCCGACAATGCCCACGGCACCATCCCCTACGTCGTCAGTGTGAACAACAACCAGGGCGAGCTGGTTTGCACCACGCGTGATACAATCAATGTATCTGTCCGCAAACAACCGCTACCCAACTTCACGCCTGAACCCTTCACCTTCGAGGGCTGCGACCCCTTGACCATCCACTTCGACAACCAGAGTATCGATGCCGACGAGCATCTGTGGGTCTTCGGCGACGGCGTGGTCTCCACACTGGCCAACCCCACCCATACCTATGCCGAGGGACGTTACACGCTGAAATACTATGCCACCTCTGACGAGGGATGCGTCGACTCCATCGTCTCCGATGGCGGCATCGCGGTCTACCGCAAACCCGAAGCCTCCTTCGACTGGGCTCCCGTCTATCCGTCGGTGGCCAACCCGGTGGTCTACTTCAACAACACCACTCCCCACACCCCCAACACCCATTATTTCTGGGAGCTGCAATACTCCAGCGACAACCCCCTCTCTTTCGAGACCCTCACCACTCGCAATGCCACCTTCGATTTCTCGCAATATAACAATGGCGACGTCTCGGGCAACTATAACGTCCGCCTCGTGGCCCGTACCGAGAACATTGCGCCCTCTGGCAACATGGTCTACTGTGCCGACACAGCTGCCAACAACATCCTTGTCATCAACGACTTCCTCCAGTTCCCCAATGTGGTCACGCCCAATGGCGACGGCATCAACGATCGCTTCGTCATCCTTAACCTTGTCAACGGCCTGGGTTATCCCATCAACACCCTCGACGTCTACAACAAATGGGGTGCCTGCGTCTTCCACAAGGAGAACATCTCCTCCGATGACGATTTCTGGGATCCCGCCGATTTGCCCGATGGAACTTACTTCTATCGTTTCTCGGCACGCGGCTACAACGGCAATATCGAGCACAACGGAGCCGTCGAGGTGATTCACTAAAATCATTGAATCTCCACGCAATAAGCACCATCCGAAAGGGTGGTGCTTTTTTTTGTTTATCCATGTCGAAAAAAAATCGTATCTTTGCACCTCAATTGTCATGATAGACCAGGAGACCATACAACGTATTATGGATGCCGCCCGCATCGAGGAGGTGATTGGCGACTTCGTCTCGCTCAAGAAGCGTGGTGCCAACCACATCGGTTGCTGTCCCTTCCACAACGAGAAGACGCCCTCGTTCTATGTCTCCCCCTCCAAGGGCATCTTCAAGTGCTTCGGCTGCGGCGAGGCCGGCGATGTGGTGAAGTTCCTCATGAAGCATGAGCACTACACCTATCCCGAGGCTTTGCGGTGGCTGGCGCAGAAATACAACATCGAGATTCACGAGGAGGAGCAGACCGAGGAACAGAAGGAGCGCCAGAACGAGCGCGACGCCCTCTTCCATGTCTCCGAGTTCGCCCAGAAGTATTTCGCCGACCTGCTCTACAACGACGAGATGGGCCGTGCCGTGGGTCTCAGCTATTTCCACAGCCGCGGCCTCAGCGACGAGGTCATCAAGAATTTCGGCCTCGGCTATTGCCTCGACGAGTGGAGCAACTTCACCGACCATGCGCGCAAGAACGGCTACAGCGACGCCGTCCTCGAAAAGACGGGCCTTACCATCTTCAAGGAAGAATCCAAGAAAGCCTACGACCGTTTCCGCGGCCGCGTCATGTTCCCAATCTACAGCATCTCGGGCCGTGTCCTCGGCTTCAGTGGCCGTGTCCTCAGCAGCGAGAAACAGGCTGCCAAGTATGTCAACTCGCCCGACTCCGACATCTACAACAAGTCGCGCATCCTCTACGGCCTCTACCAGGCCCGCTCGGCCATCTCCAAGACCAACAAGTGCTACCTCGTCGAGGGCAACATCGACGTCATCTCCATGCACCAGTCGGGCGTCGAGAACACCGTGGCCTCCTGCGGCACCTCCCTCACCACCGAGCAGATACGCCTCATCAAGCGCTATACGCCCAACGTCACCGTCCTCTACGATGGCGACTCCGCCGGCATCAAGGCCGCCCTGCGTGCCGTCAACCTGCTCTTCGCCGAGGGCATGCACGTGCGCTGCGTCCTCTTCCCCGACGGTGAGGACCCCGACAGCTACGCCCAGAAGTACGGCTCCTCGGCCCTGCAGGACTATCTCGCCACCCACGAGGACAACTTCGTCATCTTCAAGACGCGCGTCCTCCTCGACGGCGTCAATAACGACCCCATCCGCAAAGCCGAGCTCGTCAAGGAGACCATCGACACCATCGCCCTCGTGCCCGACCTCATCGAGCGCACCGAGTACATTGCCCAGTGCGCCCACCTGCTCGACGTCCCCGAGGAAGCCCTGGCCTCCGAGCTCGCCAAGGCCCTCAACCGCAACCGCCTCAAGAGCTACGAGGAAGAGAAAAAAGAGCAGACCCCTCAGAATATTCAGAATACTCCGATTACTCCGGATACTCCGACAACCCCTGAGCCCACACCCAATCCTCCCGCCAAGCTCTCCCTCCCCGTCGACCCTGCCGAGCGCCACCTCATCCAGCTCCTCCTCAACCACGGCAACCAAACCCTCAGCCAGACCTTCACCGCCGACGACGGCACCTCGCAGGAGTACACCTACACCGTGGCCCAGGCCATTGTCTCCGAGCTCCAAACCGACGAGCTCTCCTTCACCGACCCCCTCTGCCAGCGCATCTTCGACTATTTCGTCAACGCCCTGGCGCAGGAGCAAGTCCCCGACGCCTCCTATTTCATCACCGTCGACGACGAGGCCCTCCGCTCCTTCGCCATCTCGCTCATGCTCGACACCTTCCGCATCAGCGACACCTGGCGCCAGAAGCAGGTCTTCGTCCCCACCCTCGAGGACAACATTCAAACCGACCTCTCCGAGACCATCCTCTCCTTCAAGCTCAAGTGCGTCGCCGACCGCATCGCCGACAACGCCCGCCGCTTCCGCGAGGTGAAGGACGACGAGCAGATGATGCTCCTCCTCGCCGAAAAGAAACAACTCATCGACCTCCGCCGCCAAATCGGCCAGGCTTTACATAGAGTCATCGACTAGAAATGCTAGCTATACTAGAAATACTAGTCATACTAGAAATACTAGAAAGAAAATGGACATTCAAACCTTAAAGCAACGCTACGATATCATCGGAAACGACCCCAAGCTCCTCATGGCCCTCAACAAGGCCATCCAGGTGGCACCCACCAACCTCTCCATCCTCATCACCGGCGAGAGCGGCGTGGGCAAGGATGTCTTCTCGCGCATCATCCACGAGAACAGCACTCGCAAGCATGTGCGTCAGGGTCGCGGCCTCATCTCCGTCAACTGCGGCGCCATCCCCGAGGGCACCATCGAGAGCGAGCTCTTCGGCCATGTGAAGGGAGCCTTCACTGGCGCCGACCGTTCGCGCAAGGGCTATTTCGAAGAGGCCGACGGCGGCACCATCTTCCTCGACGAGATTGGCGAGCTGCCCCTGGCCATGCAGGTCAAGCTTCTCCGCGTCCTCGAGAACGGCGAGATTATCCCCGTGGGTAGCTCCACGCCCCAGAAGATTGACGTCCGCGTCGTCGCCGCCACCAATGTCGACATCGTCCGCGCCGTCCGCGAGGGCCGCTTCCGCGAGGACCTCTACTATCGCCTCAACCAGCTCTCCATCTACCTGCCGCCCCTCCGCGAACGCAAGGAGGACATCCCGCTGCTTTTTAGAAAATTTTCCTCCGACGTGGCCGAGAAATACCACATGCCGCCCATCGTCCTCACCGAGGACGCACGCACCATGCTCATGAACTACCCCTGGTACGGCAACGTGCGCGAGCTCAAGAACATCACCGAGCAGATTGCCGTCGTCGAGACCGAGCGCAGCATCACGCCCGACATTCTCCAGAACTACCTCTCCTACATCCCTGCCGAGCGCATGCCCGCCCTCGTGCCCGACAGCCCGGCACCCGCCGTCGCCAGCCAGATTACCGACCGCGAGCTGCTCCTCAAGGCCCTCTCCATGGGTCAGATGATTAACGAGATGCGCGGCGAAATCAACGACCTACGCCACATGGTCCAGCAGCTGGCCAGTCTAACCCCCAATTCCTCTCCGCTATCTACCCCCCTCTCCGTGCGCAGAGGGACTGGGGGTGAGGCAGACGAGGAGTTCGTAACCCCCGAAATCATCGAGGACGAAGCCATCAGCCTCGAGGACCGCGAGCGGCGCGCCATCCTCCGTGCCCTCGAGCATAGCCAGGGCAACCGCAAGCAAGCCGCCGCCGACCTCCACATCTCCGAGCGCACACTCTACCGCAAGATAAAAGAATACAACTTATGAACACCAACGACATACGCATCACCCTCCCTGCATCCAAGAGCATGAGCAACCGCTGGCTGATGATCAACCATCTCACTGGCGGCCACTTCCGCATCAACAAGCTTTCCACCTCGGGCGACACGCGCCTCCTGCGCCAGCTGCTCACCCAGATTGAAGAGGGTGGCGGCTCAGGAGTCTACTATTGCAACAATGCAGGCTCCGTGGCACGCTTCCTCATGCCGCTGCTGGCCATCACCCCCGGCCATCATACCCTCACCGGCGACGACCGCCTCTGCCAGCGCCCCATGGCACCGCTCATCGAGGCCCTGCGCCAGATGGGCCTCCGGGTCGAATGCACCGAGCGCGAAGGCTTCCTCCCCGTCCAAATCCAGGGCGGCGTCCCCACGCGGCGCACCGTCAGCGTTGACCCCCTCCTCAGCAGCCAGTTTGTCAGCTCCCTGCTCCTCATAGCTCCCCGCATGCCCGAGGGCATTTCCCTCACCATGACCCAGCGCCCAACCTCGCGCCCCTACATCGAGATGACTTGCGATGCCCTCCGCCAGGCAGGCATCGAGGTACGCCGCTCCTCCAACGGCCGCACCTACTATGTGCAGCACTTCGCTGGCCGCCCCAAGGGCGCCGTCATCTCCGTCGAGCGCGACTGGTCCTCGGCTTCCTATTTCTACACCATGGCCCTCCTGCGCCCCGACCTCCGCATCCGTCTCCTCGGCCTCCAGCTCGACTCCTGCCAGGGCGACAACGCCACCGACGCCTTCTTCCGCCTCCTCGGCGTCCAGAGCACCGAGGTACGCTCGCCCTTCCGCTCCGCCGCGCGCTCCATCACCATCCAGGGGACCGAGAGCCGTCTCCCAAGCCCCCGAATCCAGTTCAATTGCCTCGACTGCCCCGACCTCGTGCCCACCTTCGCCGTCGCCGCAGCAGCCACTGGCGTGCGTGCCACCCTCAAGGGCGTCAGCAACATAGCCCTCAAAGAGAGCGACCGCATGCAGGCCATCAGCGCCGAGCTCAAACGCATGGGCGGCCGCGTCAACTGCACCCACGAGGAGATGGTTATCCTGCCCTCCGACCTGCACCCCACAGAGCCCGTGCGCACCTATAACGACCACCGCATCGCCATGGCCTTCGCACCGCTCAAGCTCCGTTTTCCCGACCTCCAAATCGAAAACCCCGAGGTTGTCGACAAGTCCTTCCCTGAATTCTGGGACCAGTTCGACCTAGTCCTCCAGAATAAGCAATGACGAAACAAATGCTACCCACTACCCACTGTCAACTATTTTCAATTTTCAATTTTCAATTTTCAATTTGAAAAAACTCCTCATCATCACCGGCCCCACCGCCTCCGGCAAAACCGCCGAGGCCATCCGTCTGGCCCGTGAGACGGGGGTCGAAATCCTCTCCTGCGACTCGCGCCAGTTCTACCGCGAGCTCCGCATCGGAGTGGCGCGTCCCTCCGACGAGGAGCTTTCCGCCGCCGGGCACCACTTCATCGCCTGCCGCTCGGTCTCAGAGCCTTACAACATCTACGACTACGAGCACGACGCGCTCTCTCTGCTCGACAAGCTCTTCCTTCATAACGATCTGGCCATCGTCGTGGGCGGCAGCGGACTCTATGTCGATGCCCTCCGCCTGGGTGTCACCTCCATGCCCGACCCCACGCCCGACCTCCGCGCACGCCTCCAGCAGATGCCCATCGAGGAAAAACGCGCTCAACTCCAGCAGCTTGACCCCGACTACTACGCCCGTGTTGACCTCCGCAACCCCGTGCGCCTCCAGCGCGCCCTCGAGGTGTGCTACATGACAGGGAAGCCTTACTCTCAGGTCATCGCCAACCAAAAACCCGCCCCGCGACCCTTCGACATCGAAGTGCGTGTGGTCACCGTGCCCGACCTCCGCGACCGCATCGACCGCCGTGTCGACCAGATGATGGCCGACGGCCTTCTCGACGAGGTGCAGTCGCTCCTCCCTTATCGCCATCTCTCCACCCTCCGCACCGTCGGCTATCGCGAACTCTTCCCCGTCCTCGACGGCACCAAAAACCTCGAAGATGCAGTGGCCGAAATCAAGCTGAATACCTGGCACTACGCCCGTAAGCAGCTCACCTGGTGCCGCCGCTACATTTAACCCCTACCAAAGTGTTATCATGGACCTATCAACTCCTACCATGGTAGGAGTTGGTACGGTGTTGGTACGGTGTTGATACGGATTTGATAAAGTGATAATACTTCGGTGGGGTTAGTTAATACTCTGGCTTTTAGTGTTTTTGTTCTTTCTCTGGATGTTGTTGATAGACATTTTTGTTGAACAAAAATGTTAAATAATTTTGTCGAATTAAAAAAAGTATGTATTTTTGCAGCAGAAATTATTCGACAAAATTGTCTAAAAACTTATATAAGTTGTTGGTATGAAAGATAATAAAAAACAGAAGAAGATTTTGGAAGTGGCCGAAGAAGAGTTCTTGATGAAAGGTTTTGCCGGAGCCAGGACTGTTGAGATTGCGCAGAAGGCGGGTGTGAGCCATTCCATGTTGCACTATTATTATAAAACGAAAGAACAGCTTTTCGAGCATGTGATGGGCGAGAAGCTGCAGCAGTTGAAGGAATCGGTGGCAACGGTCTTTATGATTGAGGATATGCCTGTGGTGGAGAAGGTTGTGGAGTTGGTTGTGCGCCATTTCGAGTTCCTTAGTGAAAATCCGGACTTGCCGAGGTTCATCATCAACGAAGTGATAGTGCGTCCGGAATATGCAGAGATGATGAAACGGGAGGCACTTCCGATACTGAAGGATGCAGTGGCTCGGTTGCAGCGCGAACTGGACGCTGCGGCGAAAGAAGGGGAGGTGCGGACGATGGATGCCGCCACGCTGCTGATGGACATTGTCTCGGTGAACTTATTTTCGTTTATCGTTGCGCCGATATTATCCTCGGTCAAACCGGACATGGACTTCCAAGCCTACTACCATGCTCGTTGCCAGGAGAATGTGCAGCTGATTTTGAACAGGATTAATCCGGATATAAAATAAAGAATATGAAACGAGTTATACTTTTTGGGTGGTTGGCGATTGTGCCGGCGGTAGTGGGGGCTCAAGGCGTGACGCTCGACAGTTGCCGCAGCTGGGCACGGAGCCATTACCCGCTTGTGGAGCAGTATGGGTTGGTGGCACAGAGTGCGGAATACAGTGTGGTGAATGCTTCGCGTGCATGGCTGCCGCAGGTGCGCCTGTCGGCACAGGCCACCTGGCAGACCGATGCAGCACGGTTCCCCGATGCGATGAACACCATGCTTGCCGCCCTTGGCACCGACCTGGAGGGCATAAGACAGGACCAGTACAAGTTGGCTCTCGATGTGTAGCAGAACCTTTGGGATGGAGGACGCAGCAATGCGGAGAAACGTATTGCCAAAGCTCAGGCAGAGGCGGACCGGTTGGCCGCCGACGTTGATTTCCATGCACTGGAAGGGCGTGTAGACAATCTTTTCTTCGGTATCCTGCTTTTGGAGGAACATCGATTGCAGACCGAGAACCGCATGGCTCTGCTGGAGGAAAACTTGCGGCGCTGCCGTGTGATGGCCGAGAACGACCTGCTGATGCAGAGCGACGTGGACGCCGTTGAGGTGGAACTGCTCACGGCCGGACAGCAACTGGAGCAGGTTCGCTACTCGTGTGCCGCCTATCGCGAAATGCTGTCGTTGCTGACAGGCAGGCCCATGGCAGAGGCTACTCTGGCAATGCCGGAGGAATTGGGAGGAGACTTGCTGGTTGCCGAGCGTCCGGAGATGCGTTTGCTTGATGCCAGAATCGGGCAGAGCCAGGCGCAGGAAGACCTTCTGCGCTCTGCGTCGATGCCGCAGTTGTCGCTTTTCGCCCAAGGGTGGTATGGCTATCCGGGATTGAACATGTTCGAGAACATGCTGAATGGGGATTGGAGTCTCAACGCCGTGGTGGGCATCCGGTTGGCATGGAATATCAGTGCATTCTATACACAGCACAACGACCTTGACAGGCTGCACAACACTCAGCGACAGTTGCAAGTGCAGCGCGACGTGGTGGCCTTCAACGAGGGTTTGCGACGTTCGGAGCAGAGCAGCGAGATGGCACGTCTTCGGAAGGCTTTGCGCGACGACGACCGTATCGTGGCCCTGCGTCGCTCGGTTCGCGAGGCCACCGAAAGCAAGCATCGCAATGGTGTCATCGGCACCACGGAACTGCTCCGCGCCATCACCGAGGAGAGCGCGGCTCAGTCGGCTAGGCTGCTACACCGTATTGAATTATTGAAGAAACAATATGAATAAAGGGTTTAAAATAGAAAAGATGACAAATATGAAAAAGGGAATCTTTCTTTCGGCTGTGTTTTTGCTTATTGCCTGTGGAGGCAAGCAAGACTTCGATGCGACGGGCACATTTGAGGCTACGGAGGTGACACTTTCTGCTGAAACAACGGGGCGCCTGCTTACCCTCGCCTCCGAGGAGGGTATGTTGGTGCACGAGGGGGAGGTGTTGGCGGTTGTGGACACTGCCGCGCTGCACCTGCAGCTACAGCAGTTGCGCACCCAGCAATTGGCATTGCTCAAGAGCCGTCCCGACATCGGGAAGCAGGTGGCCTCGCTTCGCAGCCAGATTGTCAAGCAGGAGCGCGAGGTGGCACGCGTGGAGAATCTGGTGAAAGACAATGCGGCCACGCAGAAGCAACTCGACGACGCGCAGACCCAGTTGGGTGTGCTGCGCAACCAACTCGACGCCACCCTGTCGCAGTTGGGTAGCAGCAGCGAGGCTATAGAACAGAATGCCGCTGCCATGGAATGGCAAATCAAGCAGGTGGCGCTGCAGTTGGAACGTAGCACCCTTAAGGCTCCTATGGACGGTATGGTGCTGGCTACCTGGTTGCATCCCGGCGAGATGGCTGTTGCCGGACGGCCCTTGTTGAAGGTGGCCGACCTCGACCACATTTATCTCCGTGCTTATTTCACCAGCGACCAATTGTCGAAGGTGAATCTGGGACAAAAGGTGACGGTGACAGCCGACTTCGGGGGAGACGAACGTTATGACTATGAGGGTACCGTGACGTGGATTGCCTCCGAGAGTGAGTTCACCCCCAAGAATATTCAGACCCGCAGCAGCCGTGCCAACCTGGTTTATGCAGTCAAAATTGCTGTGGTGAACGACGGACGCTTGAAGGTGGGCATCTACGGCGAAGTGAAGTTGTAGTTTGTTTATGTGTCAAGGAAAGCAGAGTATGGCTGACGCAATTACGGTTAATCATATCAGCAAGCGGTACGGCACCGTGGAGGCGCTGTGTGATGTTTCCTTTGATGTTCGCGAGGGCGAGATTTTTGGTCTTATTGGTCCCGACGGGGCAGGGAAGACGACTCTCTTCCGCATCCTGACCACGTTGCTGTTACCTGACAATGGGAGCGCGTCGGTCGACAGTCTCGATGTGGTGGGCGACTACCGACTGCTGCGCACGCGCATAGGCTATATGCCTGGTCGCTTCTCGCTCTATCCCGACCTGAGTGTGGAGGAGAATATCAATTTCTTCGCCAACATCTTCGGTGTGACTCTGGAGCAGAACTTCGACCTGGTGGCTCCCATCTACAGGCAGATAGAGCCATTCCGCAAGCGTCGCGCCGGAGCCCTGTCGGGCGGCATGAAACAGAAGCTGGCACTTTGCTGTGCATTGATTCACAAGCCGCATGTACTCTTCCTCGACGAGCCGACGACGGGCGTCGATGTGGTGAGCCGAGTCGAGCTGTGGGAGATGCTTGCCGACCTCAAAGAACAGGAAATAAGCATTCTGGCGAGCACTGCCTATATGGACGAGGGGTTGCGATGCAACCGAGTGGCTCTGATGAGCGAAGGCCGAGTGCTGGAGGTCTGTTCGCCGCCGGACAACCTGGAGGAATACTTTATAGAAAAGTTAGGAAATGGATAATATCATCGAAATCAGAGGATTGACGAAGAAATTCGGGAATTTCACCGCTGTGGATGGAATCAGTTTCAGTGTGGAGAGAGGCGAAATTTTCGGTTTCCTTGGTGCCAATGGTGCTGGCAAAACCACAGCCATGCGGATGCTCTGTGGCCTTTCGTTCCCGACGGCTGGCAGCGGCAAGGTGGCAGGATACGACGTGATGACCGAAGGCGAACAGATAAAAAGCCATATAGGCTATATGAGTCAGAGGTTTTCGCTATACGAGGATCTGACCGTGAACGAGAACATGGAACTTTTCGGAGGTATCTATGGAATGAAACGGGGAGACATTGCCGATCGCTCGTGCCAGTTGTTGCATGAAATCAGTTTTAGCGATCATGCCGACGACCTGGTCGGCTCGCTGCCCCTCGGATGGCGACAGAAGTTGGCTTTCATGGTGGCCACCATGCATCGGCCCGAAATAGTGTTCCTCGATGAGCCGACGGGAGGAGTGGACCCCATCACACGGCGCCAGTTTTGGGACCTCATTCGTGCAGCTGCTGCACGGGGCACCACGATTTTCGTCACTACCCATTATATGGACGAGGCCGAATATTGCTCGCGTATCAGCATCATGGTCGACGGGCGCATCAAAGCCCTCGATACGCCCCAAGCCCTCATGCTGCAGATGGATGCCAAGAACATGAACGAAGTATTTGTGAAACTATGCAGATAAAAATGTCGTCATTTATTAGGAAGGAGATGTTGCACATCCTGCGCGACCGACGCACACTGCTCGTGGTGTTGGTCATCCCGCTAATGCTCATCATGTTGTTTGGTTTCACCGTCTCCACTGACGTGAACAACATCAAGGTGATGGTCTGTGCGCCGCATCGCAGTTATGCTGTTGCCGAGGCTGTCAACCGCATGACGGCCAGCCGCTATTTCGAATACAAAGGTTTTGTCGATGCCGGCGACATTGACCAATCGCTGCGTACGGGAAAGGCTGCCGCAGTGGTCGTGTTCGCCGACGATTATGATGTCTCAGGCAAGTACCAGTTGTTGCTCGACGGTGCCGATGTGAACACTGCGCGCACCTCACAGGCCTATCTGCAGAGTGTGCTGAGTACGGGTAACGTGGCAGTCAAGCAATCGGGCATACAGACCCACATGCTATTCAATCCGCAGATGAAGAGTTCGTTCAACTTCGTTCCCGGCATCATGGGAATGATATTCCTTCTCATTTGTGCCATGATGACTTCTATCAGCATTGTCAAGGAAAAGGAGACGGGAACGATGGAGGTGTTGTTGGTGTCGCCGGTGAAGCCTATCTATATCATCGTATCGAAGATGATACCCTACCTGCTGTTGAGTTTCATTGATCTGGTGATTATTTTGGTGCTTGCCTACTTCGTGCTCGATGTTCCGTTGGCCGGAGGTGTGGGCAATGTGGTGTTGGTGTCGGTGCTATATCTGGTGCTGGCATTGGCGTTGGGAATGATGGTATCGAACGTGGTGGAGAGCCAGGTGGCGGCCTTGCTCATCAGCGCTATGGTGATGATTATGCCAGTGATCTTCTTTTCGGGGTTGTTGTTTCCGACGGAGAATATTCCGTGGGCATTGCGATGGATAAGCTATGTGGTGCCTCCGAGATGGTACATCGATGCTATGCGCAAACTGATGATTGAAGGAGTGGACCTGAAGGGAGTGCTGCTGGAGGTGGGCGTGCTGTTGGCGGAGACCGTGGTGCTAATGACAGCAGCGGTGAAGAAATTTAACGACCGATTGGAATAAAGAATAATGATATGTCTGCATTGGGTTTTTTGATCAAGAAGGAATTTATCCAGTTCCGTCGAAACAGGTTTGTGTCGCGTCTGGTCTTTCTGTTGCCCATCATCGTGATGCTGATTGTGCCGCTGGTGGCCAACATGGATGTGAAGGGTGTGAATGTGGCGGTGGTGGACATGGACAGGTCGGGGCTGAGCGGAAGGATGGTCTCGCATCTGGAGGCCTCAAAGCAGTTGCGGGCCCGACTTGTGGTGACTGACTATAGGCAAGCCTACGACTTGTTGGAAGCAGGTAAGGTGGATGTTATCGTTACGATTCCAGAGGGTTGCGAGCAGACGCAGATGCTCGGACGCATGCCGGAAATCAAGATTGACGCCAATGCGGTTAATGCCACTAAGAGCGGCCTTGGGTCGCAGTATGTCATTGCCTCCCTCACGCCACTTCTAACAGATGGGTCTGCGGTGTTGTCACCAAGCGTCAGGTACTTCTACAATGAGACGTTGGACTATCGTTTCTATATGATTCCGGCGTTCATCATCATCATTATCATGCTGATATGCTGTTTTATCCCCGCATTGAACCTTGTTTTGGAAAAGGAGAAGGGTACGATAGAGCAGATTAATGTGACACCCGTTTCTCGAATGGAGTTCACGCTGAGCAAACTGATTCCTTATTGGATTATCGGGATGGTGGCTCTGACCGAGGCCATTCTCACAGCGGGATTGGTCTATGGCCTATGGCCTGAGGGCAGTCTGGCGAGCATCTATTGGGCGGCTTTGGTTTTTGCGCTGGCCATGTCTGGATTTGCCATCGCTGTGGTGAATATCTCTGACACGATGCAACAGTGCATCTTTGTAATGTTCTTCTTTGTGATGCTGTTCATGCTGATGAGCGGATTGTTGACGCCGCTGGACTCGATGCCGCAATGGGCACAATGGTTGACTGTGGCTTTCCCGCCTCGCTGGTTTGTGGGTATCATGCGTGCTGTATACCTCAAAGGTACCACCCTTGCCGAGTTGGCCCCCGACTTCCTGGCTCTTGCTGTTGTGGCCACCTTCTTTTGCATCGTGGCTATAGTGACCTACCGTAAACAAAAATAAAAAAAGCGTCCATCGTGAAATAATTTGTATCTTTGCCGTACCTAAAGGGAATGTCTGATATGCGTTAATCGCCTTTAAAGCATAGTTTTTATTGTCGACAGACACTGCTGTTCCGGACGCGAAAACGCCCGATGCAGGGGGATGCTGCACCCTTTCCGGCAGCGAGTTGTTTGACCGTTTAATAAAAAAAAACTACTATGAAGGAGGACAAAAGAATCCGTATCAACAAACGCATGATGGCATGGAGCAACGGAGAACGCATCAATGTAATTCCTAGCGTGTGGTGTGAAGTGGACGACTATGGAAAGACACTGATTGGCTATCGTCGTGGCCTCCGTGAGGGCGACGAGTTTCTCTATCCCTGCACCATTGTCCGCGAGGAGTGCACCTGCCGCGAGTACGAGGCCAACCGCTTCTGGGAGCGGGGCATGCAGGTGGCCGCGCTGGAGCAGATGATGGGTGCCGCTTCGAGGGTGCTGCCCGACGAGAGCATCGGGCTCGAGTTCGAGGATATGCAGTGGCTCAATCCGGAGGAGGTGGTCTTCTGGCACCCCAATGTGCGCGAGTACCTGCGCCTGATGCGCCGCTGCGAGGGCTACTGCAAGCAGAACCCTCGCCTCTGGCCCCTGTTGGAAGACAGCCGGATCTACCGCGCCTACCGCCGCTACCTTTCCACCCTTGGCCGCTGGGCGAGGGAATGAACAAAAAAAGCATCGGGACCTGCACTTGGCAAATCCCGATGCTTTCATTATTTGCGTTCTGCGCAGGAATCAATATTTGTAGAAACCTTCGCCGGTCTTGCGGCCGAGGAGGCCGGCGCGGACCATCTTGCGGAGCAGGGGGTGGGGACGATACTTGGGATCGCCGAACTCTTTGTAGAGCACCTCCATGATGGCGAGGTTCACGTCGTTGCCGATGAGGTCGGCCAGGGCGAGGGGTCCCATGGGGTGGTTGGCACCGAGTTGCATGCACTTGTCGATGTCCTCGGCAGAGGCGATACCGTCGGCCAGGATGCCGACAGCCTCGTTGATCATGGGGATTAGGATGCGGTTGACCACGAAGCCGGGGGCTTCCTTCACCTCGACGGGCTGTTTGCCGATGGAGGTGGCGAGGTCGATGACGCATTTGCAGACGTCGTCGCTGGTGAGCTGGCCGCGGATGACCTCGACGAGGGCCATGCGGTCGGCGGGGTTGAAGAAGTGCATGCCGATGAACTGGGCGGGACGCTTGGTGCAGGCGGCAATCTCGGTGATACTCAGCGAGCTGCTGTTGGTGGCGAAGATGGTCTCGGGCTTGCAGATGCCGTCGAGCTCGGTGAAGACATCCTTCTTGAGCTGCATCTCCTCGACGGCGGCTTCGATGACGAGGTCGGCATCGGCGAAGGTGGCGTAGTCGGTGGTGGTGGCGATGTTGGCCATGATGGCGTCGACGGCCTCCTGGGTCATCTTTCCTTTTTCAACCAGTTTGCCGTAGCCTTTGGAGATGGATGCCAGGGCTTTGTCGAGGCTGGCCTGGGTGCGGCTCTTCATGACGACGGGCATCTTCACGGCGAAGGCTTTCACAATGCCTTTGGCCATGGTGCCGGTTCCAATAACACAGATTTTCATGATGATTAATATTTATTTGTTAAACTAAACTTATTGTCTTAACTACTTAACTATTTCCCCTGAAATTCGCATTTGCCTTTGGTGAGGAAGGCCTGCATGCCGTTCTTCTGGTCCTCGGTGTTGAAGCAGAGGCCGAAGGCGCGGTTCTCGAAGGCGATGGCATCCTCGGCGGGCATGTCGTACTCGGTGTTGATGCAGAGTTTGGCGGCGCTGACGGCCAGCGGGGCGTTGGCGGCAATCTGGCCGGCCAGCTCGATGGCGCGGTTCATCAGCTCGGCCTGGGGCAGGACTTCGTTGACGAGGCCGATGCGAAGGGCTTCGTCGGCCTTGATGTTCTTGCCGCTGTAGATGAGCTGCTTGGCCATGCCTATGCCCACAAGGCGTGCCAGGCGGACGGTGCCGCTGAAACCGGGGATGATGCCGAGGCCGACTTCGGGCTGGCCGAAGCGGGCGTTGTCGGAGCAGAGGCGTATGTCGCAGGCCATAGCCAGTTCGCAGCCACCGCCGAGGGCGAAGCCGTTGACGGCAGCGATGACGGGGCAGGGGAGGGTCTCGATGCGGCGGAAGACGGCGGCACCTTTGCGGCCGAAGGTCTCGCCCTGCTGGGGACCGAGGGTGGCCATCTCGCTGATGTCGGCACCTGCCACGAAACTCTTCTCGCCGTCGCCAGTGATGATGAGGCAGCGGAACTGGCCGCCCTCGAATTCGTCGAGGAACTCGTCAATCTCGTTGAGGATGGTGGTGTTGAGGGCGTTGAGGCTCTTGGGAGCGCTGATGGTAAGGATGGCTATGTTGCCTTTTTCTTCTATCTTTAAATGCTCGTACATATTCATGTATTTATTGCTTGATTTTTTGAAACTGCAAAATTACGAAATAAAGTTGATATGGCCAAAAGTTTTTTTTCAGCTGTTGACGGGATGGAGGCCGAGGTCGGCGGCGAGGCGGAGCATCATCTGCCAGGCGGCGTCTCGGTCGTTGGGAATCTGACCGTCGAGGATGGCATCCTTGATGGCGTCCTTGATGGTGCCTATTTCGCGGCAGGGACCGATGCCGAAGGTGTCCATGATGTCCTGTCCGGAGACGGGCGGCTGGAAGTTGCGGATGCGGTCGCGCTCCTCGAGTTCGACGAGCTTGCGTTTGACCAGTTCGAAGTTGGCCTTGTGCTTGCGGACTTTCTCGGGATTCTTGGAGGTGATGTCGGCGTTGCAAAGGAGCATGAGGTCGTCGATGTCGTCGCCGGCTTCGAAGAGGAGGCGGCGGACGGCGGAGTCGGTGACCTCGTCCTCGGAGAGGACGATGGGGCGCATGTGGAGCATGACGAGTTTTTCCACATAGCGTTCTTCGGCACCGAGGGGGAGGCGGAGGCGCTTGAAGAGGCGCTTGACCATGTGGGCCCCGCGGGCCTCATGGCCGTGGAAGGTCCATCCCTGCTTGGCGTCGTAGCGCTTGACGCCGGGCTTGCCGATATCATGCAGCAGCGCCGCCCAACGTAACCAAAGAAGCTTGTTAATCTCCCGCTTCGCGAAATCTTGGAGATCCTGTAAATTTTCTTGATTGTCTTTAGATTTCCAAGATTTGTCTGGTCCGTCAAAATCTTGGAAATCTTTTTGAGAATCATTTCCAGGATTTTCTGGATTTCCGCCGGAGGCGGGGAGGCAGATGTTTTCCAGCACTTGTAATGTGTGGTAGAAGATGTCTTTGTGGCCGCGGCCGTCGACAGTCTCGACGCCTTGGAGGGCGGAGATTTCGGGAAGGATGAGGGGCAGGAGGCCGCATTTCTGCAAGAGCTTAAAGCCGAGGGAGGGATTGGGGGAGAGGATGATTTTGTTGAGCTCGACGACGATGCGCTCCATGGAGACTATCTCGATGCGCTTGGCGTTGCGGGCAATGGCCTCGAAGGTGTCGTCGGCGATGCGGAAGCCGAGCTGCGAGGCGAAGCGGACGGCGCGCATCATGCGGAGCGGGTCGTCGGAGAAGGTGATGTCGGGGTCGAGGGGTGTGCGGAGGATGCCTTCGTTGAGGTCGCGAATGCCACCGAAGGGGTCCATCAGTTCGCCGTAGCGGTCGGCGTTGAGGCAGACGGCGAGGGCGTTGACGGTGAAGTCGCGGCGGTTTTGGTCGTCCTGTAGGGTTCCGTTCTCGACGATGGGCTTGCGGGAGTCGTGACAGTAACTCTCGCGCCGGGCACCGACAAATTCAAGTTGAAAGTTGAAAGTTGAAAGTTGAAAGTTGGCTGACGCAGCTTGACGTTCCTTTTCGGGAAGAGTGTAGCGGAACGATGCAGTGCCGAAGTTCTTAAAGACGGAGACTTTGCTGCCGCTGAGGGCTGCCGCCGAGGCTTTGGCCAGCTCGATACCGATGGAGGGCGGTCTGACGGTCTCCCGCTTCGCGAAATCTTGGAAATCCTGTAAATTTTCTTGATTGTCTTCAGATTTCCAGGATTTGTCTGGCCCGTCAAAATCTTGGAAATCATTTTGAGAATCATTTCTAGGATTTCCTGGATTTCCGCCGGAGGCGGGGAGACATATGTTGTTGGGTGCAACACAGACGACGTCGATGTCGGTGCAGGGGCGCTGGAGGAAGTGGTCGCGGACAACGCCGCCGACGGCGTAGGCGTCGATGCCCAGCTGGTCGGCACACTGGCCGATGGTTTTATAGAGGTCTAATCCGAGGTCGATCATGTTAGTATTCTTGTGTGGTGGCGAGGGTGCCGTCGGGGTTGTAGATTTCCCAGGTGCCGGTGCGCTGGCCCTGATGGTACTGGCCGATGTAGTAGGGCACGCCGTTGTCGCGGAAGACCTTGTAGGAACCCTCTTCCTGCCCTTGCTGAAACTCGCTCTGCACCTGTGGGGTGCCGTTGGGGAAGTAGAAGGTCCAGATGCCTTCGCGGAGGCCGTTGACGATGGCACCGCTGGAGCGCAGCTGCATGTTGGTGTAGAACTGCTGCCAGACCTGTGTGGAGGCTTGGTAGAAGCAGACGGTCATGGGGTGTCCCTCGGGGCCGCGCTCGACGACACGGAAGGAGTCGCAGTTGCTGAGGTAGGGGTCGCCCTTGCTGTCGAGAAACTGCCAGGAGGCGTTGAGGCTGTCGTCGCCCTGATACTGGCAGATGGCGACGATGGAGTTGTCGGCCGAGCGGTATTCGCGGGTGGTGGTGGTGGTGCAGGAGGCGAGGAGAACCAAGAGCGATGCGCTAAGAACTAAGAGTTTTTTCATGGTGTTTATCTGTTTTTGAATTTTGTTATCATGTCGATGTCGTTGGGTTCGTTGTCGTCGGGGATGTAGGTGACCTTGAGGAAGGCGGTGTCCTTGAGGAAGTTGATGGAGCCCACCTGCACCTTGACGATGTCGAGGCCGGTGCGCTTGCGGAGGTCGGCGAGGAGTTCCTCGCGACGGTCGGGATGGATGAGCTCAATCTTCTCGTAGGTGATGATTTTGTTGGCCTGGCGGCGGGAGAAACCGAGGCATTCGAGGAGGGTGATGAGGAGGATGACGAGGAGGTTGGTGACAAGGAAGGCGGTGTAGCTCGAGGTGAGGCCGGAGCCGTTGATGATGGAGATGCCAATGAGGACGAAGAGATAGGTCATCTCGCGGATGGGTAGTTGCTCGGTGCGGTAGCGTATCATGCTGAAGATGGCGAAGAGGCCGAGGGCGAGGGTCATCTCCATCTGCAGGTTCTGTAGGTGGTAGAGGATGAGGAAGATGGTGGCGGAGAAGAGGAGGTAGGTGAAGTAGTAGTCGCGGCGATGGCTCTTCTTATAATAGAGGAAATGGGTGATGACCCAGCAGACGAGGAGGTTGAAGCCGAAGCGTATGAGGAAGGTCCAGAGGGAGGGGCCGTCGAAGATGGGCACTCCGAGGAGGTCGATGGATTGGTCGCCTTGTGGGAACTCGGCGGCGATGGAGGGGTCGAATTCCAATTGCAATAGTTTCATGACGTATGGATTTTTTCTATGAACAATAATTTGGGTTTGAAACGGTTGTGCTTGGCCGAGGGGTCGGTGAGGGCGGTGCCGATGCAGTATTTGCTCATGCGTCGGGGAAGGACATGAAGGTCGTGGAGGGCGCGTTCAATGGTCGACATGGGAGCACCGACTTCGTGCTTGACCTCGATGACGAGGAGACGCGAGATGTCGGCGTCGATGCCGGTGGCGCGGTTATGGAAACGGATGCCGCTGTCGATGGTGACACGCTCGGTCATCTGCTTGTCGACGAGGGTGATGCGCTCGAAGCGGTTCTCCAGGCAGGGGTGTAAGGAATTGTCTGTAGAGACGCGGCTTGCCGCGTCTCCAAAAGCATAGGGTGTGTTCTGCTCCACGAAGCTGCAAACTTCGGGGATGTCGGCCACGTGGTCGAACATTGCGGCCTCTATCGGAATCCTCACCTTGCGGGTCTTCTTCTTGTTGTCTTTGTTCTTGATTTCGAAGAAGGTGGTGTCGGTGGAGCGGTAGGTGCGGACACGCAGTTTCTGGCGGTTGAGTTTCTGGTTGTGGTGCATGGTGTACATGGCCAGCCGGTCGGTGTCGAAGTAGAGGGTCTTGTATGGAGCCCGGGGTTCGCCTGCGATGTGCTGGACATAGTAATGGTCGGCGATGCGCTCGAGGAGAGCCTCGAGCACGTCGGCGGAGGCCATGTATTTCTGGTCCACACGGTTCATCAGGCGGACGGCCTTCATGTCGTCGAGACCGATGGGTGCCATCTGTTCAAGGACGCTCATTTGTAGCTGTATTCGAAAGTTTTGGTGCTCTCGAGCTTGCCGTTGGGTTTGTAGTTGTACTGCGCCTTCTTGGTGCCGTCTTCGTTGTATTCGAACTTCTTGATGCGCGAGACGTGGTTCTTGTCGTCGTACTCAATCTGGCGGCTGCACTTGAGGCTGTTGCCCTCGTATTCGTAGACGGTGCGGTTCTTCTGACCGTAGGAGGCGTATTCTATCTCCTCTATCTTGCGCCCCAGCTGGTCGTAGGTGACGATGTTGTCGAGGTAGGGCGTAGAGGAGCCTGTCTTGGTGTTCCACTCGCGGACCACGAGGTTTTTCTTGCGTTCGCGTTTGCTGTCGGTTTGTGCCCAGAGGCTGCCGCCGAGGAGACAGAGGGCGAGGATGATAACGATTTTCTTGTTCATACGTTTATTGAATGTAAATGGTTATACAATGTTTGCGCTTTTGCGGGACCTATGGCGTCGACGAGGTCGGCAAGGGTCTGGAGCTGTATTTGCTTGACGCTGCCGAAGCGCAGCAGCAGGTCGTGGGCGGTCTTGGGTCCGATGCCGGGGATGTCGGTAAGCGAGGTGCGGAAGGTGCCTTTCGAGCGCTTGTCCTTGTGGAAGGTGATGGCGAAGCGGTGCACCTCGTTCTGTATCTGTTCGAGCAGGTGGAAGAGAGGGTCGGTGGGCTTGAGGCCGACGGTCTTTATCGCCGTCCCCTCGAAGCAGAGCAACTCGCTGGTTCGGTGTTTGTCGTTCTTGGCAAGGCCGGCGATGGGGATGTCGAGGTGCAGTTTGTTGTGGATTACCTCCCACGCCACGCGCATCTGCCCCTCGCCGCCGTCGACGATGAGCAGGTCGGGCGGGGCGTTCTTGCTGTATCTTCGTTCGATGACTTCGGCCATCGAGGCATAGTCGTCGGGACCTTCGACGGTCTTGATGTTGAATTTGCGGTATTCCTTGCGGTTGGGCTTGCCGCCGGTGAAGCGAACCATACCGGCCACGGGGTAGGCACCCTGGATGTTCGAGTTGTCGAAGCACTCAATGTCCATGGGCAGCGTGGGTAGCTGGAGGGCACGCTGTATCTTCTCCAACAGTTTGACGGCCTGCGGAGCGGCATCGCCGTCGGTCAATGCCCGCTGGTGGCGGCATTGTTTCTGATAGCTCTCCACGTTGCGTAGCGACAGCTCGAGCAGCTTGCGGCGGTCGCCACGCGGGTCGGCATTCTGCTGGATATAATCCTCCGGTATGTCGGCTACGCGGAAGGGGAGTATCACCTCGCGGGCGGTGCTCTGCGTCTGCTCGTGGAGGGCCGGGACGACGGTGGCGAGGATTTCCTCGTCGCTCTCGTCGAGCTGTTTCTTTATCTCATTGCTGAAGCTGTAGATGATGCTGCCGTTCTTGATGCGCATCATGTTGACGTAGGCAAACTTCTCGTCGCTGAGGATGCTCACCACGTCGACATCCTTGACGTTGGTGTCGACCACCGTCGAGCGGCTTTGGTATTCTTCCAGCAGGTGTATCTTCTGTTTCAGGCGCTCGGCCTCCTCGAAGCGGAGGTCGTCGGCGAGGGCGAACATGCGCTCTTTCATGCTCTCCACTATCTCGCCGAAGTCGCCTTTCAGTATGCGGCGTATGTTCTCGATGGTGGCCTGGTATTCCGCCTTCGTCTGCTTGCCGGCACAGGGGGCGCCGCAGAGCCCTATCTGGTGTTTCATGCAAGGGCGGTTGCCCATGGTGTTGCAAGTGCGGTATTGGAACAGCTGGCGGATGATGTCCTGCAATTCGCGCAGGATGCGTCCGTTGGGGTAGGGACCGAAATACTGCCCTTTGACTTTGTGGTTGCGGGTGTAAAGCAGCCGCGGGTATTCTTCGTCGGTGATGCAGAGGTAGGGATAGCTCTTGTCGTCCTTGAGCATCGAATTGTAGCGCGGCTGGTAGCGTTTGATGAGGCTGTTCTCCAGCAGCAGGGCGTCGACCTCGGTGGCCACCACCGTCACGCGGATGTCGTAGATGTTGCGCACCAGCATCTTGATTTTCGCGCTCTTGTCGTCATAGTGCGAGAAGTAGCTCGATACCCTCCGCAGCAGGTTCTTGGCCTTGCCTACGTATATGACCGTTCCCGAGGCGTCGAGGTGCTGATACACTCCGGGGTTCTCGGGAATGGTCTTCAACCGCGTGGCTATGCGGTCGATATTCTTATTGATGCTACTGTCAATCAATCATCAAGGGCTTTGTAATCTATTTCGGTGCGTTCAATGTCGAGTCTGAAGCTGTAGAGACCGTCCAGGTCGAACTGGCTTGTGGCCTGGCCTATCTCCAGTCGGTAGGTGCCTTTGCTGTTGAAGGAGAAGAAGGGTTTGATGGTCTCCCTCATCACTCGCAGGCCCTCTTTCTCTCGTCCTTGCAGCACCTGCCCTTTCCAGCGGCCGTGCTCCCTGAGGTTGATGTAGGCGTAGAACATGCGGCGTTCGCCGTCGGGACTGTAGAGGTTCACCGTCAGCGGCAGCTGGTCGTTGCGCATCAAGGCGCTGTCCACCACCACCTCGAAGTCGATACGGTAGTAGTCGTCGGTGCTATTGACATTGACCTCGAACGTTTCGGGTGTGAATCGTTGCCATGAAGCACCCGCGAACTCGCGTGTCTCGTCAATCAGCACCTGCTTCCCTCCGCACGAACACAGCAGCAGAACTCCTAATATGGCACTAAATAATTTTCTCATTTCTCATTTCTCATTTCAATCATCGCTTCCATGATCTGCACCGCGTTGGTGGCGGCACCCTTGCGGATGTTGTCGGCCACCACCCAGAGGTTGAGGGTGCGGGGTTGCGACGGGTCGCGACGCAGGCGTCCCACGAAGACCTCGTCTTTGTGGTGGGCGGTGATGGGCATGGGGTAGAGGTTCTTCGACGGGTCGTCATAGAGCACCACGCCAGGGGTCTCTGCTATCAGGCGGCGCACCTCGTCGAGGTCATATTCTCGCTTCAACTCCACATTCACCGACTCGCTATGTCCGCCCACCACGGGCACGCGGGCCACGGTGGCGCTCACCATGATGTCGGGGTCGCCGAAAATCTTGCGCGTCTCGTCGACGAGCTTCTGCTCCTCGGTGGTGTAGCCGCTCTCCAGCCAGTCGCCCCCATGGGGAAAGAGGTTGCGGTGGATGGGGTAGGGGTAGGCCATCTCTTCGGGCTTCTCGCCGCGCTCCTCGGCCTCGAGCTGGCGCACGGCCTTGATGCCGGTGCCGGTGATGCTCTGGTAGGTGGAGACCACGATGCGGCGGATGCCGAACTCGCGCTCCAGCGCCGAGAGGGCCAGCACCATCTGGATGGTCGAGCAGTTGGGGTTGGCGATGATGATTGCGTTATTGCCTGATTGCTTGAGTGCTTGAGTGGCGGTGGCGATGTTGATTTCGGGCACCACCAGCGGTATCTCCGGCACCTTGCGCCAGGCCGACGAGTTGTCGATGACCGTCGTGCCTTTCTCGACAAACAGCGGCGCATACTGCCGCGAGGCGGCGGCACCTGCTGAGAAGATGGCGTAGTCGGGTTTGGCCTCGATGGCCTCCTCGACGCTCACCACCGTCAGCTCGCGGCCGGCGAATTCAATCTTCTTGCCTCTCGACTTGGGCGAGGCGGCGGCAATCACCTCCTCTTTTCCTGTGGCCACGGTCGCTCCTCTTCGGTCGCGTTCTTGGCCGAAGCCACGTTCGGCCAGCACCGTCAGCATCTCGCGACCCACCAGCCCCGTGGCTCCCACAACTGCAATCTTCATAAACCTATCAACGTATTAACTTATCAACCTATCAACCTATCAACCTATCAACGTATCAACGTTACAGTTCCTTTCAGCACCTTCGTCTCGTTGGGTTCGTAGACGTTGGTGTAGCGGATGACGTAGACGTAGGCACCCTGGATGCAGGGGTTGCCGTTGAGGTCGCGGCCGTCCCAGGCGCAGTCGGCACCCTCGCAGTGGAACACCATCTCGCCGCGGCGGTTGTATATCCGCATCTCTTGGTTCAGCGTCTTGGTGCTCACCGAGCTGAAGAGGTTGTTGCCCGCGGGATTGTCGGGAGTGAAGGCGTTGGGCATCCAGAAATGCTCCTTGTTGAGCGGGATGTAAATCTTGGCGGTGTCGACACAGCCGTATTCGCTATGCTCGATGAGGACGATGTTGGCGCCATCCATTTCGGCGGGGATGGTGTAGTAGGCCGTGGGGCCCATCTGGTCGGGACCATTGGGGAACTTCCACACGCGGCCGTTGCCGCCGGTGGAGATATCGGTGAGCACGGCGTTGAGGTTGTCGATGGTGAAGTGGTCCACATCCGAGCGCAGACGGGCCGTCAGCGGATGGATGACGAAGTCGAGCTGCACAATCGAGTCGCAGCCGTAACGGTTCTTCAGCACAATCGTGTCCATCTTTGCCGTGGCAGCGTTGCCGGTCGTGTAGGTCTTGCCGTTCAGCCAGGTGATGGGCTTGCAGTCCTCAATATGATCCACCATGTAGAAAACATCGTACACTTTCAGCTCCAGACGCACTATCGAGTCGCATCCCGGTGTCGAGCTCAAGTGCACCAGCGTCGTCTCGGGGTCTGTATCTTCGGTAATATGCTTATAGGTATGACCGTTTGTGTCCCACGTAAAGGTGTCGCCGCGGCAGATGCCTTCCCGGATAGTAATGTCGAAGTTCGGGAACACGCGCAGCATCATCGTGTCGAAGCTGTGGCAGCCGTTCTCGTAGTCGGCGCTCATCTGGATGATAATGGTGTCAATCTTGTTCGGCACTAAACTCGTGGTGGGCAGCAGATTCGTCTTGATTTCAAACTGGCGCGTCTTCACAGTGTCGCCCACAAGGTCGTAGTCAGACTTTTTGTGGAGCATCGTGTCGAGGACGATGGTGTCTTGTCCCACAATGCGGAAGGCTTCAATCATGCGGTAGTTGTTCACCGTCAGGTAGGTGTTCGCAAGCTGCGGCACCTCGCCCTGGTCGTTCACAAGGCTGTCGATGGCTATCGTGTCGCCCATCGAGACGCGGAAGAGATGCCAGTCCTCCTTTGTTATCTTCTGTAGGCTGTTCATATCGATACGCATGCGGGCCGTGTCGCCTTGGCAGACGTTGAGCAGCTTGCCCACGGTGTCCTTCATTTGCAACTTGTGCATGTTCAGGTATCGGGTCGTGTCCACACCCACAAAGATGGTGTCCGACAGCTCGTACCAGTCGTTGTTCGAGTTGCGGAACTTCATGAAGAAGCGGTACTTGGTGGGTTTCGTGGGGCTCACCATGGCGCGCGTCAGCGTGCGGCAGGGATAGTCCATCTGGTTCAGACCGTCGTGCATGGGGAAGAAGTAGCCGTTGGCGTCGAACTGGGCTTCGGGGATCTGCTCCACGTCGCGCAGCTGCTCGTCGGGACGTCCGTCGTCGTGAATCACATACCAGCCGTACTGCTTCGTCGTGTTGCCCTGCGGGGTGAAGCGGAAGGCCACATTGTTGAAGGTCGAGGTCGAAGTGTTGTAGCCCGAGGGATAGAATGCCGGCGGCTTGCCCTGCACCTGGCTGAGGGTGGCCGTGTTGCTGGGGTCGTACACCTGGTTGATGCCCGTGGCGTTCTGGATGCCGATTACACCGTGTCCGCCGTTCCAGGAGGAACACACGTTACGGTTCTTCACATGCACCTCGATGATGTTCGAACCCTCGTAGCATACAATCTGGTAGGTGCAGTGGAGTGAGTTGCAGCTGAACTGCGGCACGTCGTTCCACGAGCAGATAATCTTGCGGCAGGGATAGGCGTCCTGAATACCGTAGTAGATGCCCCAGTTGGCCTCACCCGTGGTGTGCGCGCTTGTCGAGGGGTAGGTGTCCTCATACACGCCGTAGATGGCGTCGCGCATATAGCTTAGGTTGCTCGGTGCACCGCTGGTATTGTCAGTCCACGGCAGGCCCGCCGAATAGCTCCAGGGACAGCTCGGACCTGTGCTCGACGTGTTCGTCACAGGTACCGGGCCGAAGGCCACCAGGCCGTTGGCTCCCAGCACGAAGGAGGTCTTCTTGATGCCGAAGAAGAAGAAATTGAACGGGATGTTCGTTGAATAGTTCGAGAAGTTGTCGTCCGTTGTGATGGGCATGCGGGTACCCTGGGCGAAGGTGGGGTCTGGCGGATCGTAGGGGATGGGGTCGACATAGTAGGTGCCGTTGAAACGCTGCACCGGGATGTTCGGTGTGCAGGTCAGCATAATCTGCGGGTGCTGGCAGCTCACCACGGTGTCCCACCCTTTGTGGCGGTAGCGCGCCATCGTGGTGTGGTCGCCGCTCCGCTCCCAGTGGTGGTTGCCCTTCTGTTTGATAATCACTTCCGGACACGGCGAGGGCGTTGCCGGCCACATGTTCGTGTCGCAGGCCCACACTGTCGACGGTGTCGGGGTCGATTGTCCATCGGCCACCAGCCCGCACACCATAGCCACCATCACGATGGCTATCCTCTTTGTTACTTTATACTTACACATATTTTCCATAGTCTTTTAAAAATGCAAAAATACTACTTTTTATAATATTACACAAATTTTTTTCCAACCTCTTTTCTCAAATGCCCCAACCCGCTGCTCCCCTATGTTAGGGGAGCTGTCACGAAGTGACTGAGGGGTGTGTCCATTTCTCCTTTCTCATCCCCTTCACTTATTTAGACACTGAAAGCACTTCAAAATTTCACGATTAACAAATTTTAACTTTTTTAACATTGCCCCACCTGTAGAGACGCGGCCTGCCGCGTCTCCCGGTAGACACCGTTGCGTGAGGAGACGCGGCAGGCCGCGTCTCTACAGGATGGGATATAATTGGGTCGAAAAACACACCACCGACGTACCACCGACCTACCATCTCCCACCGTGGTAGGAGATGATACGGAGATGGTAGGGAGTTGGGTGGGAGTTGATAGGGAAATGGCGCTTATTATCAGGCATTTAGAAAGGGGCCAATTGAGCCCCTATTCTCGGTTTTTGAAAAAATATGTAACTATTTGATTCCTCGTTGATTGAGTGCTTTATGGAAGGCGGCGGCGTTGCGGTTGTGCTCGGCGAGGGTGGCGGCGAAGCGGTGGGTGCCGTCCATCTTGTCGGAGGCACAGAAATAGAGGTAGTTGGTCTCTTTGGCGTTGATGACGGAGTCGATGGTGGCTTTCGACGGTAGACAAATGGGCGCGGGCGGCAGGCCGGTGTGAAGGTAGGTGTTGAAGGGACTCTCCACCGCAAGGTGCTTGTTCAGAATACGTTTCAAGGTGAAATCGCCCACGGCATACTTCACCGTCGGGTCGGCCTGCAAGGGGATTCCGTTATCCAATCGGTTCCAGTAGACATTGGCAATCAGTTTCTTTTCGGGAGCGTAATTGGTTTCTTCCTCAACGATAGATGCGATGATGATTGTTGCAAGTTGTATGTCGGGGATGAATTCGCTCATCGACAACAGTTCGAAGCGATATTCGCCATTTGCACCAATTTCTTCCATCCAGAACCTATCATACTCCTTTCTCATCCGCTTCATGAATTGCTCTGGCGTTACCGTCCAGAAGAATTCGTAGGTGTCCTGGAGGACGAGGTGGAAGGAATCAATCGGGATGTTGAAATCGTTGTGCATCAGTTTTTTGTTGAGGTATTCTTCGAGCTGTTGCGGCGTGCGGAATTTCCCTATCGTCAGCCGCAGGGGGTCCTGCTGGCCGTTGCGGAGTTTTCTTACAAGGGCGAGGTTGCTCATGTGAGGCTCAACGACATAAGAACCGGGACGGACGCGCTCGTCGAGGCCCAGGGTTTCAGCGAAGAGGCGGAAGGTGCGCGAGGCGTCGAGGCTGTCGCATAGGGCCTGGTAGGTGGTGCCCTCGGGGAGGAAGAGGCGGCGGGGTTCGCTGTTGGCGGTTCGGGAGTTGAGGAGGGAATAGAGTCCCAAGGTGGCCAGCAGGAGGAGGATGAGGATTAGGATTAGGATGTTTTTTGTTTTGCGTTTCATAATATCTTTTGCATTCTGATGTTGTCGATGAAGTGGCTGTCGAGTTCGAGCCATTCTTTGAAGCGGCCGCACTCTTCGTATCCAGCTTTGCGGAAGAGGTTGATGCTGGCGGTGTTAGGGGCAGCGATGTCGGCGTAGAGTATGTGTAGAGACGCAGCCTGCTGCGTCTCCAACGCTCGCAGCATGGCGAGGGCGTATCCCTGACGGCGGTACTCGTTGGCCACCATGATGCCCACGGCGCAGCGGCGGTTCAGCGGGTCGTAGGCGTAAAGGTCGATGCAGCCCACAAGCCTCACCCCCAACCCCTCTCCATGTGGAGAGGGGAGTAGTTGGCCATACAGTCGCATACTTCCCGATGAAAGCGATGCTCCCTCTTCTGCTACCAATGCTATGTTCGTTTCAATTTTCAATTCTCAATTTTCAATTTATGAAATCTTGCTCCATAGCATCTTGTTTTTCGAGTGGGCGATGTGCTGTTGCAGGAGGGGGTAGCGCGAGAGGGTGGGGTCGGCGGCGAGGAGGTCATGGACGGTGTCGCGTGTGGCTTTCACCAGCGGCTCGTCGTCGACGATGGAGGCGAGGCGGAGGTCGAGGGCGCCGCTCTGTTGCAGTCCCTGGATGTCGCCGGGGCCGCGGAGGCGCAGGTCGGCTTCGGCAATCTGGAAGCCGTCGGTGGTGCTGCACATGGTGCGGATGCGCTCCTGCGAGGTGTAGCTGAGGTTGTCCTTGGTCATAAGGATGCAATAGGCTTGGTCGGCTCCGCGTCCCACACGTCCGCGCAGCTGGTGGAGCTGGCTGAGGCCGAAGCGCTCGGCGTTCTCGATGACCATCACCGTGGCGTTGGGCACGTCGACACCCACCTCGATCACCGTGGTGGCCACCATGATATGGGTGAGACCCTGCTTGAAGCGGTCCATCTCGAAGGCTTTCTCCTCGGCGGTGAGGCGGCCGTGGACCATGGAGGTCTGGTATTGCGGCCGCGGGAAATAGCTCTGCACCATCTCGAGGCCGTCCTGCAGGTTTTTGAGGTCTATCTTCTCGCTTTCCTCGATGAGGGGATAGACGATATACACCTGACGGCCAGCGTCAATCTCTTTCTTGAGAAAGGAAAAGACGAGGGGACGGTTGCATTCGAGGCGGTGGAAGGTGCGCACGGGGTGGCGGCCCGGGGGCAGCTCGTCGATGATGGAGCAGTCGAGGTCGCCGTAGAGCGTCATGGCGAGGGTGCGGGGAATGGGAGTGGCGGTCATCACGAGGATGTGGGGAGGCACCAGCGACTTGTTCCAGAGCTTGCTGCGCTGCTCGACGCCGAAGCGGTGCTGTTCGTCGATGACCACGAGGCCGAGGTCGCGGAAGACCACGTTGTCCTCGATGAGGGCGTGGGTGCCGATGAGGAGGTTGATGTCGCCGTCGGCAAGTTGTTTCTTGATGCGTTTCTTCTCGGAGGCTTTGAGGGAGCCGGTGAGGAGTTCGACCCTCACACCGACACCGTCGAGCATGCGCCGGAAGGTGTAGAAGTGCTGGGTGGCAAGGATTTCGGTGGGAGCCATGAGGCATGCCTGGCTACCGTTGTCGACGGCCAGCAGCATGCACATGAGGGCCACGAGGGTCTTGCCGCTGCCCACGTCGCCCTGGACGAGGCGGTTCATCTGGCGACCGGAGCGCAGGTCCTCGCGGATTTCGCGTACCACGCGTTTCTGTGCGCCGGTGAGAGGGAAGGGCAGCTGGTTGTAGAACTGGTTGAAGTGGTCGCCCACATGGGCGAAGATGCGGCCCTGCGAGCGCGAGCTGCGTTGCAGGTGGGCATATTGATAATCAAGCTGTAGGAAAAACAGTTCCTCGAACTTGAGGCGCGTGCGTGCGCGGTCGAGCTGTTCGCGGCTGTCGGGGTAGTGGATGGAGGTCATTGCCTCGTGGCGGCCCATGAGGCGGAAGTGGGCGAGAATCTCCTGCGGAAGGTTCTCGGGGATGGAGGGCAGGTTGTCGACGAGTGTCTCTGTCAGCCGTGCCAGCGCTTTTGCTCCGAGGCCGTGTTGCTTCATCTTCTCGGTGGTGCCATAGACGGGCATCAAAGGGTGACGTGCACCTTCGTCGACATAGGAATAGGCTTCCAGTTCGGGGTGAGAGATTTGCCACTGGCCGTTGAAGAGGGTGGGGTGGCCCATGACGAGGTACTCCACGTTGGGTTTCAGCCGTTCGCGTACCCATTTGGTGCCGGCGAACCAGACGAGCTGGAGGGAGCCTGTGGCGTCGTGGAAGTCGACCGTCAGCCGCTCGCGGAACTTACCTGTGGCGACGGTTTGCATGTTGTTCACCATACCGCGGAGCACCACGAAGCTCTCGTCCTCGCTGAGGGAGGCGACGGTGGAGATGACGGAGCGGTCGACATAGCGGAAGGGGAGGTAGTCGAGCAGGTCGGCAAGGGTGTGGATGTCGAGTTCGGAGGCGAGGATTTTAGCCTTCGAGGGACCCACGCCTTTGAGGTATGCTATGTCGTCGTAGAGGGTCATTGGTGCGACAGTTTTTCTCGTTCGAGTGTGCTGCTGATGTCGACATGCTCGGGGTCGGCGAGGAGGAGGAGAGTCTCGATGGAGGGGTCTTGCAGGCGGTTGACGGCGGCGATGGTTTGCTCGTAGTCGAAGTCCTTGGCGGTGCGGATGCCGCGGATGATGACTTTGGCGCCCAGCCGGTGGCAGAGGTCGACGGTCATTCCGCTGTAGGAGGTCACCTCTACCGTCGGGCAGTCGTTGAGCATCTCGCGGATGCGGGCCATGCGTTCCTCGACGGTGAACATGTATTTTTTGTCGGAATTGACACCCACGGCGACGACCACCTTGTCGAACAGCGGCAGCACACGGCGCAGGATGGCCTCGTGGCCGGTGGTGAAGGGGTCGAACGAACCAGGAAACAATGCTATCGCCATAAACCTTAAACTTTAAACTTTAAACCTTAAACCATTAAAACTGCCATATCAGTCGGAACATGAGTGAGTGGTTGTAGGCATCGTTGGACCAGCGAATCCAGCGGGGCACCATCTGCACCTTGCCGTCGGTGCCGATGACGGGATTGCCGTACTCGTCAAGCAGAGGCTCCTCGCCGCGGTGTTCGCGGAACTGCCAGTCGCGCTTGACGGCGATAAGCGAATACTGCCAGCGGATGTCGAGGAAGAGTTTCTTCCAGATGGGGAAGCGCAGGTCGACCACCACGGCGAAGTCGTTGGAAAGGAAGGAGAATCCGCTGCTGTCGGGGATAAAATAGTTGGTGTCGTAGAGCACCTTGCCGTGGGGCTGTTGCACAAGGCGGCTGTAGTTGAGTCCCAGGCCGATGAGCATGCCGCCCCAGGGGTCGCGGAAGTGGACCATCAGCGGGATGTCGACATAGTCGAGCCGCAGGGAGAGGCTGTAGGGGTCGCCGGTGCCGTTGTAGGAGCCGCGTTGCGAGAAGAGAGCCTCGACGCTGAGGTTCCAGGTCTCGTGGCGGTCGAAGCCGAAGATGGCGCCCACGCCGCCGGTATAGCCCCATTTGGAAAAACCTTTCAGCTCGTCGCCCTCGATTTGCGACAGCGTGAATCCGCTGGAGACGAAGGCATGGATGCGCTGGGCCTGGCAAATTGAAAATTGAAAATTGA
>DECD01000054.1:46398-51226 GCA_002349055.1 Bacteroidales bacterium UBA2939 | reverse complement strand
CTATTATCTATTATCTATAAACTAAATCTTGTTCCAGTTTTTGAGCAATATGGCGGCGTCGGAGGAGGTTTTGTAGTGGCGCATGTAGCGCAGCATGAGGCGTTCCTGCACCTCGGGCGAGGTGTTTCGTGCGATGTCGGAAGGCAGGAAGATGCCCTTGCGTCCGCGGTGGCCCACCCAGCTGCTTTTGCCGCAGAGCACCTGAAGGCAGTGGGGGAAATAGTCGCGTTTCTTCCGCTGGAACCAGAAGGTTATGGGCGACAGCAGCAGGAGCAGCGTGGCGCTGACGAGGTCGAAGAGTCGTTTGCGGCGGCGGCAGCTGTCGGTGCTGATGGTGGCCAGCTCGTCGAGGAAGAGGCTCTCGTGGGTGAGGATGCTGTCGCTGCCGATGACGAAGTCGCCGTCGGCGGGCGCTATGCGGTATTCCACGCCGGTGGTCTTCAGGGTAGCCATGAGCGAGATGATTTCTTTCAGCTCGATGTCGGCGCCGCAGAACACCACCTCCTCCACGCGCTCCACACGTATCAAGTCCTGCAAGTGGGAAGTGGAAAGTGGGAAGTGGAAAGTGGAAAAGTTCTCTTCGGGGATACCCATCGAGAGGTAGAGCTTTTTCACGCGGGCAACCTCGGGGTCGGAGCCTATGACGAGCACGTTTCCGCGCCTGCGTGCGCGTAGCGCGTATCCTTTCATATCGAACGCCGAGAGTGCCAGCCGTATGAGGAGGTTGCTCAGGAGTGTCCACGCCGAGCCTGTGAGCAGCAGCATGCGCGAATAGCGCTGCCCTTCGTCGAGCAGCGAGTAGAATGACAGCAGCATCAGCAGGCCCACGCCCATGCCCTTGACGATGCGCATGGGACGCACGGGTTTGTCGTAACCGCCGCCGAGCCAGCTGCTGGCCATGAGGATGAGGATATAGAGCGGTATCACCACGAGGGTGTATTCCGCCGGGTAGTAGTCGATGTTGTTGGCCCACTGTGAGGCCCAGAGCTGTTTGAGCAGTACGAAGCCGCCGTAGGCCACGGCGAAGTCGAGCACCGGCACCGCCAGCCTCCCGGTGAGGCGTTTCATCCACGACACCGAGGCCCGCAGCCATATCGCCACATGCAGCAGCGCGTTGAACAGGCGTGCGTTGCCGCCCGAGAAGTAGCGCTTGACGAAGATGGACATGGCGTTGTAGAAGGTGTAGACATAGTTCATCGACCCCTTCTTGGTGCTCTCGCCCTTGTAGTGGATGATGTGGGTCTCTGGCAGGTAGTAGTTCTTCCAGCCCGCCAGGCGGATGCGCCACGAATAGTCGATGTCCTCGCCGTACATGAAGTAGCTCTCGTCCAGGCCACCAATCTGCTCGTACACCTCGCGGCGCAGCATGAGGAAGGCGCCGGGCATGATTTCTATCTCGTTCACCTCGTCGTCGGGCAGGTGGCCCATGTAGTAGGCCGCGATGCGCCGCGAGTGGGGGAAGAGTTTGATGAGACCCGAAATCTTGTAGAACGAGGCTTCGGGTGTGGGGAATCCGCGCTTGCTCTCCTTGAGGAAGTTGCCGTCGCCGTCGACCATCTTTACCGTCAGGCCGCCGCAGTCGGGGTGCCCGGCCATGAAGTTGGCGCAGCGGACGAAGGTATCCTTCTCGACCACGGTGTCGGGGTTCAACAGCAGCAGGCATTGGCCGGCTGCGCCGGCCAATGCCTGATTGTTCGCTTTGGCGAAGCCCACGTTCTCGTGGTTCTCTATGACGTGGACCTGGGGGAAGTCGTTCCGCACCATCTCCACGCTGCCGTCGACCGAGTCGTTGTCGACCACCCACACGTCTAGCTCCAGCTCGCTTCCGTCGGCCAGCCTCCTCTCGGAGCCGAACACCGCCGACAAGCACTGCTTCAGGAAATACTTGACGTTGTAGTTGACAATTACAATCGACAGCTTCATGATATTACTTTGTTCTCCCGCTCCGCGAAATCTTGGAAATCATGGAAATCTGCTTCTGTTTTTGTCTCACTCGTTGAGTCTTGTCAAATCTTGGAAATCTAAAAATATCTATAGATTTCTTTTGATTTCCAAGATTTGGCTGACCACGACGAGGGTCGATAACGTTATTTCCAAGATTTCCAGGATCTCCGCCGCAGGCGGGGAAATCTCTTATTTTTTCTTACTTTTCTTTTTCCCGGAGGCGTTGATGATGTCCATGGCGGCTGCGAGGGTCAGCTGCAGCGGGTCGACATCCTTGGCCAGGCGGAAGTTCTCGCCCTTGTAGGTCAGGTAGGGTCCGAAGCGGCCGATGTTGCTCACCACGGCCTCGCCGTCCTGCACGCCGATTTCGTGCGGGAAGTTCTTCTTCAGCTCCTCCTTCTTCTCTTCGGCCTCGCGCTTGATGCGGATGATGTCGATGGCGCGCTCGAGGGTCACCTCATAGGGGTCGTCGCTCTTGCCGAGGGAGTAGAACTTGTTGTTGTGGCGCACATAGGGGCCGAACTTGCCGATGCTGACAATGACCTCCTTGTCCTCGAAGAGGCCGAGGGTGCGCGGCAGGGCGAAGAGGCCCAGGGCCTCCTCCAGCGTGATGGTCTCGATGCTCTGGCCTTTCTTCATGCTGGCGAACAGCGGCTTCTCGTCGGTGTTGGTCTCGCCAATCTGCACCAGGGTGCCGTAGCGGCCAATCTTGGCGTAGACGTTCTTGCCGCTTGCGGGGTCGATGCCCAGCAGGCGGCTGCCGGTGGTGCGCTGGCTGGTCTGCTGCGTCTGGCGTATGTTCTTGTGGAACGGCACATAGAAGCGGTCAATCACCTTGCGCCACTCCTTCTTGCCGGCGGCGATGTCGTCGAAGTCCTTCTCCACCGTGGCGGTGAAGTTATAGTCCATGATGTTCGCGAAGTGGTCCATCAGGAAGTCGTTCACCACACATCCGATGTCGGTGGGGAACAGCTTGCCCTTCTCCGAGAAGCCCTTCTCGGTCTTCTCCACACGTTTCACCTGGCCGCCCTTGAGCGTCAGCGACACGATGTTGCGGCTCTCGCCCTCGCGGTCTTCCTTGATGATGTATTCGCGTTTGAGGATGGTGCTGATGGTGGGGGCGTAGGTCGACGGACGGCCGATGCCCAGGTCCTCGAGTTTTTTCACCAGGCTGGCCTCGGTGTAGCGCGGGGGGTGCTGGGTCCAGTGCTCGGTGGCGTCGCAGCTCTCCATGGTGAGCAGCGTGCCTTCCGGCAGGCGCGGCAGCATCTTGCTGCCCTCGGCCTCGGGCTCCTCGTCGTCGGTGCTCTCGAGGTAGACCTTCAGGAAGCCGTCGAACTTCACCTGCTCGCCGCTGCACTGGAAGTTGTACTTGCCGCCGGTGGAGATTTCCATCTCGGTCTTCTCAATCTCGGCGTCGGCCATCTGGCTGGCCACGGTGCGCTTCCAGATAAGCTCGTAGAGGCGGCGCTGGGCGCTCTCGGCGTTGATGGTCTGAGCCTTGAGGTCGGTGGGGCGGATGGCCTCGTGGGCCTCCTGGGCACCCTTGGTCTTGGTTTGGTAGCGGCGGGTCTTCACATATTCGGCTCCGTACTGGGCGCTGATTTCCTGCTTGGCCATGCTCAGCGCCAGGTCGCTCAGGTTCACGCTGTCGGTACGCATGTAGGTGATGTATCCGCTCTCGTACAGTTGCTGTGCCACCTGCATGGTGCGTGCCACGCTGAATCCCAGCTTGCGGCTGGCCTCCTGCTGGAGGGTCGAGGTGGTGAAGGGCGGTGCCGGCGAGCGGTGGGCCGGCTTGGTCTCAATTTTGTTCACCTTGAAGTTGGCGCCCACCAGGCTCTTGAGGAACTCTTCGGCCTCGGCCTCGGTGTCGAAGTGGCGGCCCAGCTCGGCACTCAGCACCTTCTGGCTGTCCACGGGACGGAACTGCGCCGTCACGCGGAAGTAGGGCTTGCTGTCGAACTCCTTGATTTCGTTCTCGCGCTCCACGATGAGGCGCACGGCCACGCTCTGCACGCGGCCCGCGCTCAGGGCGGGTTTGATTTTGCTCCACAGGATGGGGCTTATCTCGTAGCCCACCAGGCGGTCGAGCACGCGGCGCGCCTGCTGTGCGTCGACGAGGTTCATGTCTATCTGGCGCGGATTCTCGATGGCGTGGAGGATGGCCGTCTTGGTAATCTCGTTGAACACGATGCGCTGCGTCGTCGCGGGATTCAGCTTCAGGGTCTCTTGCAGGTGCCATGCGATGGCCTCTCCCTCGCGGTCCTCATCGGATGCCAGCCACACCTTCTCGGCGCTCTTCACGGCTTTTTGCAGCTCGGAGACCAGGCTGCGCTTGTCGTCGCTTATCTGGTACTGAGGCTCGTAGTCGGCCTCCACATCGATGCTCATCTCCTTCTTCGCCAGGTCGCGGATGTGGCCGTAGCTCGACTTCACCGTGTAGTCCTTGCCGAGGAATTTTTCAATGGTCTTGGCTTTCGCCGGCGACTCAACTATTACAAGATTCTTCATATTGTGTGTTTTTTATTTTTATCGCTTTCCCGTCTTTTCGACTTTTCAACTTTTTGACCACATTAACGTATATATATATTATTTATTGTATGAGTGCGAAGAAAAAGTTTTTTTTACGCGAATTGGCGTGAATTGTCCGTTGATTTTTACATTTTTTTGCCATTCAGAACAGCCTATTTTCCAGTGGCTTGTATAGACCATGTCTTACTCAACTCTTACTATACTCTTAGTCTCCTCTTTGTTAAAATTTACTTTAGTAGGCAATAATAAGGAGAAAGTAACGTTATGATAAATGTAAAAGTAATTAAAATTGGCTCGTTATGGCAAAGCAAATGGCTGGTATTCTGGGAGGTTACAGCGGGAAAGTGGG
>DECD01000054.1:42932-46223 GCA_002349055.1 Bacteroidales bacterium UBA2939 | reverse complement strand
GTGGGCACCACGCTGCGCGACGATGCGCGCGCCAACGGCATGACGGCCTACAACCTCTTCGTGAAGCTGAACCAGCACGCCTTCGGGATGGAGGACGAGCGGCTCACGGTGGACTATAGTTCGCTGATTCTCAGCGTGGGAAATGTAGCATCGGTGAGTGTGAAGTCGATGGAGTGGACCTCGGACAACGTGCTCGACGTGCGCTACGAACGCGGCACGGGCAGCAGCTTCGACCACGTGTACCTCTACGCCTATATCCCTGATTTTGAGCAGGGTTTCCTGGCGGCTCCCGCCTACCGCCGCGACAAGCGCGTGGCGCTGGCGCTGCCCGACTACTATGCCGGCCACACGGCGCACGTCTACCTCATGGTGCAGTCGGCCGACGGCCGCTGGAGTAACTCTATCTACGCTGGCGAAATCACTCTGGATGAGCGCGTTGAAGAGCTGCAGGAGGATTTTGCTGAAGGCACATCGACACCCACGAACGGCACAGAGCTTGCCCTGCAGGGAGGCAAAACCGCAGGCACAAGCAAAACCCCCGGGAAAGAGGGACCGCCGCCCGAACGGCGCGCAGGAACATAAAGATACAATATTTTTTGGTCATGTCGCGGAAAGTTCGTATTTTTGCACCTTGAAAAGCGACATGATTATGGCAAGCAATTATTCAACAGAAGAGCCCCAAACGCCCATGGCCAGCGAGCCTGTTGCCGAATACGGAACGGTGACAAAAAGGCATTTGCGTGTGGTCTCCGACGAGGAATTGGCAAGTTACATGCCTCTTGAGGAATCGAGACGTCTGATTACAGAAAAGATATATCGATTTTATCATCCTGAGGCATGAGGCTTGTAGTTTCTCACAAAGTTCACCAAGCTATCGATAATTTCTATGATGCGGCCATTCTCCGTCATTGGCACACATTGAGTTATGAAACTGTCGAACAAAAGAAGAATCGTTTGTACGATGGCTTGGAGTCATTGGAAGATTATGCTCCCATCTTCCCCAAGGCAAGGCTGAAAAAAGAATGGATAGATGCCGGATGGCAGGAGTTCATTTGCGAGGATTTCCATTTCGCCTATGAGTGTACCCAGGACAGTCATGGGGAGGATTTGGTCATCATCCACGATGCCGTCCATAGCTTGTTGTATCATTAAAGTTTTTTTTGTGGATTGGAATTTTATTCGTAATTTTGCAGTTTGAAAAAATAATGAATCAGAAAGAGGTCATACAGCGCATAAAGGAACTCGGCGAGAAGATACTCCCCGAAGGAGCCTCTTTGTGGCTTTACGGATCCCGTGCCCGTGGCGATGCCCGTCCCGACAGCGATTACGATCTGCTGATTTTGCTTGACAAAGACACATTGTCACTCAACGATTACTTAACACAAAAACCTCTTCGTGAAATGGGATGGGACATAGGCGTGGAGATAAACCCACAGGTTTATGCAAAAAAGGAATGGCAGGACTACTATTACACTCCATTTTACGATAATGTCTCACGAGAAAAAAGTATCTTGATATGAGTTTGAATGAAGAAAACCGTCGAATTATAGTATCGAGAGAAATCGAGAAAGCACATGCAAATTATATGCAAGCGGAAATAATGCGTGAGCATGAACAATGGGATGCGGCAGCGAATCGCCTATATTACGCTGTTTTTCATGCTGTCAATGCTTTGTTAATTCACGACAAACATGAGGTAAGGACACATCATGGAGCTGGAATGCTATTCCGGCAGACCTATATCAAAACGGGAATTTTGGAAGAACAATTCTCAGATACATTCACATTGTTGCAGACAATGCGGGAAAAAAGTGATTACAATTGTTCTTTCGATGCCACTAGAGGTCTTATTGAACCATTATTTGTCCCTTCGAAGAGAATGATAGACACTGTCTCAGGACGAGTACAATGACTTCCCTGTCCCATTCCAATTGTTGGATGGATTATTGCTTCCACCATTTTTTTATAGAATCTTGGGAAACCCATTCTCCTTTAAAAGCGGCAAGTGCAGAATCTAGTGTCATTAAGTTGCTATCCCTTGCAAGAATAACTGCCCATTTGATTTCTTTAACATAGACATCACGGTCTATATAATTAAATGTCTGTTCTTTATCATCAGGATTAGAAGATACCCTCAAAAGATTGGATGAATCTTTACGATAGTGAGATTCCTCCTCCTGTTTCGCATAAACAACATGTTCATTCCCCAAGGTATCAACACTTTTATTCTCATTTACTCTATTACATGCAATAAATGCAATAAAGGGAATGGCTATAGCTAGCCGCTGTAAAATATTCATTCTATCGTCTTGTTATTAATTATTAAATTCAATTCATCATTTTGTATTTTCAGATATTTTAGCGCTGGTTTAGGATTAGCAGTTTGAAAATCCTCCCATGCTCTTGAATCCTGAAGTCCTGTCCAAGATATTGCTTCATACCATTCATCTGAATGAGAAAATCCCATTTTTTCATCAAATTCTTTCATTCCCTTAATCAACAATTCTCTACAATGTTTACCCATATAGTTGTGATGGTTACCATCTTTGAAGAAAAAGTGCAAAAAAGCACCTCCTCAACGCCATGATGGTTCATCGCGTTTTTCTGTAGCGGGGTATTGTCGACAGGAGACATCCTTCTCATATTTTCGATTGCAAAATTACACATTTTATCTGGATTACAAATATATTTATGTACCTTTACATCTGGAAAGAGACAACCTTTTTATCGTAAATCATAGAAACAATGAACACTAGAATCGAATCCAATTTCAATTGGTTCTTCCTACAAATGCGTAGGTGAGATGCAATAAAAGAAGCTGGCATTTCGTATTGTAAATGGGGAAAAAAGGTACGGAATGGAAACCAGCTTCATGTATCATTGCCTCGGGCTCCGGGCTCATGAGTGCACATGCACGCGCTACGAGGGCGGCAGGATAATCTTTGAAATAAGAACGAGAGATGACAAACTTTCTTGTGCCAGGTGCGGCAGCCGGCATGTAATTAAGAGTGGCAGCGCTGTCAGGCGATTCCTGAGTGTGCCGATAGGGTCGCGCCAGATAATGCTCGAGATGACGGTGCAGCGGCTCGAATGCAAGGACTGTGGGGCAATACGGCAGAAGAGGCCATCGGTACGTATGTTACGCCATACTACAGAGCACAACGATGCACAAACCAAAGCCACCCCTAAGGAGCGTCTTCGTACGGTGGAAGAGTTTGTGGAACAATTGGAACAGGCGGTTCAAAAACGATTATGAAAGAGTACAAGGTCAGAATCCTTGACACCGCTATA
>DECD01000054.1:24653-42849 GCA_002349055.1 Bacteroidales bacterium UBA2939 | reverse complement strand
TGCGTTAGAGGATAAAATATATAATAGATAAAGCAGATGAATATACATATTGTTCAGCATGATGTGCGGACGATGCGTCCGGAGGAGAATTTGGAATGGATAATGGCGGAGCTGGAGTCGCCGCAGTCGAAAGAGGCGCTGTTGACGGTCTTTCCGGCCTGCACGCTGTGCGGCGCGCCGCTGTTTGCCGCGGCGGGCTACACCGACTTGCAGAAGCGCGCCCAGGCGGTGTTGCAGCAGTTGGTGTCGATGAGCGAGCACAGGGCTTTCCTCATCGGTCTGCCGTTGCAAATCCAGGACAAGGGCCTTTGTAATGCCATCGTCTTTGTGCAGAACTGCGCCATCCGCGCCATCATCACGAAGAAATACCTCGGCGTGGATGAGCAGCGCTGCTTTGTGCGCGGCGAGGGTGTGCAGGTGGTGCAGTTCCACGACGAGCGCATCGCCATAGGCTTCTACGAGGACCTGAAGGAGCTGACGCGCGGCCATGTGGACCAGCCCGACCTCATAATCTGCTGCGGCTGCAATGTGTTCGACTACCAGAAGCCTTACCGCACGCGCTACCGCATGACGAAGATTGTGGAGGGCTTGAACGCGGGCCTGGTGTATGTGAACCGCACGGGCGGCGAGGGCTGCTACCTCTATGCCGGCGGAAGCCTGGCCATGAATGCCGCTGGCGGCGTGCTGTGCCAGCTGCCCTATTTCGAGGATGCCTGCCACACGGTGGACATGCAGCAGATTGAGGAGGTGGACGACGAGAAGCCCGAGGCCGTGGAGCTGGTGTACAAGGGTCTGGTGTGCGGCCTGAGGGACTATTTCCGCAAGAACGGCATCCAGCGCGCTGTGCTGGGCCTGAGCGGCGGCATCGACTCGGCCCTCGTGGCCACGCTGGCCGTCGACGCCATCGGCGCCGAGAATGTCCACGGGCTGCTGATGCCCAGCCAGTATTCGACCGACCACTCGGTGAAGGACGCCGAGGACCTGGCCCACAACCTGGGTATGAAATACGACATCGTGCCCATACGTCCCATGTTCGACCAGATGCGCGAGAGCCTGAAGCCCGTCTTCGGCGACCGCGCCGAGGATGTGACCGAGGAGAACATGCAGGCGCGCATCCGCGGCACGATGGTGATGAGCTACGCCAACAAGTTCGGCGCTATGGCGCTGAACACCACCAACCGCTCGGAGGCCGCCATGGGTTACGGCACGCTCTACGGCGACTCGTGCGGCGGCCTGGCCATCATCGGCGACCTCTACAAGACCGAGGTGTACCAACTGAGCGAGTATATCAATCGCGACGGCATCCGCATCCCGCAGAACACCATCGACAAGGCCCCCAGCGCCGAGCTGCGCCCGGGCCAGAAGGACAGCGACTCGCTGCCCGACTACGACACGCTGGACGCCGTGCTGAACCTCTACCTCGACGAGTCGATGTGCGAGGACGAGATTGTGGAAGAGGGCTACGACCGCGAGCTGGTGCAGATGGTCATCCGCAAGGTGGCGCAGAACGAGTGGAAGCGCCTCCAGTTTGCCCCGCAGCTGAAGGTGAGCCCCGTGAGCTTCGGCCTCGACAGACGGTGGCCCATTAGTTAAAAAGCCTCACCCCCAACCCCTCTCCGCACGGAGAGGGGGGTAGAATGAGAAAAAGCCATAAAAAATAGAACTAAGAAGTAAAAAGTTATGAAGAAGATAAGACTTATAGGACTTATTGGGCTAATAGGGCTAATGGGTCTTATGGGCGAAGCTCGGTCGCAGGATATGCGGGCGATGTTCAGCTACAGCACCTTCTATTCGGTGTCGAACCGGATGCCGTATGTGGAGACCTACCTGTCGTTTGATGCCTGGACGATGAAGTTCGAGCAGCAGGACAACGGTGCCTACCGCGCTACGGCCGAGGTGGTCATAGTGGCGCGTCAGGGCGACTCGGTGTGCTACGTGAAGAAATACGACCTGAACAGTCCGACTGTGGGCACGCTTGAGGAGCTTGACTTCAGCTTTGTCGACATGCAGCGCTTCTCGCTGAAGAACGGCATCTACGACTTGGAGCTGACGCTCAGGGACAAAGGAAGCGAAGCTCCCGCGGCTACGGTGACGGAGAAGCTGGTGCTGAACTACGACGAGACGCACCCCGTGTTGTCGTCGGTGCAGCTCATGGCCTCGGCCACCCCGACGGTGACGGAGAACATCCTGTCGCGCGGCGGCTACGACATGGAACCGTATGTGAGCGATTTTGTTCCCGAGAGTGTGCAGCAGCTCAATTTCTACTACGAGGTGTACAACATCGACCGTGAGCTTGGCAAGAAGCCCTTTCTGGTGGTGGCCTACGTGGAGCAGCAGGAGACGGGCACCCGCTTTGAGGCGCAGCGCAGCATGGCGCGGAAATACAGTGCCAGCGTGGTACCGGTGTACGGCAGCATCGACATTGCCGAGCTGCCCTCGGGCAACTACAACCTGGTAGTGGAGCTGCGCAACAGCAACAACGAGCTGATGCTCTACAAGAAGCTGCCCTTCTTCCGCTCGAATCCCGGCGTGAAGGCAGGTGAGAAAATCAGCGACTTTGCCGGCACCTTTGCCGGCTCGTATACCGACGAGGGACAGCTGAACATTTACATTGACGCACTCTATCCTCTGGCATCGGAGTACGAGAAGCAGGTGGCGCGCGAGCTGATTCGCCGTCCCGGCCTGGAGGAGAAGCAGGCGTTCCTCTACCGTTTCTGGCAGGAGCGCTACCCGCTGAATGCCGAGGTGGAGTGGCTGAAATACAAGGAGAGAATCGACTTTGTGCAGGCCAATTTCAGCTATCCGCGCACCATGGGCATCCATACCGACCGCGGAAGGGTCTACCTGCAATACGGAGCACCGGATTATGTGAGGGACGAGAAGAACTTCGTTTCGGTGCGCAAGCTTGGAGCAACACATTCGGGTGCGGTGAATACGATGCGCCAAACGGGCAACGACGATACCGACCAGTTCGCCACGTCGTCGCAGGGACATATCTACTACCTGCCGTACCAGCTGTGGCGCTACAACAAGCTGCCGATGGACGACCCGGAGCGTGTGTTCCTCTTCTGGGATGAGCATCGCAGCGGCTACTACACGCTGCTCAACAGCAACGCCCGCGGCGAGGTGCAGGACCCAGGGTGGGAGCGCAGGCTCTGCCGCCAGCAGATTGGCGACGATGTGGTGGGTGAAGTGGGTGAACAATTCATGAGAGGGTATTGATTAGATGATAGTTAATGGATTATAGATAATAGTTAGAGGTTGTATTTAGTTTCGGAAATAATCTATCTGGTTGCCTACAAGTTGTTGGGGTACAGGAAAAAGGTGGTGAGGGACAACCTGGCCGCCTCGTTTCCGGAGAAAGGGGAGAAGGAGCTGCGCCGTATTGAGCGCCGCTTCTACCACCACCTGAGCGACTTGCTGGTGGAGGGCATCTACAACCTGTTCGCCTCGCCAAGCAGCATCATGAAACGCTACCGCGTGAAGAACCGCGAGCTGGTGAACCGCTACTACGAGGCGGGCCAGACGGTGGTGCTGATGTCGGCACACTACAACGACTGGGAGTATATGGTGACATCGCTGAACATGCAGCTGTTCCACCATGGGATTGGAGTGGGGAAGAAGTTGAGCAACAAGGTGCTTGAGCCTTGGGTGTTCCGCCGACGCACGAGGTTCGGCACCGAGGTGGTCTATTCCGACACGGTGCGCGAGGTGGTGGATTTCTACCAGCGCAACCGTGTGCCGTGCGCCTTGATGATGTTGAGCGACCAGTCGCCGGCACATGCCGACAAAGCCTATTGGACGACCTTCTTCCACCGCGAGACGGCGTTCCTCTATGGTGCCGAATATTTTGCGCGGAAATACGACCTGCCGGTGCTCTACTACCGCGTGGACAAAGTGAAGCGGGGTCGCTACGAGGTGACCTTCAGCCTCCTCTGTGAGCATCCCAACGAGGTGCCGCAGTATTCGGTGGTGGAAAGCTACGTGCGGACGCTGGAGAAAGATATCGCCGCCCGGCCGGAGTACTGGCTGTGGAGTCACAGACGATGGAAACTGAAAAGAAATGAGAGATGAGAAATGAGAAAGGAAAAATAAGATGATACATGTTGCTGTTGTTATTCTGAACTGGAACGGACGCGGGATGCTGGAACGCTTTCTGCCGTCGGTACTGAAATATTCGCTGATGAGCAGCGACTCGGAGCGAGGCTGGCAGGTGCCGCACGACCCCGAGATGGAGTTGGAATCGAAGGTTTTTGTGGCCGACAACGGGTCGACCGACGACTCGGTGGAGTTCATGCGGAGGCGGTATCCGCAGGTGCCGCTGATACTGCTCGACAAGAACTACGGCTTTGCCGAGGGCTACAACAAAGCCTTGGCCCAGGTGGATGCCGACTACTATGTGCTGCTGAACAGCGACGTGGAGTGTACGCCGCACTGGATACAACCCGTCATCAGCATGATGGAACGCGACGAGAACTACGCCATCGCCCAGCCCAAGATGCTGATGTACGACCGGAAGCACACGTTCGAGTATGCCGGCGGTGCGGGCGGTTTTATCGACCACTATGGCTATCCCTTCTGCCGCGGCCGCATCTTCTCCACCCTGGAGCGCGACCACGGGCAGTATGACGAGGAGTGCGACATCTTTTGGGCCTCGGGAGCGGCGATGTTCGTGCGGGCTGAGGTCTACCGCGAGCTGCATGGTTTGGACGGCGACTTCTTCGCCCACATGGAGGAGATTGACTTCTGCTGGAGGGCCAAGAACAGCGGCTACTCGGTGCGCTACTGCCCTCGCTCGGTGGTCTACCATGTGGGTGGCGGTACGCTGCCCCACAGCTCGCCCTTCAAGACACGCCTCAACTTCCGCAACAACCTCTGCATGCTTTACAAGAACCTGCCTGACTCGCGCCTGAACACGGTCATCCGCTGGCGTCTGCTGCTCGACGGGGTTGCTGCGCTGAAGTTCTTGGCGCAGGGCCACTGGGGCGAGTTCCAGGCCGTGGGCACGGCGCATAAAGAATTCAAGATGCTCCGCTCAAGTCTGATTGAGAAACGCAGCCAGTTGCAACACAACACGGTGTCGGGTATCTACGGACGCCTGCTGCTGGTGGAATACTACCTCTTCCGCCGAACGGTGTTCACCGCCCTGCTGGGCAGATTCAGCAAGGCCAAGGAATAAAAGAAATCCCGCCGTTGTGGCGGGATTTCTTTTTCTCTATTCCTGTTTCTTTTTCAGGTTGCGGTGCTCTTCGTTGAGGCCGTCGAGAATCTCCTGTGTGATGTCCATTCCGGGGTTGAGGTAGAGACTAGGCGAGTTCTCGAAGGTCTTTCTCAGAATGATGTCGAACTGCTGGTTGGCGGCGTTGTATTCGCGCACGAAGGCGAAGATGGCGTTGAGGAGCTTGGTGTTCTCCTCAATCTGACGCTCCATGATTTTGGCTGTCAGCTCCTGCTCGAGGGTTGACATGCGCTCGGCACGCTGCTTCAGTTCGGCCTCCTTGGCCTCCTGCTGGGTGCGCGTCAGTTTGTCGCCATTCTGCAGGTAGTCCTGGTAGTCACGCTGGAATTTCTCCATCTGCTGCTTGCCGTAGGCTTCCTGCTGGCTCTTGAAGGCCAGGAGGTCGGCCTCGAGTTCTTTAGCATACTCGTACTTGGCCAGCAGCGTGTCGGTGTCGACATAGGCGATAGTCAGGCCGCCTTCCTTCTGGAGAGGGGCGGTGGCTTCGGCGTTTACCTTGCTCTTGGGAGCCGAGGTGAAGTGGATGATATAAATGCCCACCAGGCCGAGGAACAGCACGGCATTGCAGGCGAGAAGAATCTTGCTGAGTTTGTTATTTTCCATAATCTTTTTTATTTTTTTGTAGTTAAAGAAGTTAAAGAAGTTATCGCTCGCTGCGCTCGCTAGAAGTTAAAGCCAAATGTGCAAGATGGTACTAATGGCTTTAACTTCTTTAACTTCTGAATTCTTTAACTACCATATTAATTAACTTTCAATTTTTCAATGGCGCGTTCCACGCGGCGGACGGTCTCGTCCTTGCCGAGCATCATGACGAGGGTAATCATGTCGGGGCCCACGGTGCGGCCCACCACGGCGATGCGCAGCGAGTTCATCACCTTGCCGGTGTTGAGACCGTTGGCGGCGATGTAGTCGTCGAGCAGGGCTTTGTGGATGGCGTCGTACTCGAAGGGCACGGTGTTAAGAATCTCGATGACTTTGGCCATGTGGATGTGCATGTCAGGCGTCCAGCGCTTGGCTACATCCTTCTCGTTGTACTCGGTGGGGGCTTGGAAGAAGTAGCAGCAGGTCTCCCACAGTTCGCTGGGGAAGGTGATGCGCTCTTTCATCATGCCGGCGACCTTCACCACATAGGCGCGGTCAGCCTCAATGCCGTGCTCCTTCAGCTGGAACTCGAGCATATCGGCCACAGCCTCGTCGGAGAGTTTCTGGAAGTATTCGTGCTGGAACCATTTGGCCTTGTCGAGGTTGAACTTGGCACCGTTCTTGCTGATGTGCTCCACGTTGAAGAGCTTTATCAGCTCGTCCATGGACATTATCTCTTGTTCGGTTCCGGGATTCCAGCCCATCAATGCCAGCATGTTGACCACCGCCTCGGGCAGGTAGCCTTTCTCGCGGTAGCCGCTGGAAATTTCGCCGCTCTTGGGGTCGTGCCACTCGAGCGGGAAGACGGGGAAGCCCAGACGGTCTCCGTCGCGCTTGCTCAGTTTGCCGTTGCCCTCGGGCTTGAGGAGCAGGGGCAGGTGGGCGAAGCGCGGCATGGTCTCTTCCCAGCCAAAGGCTTTATAGAGCATTACATGCAGCGGTGCGCTGGGCAGCCACTCCTCGCCACGGATGACGTGGGTGATTTCCATTGTGTGGTCGTCGACGATGTTGGCCAGGTGGTAGGTGGGCATGCCGTCGGATTTGAACAGAACCTTGTCGTCGAGCAGACGCGAGTTCATGGTCACGTCGCCGCGAATCATGTCGTGCACCGTGATGTCGATATTGTCGGGGAACTGGAAACGCACCACGTATGGGTCGCCGGCCACGATGCGGCGCTGCGCCTCCTCCATGCCAAGACTCAGGCTGTTCTCCATCTGGAGACGGGTGTTGCAGTCGTACTGGAAGGTCTTCTTCTGTGCCTCGTATTCTTTGCGCTTGGCCTCGAGGGCCTCGGGCTTGTCGAAGGCGTAGTAGGCCCAGCCGTCGCGGATGAGTTGCTCGGCATACTGGCGGTACATCGGCTTGCGGTCGCTCTGGCGGTATGGGCCGTAGGGACCGCCGATGTGCACGCCTTCGTCGAACTTGATGCCCAGCCAGTCGAGGGCCTCGATGATGTATTGTTCGGCACCCGGCACAAAGCGAGTTTGGTCGGTGTCTTCGATGCGGAGAATCATCTTGCCGTCGTTCTGACGGGCGAAGAGGTAGTTGTAGAGGGCGGTACGCACGCCGCCGATGTGGAGCGGCCCCGTTGGACTGGGGGCGAATCTTACTCTTACCATTTATCTTTTATGCTTTTTGACTTTTTCGTTATTCTTTCATGAAGCTGCCGAGACTGTAGCTCACCGACAGCATATAGCTTACGTTGTTGCCGTTGGGGATTTTCACGTTGATGTTGCTGCCTGCGCCGTTCTCGATGATGCGCAGGATGTCGACGCCCTCCGAGGTGGCCATGAAGCCGTGGTCGATATAGAACGAGGCTGTGAAGCGTTTGTACTCGTAGCTGAGGCCGATGACGGCGCTGATGTCGAGGCGGTTCAGGTGGTTGAACACCTGACGGTCCTCGTCCGAGCCGTTGAAGTTGACGTCATAGTTGGCTGCCGGCGAGGTGACGCCGGGGGTGATGCGTCGGTCGCCATAGCGGCCGAAGAGGCCGAAGCTGACGGCAGGACCCAGGTAGAACCCCACCACATGGCCTCTCGAACGGATGGGCAGCTCGTAGTGGACGCAGGCAAGGATGGGCAGCTGGAGGTAGTAGGCGTGGTAGTAGCCCTCGCGGTACATCAAGCTGGCGCCGTTCTCCAGCACCTCCTCGAAGTTGCTGCCTCGGCGCATCAGGTTTAACCCTGTTTGCAGGAAAAAGGTCTCCTCGAGAACACTCTCGCTCTGCACGAAGGTGTAATTGATGTAGCCGCCGACGGTGGCTCCCAGAATGGGCGACTTGGTCGACAGGTCGTCGTTGATGGTGGCCAGACCGATGCCGGCCTTCACGCCGTAGTCGCCAAACTGCGCCTGGCAAATTGAAAAATGAAAATTGAAAATTGAAACCAGTGCGGCAATAAAAACTATTTTTTTCATATCAAGAATTCTTAATTCTTAATTTTTAATTCTTAATTCTCAAAGTTTACGAAGGATAAAGTCTGTCATCAGCTGGTAGAGGTTCAGACGGGTGTTGCCCGTGGCGTCGTAGATGCTGTGGTTCTTGTTGGGGTAGATGCGGAACTCGAACTGCTTGCCGGCATTCTCGAGCTTCTCTACCATCTCGGCGCTGTTCTGGAAGTGCACGTTGTCGTCGCCGGTGCCGTGGATAAGCAGGTAGTTGCCCTTCAGCTGGTCGGCGAAGTTGAGTGGCGAGTTGTCGTCGTAGCCCTTGGCGTTGTCCTTGGGCAGGGCGAGGTAGCGCTCGGTGTAGATGTTGTCGTAGTAGCGCCAGTTCATGACGGGAGCCACAGCAATGGCGGCCTTGAAGACATCGTTGCCCTTCAGGAGCGAGAGGGTAGAGAGGTAGCCGCCGAAGCTCCAACCCCAGATGCCGATGCGGTCTTTGTCGACCCAGCTCTGCTGACCCAGCCAGCGGGCGGCCTCGATGGCGTCCTCGCATTCCATGCGGCCGAGGTCCTTGTAGGTCTGCTTCTTGAAGTCAGCACCGCGGCCGCCGGTACCGCGGCCGTCGAAGCACATCACCACATAACCCTTCTCGGCCAGCATGTGGTACCAGTAGTAGTCGGAGTAGCCGTAGCTGTTCGAGACCTGCTGGTTGCCGGGACCGCCATAGACGTAGATAAGCACCGGGTATTTCTTCGTCGCATCACTCTTGTCAAAGTCTTTCGGTGTGATGGTGTAGTAGTTCAACTCCGTGCCCTTGCCGGTCTTGAAACTTCCAAACTCCTTGTGCTGAGTGCCGTAGTCGAACATCTTGCCCTGCAGCTCGCTGTTGTTCTGCAACACTTTCACCAGCGTGCCGCGCGAGTTGTGCAGTGTATAGACCGGCGGCATGTTGGCATTGCTGTAGGTGCAGATGTAGTATTTGCAGCCGTTGCTGAAAGTGGCGTTGTAAGTGCCCTCGACAAACCCTTCCGAACGGTCGCCAAAGGAGTACCTTTTGTTGCTGCCTTCATAAATGTCGTTCATCTGGGCGGGCTTATAATTGAGGCACTGCTTCTTGCTCCCGTCGAAGTTCACCATGAAGAGGCTCTTGTTGATGGCTCCGTGTTCGCGGCTGGTGTAGTAGAGGCGCTGGTTCTTGACATCGATTCCGGGGACATCGCAAATCTCATAGTTGCCGCTGGTTACCTGCTTGACGAGCTTGCCGTCCATATCGTAGAGGTAGATGTGGCGGTAGCCGTCCTTCTCGCTGGTGATGAGCATCTGCTCCTTGGCTTTCTTGCCTTTGCCCACGGTGATGAACTGCCATGTGTCGGGCACCTCGACGTAGGTGTCGCATTGTTCATCGTACATGATATAGATGCGGTTGTTCCCCTCTCTGACATCGTATGTAACGATTTGCATGTGGTTTTGCAAGCGGTTCATACTCATCACGGCCAGCACTTCCGGGTTGTTGGTCCACTGGAAACGAGGGATGTATTCCCACTCGTCAAACAACTTTGTGTCGAACAAGATAGAGGCATTGAAAAGGTTCTTCTGTTTTTCAATGTCATACACTTTCATCATCACCCTCGAGTTGTCTTCGCCGGCCTTGGGGTATTTGTAGCGGTAGTCCTCGGGATAGAGGGCGCCCCACATCTGCATATTATACTCCTTCACCTTGCTCTCGTCGAAGCGCATATAGGCAATCTTTTTCGAGTCGGGGCTCCACTGGAAGCCCTGCGTGATGGCGAACTCCTCCTCGTACACCCAGTCGGTGGTGCCGTTGATGATTTCGTTCACCTTGCCGTCGGTGGTGATGGCATGCTCCTCGAGGGTGGCGAGGTCCATCCAGTAGAGGTTATTGTCGCGCACAAAGGCCACCTTCGTGCCGTCGGGACTCAGCGTTGTCAGGCGCTGCTTGCCGTTGTTGCTGATTTTGGTAAAAGTCTTTGCGTTGACGTCGTAGATGTAGTAGTCGCTCACGCCGCTGTGGCGGTACAGAGGCTCGAAGCCGCTGCTGAGGAGAATTTTCTGCTCGTCGGCGCTGAACTCATAACTCTCCATCGGGGGCAGGGGTTTGGCCTTCTTGCTCATCTGCGGAGTGTTGAAGAGGCATACGTCGGCGACCTTCTCACCGGTGGCGTAGCTGTATTTGGCGATGCCCGTGCGGCTCATGGTGCAGTAGTGCTCGCCGTCGGCCATCGAGCGGATGCCGTAGACGCTCTTTGCACGGAACGTCCCCTTCGTCCAGATGTCCTCCAGCGTGATATTTTTCGTCTGAGCACTGGCCGAGCCAGCGCCTGCCATCAGTGCAAATGCCATAAAAACAAGTAGTTTCTTCATGTCGGGTAGTTTGTTTTTATATATATTCAAAAATGCAAATATACAAAATATTTTTCATACCGCGAAAAGAATTTGTTAACACCTTCTCCCGATCATCCCCCTACCATGCCCCTATCATCTCCTACCGTGGTAGGAGTTGGTAGGGAGTTGGGTCGGAGTTGGGTCGGAGTTGGGTCGGAGTTGGGTGGGAGTTGGTAGGGACATGGTGTTAAGAATCAGGTGTTTATGTGTCTTTTTGTGCTTTGTTTCATTGTAAATCAAGCTGTTATGTGTTTTGTTTAACTATTTTTAACATAGCAATTAACAATATTTTTTATTCTGTTCTGTTATTGCTATATGACTACAGAAAAGGGTATTTTGAATCGCACGGAGTTGTTGATCGGCCGAGAGGCGATGGAGCGTATGGGTGCAGCAAGGGTGATTGTGTTCGGTGTGGGTGGTGTTGGGTCGTGGTGTGCCGAGAGCTTGATACGCAGTGGTATAGGTCGTTTGACGATTGTGGACAGCGACCGTGTGTGTGTGACGAATATCAACCGCCAGGCGATGGCTACTACGAGGACAGTGGGGAGGGTGAAGGTGGAGGCGATGCGTGAGAGGTTGAAGGAGATCAACCCTTATGCCGAGATTACTGCGCTGCAGGATGTTTTCAGTGCGGAGACGGCAGAGGGTTTCCACATGGAGGAATATGATTATGTGATAGACTGCATCGACAGTCTGAAGGACAAGTTGGAGTTGATTTTGAGAGGGACGCGGAGGGATGCTGGTTTTCGTTTCTTCAGCTCGATGGGGGCGGCATTGAAGATGGACCCGACGCAGGTGAGGGTGAGTGAGTTCTGGGAGGTGGACGGCTGCCCGCTGGCGGCGGTGCTGCGGAGGAGGATGCGCAAGCAGAAGCGCTTTCCGGGACGCAAGTTCCAGTGTGTGTGGAGTCCAGAGGTGTTGCCAAATCTCGGGGAACAGGTGCGCAGTTGCGGCACGGCGTCGTGCATGTGCCCGAAGGCAGAGCATGGCGAAGGACGTGCCGACTTGCTGAACCATGAGTGGTGCACTTCGAAGGCTCAGATTAATGGCTCGTTGGCCCATATCACGGCAATCTATGGTTTTACGCTGGCTGGGTTGGTGATGCAGGATGTGGTGAAAGGGGTTTAAGGTTTAGGGTTTAAGGTTATAATCAGTATGATATGAATAGTCGAGGCAAGGATGTTTGTAAGGAACTCAAAGCCGTCCGCAAGCAGATTGCGGAGGAGAACGGCATCGAGCTGGAGATTCCGGAGTGCACCTATCACGGCCCTTGCAAAGGCACCTGTCCGCGATGCGAGAGCGAGGTGAGATATTTGGAGAACGCATTGGCACAGAAGATTAAGATGGGCAAGGTGGCGACGGTGGCGGGGTTGGCGCTGACGCTGGGCGTGTCGGGTTCGGCTGCCGCGCAGAGCACGGACACGGTTCCGGTGGTGCCGCCCTCGCACGAGCGCGAGACGGGCATGTGCGAGGTGACGGGCGTGGTGGTCGACGAGAGGACCCGCGAACCGATACCGATGGCGACGGTGAAACTCTATAAGCGCGACAGTACGGCGATGGTGACCCAAACCGACTTCGATGGCCGCTATCGTTTCAGCGTCCCCAAGGGTTCCTATTCTCTTGAGGTGATGTCTGTGGGCTATAATGCCTATCGCCGCGATGTGGTCATCAAACGCTCTGCCGAGAATCAGGACGTGATGAAGTTGGTTTACAACGGAAGCCTATATGACACCTACGACCGACCCAAGGTGGACACGGTCAAGATGACAATTCCGGTGATGGGACTTGTCGCAGTTACTTATTATGTGAAAGGCTCCATCATCGACAGCGAGACAAGGGAGGCTCTGCCTTTTGTCAACGTCGTTGTGTTGAAGGAGGGGAAACAATGCGGAGGCGGCATAACTGATTTCGACGGGAATTTCAAGCTCCAGCTGGAGGAGGGGGAGTATGAGTTTCTTTTCTCTTCAATTGGTTATATGCAGAAACGGGTCCCCGTGAAAGTTCCGGACAAGGGGGCGCTGAAGGCTATCGAGCTGGAATATTCGGCAGCGCTCATGGGGGATGTGATTATCGAAGGAGGTTCGACACCTATGATAGAGATTGGCCCCGAAGGGGCAACGAACACCGAAGTCGACGGTGTGATTCTAAGGGTGCAATACTGATGGAGGCGGTACCGTTCATAGGCATCGACCGGCACCGGCTGGGTGTCGACGGGGTGGGGGTTACCACACTGGCGGCCTTCCATGGGTGTCCGCTGAGGTGCAAGTATTGTCTCAACCGCCGGTGTCTGGAGTCGCCAGAGGAGCTGCCGCGCGAAAGCGTGGAGCGCGCCGCCGAGGTGGTGGGCGACTTTATCGTCGACATCAAGGAGAGCAACGCCGAGATATACAAGGCCTATACGGGTGGAGACGCCGCCCTCGTGTGGGCCAACCTCGAATGGCTCATACAAAAGAAAGGGCCCGAACATGTGACTGTCCGGGTCCCGTTGATTCCAGATTTCAATACCGAGGCCGACTGCGACCTTACCGCCGCCCGCCTCAAGGCGATGGGCGCCACGCGTATCGACCGCTTCACCTATCGCGTGCAGCAGTCGTGATCGTGGCAGTGGCTGCTGGTGGTCTCCAGCTCCAGCGTGCTGTGGTGGATGTTCATGCCGTCGAGCAGCTCTTTAACACGGTCGGTGACTTCTTCGAGCATCGCTGCTTCGGGGATGACGATGTGGCAGGTGAGGGCCGTTTCGGTCGTCGAGATGGCCCAGATGTGCAGGTGGTGCACGTTGAGGACACCGTCGACGGTGGAGATGCGGTTTTGGATGTCGTCCACGTCGAAGCCTTCGGGCACGGCGTCGGTGCTCATGCGGAGGCTCTCACTCAGGAGGTCCCAGGTGGAGACCAGGATGACCACGGCGATGACGAGGCCGATGATGGGGTCGACGATGGTCCAGCCGGTGTAGTGGATGACCACGCCGGAGACGACGACTCCGACGGAGACCAGCGTGTCGGCCAGCATGTGGAGGAAAGCACCGCGGGTGTTGATGTCGTGCTGCTGCTGGCGACTGAGGACCCAGGCCGTGATGCCGTTGATGACGATGCCCACGGCGGCCGTCCAGATGATGAGGGTGCCGTTGACTTCCGAGGGGGAGAAGAATTTCTCCACACTCTCCACAATGATGGCGCCTACGGCGACGAGGAGGATGATGGCGTTGAGCAGCGAGATGAGCACCGAGGCTTTGCGATGGCCGTAGGTGAAGCGCTTGGTGGCGTGGCTCGAGGCCAGTTTCAGCGCTATCATGGCCAGCAGCAGCGAGAAGACGTCGCTGAGGTTGTGACCCGCGTCGGAGAGCAATCCCAGCGAATTCCCGATAAAGCCCGCCACGGCCTCGACGATGACAAAGGCCAGGTTCAGCGCTACCGCCACTATATAAATAGTAGACAGTTTCTCTATCGCGTGCGCGTGATGGTGGTGGTGACCGTGGCCATGCTCATGATGGTCGTGGCGCTCATGATGATGCCCGTGTTCGTGGCAATGCTCATGTTCGCTCGGCAAGTTCGCGGAGCATGCTTCGTGATGATGGTGTTCGTGTTCCATATTTCAATAGTTTTTTTGTTCGTTTTTCAGTTTGCAAAATTACGAACTTTTTCCGACATGGGAGCGTCACCATTGCTGGTGAGTGTGTTTTATCTCTCACCGTTTGAAGTATAATGTTTAAAGTGTTGGTTTTTAGTGCGAAAACCTTAAACCTTAAACCCTAAACCTTAAACCCTAAACCTTGCACACATCCGGTGGAAGGGATAGGAATGGCGCCGAAGTGGCTTCAGGAGGGTATTTTCTGTGGGTTAAAAAATGTTAAAAACGATACCCCCTTGTAGAGTTTCGGGAAAAAAGTTGTTATAATAGTATATGGGGGTGATGTTTCTTATAGGGGAGGGGTGAATCAACAATAAAAATGTAATAATGACGTTAATACAAAAAATAAGCACATGAAAATGAAGAACAAATCTTTTGCTGTACGCTGTTACATGGTGGCGGCTTTGATGGTGGCGGCTGTGGGTAGCGCGCAGGCCCAAAATGAGCACTCGACACTCAAGAAGGCCGAGAAACTGGTGGCCCAGCGGCAGTATGCGTCGGCCTTCGCTATGCTGGAGGAACTCGACCCCACGAACGACCGACCCGCCGTGCTGGCCGTGAAGGCTGACATCGTACTGCACTATTTTGCGCAGAGCATGAACCACATGGTTTTCTCGCTGGTGGACCTGAAGAAGGGCGAGAGTCTCGACTCCGTGCGTGCCAACTTCGAGCAGGGAGCAGTGTTCCCCTTCGATGTGGACAGCCTCTCGCGCCGACTGTTGGTCACCCATCCCGGCGACCAGTCGCTGCTGGCCACCCATGCCGCCTACCATCAGGCGTTGCTCGACGACTATGGCGACGAGTTATGGATAGTCAACCTCACGGCCGACTGCAAGGCTCTGTTGCAACAGGCCACGGAGAGCGCCGATGCCTGCTCGCAGCTGGGGTATCTTTATACTTCGGATGAGACTACGACTGACAGCGCCGCCTACTATTTCCGTCGAGCCGTCGAGCTGCAGGACACCCTCTGGGGCGCGCACTATAATCTGGGGGTGATGGAGCACCGGTTGGGACACAACGACGAGGCGCTGGCCCACATGGAGCGTGCCTGGAAAGGCTATCGTGTGCCGCGCTTGAAAGGCGATGCCGCCCGCGTGATGGCCATCATCTACGACCAGTCGCTGAACAACGCCTCCAAGGCCGAACGCTACTATCGCCAGGCCGTTGCCGACGACAGTACCGATGTCACCAGCTGGGGGTTCCTGTTGGATTTCCTCCTTCGACAGCCGTCCGCGCAGGGCGACCTGCTCCCCGTGTTGCGGTCCGCATGGCGTGCGGCTATGCAAAGCGGCAACACGTTTGGGGAAACGCGCTACATTATTGACCAATGCGTGAAGAACGATAAAAGCAACCTCGCCATATCGTTTCTGGAGGCGCGTTGCAACGAGACAAAGGAGGACTATGAACTCGGTGTCTGCCACCTCTACCTTTTCCAGCTCATGGAGGCCAACGGTGAAGACATCGCACACTTGCGGAAGGCTATCGAATGCTTCGAGCGCGAGGGAGCTCCGGAGATTTTCCTCAACTCGTTGCGCGAGATTATCAAAGAAGCTGAGAAGTAAATGTTTAGAGTGATTGTTATGCGTACAAGTTCTTATAGAATTATCATGGTGGTATTGCTGATGTGGGCCTTTGGCGGCAGCCGCGCGGCGGCGCAATGTATGGAGAACATCGGGCACCGCTATCCCACCACCTTCACAATGCACGGCGACACGCTTGTGCAGGGTATCACCCTCGGCGAGGAGGGTATGAAAATAGATTACACCTGCCAGCGGCAGCAGGACGGCAGCCTTGTGGTGAGTGGCATGGTGGCCTACGCCAAGACTGGCGAGGCATTGCCCTACGTGACGGTGAGCAGCCTTTGGGAGATATACCCTAAGAACAATTTCGTGCCATGGGAGGAACTGGCGGTGACCGACAGTCTCGGTTGCTTCTCCTTCCGCCGTCCAGCGCTGAGCCAGCGGACGCTGGCCTTCTGCACGGCGGGTTTCAGGCCGGAACTCTTCGAGGAGCATTGGGACACCATTGCCGTCAGCGAGCGCGAATACATGGCGCAACGCGACGTCAGCCAGCGCTTCGACACCGCTGCCGTCGGCCACGAGGAGCGCGACCTCTTGACGAAAGAATACTACGAGGTGTTCCATTCATGTCCCGGGAGCCAAGAGTATGCCTGGCTGGAGAGCGAGGGACTGCGTTGCCGCATCGGGCGTTTCCAGCCCTCGGGTACGCTAGGGGTGCACATGCTGTGGCCCATCGACGACCGCCGGAGCTTCTACTTCAACGGCATGCTCTACACGTACTTCGATGCCGACCGCCTCTTCGCCCTCTCGCCTGAGGGTTTCTTCGCCTCGCAGTCGCCCTCGTCGGGCGATTTCCGCGACCACCTGCACATCTCCCTCATCGACGGATATGAGGTCTCCGGATTCCACGACCTCGCCCTCGATAGCACGCAGGGTTTCCTCACCGGCCTGCGATGGGCCGAGGGTGGATGGCTCTACTTCCGCACCGAGCGTGGTGGATGCTATAAGGTGCATGTCGATATGCACCCAAGTACCAACTGCCGGCTGGAGGATGTGGAGGTCAGCGAGACCGAATACCTTGCCGCCAAGGCCGATTTCGCAAAATACAACCATGTCCGCATTCAGCATGCCCCCTCGGCGAGCGACAGCGCCGCGGTGCTCCGCTACAAGAAAAAGAGCAATATCACGTGGTGGGACCCCCTGGGTGCTGATTCGCAGGATGTGGATTATTTCCACCTTGAGGGTACGGACATTGACATCGTCGAGGTTGCCATTGGCGACTTCTGCTGCACCTTTATGCCCGGCGACACCACGGAGATGCTGACCTGCCTGATGGCGCTTTCGCACGAGGGAGTCTTCGCTGGCTGTTGGGTGCAAGCGGTAGTAGATAGCCCAAGTTATATCTATCTCTACCTGTTAAGCGCCGACCGCCGAAGTGTTAGACAGAGTTTTGTCTACCAAACGACCCTTGCGTGGTTCCCCTACGGCGAGCTTTTCTGGTCCCGCGACGGCTGGCTCTACGTAGAAGGCCGCGCCGGAACCCACGACCGTGTGGTCTACCACAAGCTCCGACTGCGGAAGTGAAAAAAGAAAGGGCACCTTGATTGAGGCGCCCATTCTGCTTTTTTAATTATGTTTAGTCGTTACGGTCACGACCGAACAACTGTCCAATCCACTGCCTATTCAGACGGGCGATGTTCTGGCGCTTGATTTGTTTCGGACATTCGGCCTCGCAGGCGTAGGTGTTGGTGCAGGAACCAAAGCCGAGTTCGTCCATCTTGCAAACCATCTTCTTCACGCGGTCCTGAGCCTCGGGCTTGCCTTGGGGCAGGAGGGCGAGGTGGCTCACCTTGGCGCCAACGAAGAGCATGGCGCTGGCGTTCTTGCAGGCTGCCACACAGGCTCCGCAGCCGATGCAGGCGGCGGCATCCATGGACTGGTCAGCCTTGTGTTTCGGGACGAGGATGTTGTTGGCGTCGGGCACGCCGCCGGTGGTGGCGCTGATGTAGCCGCCGGCCTGAATGATTTTGTCGAAAGCCGTGCGGTCGACCACCAGGTCCTTGATGATGGGGAAGGCTTTGGCACGCCACGGTTCCACCCAGATCTCGTCGCCGTCGTGGAAGTGGCGCATGTGGAGCTGGCAGGTGGTGACGCCGTCGTCGTTGCCGTGCGGGCGACCGTTGATGTAGAGGCCGCACATGCCGCAGATACCCTCACGGCAGTCGTTGTCGAAACAGACGGGGTGGGCGATATGGTCGTTAATCAGCTTTTCGTTGAGCTGGTCAAGCATCTCGAGGAACGAGCAGTCGGCGCTGATGTTGTCAATCTCGTAGGTCTCGAAGTGCCCTTTGGCGCGGGCGTTCTCCTGGCGCCAGATATG
>DECD01000054.1:14664-24567 GCA_002349055.1 Bacteroidales bacterium UBA2939 | reverse complement strand
ACAATCTGTATATGCTCGTAGTTGAGCTCCTCTTTGTACATCACTTCGGGCTTGTCGTGACCCTGGTACTCCCAGGCGGCTACGAACATGAAGTTGTCGTCGTCGCGGAGGGTCTCGCCGTCCTCTGTCTGGTGCTCGATGCGGAAGTGACCACCGCAGCTCTCCTCGCGCTGTGTGGCGTCGGCCACGATGAGGCGAGCCAGTTCGAAGTAGTCCTCCAGGCGGTAGGCTTTTTCCAGCTCGGGGTTCATCTCGGCGGTTTTGCCGGGGATGAATACATGCTGGTAGAAATCGGCTTCCAGCTCGGCAATCTTCGTGGCGGCAGTGGCGAGGCTCTCCTTGCTGCGGGCCATGCCGCAGTACTCCCACATGATGCGGCCTAGGGCCTTGTGGTAGTGGTCGACGGAGAGGTTTCCCTGAATGCCCATGAGGCTGTCCATGCGAGCGCGCACATTGGCTTCGGCCTCGTCGAACTCGGAACCTTCGGCCTTGATTTTGCCGACATAAATCTGGTCGGCGAGGTAGTTCTGGAGGGTGTAGGGAAGAACGAAATAGCCGTCGGCCAAGCCCTGCATGAGGGCGCTGGCACCGAGACGGTTGGCACCGTGGTCGCTGAAGTTGGCCTCACCCGCTGCGAAGAGGCCGGGGATGGTGGTCTGCAGCTCGTAGTCGACCCAGAGGCCGCCCATGGTGTAGTGCACGGCGGGGTAGATCATCATCGGGTACTCGTAGGGGTCCACGTCGACAATCTTCTGGTACATTTGGAAGAGGTTGCCGTATTTCTGCTCCACCACATCGCGGCCCAGACGCTTGATGGCGTCGGCGAAGTCGAGGTAGACGGCCAGACCCGTGGGCCCAACGCCGTAGCCGGCATCGCAGCGCTCCTTGGCGGCGCGGCTGGCGACGTCGCGCGGCACCAGGTTGCCGAAGGCCGGATAGCGGCGCTCGAGGTAGTAGTCGCGGTCCTCCTCGGCAATGTCGAGGGCGGTCTTCTCGCCGCGGCGGATGGCCTCGGCGTCCTCTTTCTTCTTGGGAACCCAGATGCGGCCGTCGTTGCGCAGCGACTCGCTCATGAGGGTGAGCTTCGACTGGTAGTCGCCGTGGACGGGGATGCAGGTGGGGTGAATCTGCACGTAGCAGGGGTTGGCGAAAGCGGCACCGCGGCGGTGGCACACCCAGGCGGCGCTGCCGTTGCTGTTCATGGCATTGGTGCTCAGGTAGTACACGTTGCCGTAACCACCCGAGGCCACCACGACGGCGTGGGCGGCATAGCGCTCCAGCTCGCCGGTGACGAGGTTGCGGGCGATGATGCCGCGTGCGCGACCATCCTTGATGACGAGGTCCATCATCTCGTGACGCTCGTGGAGGACGACGGTGCCGCGGGCAATCTCGCGGCTCAAGGCGCCGTAGGCACCCAGCAGTAGCTGCTGGCCGGTCTGGCCGCGGGCGTAGAAGGTGCGGCTCACCTGTGCGCCGCCGAAAGAGCGGTTGTCCAGCAGGCCGCTATAGTCACGGGCAAAGGGAACGCCCTGCGCCACACACTGGTCGATGATGTCGCCGCTGACCTCGGCCAGACGGTAGACGTTGGCCTCGCGGGCACGGTAGTCGCCACCCTTGATGGTGTCCTTGAAGAGACGCTCCACGCTGTCGCCGTCGTTCTGGTAGTTCTTGGCGGCGTTGATGCCGCCCTGGGCGGCGATGGAGTGGGCGCGGCGCGGCGAGTCCTGGATGCAGAAGATGTCCACATGGAATCCCAGGGCGCCGAGCGAGGCGGCGGCCGAGGCACCGGCCAGGCCGGTACCGACGACGATGATGTCGAGCTTGCGCTTGTTGGCCGGGTTCACCAGCTTCTGCGCGGCTTTGTAATTGGTCCATTTCTGTGAAAGAGGACCTTCGGGTATCTTGGAATCTAATTTCATATCTTTATATTTTGGGTAGTTAAAGGAAGTTATCGCTCGCTGTGCTCGCTAGAAGTTAAAGACAAATGTGCAAGACGATACTATTGGCTTTAACTTCTTTAACTTCTGAATTCTTTAACTACCATTTTATTATAAACCTAAGTAAACTAAGATCGGCACCACGGCGAAGCCGAGGACGATAATCCAGGTGTAGATTTTGCCGAGGGCTTCGATGATGGGGTTATACGTGTAGTTGTTCAAGCCGAGGGTCTGGAACACCGACGGGAAGGCGTGCATCAGGTGGAAGAAGATGATGACGAAGAAGATGAGGTAGCCGATGACGATGTGCAGGTGGCTGAACTTGTCGCGCGTCATGAAGTAGAAGTCGGGCTCCACACCGCAGTCGGGGGCTTTCTCCTTGAGCATTGTGCGCTGGTCGTAGTCGAGGTGGCGGACCCATTTGCCGTCCTCCGACAGCTTCTTCTCCATCATGGCGGTGCTCAGGAGCTCGGCCACAGGCACGGCATTGCGCAAATCGTCGAGGTTCTTCTGCATTTTGGCCTGGTCCTCGGGACCCATCTGGTCGGCATACATAGCCATCTGGTCCTCCACGCTGGCCACCACGTCGGCAGGGGCCATGCCACTCTGGGCGGAATACTGGAGGATGGAGTTGACCTCTTCGTTCTGAAGCTTCTCCACCTCAACCATGTAATCGCCTTTCACCAAGCCAATCTTGACGAAATAGAAATCGCAGAAGTGGATGATGAGGCAGGCGAAGATGAGGATGCCGGTCCAAATCATCAGCTTGGAGCCGGGGTGCGTCTTCGAGCGCGAAGCCTGGTGGTAGCGCACGGGGCGTGCCAAGCGGTTGGTGAGGGCCAGCCATAGGGTCAGCAGGATGTGCAGGGCGATGACGCCGAGGAGCACAAGCTCAAAAATCTTCACCACCCAGTTGGTGCCCATGAAGTGGCAGAATGCCGAGTACCACTGGCCATCGTCGTGGCGCAGGATGAAGAGGTTGGCCGTCATGTGGAACAGCAGGAACAGCAGCAGGAAGCCGCCCACCAAAGCCACAAACAGCTTCTTGGTAATGGAGTGAATCTTGGGTAAATCCATATCTTTTAATGTTATACGTTTTTAATTGTACTGATTTAAAAATGCAAATATACGAAATAAAAACCATATTTTCGACAAAAATCGTAATTTTTTTATCGAAAAAGTATATTTTTTTAATTGACAAAAAATAATTTACACGGCGAGACCTTTTTCGAGGTCCGCAAGAGGGTAATCTGTCCCTCAGTCGCTTCGCGACAATTCTGCTGTCTCCGGGGAGCTGCGGGTGACAGCCTCGTTGCTTTGGGGTGTATCCAGGGGTGCGGAGAGGGTGGGAGAGAGCACCTCACCCGTCTCAATATCAATTGTTTCCTGCGTATCGGAAGAGCTGCCGCTATGGGCGTATGCCGTTTCCGAGCAACGCCCCGTGTTGTCCTGCGCAAAGGCGTAGACGTGCAGCTCATGGCCGCCGAACATATCCGGCAGGGCGACGCTCGCCCGTTGCATCCGCCGATAGACAGGATTGGACAGATAGCCCATTGCCAGCTCCTCGCTGTATATCCAGAAATAGACGTTGTCGTGCATACTGCACGTTTTCCTGAGGGGATTCTTCTCGAACCTGACCTCCAGCACGTTGTCCTCGTCTACCGAGACCTCCGTCAGCGCCACCGGCGCCACCGTGCCGCCGCTGATGCGCAGCGAGGCATAATCCACCTTTAGTTTTCTGTCAACCTCACTGAAAGCCTGCTGGTTGGCACTTACGAATAGATTCATCGGCGTCATGTTCAGCTCGTCGGACGGTAGTTTGAGCCCTGTGTTCAGCGCCCACCGCATGCGCCCGGCCAATTGCACCTCGGCCTTGAACAGGGCGCGGTGCAGCTGCTGCGCCTCCGTGCGTGGATTGCGGACATCGTTCGACTGCGACCGCACACACCAAATGTTTTTCCAGCGGTAGCCCACCACCGTACCTACCTTCCCGTTGAATCCTCCGAGGATTCCGTCTGTCTGTCTTGCCATAATAATCAGCCGTTTAACTATGTTATACAATCTATTCTATACCTATCATAACGTTACCCTCGCCTTATTATTGCTTACTAATGTAATTTTTTATAAGTAGGGGGTAAGTAGTGGAGAAAGAGGGGAGTAAGAGGGGGTCTGTCGTCATGGCTGATTTGTAGGCGGTTGTAGAGGGCGGAAAAAGGGTGGGGAAGGGGAGTCCGGTGAAAAAAAATGTTAAAAGTGTGAGCCAAAAATCGCCTTTTCGACTCATTAAGATATGAAAGGTGGAAAACATAGGGTCTTCTGGCTGGCGGCATTCGTGGTGCTGCCGCTGCTGTTGCGCGGCCAATGCGACCCGCTGCCGCTGCCCTACACCACCGACTTGCTGACGGGTTTCCAACCCCCATCCGATCATCCGACAGGGTTTGAATATCCTTGGAGGGAAGGGCTGTACAGCGACAACTGCTGGACGGGATACCTCGACTTTGGTGGTGACCCACCTTATGCTTACTCATTAGACGCCAACTCGGCCAGGGGGCGTTTTGGTTTCAACATTTATGTCGATGGTCAAGCATGGCCTCATTATGCCGAGATGGCAGTGAAGGATTCGAACCATCATGGCTTAGCTATGCTCATCGCCCCTGAGTTTGTCACCGCACCTGCCGCTATCCGGGTGCACGGGCGGCTGGAAAAGTATTTCATTCCCTCCGCCCCATACACACGATACTGGGGCTGTTTAGAGATGGGATGGGTGACGGATATGGCGCATCCGGAGGAATCTTTCCTTCATACGGGTACGTTTGCCATACGTTCGGCCTCTCTTGAGGACCACTCGTTGTATCATTTATGTATACCCATGCATGGCAATCCCCCGGCCGGAAGCCATTTCGCGCTACGTATGCGCAGCAAGGCGCAGGGACCGGCGCAGAACTGTGTTTCGACCAACCATTTTTACTATGAATTCGAGATTTGGCAGATTACGATGGATACTGCCGCGTGCCCGCCGCCGCAATCGACCGACACCGTCTACATCACCGACAGCATCTGTCAGCACAGCCTCTACCAGCGGAACGGCATCGCCCTCGCGGCCAGCGAGACGGCCGACACCGGCACGCGCATCTTCGTGATTCACGAATACGAATTCTTCTCCTCCGACTCCTGCCTGTGCCATGTGAAGGTGCTGACGCTGAGGGTGCTGCCGTCGGAACTGACGTTTGTCCGCGACAGCATCTTTCCCGGTGAGGCCTACACTTTCTTTGGCCGCGAGTTGACGCTGGCTGGAAACTATGGCGTCGACCGCGGGCTGAACGCCTACGGCTGTCCCGTCAAGGACTCTCTCGAGCTTTCCATCCGTCGGCTTCCGCCTATGGCGTGCGGCGCCGAGATTGAGGTGGAGCAGACGGATTGGTATATTTCACGACCCACCGCGGTGCACCTCTGGACGGAGAGTGAGGGCACGCGCTACCGCTGGCAAGCCGACTCGCTGCAGGGTGACAGCACGCAACGCGACGCCTATGTGATGCTGCTACCCGACGGCGAGCAGCAGGTGCGGCTCGAAGTGGAAAGGGTTGATACCGTGAACCACATCTATCGCGGGTCGGCGATGGACACCACCATATTGGGAACCTACGAACTCTCGGTGCCCGTCGAGCCGCAGACGCGCTATCTGCTTGAGGCCGATGTGACTGGCGAGGTGGCGCTGGAGGTGCAGGGCCGTGCGCCGGAGGACATCGCATGCGCCGGCGGCATCCTGCGGGCCACCTTCTTTACCTATCAAAATAGCGAAGTTACGCTTGCTTTCCGCTCCTCTGTGTCGGCTAATCTCACCCGGCTCACCTTGCGGCGCTACTGCCTGTCGGCCGATTCGGTGCTTTTGGTGGCACACTCCGTGCAGCCCGTCATCGTGCCCTCGAGGGAATCTATCTGTTTGGGCGACAGTGTGGTACTTCGCGCCCTACAGACCGATTTCTTCCAATGGTCCTCGCGTCCGGAGGATACTACCTTCGACGGTTGTCCGGGATGCCGGTTGCTGACGGTGAGCCCGCAGACGACCACCACCTACTACCTGCTGACCCCCGGCGGCACGGTGGCCGATAGTGTGGTGATAGTCGTGCAGCCCTATCCTGAATTGCGCGTCGTTGCTGATGTAGAGGCCGTCGACTTCGACAACCCGGTGCTGACGCTGGAGGAGCTGTCGGAGGCGGTGAAGCGTGTGAGGTGGTCTTTCTCCGACGGTGGCGAGGCCACAGGACGCAAGGTGCGCTGGCACTTCGGCAACGTGACGGGCGACAGCCTTTGGGTGAACGTGGAGGGATGCACGGAGATAGGCTGTTGCAGCGATACCCTGCTGGTGTTCCCGATTTCCATTGTGTCTGTCTGGTTCCCCAATGTGTTCACCCCCGACGGAGAGACGAACAACCGCTTCGCGATGGTCACCAACCAGGCGGTGGTGGAATACGAGATGACGATATACAACCGACAGGGGTTGCTGGTGGCCCGATGTACCGATGCTGTTGCGGGATGGGACGGCAAGGACATTCGCGGTGCAGCGTGTCAGCAAGGTGCCTATGCATATATATGCGAATACCGCCTGGCGGGAAATGTCGCCAAGCGGTATCTGGGAACGGTGCTACTATTGCGCTAACCGTATTATTTCTTCGGGGCGCCGCCGCCGAAATCATCATAGGCGATGTTCTCGGGTTGGACGCCGAGGGAGTCGAGCATGTTGACTACGGCGCTGCTCATGGGGCCTGGACCGCACATGTAGTACTCGATGTCCTCGGGGGCGGGGTGGTTCTTGAGGTAGGTGTCGTACATGACTTGGTGGATGAAGCCGGGGGTGTAGGGCACGCCGGCGGCATCGGCAGCGGGGTCGGGACGGTCGAGGGCCAGGTGGAAGTGGAAGTTGGGGTGGTCTTTCTCCAGCTGGTGGAAGTCGTTGAGGTAGAACACTTCGTTGAGGGCGCGTGCGCCGTAGAAGTAGTGCATGGGGCGGTTCTGGCAGTTGAGGGTGCGGGTGAGGTGCATAATCTGTGCGCGGAGGGGAGCCATACCGGCGCCGCCGCCCACCCAAATCATTTCGTTGCCCTTCGGGTCATCCTTCCAGGAGCCGTCTACGGTGCCGCGGACGCTGAACTCGCCGTAGGGACCGCTCATGATGACCTTGTCGCCGGGCTTCAGCGAGAAGATATAGCTCGAGGCAATGCCCGGGTTGACGTTCTGGAAACCACTGCGGTCGGCCGTGAAGGGCGGCGTGGCGATGCGCACGGTAAGCATGAAGACATCGCCCTCGGCGGGATAGTTGGCCATCGAGTAGGCGCGGACGGTGGGCTCGGTGTTGACGCAGACGAGGTCGAACATCTTGAACTTCTCCCAAGCCGGCAGGTACTCGTCGCCGATGAGGCTGCGGTCGAAGTCGTTGTAGTTGATTTTGAAGGTCGGAATCTTGATTTGTGCATAGCTGCCGGGCACGAAGTCCATGTGCTCGCCGGCGGGCAGCTGCACCTTGAACTCCTTGATGAAGGTGGCCACGTTGCGGTTCGAAACCACGGTGCACTCGTATTCCTTGATGCTGAGGATGCTCTCGGGGAGTTTCAGCGCGAGGTCCTCTTTCACCTTTACCTGGCAGCCGAGGCGCCAGCCCTCCTGTATCTGCTTGCGGCTGAAGTGGGGTGTCTCGGTGGGTAGGATGCTGCCGCCGCCCTTGACGACACGGCATTTGCACTGGCCGCATGAGCCCTTTCCTCCGCAGGCCGAGGGCAGATGGATGCCCTGCTCGCTGAGGGTGGAGATGAGCGTGCCACCCGTCGGGACGGTATACTCTTTGTCGTCGTTGATGGTGACTTTCACGTTGCCCTGCGGTATCAGCTTTGCTCTCAAAATGAGCAGCGCGGCCACCAGCAGCAGGATGACGACGAGGATGATTGCTATTGCTGTAATTAATGTTGTTGTCATAGTTTAAATCCCATAAAAGACATGAATGCCAGACCCATGAGGCCGGTGATGATGAAGGTGATGCCCACGCCGCGGAGTGCCGGGGGGATGTGGCTGTAGCGCAGCTTCTCGCGAATGGCGGCGATGGCCACGATGGCCAGGAACCAGCCGATGCCGCTGCCGAGGGCGAAGACCGTGGCCTCGCCGATGTTGGCGTAGCCGCGCTCCTGCATGAAGAGCGAGCCACTCATGACGGCGCAGTTGACGGCGATAAGCGGCAGGAAGATGCCCAGCGAGTTGTAGAGGGCGGGACTGAACTTCTCCACTATCATCTCCACCATCTGCACGATGGCCGCGATAACAGCGATGAACATGATGAGGCTCAGGAAACTCAGATCGACATTGGCGAGGGCAGGGGAGAGCCAAGCCAACGCGCCTTCCTGGAGGAAATACTTGTTGAGCAGGTAGTTGATGGGAACGGTGATAATCAGTACGAAGGTCACCGCGATACCCAGACCCGCCGAGGTCTTCACCGTCTTGCTCACGGCCAGGTACGAGCACATGCCGAGGAAGAAGGCGAAAATCATGTTGTCGACGAAAATCGACTTGATGAATATGTTAATGTATTCCATTATTCACAAAGATCTTTGTTTTTACTTCTATGCCACCAGATGATGAGGCCGACGAGGATGAGCGCCATGGGGGGCATAATCATCAGGCCGTTGTTCTCGTAGCCAACTTCGTAGAGGCCCAGCTTCTCCATGACGGGGTAGCCCCAGAGGGTGCCGCTGCCGAAGAACTCGCGGACGAAGCCAAGGACGATGAGGATGACGCTGTAGCCAAGGCCGTTGCCCAGGCCGTCGAGGAAGCTTGCCCACGGCTTCTGCACCATAGCGAAGGCCTCGAGACGGCCCATGACTATGCAGTTGGTGATGATGAGGCCTACGAAGACGGAGAGCTGCTTGCTGACGTCGTAGACGTAGGCTTTCAGCACCTGGTCGACGAGCACCACGAGTGTGGAGACGACGACGAGCTGCACGATGATGCGGATGCGCGGCGGGATGGTGTTCCTAAGCAGGGAGATGATGACGTTGGACAGCACCACCACGACGATGACCGAGAGGGACATCACCACGGCGGGCTTCAATTGTGCCGTCACCGCCAGGCAGGAGCAGATGCCCAGCACCTGCACCAGGATGGGGTTGTTCTTGCTGAATGGCAGTTTTATCAAGTCGAAGTTCTTCATTGTTGGACCTCCTCTCTGGTATTGCTAGTATCACTAGTAGTACTAGATATACTAGAGCTACTAGATAATTTGCTGTAGTCGTCATAGGCTTTGGCCAGCATGGCCGTCACGCCGTTGCTGGTCATGGTGCCGCCACTGATGGCGTCTACCTCGTAGGGGTTGCTGTGGTCAGCGTTCTTGGCCAGGTGGATGGCTTGGGTGTCCATCTTCTTGCCGATGAAACGCTGTGCGAACTTGTCGGTGGCTATTTCGCCGCCTAGGCCAGGGGTCTCGCCCTTGTGATCGAAGACGGCTCCCACCACCGTACTGGTGCTGTCAAGCGCCAAGTAGCCCCAGATGGGGCCCCAAAGGCCGGTGCCCTTGAGGGGGATGACGATGCCGCTGGCGAAGGTGTAGTAGCCGTCGGCATCGGTGATGTGTTCGGCATAGAGTTGGTCGGCGTTGTCGCGTGTGGCATCCACGCCGATGGTCTTCAGTATCATCTGCTTGGTTTCGGCCTGCTGGTTGCGGGTCTGCATGGGCTTGAGGCTCACGGCTACCACCGTGAGAATCAACGCTGCTACCACCACGAGCGCAGCCGAGTAGATGAAGATATAGCGGTTGCTGAAAGATTTAGCCATTGTGGGCCTCCTTTCTATTTGCTCTAGAGGCTCTAGTTAATCGAGATTCTCTAGCTTTGATATTTCTAGCCACCACGCAGTGGTCAATCAGCGGTGCCATGCAGTTCATGAAGAGGATACTGAGCATCATGCCCTCGGGATAGGCGGGGTTGCA
>DECD01000054.1:3815-14525 GCA_002349055.1 Bacteroidales bacterium UBA2939 | reverse complement strand
ACGGGGTCGGTGGCCATGAAGACCGCGCCGAAGGCGAAGCCGCCCATCAGGAAGTGGTAGTAGAACGGCAGCTGCATGTAGTCGTTATAACCGATGGCGTTGAACAGCAGTCCCATGGCGCCGCCGCCGAGGAAGACACTCAGCATGATGCGCCAGCTGGCGATGCCGGTAAACAGCAGCAGTATAGCGCCCAGTGCGATGGCGATGACGCTCGTCTCGCAGGTAGAGCCGGGGATGATGCCGATAAGCATGTCCAGTGCCGAGGCCGAGGGGTGCACCCCGGTGGCCAGTTCGCCCATGGGCGTGGCACCGGCAATGGCGTCGCTACCCCAGAGGTCGTTGGCAATCCAAACCTTGTCGCCGCTCATATGTGTCGGGTATGCGAAGAAGAGGAAGGCGCGTGCCACGAGGGCGGGGTTGAGGAAGTTCATGCCGCTGCCACCGAAGACCTCCTTGCCGATGATGACGGCAAAGACAACGGCCAGCGCCAGCTGCCACAGCGGCGTGGTGACGGGCACAATCATAGGGATGAGCAGACCTGTGGCCAGGTAGCCTTCGTTCACCTCATGGTGGCGGTACTGCGCAAAAGCAAATTCGATGAAGAGGCCCACGGCATAGCTCACCACGATGAGGGGAAGCATGCGCAGGAAGCCGAACCACCACATGTAGAACCAGTGCCAGTCGGCGCCGGTGCTCATGGCGGTCTGGTAGCCAATGTTCCACATGCCGAAGAGCAGGGCGGGCATCAGCGCAATCACCACCATGATGATGGAGCGCTTCATGTCCACCGCGTCGCGGATGTGCGAGCCGCTCTTGGTGACGGTTTTGGGTGTGAAGGCGAAGGTGTGGAACGCCTCGTAGGTACTCCCCAGCCAAGCCCATTTGCCCTTGGGCTCAATCTTCTCGAACCAATCTTCTAACCACTTTAAGTTCATGCGATAGCCTCCTTTCTGAGGACTTCAAGAGCCTCACGTATGATGGTCTGTATCTCGGTTTTCGAGGGGTCGATGAACTCGCACAGCGCGAAGTCCTCGGGTTCCACCTCGTAAATGCCCAGCTTCTCCTGCAACTCTATGTCGCCCACAATGCAGGCTTTGATGAGCTGCAAAGGATAGATGTCGAATGGGAACACCTTCTCAAACGAGCCGGTGAACAGGAACGGACGCACCGAGCCGTGGACGTTGGTGTTGAAGTCGTAGGACGGCTTTAAGGGCATTAAGGGCTCCAAAGCCTTTAATGGCATCAAAAGTCCGCTGAGGAACGTCTTGCTGAAGCTATATTTCTTCACTCCTGGCATCAGCCAGCCCATGAAGTCGTAGTGGTCGCCCTCCTCGATGAAGCACACCTGGTGGTCGTACATTCCCAGGAAGCCGTCGGCCTCGACGGTGGTGCCACTCAGCGGGCTGCCGCTGATGATTCTAGTTTCACTAGTGCTGCTAGTCATACTGGGATAACTGGCATCCATCAACTGTACCTCGCTGATTCTCTTGAGGCTTGCGCCGCAAAGCACGCGGTAGTATTTCGGAGCCTTTGCTGCGGGGCCTCCTATGGCAATGACGCGCTCGGGACGGTACTCGCCTGTGGTGCACCAGCGGCCGATATTGGCTACATCCTGGGCGTTCACGCTCCACACCTGCTCGCCCTTGTTGATGGGGTCGATGGCGGCGACGATAGTGCCGATGTTGCCAGCCGGGTGGGGACCTTCGGCCTTCACACAGTGTACCTCGGCAAAAGCCGAAAGCGCCTGTATGCCAGCCTCGAACTCATGCTCGCGGCCTTTCAAGGCAAAGTCGATGTCGGGTGCCAGCGGGTTGGTGTCGCGCAGGCTCACGAAGATGCCCTTGGGCTTGTGGTCGGGATTAGCGATGGTGCCGAAGGGACGCTCCTTGATCATCCACCAGACGGGAGACTCACTAGTTAAACTAGTATGACTAGTATTACTAGAACTACTAGAATTACTTGCAACCACAACTTCTAGCAGCCGTCTCTTCTCGCCGCGGACGATGGCCTCCACCGTGCCGTTGACCGGTGAGGGGAGGAAGAGTCGTTCGTCGCGCTTGTCCTGCACCAGGGGCTGTCCGGCAGTGACCGTATCGCCCTCGGCGACAAGCAGTCGGGGCGTGAAACCCACCACATCCGGCGGTTTCACGGCGTAGCGTTCCACGCCCCGCATGTCTACGACAAACCTCTCGGCGTCTCCGCCGAGAGGAATGTCAAACCCTTTTTTTATATTAACTCTTTTTATCATATTTTCAATTCTACAGGCTGGAGCATGTTCTCGGGCTTGAGGATTTCGTCCAGTTGTTCTTTGGTAAGCAGTCCGTGTTCGAGCACGAGTTCATAGACGCCGCGGCCGGTTTCGCTGGCCTCCTTGGCAATCTTGGTGCTCTGCTTGTAACCGATGATGGGGTTGAGCATGGTGACGATGCCGATGCTGTGCTCCACGAGCTGGCGGCAGCGCTCCTCGTTGGCCACGATGCCGTCGATGCAGAGGGTGCGGAGGGTGTCGTAGCCGTTCTCAAGCAGATGGATGCTCTCGAAGAGGGTGTAGGCGATGACGGGCTCCATGACGTTGAGCTCCAGCTGGCCGTTGTCGCTGGCGAGGCTGATGGTCATGTCGTTGCCGATGACGCGGTAGCACACCTGGTTCATCACCTCGGGAATGACGGGGTTCACCTTGCCGGGCATAATCGAAGACCCGGGCTGACGCTCAGGCAGATGAATCTCGTTGAGGCCGCAGCGGGGACCGCTGGAGAGGAGGCGCAGGTCGTTGCAAATCTTGTTGGTCTTGATGGCCAGGCGCTTCATGGCGCCGCTGTAGGCAATCATGCAGGTGGTGGCGCTGGTGGCCTCGATGAGGTTGTCGGCCAGGGTGATGTTCCAGCCGGTAATCTTGCGGAGAGCCTTGATGCAAGCCTCGCTGTAGCCGGGCTTGGAGCAAATGCCGGTGCCGATGGCGGTGGCGCCCATGTTGACCACGAGGAACTCGTCGGCCGTGAGGCGCAGGTTCTTATACTCGCCGCGCAGCGAGTCGGCGAAGGCACCGAAGGTCTGGCCGAGGGTCATGGGAACGGCATCCTGCAACTGGGTGCGGCCCATCTTGATGATATGCTTGAACTCCTCGCTCTTCTTGTCGAGCGAGGTGATAATCTGCTCCAGGTGGGGCATGAACTCGAGGTGCTCGAGGGCCAGGGCCATGTGGATGGCGCAGGGATAGGCGTCGTTGGTGCTCTGGCTGGCGTTCACCACGTCGTTGGGAGAACAATACTGATACTCACCGCGCTTGTAGCCCATGCGCTCGAGGGCCAGGTTGGCAATGACCTCGTTGGCGGCCATGTTGGTAGAGGTACCGGCACCGCCCTGAATCATATCGATGGGGAACTGTTCGTGGTATTTGCCCTCGATGAGCTGGTCGCAGGCCCACATGATGGCCTCGCCCTGCTGCTCGGTGATCATACCCACCTCGACGTTGGCCATGGCGGCAGCCTTCTTGGTGATGGCCATGCCGCGGATGAAGTTGTGGTAGTCGCACAGCAGATGGTTGCTGATGTGGAAGTTTTCAATGGCGCGGGCGGTCTGGACACCGTATAAAGCCTCTTCGGGAACCTGTTTCTGACCCAGGAGGTCGCTCTCAGTGCGGAAATTCTCTTTCTTCATAATAAGTAAATTATTATTTTTTTTGATTTATTTTGTTTTTCAGTTCTTTAGGTATTATTTCCTTGTTCTTTCGAGAGGCAAAAATACAAAAAAAAAATAATGTAGCAAAAAAAATCGTACTTTTTTTATCGAATATTATATAAATATTTGAATCATAGTAATATATAAAAGAAAAATTTTTTTTGAAGATTTTCGTAAAAAGGTGCAAAAAACGACCTTTGCAACTGCTTGATACTCCGTACTATCTCCCTACCAACTCCCACCCAACTCCGTACCAACTCCTACCACGGTAGGAGTTGATAGGGTGTTGGTAGGGTATTGGTAAGGTGTTGGTAGGTCGTAAATGTTAAGAAAAAATTAGCGTGGATGCAATAAAAAAGGATGGGTTGCGTTTTTAGGGCAGAATTATATAATGTATATATATTATTAATGAAGCGTTTTGTTGCGATAGGATGGCTGCTGCTGATGGCTCTCGGCCTTGAGGGTCAGACGAATGTGGAGATTGCAGGCGAGGTGGTTGGCGGCGCCGGCAAACGTGTGGTGCTGGGTGCCTACAGCGATATGCTGACGCAGAGCGAGGTGGTGCTCGACTCGGCGACCGTCGGCACCGACGGACGCTTCACCCTGCGCTGCTATGCCAACTACCCGCGGCTGGTCTTCCTCCAGATGGAACGCTACAGCCAGTCGTTCTACATAGAACCCAGCAGAAACTATAGTGTGTACGTGCCCCAGTTCGACTGGGACATGGACGAGAAACGCAACATCTTCCTCGAACCGGTGGCGTTGCCGCTGGAGTTCCTTGGGTTGGACAGCATGGAGCTGAACCTGAGGATTATGCGCTATGAGGCGGTGGTGGACAGCTTCCTCGACGCCAACCGCGAGCGGCTCGATTTCCGTTTCAAGCCCGACCGCAAGGTGTGGAAGGAACTGGAGAAAGTAGTAGTGGAAAGTGGAAAGTGGAAAGCGGAAAGAGATGCTATGCTGGCCGATTCGGGCGAGCGGCAGGAGGACTTCCTCGAGCGGTATGTGAAGTTTAACACAGCCGAGATGGCACTGGCCATGCGCATGGAAAGCCGCAAGAAACTCTTCTACAAGTATATCGCCGACCAGCCCATTCGCTATCACGACGAGAACTACATGCGCTTCTTCCTCGCGCTGATGGAGCATTCCGTCTCCGAGGGCACCAAGAAGGTGGCGCAGTGGCAGATGGCCGAGCTGGTGGCTCGCGCCGACCTCGCCGCATGGCTCGACACGCTGGGTCTCGACCCCCTGCTGCAAAACGAGCAGGTGCGCGAGCTGGCGGCCTTGCAGGCATTGAAGGAGATGTTCTTCATCAAGGGCTTCAGCCGGAAGGGCGTTCTGGAGACGCTGCGCAGGCTGGGGGAGAAGACGAAGTTCGAGGAGCACCGGACGCTGGCTACTGCCTTGTTGGGGGTGCTGGAACACTCCGTGAGTCGCGGGCAGCAGGTGGAAAGCTTCGAGCTGCCCGACATCGCCCGCAACAAGGTCAAGTTGGAGGATTTCCGCGGCAAGTGGGTGTACCTGGGCTTCGTGCGCACCGGCGACCCCAACTCGATAAAGGAGATAGAGACGATGGCGCATTTCCGCGACACTGTCTACCGGACGCACCCCGAGGTGGTGTTCGTCACCGTGGTGTGTGACCGCGAATTTCAGAAGATGTACCACTTTGTGAAGAACAGCCGCCGCGGTGCCCGCTGCAATTGGACGTGGCTCCATTTCGACGGCGACTATAAGATGCTCGAACAGTGGGGAGTGATGAGCTATCCCACCTTTGTGCTCCTCGACCCTGAGGGACGCCGCGTGTACGACTACACGCCGTGGCCCGCGTCGGGAATACTGTTGAATCTTGGTAACAGAAAATAAGAAAAAGAGAATATGAAGAAACTGATTTTGATTGGTTTGATGTGTTTTGTGGGGCTGGTGGGCAACCATGCTTCGGGACAGAAAGTGAGCACGCAGGAGCGGCAGCGGACGCTGTACCGGCAGGCCATGGACCTCTACGGCAAGCAGAAGTATGCCGCCGCGCAGCAGATTTTCGACGAGATTGCCCAGGGGACTGCCGACCGTGCCGACCTGACGACCGCCGACGCCTGCTACTTTGCCGGCGTGTGCTCGGAGAAGCTCGACAACAACGACGCCTCCTACCGCCTCGAGGAGTTCCTGCGGCTCTACCCGCAGAGCTCGCGCTGCAACATGGCACGCTTCTATCTGGGCAACTTCCGCTATGCCCGCAGCGAATGGAAGGAAGCCCTCGGCTGGTACGAGCAGGTGGAGGGCAACGAGGTGGAGTTCTCCCACCGCAGCGAGTTCAACTTCAAGCGCGGCTACTGCTACTTCCAGACGGGCGCCCGCGAAAAAGCCTCGAAATGCTTCGCCCAGCAGATTGGCGGCCAGTCGAAATACCGCAATTCGTCGCTCTACTACTACGCCCATATCCAGTACATGAACGGCGAGTATGAGTCGGCGCTGAAGAACTTCAAGGAGTTGGAGAGCGACAGTAAGTTCGCCAAGATTGTCCCGTCTTATATCGCACGCATCTACTACTACCTGGGTCGCGAGGACGAGCTGATAGAGCTGGCACCGCGTCTGGTGAACGACAAGGATGCCTTCCGTCGCAACGAGGTGCACCAGATGGTGGGCGAGGTCTATTTCAAACGCGGCGAGTACAAGAAAGCCCTTGAGCAGTACCGACTGGTGGACGAGATGGCCAAGCGCGAGCAGACCCAGAGCTGCACGCCGCAGGACAACGACTACCAAATAGGCTACTGCCACTATCAGACCGGCGATTACGCCCAGGCGGCCGAATTTCTGAAGAAAAAGACCGTCTGTGAGGACAGCGTGGCGCAGAACGCCCTGTATATGCTGGGCGACTGCTATGTGAGGCTGGGAAAGAAGAAAGAGGCCCGCAGCATGTTCCTGCAAGCCTCGCGGATGGTATACGACGCTCGCATCAAGGAAGACGCCCTGTTCAACTATGCCAAGTTGAGCTGCGAGCTGAACGAGAATGCTTACAACGAGAACATCCGTGCCATGGAGAACTACCTGAAGCAGTACCCCGAGACAACCCACAAAACCGAGGTGCAGGAAATTCTCACCGAGCTTTACTGCTCGACCAACAACTACAAAGAGGCCATACACCTGCTGGAGCAGATTCCGCAGCGTAACGCCGCCCTGGAGCAGGCTTACCAGCGTGCCGTGCTCAACCGCGGCATTGAGCTGTGCAACAGTGGCAAGAGCGCCGAGGGCGAGGAACTCTACGCCAAAGCGGTGCGTATCAACGCCGTGCCGCGCCTCACGGCCGATGCCAACTACCTGCTGGGCGAGGCCCATTACCGCGCCGGCCGCTACGAAGAGGCCGAGAAGTGCATGAACAAGCTGTTGCTGTCATCGTACAGCAAGACGAGCCCCTACGCCGCCGACGCACGATACACCTACGGCTACCTGCTGATGCGCAAGAAGAAATACGACGAGGCGCAGCTGGCTTTCGAGGAGCTGGAAAAAATGATTGAGGGGAGAAAGGATGCGAAAGGACTGGTCATGAAGTCCGATGTGTGGAACCGTATGGGCGACTGCGAGTATGTGCAGAGCTATTTCGCCCGGGCCATCAGGATGTACAACAAGGTGATAGAGGCCAACGGCAGGGATGCCGACTATGCCACCTATCAGAAGGCGCTGGCCTACGGCGCCCAAGGCAAGAACAGCGAGAAACTGACCTACCTGAACTACATCTTCGAGAAGTTTGACAATTCGCCGCTGAAGTCGAAGGCCATGTTCGAGATAGCCAACACCTACATGTCGCTCGACAACAACGAGATGGCTATGACCTACTACAACCGTTTCATCGAGCAGTACCCCAAGAGCGTCTACGTGAAGACGGCTTTGCTCAACAAGGGCTTGATATACTACAACACCGACCGCTACGAGCTGTCGCTGGCCACCTTCGACCAGCTGCTGACGCAGTACCCCGGAACCGACGAGGCGCGCGACGCCCTTGGGACGGTGAAGAACATCTATGTGGCGCAGAACCGCGTGGCCGACTACTTCCCCTACCTGGAGCGCACAACCAAGGTGAAGGTTTCCTCTCTCGAGCAGGACAGCACCATCTTCCTGGCCGTCGAGGAGCGCTACCAGGAGAGCCAGTACGAGGTGGCGGCCAAAGGGTTCGAGGACTACCTCCAGCGCTTCCCCAGCGGCATGTTCGCCCTCAAGGCCCACTACCTGTTGGCCGACAGCTACAACCGTCAGGAGCAGTATGCAAAGGCGTTGCCCCACTACGAGTGGGTGGCGCAGAGCGGCAGCAACCAGTACAGCGAGCGTTCGCTGACGGCCGCCGCCAACATCGCCTTCAGTCTGGCCGACTATGCCAAAGCCGCGCCCCTCTACCGCCGCATGGCCGAGAATGCCGAGAGCGACCAGAGCCTGCTCCAGGGCCGCATGGGTGCCTTGCGCTGCGCTGTGGCGCTGAAACAGGACAGCGAGATAATTGCCGCCGGACAGCTGGTGATGGAAGAGACCAAAGCCACTGCCGAGATGAAGGAAGAGGCCGCGCTGGCTATGGCCCGCAGCAGCTTCGACAACGGCCGTCGTGAGGAGGCGTTCAATTACTACAGCCACCTCACCCATTCCGCCAACGGCGAATACAACGGCGAGGCACGCTGCCGCCAGGCCGAAATCATGATGCTCAAGCAGCAGTATGACGGTGCTGAGCGCATGATTGAACAGATAGTGGCCGATGCCTCGAGCGACTACTGGCTGGCCTACAGTTTCATCCTCTGGGCCGACATCTACTATGCCCGAGGCAACAACCTTCAGGCCAAGCAGACGTTGCAGAGCATCATCGACAACTATGACGGCGAGGACCTCGTCACCGTGGCCCGCCAGAAGCATGCCGCCATCGTGGCCGCCGAGCAGCCGCAGGCTCCGGCCGAGGCAGAGGAAATGGTAATCGAATTATGAACTGCGAATTGCGAACTATGAATATGAAGAAAATAGCTTTAATTGGTTTAATGGGAATAATTGGGCTGATGGCCCAGGCGCAAGAGGAGAGCACCTACAACGAGAGCGTGCTGGTGAAGGGCTCTTTCCGTCCGGTGATTGAGCAGAGGGAGAAGGTTACATTTCCGGCCGTGGTGACAGACACCATGACGCGTTTCGAGCACACCTTCCAGTACAGCATCACCCCCCGGCGGCTGAACTCGATATACGAGCCGGCACGCATCAAGGCTGCCCGCATACTCGGCGAACCCGCCACCAAGCTCTACAACAACTATCTGCGCCTCGGAATGGGCAACTACTGGAGTCCGCTGGCCGACCTCTACTGGTGCTCGACACGCGACCGCGAAAAGACCTACGGCGTCCGCTTCAACCACCGTTCGTCGTGGGGCACGCTGCCCGACTACGGAAAGAACCACTTCGGCCTCACCGACGTCACCCTCTTCGGCAAGTATATCGTGGCCGACAAGTTGCAGCTTTCCACCGACCTCAACTACGAGCACGACCACAACCTCTACTATGGCTTCACCGACGACAAGTTGCAGACCACCCTTGGCAAGGACCGCGACGACATCTCCGTGGGTGACTACAAGGCCAAATACAACGTCATCACCTGGAACGCCGGTGTGAAAAATATGCAGCTCGACGGCTACAAACTCGGCTACAGCGCCAATGTGCGGGTGAGCGACCTCTGGGCCTCGTGGAGTCAGAACGAGTTCAACCTCAACCTTAGTGGCGACATCCACTACGGCTTCAAGATGCTGCGCAACGCCAAGGGCGTCGCCTACCTGCATGCCGAATGGGATGCCTACAAGTTCAGCTACAGCCCCGACGGCACGATGCCGCTGGGATTCAATACCGCGCTCTATCCTTTCACCGATGCTCCGGCCTGTGACGGCAGCCGCAACATCGTCAAGCTCAACCCCTACGTCGATTTCATGTACAACGGCCTCCTTTTCCATGCCGGACTTACTACAGGATGGGACGGCTTCTCCGACCCCTCGAAGGTTTTCTTCCGCCTCTTCCCTGATGTGGTGGTCAGCAAGAGCCTCATGCAAGAGGCCCTGGTGGTCAGTCTCGGCTTCACGGGAGGTCTGGATGCCAACAACTGGGACCTTATCCGCAAGATTAACCCCTACGTGTGTCCGGGTGCCGAGCAACGTGCCACGCACCACTACGACCTCACGGGTCACGCCCGCTGGACTATCAGCAAGAAACTGGAGGCCAACGCCGAGGTGCGCTATAGCAATTTGCGCGACGACCTCACCTTTGGCCTCGATGGTTTATACCAACTCGATAATGTCTACTGGCCGATTTATTTCGACAACCAACGCCTCACCGCGGGTGCCGACATCGCCTTCGTCAACGACGAGATGCTCACCCTCCGCTTCGGCGGTCACTATTACTATAATAAGACCAAGCTGGCTTGGAACAAGCCGCTCTACCGTCCCGACTGGGACCTCATGGCTTCGGCCGATGTCAACTACAACGATAAGTGGCTCTTCCACCTCGAAGGACAGCTGCTGGGCAAGATGCAGGGCGACAATAACGAGGAGCTGCCCATGCGCTACGGTATCAACGCCGAAGTGGAGTACCGTCACAACCGCGCCCTCTCCTTCTTCCTCAAGATGGACAACCTCGCCTTCCAACGCTACTACTACTGGAGCAACTACCCCTCGCAGCGCGGCCTCTTCATCCTCGGTCTGACCTACACAATGCCCCATAAATGAACTACCAAGAAACCTTAGACTTCATGTTTTCGCAGCTACCGATGTATCACCGCATTGGCGCTGCCGCCTATAAGGCCGACATCCAGTCCACCATCGACATGATGGCTGCCCTCGGCAATCCCGAACGCAAGATTGTGTGTCGGCGACCTGGTGGCGCCAACGCACAAGCTTTCATCCATGTTGCCGGCACCAACGGCAAAGGCTCCGTCTCCCATTTCCTCGCCTCCATCCTCCAGGAGGCGGGCTACAAGGTGGGCCTCTACACTTCGCCCCACCTTGTCGACTTCCGCGAGCGTATCCGCATCAATGG
>DECD01000054.1:0-3699 GCA_002349055.1 Bacteroidales bacterium UBA2939 | reverse complement strand
GAAATGACCGTCGGTCTGGCTTTCGATTATTTTGCCAAGGAGCAGGTCGACATCGCCGTCATAGAGGTCGGCATGGGTGGCCGGTTGGACAGCACCAACGTCATCGTCCCAGAACTATCTATTATTACAAACATTGGATTGGACCACACGCAGTTCCTCGGTGACACGCTGGAGAAGATAGCTGGCGAGAAGGCCGGTATCATCAAGGAGGGTGTCCCTGTGGTGATAGGGGAGACCCAGCCCGAGACGGCTCCCGTCTTTTTGAAGACCGCCGCCGACCGTCACGCGCCCATCACCTTTGCCGACCAGCACTATGTGGTCGACGACATCAGCCGCTATACCGAAGAACTCACTGGCGAATACCAGAAGCATAATATCGCTACCGTCCTCGAAGCCGTCGAGGTGTTGCGCAAGACAACGGACTTTGAGTTTCAGCCCGAGGCGGTGCGAAAAGGATTGGCCAAGGTGGTTACCAATACGCATCTGCACGGCCGTTGGGAGAAGATTGGGGAGTCGCCCCTTACCATCTGCGAGACCGCTCACAATGAGCCTGGTATCCGCGCCATGCTTCCAAAACTGTCCGAAATACTCAGCCGCTCAGCCACCCAGCCACTTGGTCACTCTCATCTCCATCTTGTCTATGGCTGTGTCAACGATAAAGACTTCCGTCACATCCTCCATTTGCTGACCTCTCAGTTTTCAAATTCCAACTTTCAATTTTCAATTTACTTCACCCAGCCTTCCGTGCCGCGCCGCCTGCCGGTGGCCGACCTGGTGGCTGCCGCCAAAGAAATGGGTATCGAAGGTGAAAGTTTTGAGAACGTCAAAGAGGCCATTGCCGCTGCCCGCGCTGCTGCTGATAAGGATGACCTTGTACTCGTCACCGGCAGCATCTTCCTCGTTGCCGACGCTCTGGCTTAGTAGCCGTATTTCTGACCCCAGTGTTCGTGGAGGGTGCGGCGGGTCTCGTTCTCGCGGGGGGTGTTGCAAGGCTCGTAGAAGCGGCTGCCCTCGAGGCCCGCGGGGAGGTATTCCTGTTGGGCGAAGTTGCCCTCATAGTCGTGTGCGTACTTGTAGCCGTCGCCGTAGCCCATGCCTTTCATGAGCTTGGTGGGGGCGTTGCGGATGTGCAGCGGCACCGGCAGGTCGCCCCAGCGGCGCACGGCCTCTTCGGCATTCTTCAGGGCCATATAGGTGGCGTTGCTCTTCACCGAGCAGGCGAGGTAGCAGGCGCACTGTGAAAGGTTGATGCGACATTCGGGATAACCGATTTTGCTCACCGCCTCGAAGGTGGCATTGGCCAGCAGCAGGGCGTTGGGGTTGGCGTTGCCTATGTCTTCGGAGGCAAAAATGAGCATTCGTCGGGCGATGAACAGCGGGTCCTCGCCGCCGGCAATCATGCGTGCCAGCCAGTAGACGGCCCCGTTGGGGTCGCTGCCGCGCATGCTCTTGATGAAGGCCGAGATAATGTCGTAGTGCATCTCGCCGCCTTTGTCGTAATAGGCCAGGTTCTGCTGGATGACGGTGGTGACGGAGGAGTTGTTCAGAATAATCGGAGTATTCTGAATATTTCGATTCACCACCAGCTCTATTGCATTCAGCAGCTTTCTTGCGTCGCCGCCGCTAATGCGCATCAGGGCGTCGGCCTCCTTTACCTCGACGGTGATGCCCTGCGAGGCGTAGTGACGCACGGCGGCATCAATGAGCTGTCGCATCTCCGCCTCGCCGAATTCCTGCAGCACATACACCTGGCAGCGGCTCAAAAGTGCTGAGATGACTTCGAAGCTTGGATTCTCGGTGGTGGCACCTATCAGCGTGATGGTGCCGCGCTCCACGGCACCCAGCAGCGAGTCCTGCTGCGCCTTGTTGAAGCGGTGGATTTCGTCGATGAACAGGATGGCACCTTCCTCCTCCTGGGCGGCGTTGATGACCTCGCGCACCTCCTTCACACCGCTGCTGATGGCACTGAGGGTGTGGAACGGACGGTTGAGGGTGTTGGAGATAATCATGGCCAGGGTGGTTTTGCCGATGCCCGGCGGGCCCCAGAAAATCATGCTGGGGATGTTGCCGCTCTCTATCAATGTGCGAAGAACAGCACCTGGTCCTATCAGGTGCTGTTGTCCGATGTATTCATCCAATGACTTGGGACGGAGGATTTCTGCTAAGGGGGTCATGGTTTTGTTTATGGGTAGTTAAAGAAGTTAAAGAAGTTATCGCTCGCGTTGCTCGCTAGAAGTTAAAGCCAATAGTGCCGTCTTTATTGTTGACAGAAACATTTGTCTTTAACTTCTTTAACTTCTAGCGCGAAGCGCGATAACTTCTTTAACTACTTAAATTATCAGCATCGCGTCGCCGTAGGTCGAGAAGCGGTACTTCTCCTTGATGGCCGTCTGGTAGGTCTGCATCAGCAGCTCGGGGCCTGCGAAGGCGCTCGCCATGATGAACTGGCTGCTCATGGGGTGGTGGAAGTTGGTGACCATCATGTCGGCGATGGTGAAGTCGTAGGGCGGGAAGATGAACTTGTTGGTCCAGCCGTCGTAGGCGCAGAGCTTGCCGGGGATGGTCACGGCGCTCTCGAGGGCGCGCATCGTCGTGGTGCCCACGCAGCAAATCTTGTGACCCGTCTCCTTGGCCTCGTGGACGGCCTGGCACACCTCCTCGCTGAGGTGCATCTCCTCGGCGTCCATGCGGTGCTTCGAGAGGTCCTCCACCTCGATGGGCTTGAACTCGCCCACGCCGGCGTGCAGCGTCAGCTCCACCCACTTCACATCTTTAATCTCCATGCGTTTCAGCAGCTCGCGACTGAAATGCAGGCCCGCGATGGGCGCTGCCACCGAGCCCTCTTCCTTGGCGTAGAGGGTCTGGTAGTTCTCGGCGTCGCTCTTCTCAATGTCGCGCAGGCGGCGCAGCTCGTCGGGCAGCGGCGTGCGGCCCATGCCGCGGATGATGGAGATGAACTCCTCATGGCTGCCGTCGAAGAGGAAGCGGATGGTGCGGCCGCGCGAGGTGGTGTTGTCCACCACTTCGGCCACCAGGGCGTCGTTCACGCCGAAATAGAGCTTGTTGCCGATGCGTATCTTGCGGGCGGGGTCCACGATGACGTCCCACAGGCGCATGTCCTCGTTGAGCTCGCGGAGCAGGAAGACCTGGATTCGGGCGCCGGTCTTCTCCTTCTCGCCTTCGAGCAGGGCGGGGAAGACGCGCGTGTTGTTGGCCACCACCACGTCCTTCTCGTTCACATAATCTATAAAGTCCTTGAAAATGCGGTGCTCCACCTCGCCGGTGTCGCGGTGGAGGACCAGCATACGTGCCTCGTCGCGGTTACGCGGAGGCTTTTCGGCAATCAATTCTTTCGGCAGGTTGAACCTGAACTGCGATAACTTCATCTCTTCTTTCTAATATTTTCCCCCTATAACGCAAAAAATTCCGTATTGGTATATACGGAATAAATTTTTTTTTTGTTCATCGTGCGATGGTCAGTTTCCTTGTGGCGGAGCCTTGCGGCGTTTGCAGCCGCACCAGGTAGACGCCTGCCGAGAGGTGGCTCACGTCGAGGTCGGTTTTCTCCCCCTCGATACGGCTCTCGGCCACAATCCGCCCCTCCAGATTAACAATCTGTAGAGACGCGGCCTGCCGCGTCTCCCCAATCTGCGGCGTCACCCCGAAGACCTCCACGGTCACCGTCTGCGAGGCCGGATT
>DECD01000024.1:166993-225723 GCA_002349055.1 Bacteroidales bacterium UBA2939 | reverse complement strand
TTCTATAACAAAGTTCCTAATTTAAAGATGGATTTCCATCCCGGTGGTTGCAATATTTGTGGAGACAATTGTGGTATCATGACTAAAGAGATGTACACCCCGTACAAAGAGCCGATAACGATTTACGGAGTGGCTGCGGCCATGGTGACACCATTGGATTTATTTTATATTCCCGATGAACCAGATGTCAATCCTGCGGAATGGTGGTGGAGTTTCTTTGATTACTATGGGGATACCTCAACGGCAGACCTGTACGAGTATCTGGGAGTGTATTTGCGTTCTGGCGACTCTTTGGTGCCGCACCGAGAACTGATGGTACATCGCAGATACGACACCCCTGCTTACTATGTCCATTATGGATATTATCATTATAACCCAAATTTCTGTTATCCCATGTATGAGAAATACTTCGACTCACCAATTACCGTTCTGGACACTTTTTACATGGGTACGACGGAAAGGACATCAAACACATGGGATCATCAAGTAAACATGGGATTCGAGCTTATGTCGTTACGTGGACGAGGGGCTCGTGAGCTGCAAGAGTATCATGTATGGAAATATTGTTATCCAGAATATACCTACTGGTATTGGCCTTTGCGAATAGAGGAGAATGATATATATTACATGATTTTCCCCATCCTTACCCCTAACCCCGACACCACGGGCACCGGCGGCGACACCCTGGCGGTGACGCAGGCGGACATGGTGGGACGCTATGTGACGGTGCAGCCGAACCCGGCGGTGGACGAGGCGCGGGTGCTGTCGAGCTTCGGGTTGGAGCGCATCGAAGCCTATAACGCCGAGGGCCGCCTGGTCTTCAAGCAGGAGGCCACGGGCCTCGAGGCCACCCTCGACGTCAAGGGCTGGCCCCGCGGCACCTACCTCCTTCGCATCCAGACTCCCATGGGCGTGGTGACAAAAAAGCTGCTGGTGCAATAGATTTTTCGACCCAAGAGCATTTGTCGAGGCCCGGGGCGTGGACTTTGTGCTGAGTCCCAACCCGGCGCATGGGAGCATGCAGGTGCTGCTGCCTGACGAGGCGATGGGAGTTCGATTTTTTATAAAAAAAATTCTATATTAAAAAAAGTTCGTATCTTTGCATTTTCAAATCCATGCGAAAATGAGTCACAAGACCGCAATAAAATTATATGAAATAGCCTCCTACGTGCTGATTCTCGGTGCCACGGTGGTCTATTTTATGCTGAAAAACAGTGAGACACCAGGTCTCAGCCTGTCGCTGACGATGATACTGGTGGCACTGGCCATCGCCATGCGCTGGATGATGGAGCGTCACCGCTTCCGCGCCTGCGAGGAGGAACTCGACCAGATGAAGGACGACCTGCGCCGCCTCACCCAGCTCTACGCCGAAGAGAAGAAAAAGAATAATAACAAATAAAATAACAATCATTTATGGCAACAACCACTGACATTAAGAACGGACTTTGCATCAATTTCAACAACGACATCTACACCATCGTTGAGTTCCTTCACGTGAAACCTGGCAAGGGTGCCGCCTTCGTGCGTACCAAGATGCGCAACGTGAAGACCGGCCGCATGCTGGAAAACACCTTCCCCAGCGGTGCCAAAATCGACATCGTCCGCGTGGAGCGCCGCCCCTACACCTACCTCTACAAGGAGGGCGACATGCACGTCTTCATGCACACCGAGACCTACGAGCAGATTTATATCCCCGAGACCATCATCAACGCCCCGCAGTTCCTCAAGGACGGCCAGTATGTTGAAATCACCGTCGAGGCCGACACCGAGACCCCGCTGACCTGCGAGCTGCCTCCCTTCATCGAGACCGTGGTGACCTACACCGAGCCCGGCTTCGCCGGCAACACCGCCACCAACGCCATGAAGGATGCCACCGTGGAACCCGGCGTTCAGGTCCGCGTGCCCCTGTTCATCAAAGAGGGCGAGCGCATCAAAGTCGACACCCGCACCTGCGAGTATGCAGAGCGCCTGAAATAAAGCGGAAAGATGAAAGTGGAAAGTGGAAAGATATTAGTGGAAAGTGGAAAGCCGAGACACTCATCTTTCCACTTTCCACTTTCCGTTTTACTCTTAATGCTCCTGCTGGCAGGCTGCAAAAATAATAACACGACGCCTGTAACTTCGGCCTCAGCCATAGATTACACCCAGGTCGCGGTGCCCGCTTTCTCGGCCGATTCGGCCTTTGCCTTTGTAGAGCACCAGCTCGCCTTCGGCAACCGCATCCCCGGCAGCAAGGGCTGGCAGCAGTGTGCCGACTGGCTGGCCATGCAGATGCGCCGCTGGTGCGACACCGTCATCGTGCAGGACTTCCGCGCCGAGCTGTGGAACGGCTCTACGATGCCGGGCAAGAACATCATCGCCTCGTTCAACCCCCTGGCCGAGCGCCGCGTGCTGCTGGCCGCCCACTGGGACAGCCGCTCGTGGGCCGACCACGACCGCAACGACGACCTCCAGCACAGCCCCGTGCCCGGTGCCAACGACGGCGCCTCGGGCGTGGCGGCACTGATGGAGATGGCCCGCGTGATGAGCAAGATGCCGCCGAGCGTGGGCGTGGACTTCATCTTCTTCGACGTGGAAGATCAGGGTGCTCCCGAATGGAGCGAGGTCTACGACCAGGACACCTGGTGCAAAGGCTCGCAATACTGGGCGCAGAACCGCCACGTGCCCTACTACACCGCCGTCTACGGCGTGCTGTTCGACATGGTGGGCACACAGCATCCGCGCTTCACCAAGGAGCAGATTAGCCGTAGCTTCGCCCCGGGCCTGACCGACAAGATGTGGAATGCCGCAGCAGCCCTCGGACACGGCAACATCTTCGTCAACCAGGAGACCGACCCCATCCTCGACGACCACTACTATGTGAACCGTCTGGCGGGCATCCCCATGGTGGACATCGTGCAAAACAGCCCCGGCATCAGCTTCTTCGAGCACTGGCACACCACCACCGATGACCTCAACAGCGTGAGCGCCGACGCACTCCGCACGGTGGCAACGGTGACCATGAAGACCATCTATGGCGACTATCCTCATGAGAAATAGGAGACAGGAGACAGGAGATAAGGAGATAAGACAAATGCGCCTGTTGAGGTATTGTCTTATCTCCTTATCTCCTTATCTCCTTATCTCCATTCTATTTCTCACTTCCTGCACCAAAGACAACACCTGCGACACGCCCTTTGGCATGGGCGGTACATTCAACACACTGTTGCCCGAATACTCGGCCCTGCAAAACGTTGGGGGAACCAAAATCATTCTCCTCGACCAGCTGGGCTATGAAGTGGGCTATCGCGGCATCTTCGTGCGACGCATCAGCTACGGCGAGTTCCTGGCTTTCGAGTGCGCCTGCCCCAGCTGTCATGAGGTCAGGCTCGAACCCCTCGAGGGATGGGAGGGCGATGTGCTGGAATGCCCCGACTGCCATTCGCGCTACGAGACAATCAATGGGCAACCTTTGGAAGGAGCCTCCTCCGGTTGCCCATTATATCAATACTACACCCAGTACGACGGTGTGTTTCTCGAAATCTATTAGTTTTTCTTCACCCGTAGCACCTCGCCCTTGTCGTCGACAATCTGACGATAGAACCATGCGGGGTAAGGCGGCTGCTTGATGCCCGTTACCACACCCGTCGGGGTGGTCTTGATGCGGCCGTTCTCGACGGTCTTGATGTTGCCGTCGATGTACTTCATGAGTAGCAGCTGGTCGAGTTCCTTCCAGCGGCGCATCATGCGCTCGGCGCGGTCGTTGCTGAAGCGGTTGAGGGCGCCCACCAGACGGACCTCGTTCTCTTCCTGCTCCCAGCGTTTGGCATGACCGGCCTCGTCGCGGACGAAGTCGGTTTCCAACTCCTGCTGCACACGCTGCACGTCGACAATCATCGAGTCGTAGCGCAGGTAGCAGAAGTTGCTCACGCGGTTGAAGAGCCAGAAGGCCGCCGTCTCGCTGTATTGGCTCATCGAGCCGTTGCCCTCCTCGAAGCAGATGGGGATTTGCGTCACGCCACAGTAGATGGGGCAGTAGACGGTCGAGTAGGTGTCGTCGACGCCGAACCAGATGATGCCTCCCAACTTATTGGGCAGCCATCCGCGACACTGCGCCACGAACGAGAAGCCCGTCTGCTGCGTGCTGATGGCGCGTTCATGGACGTATTGCTTGCCGTCGACCTCGAAGTCCATGGGGCGCCAGCGGTAGGGGCAGTGGAAGGGGCCTGCACCCACATCCTGCGTCATGTCCATCGGCGTGCCCTCATAGTGGTCGCGCATCAGGGCCATGCAGTCCTGCACGGTGAGTTTGCGGTTGGGCTTCACCCAGAGGGGCAGGCGCTCGGCTTTCTTGTCGCCCATGGCGAAAGCCTCATAACGTTTCATATCATCGGCACAGCGGTTGAACATCGCATATACGCGAGCCTCGCAGGCACGGAGGCCGGAGAAGGTTAGTGGGTTGTAGGTGTCGGCAAAGGAGAAGTCGGCATCGGAGCCTTTGTAAAAACCCTGTTTGCGGGCGAAGGAGGCTACGTCCTCACTATAGACACACTCGACATCCTTGTCGAAAATCTTGTCGATATGCTTGCTGCTCAAGCTTTTTCCACTTTCCACTTTTCGTTTTCCACTTTCCCATGGGAAGGTGGTGATGCGGGCCTGGTTGGCGTGGCCGCTGATGTATCCGTCGGGCACGCGGCGCGCCACCCACACGGCACCCTTCTCGAAGTGGCCCTTGCTGGTAATCTCGAAAATCCACACCTCGTTGGGGTCGGCGAGGGAAAAACTCTCGCCACCCTCGGCATAGCCGTAGGTGCTCACCAGCTCGTGCATCACCTTGATGGCCTCGCGGCAGTTGCGGGCGCGTTGCAGCGTGACGTAGATGAGGTTGCCGTAGTCAATGCCCTCGGCGTTGCCCTTGTCGAGGGGGCTGATGCCGCCCCATGTGGTCTCGCCGATGGCCAGCTGGTGCTCGTTGATGAAGCCCACCACCTGGTAGGTGTGCGCCGGCTGCGGTATCTCAATCTGGAACTTGAGGCTGCCGTAGTTGTAGAGCTTCAGCATCTCGCCCGGCTGGTGGTCGGCAGCTGCACAATACCGCAGCTGTCCATAGCGCGTATGACTGTCAGCCGCATAGGTGATGAACGTGCTACCGTCGGCACTCGCCCCACGGCTCACAATAAGGTTAGTGCAGGCCAAAGCATACCCGCCAAAGGCCATCATAAAGATAAAAATCAGTCGTTTCATTAAGATTTCATTTAAATTTAATGATTAATAAAGCATTCCAAACATCCACAGAGGAATCCGATTACCATTGCCGTATTCAATATTATCAGCAACAACATATGAATTATCTATATCCACAATCTGCTTTTTCCCTTTGTTTTGTCCTCCCACTTCAAACGTATATTTATGGTCAATCAGGAAATCTCCATGCTCGGCAAGATTAACCGAGTGCTGATGACGCAATTGGTTTGCAAAGAAGGTTTCACGAAGAGTGCCACTATTAGGTTGCAATCCGATAAGAGCGAAGGATAGGTTAGTGTTGTCAAGATAGATTTTATCGGGTTTTTGCAGCCTTACTATACCATTGCTCTCTTTTTGAAGACTAAAAGTAATGCGACTGTCATGCAGGGCGTTAAGATATTGGAGCAAAGCATTGCGCGACAAGCCTATTCGCTCGCTGAGTTTACTGATATTAGGCACAAATGGAGTCGATTCGGCAATGATGTAAAGCAGTTGCTTGATTTTAGGAATATACGCGGTTTCTACATCGCGAAGTTGGGGTATCTCTATTTCGATAACCATGTTGACAACTTCAGCCAATCGACCGTTAAACAAGGCAGGGATTTCTTTATAGAAAGGATAATACCCATGACGCAGGTAGGCATCAAAATGTTGTAAGATTTTCACCTTCTCGAGAGTGTTCAAGGCAATGTCCACATGTTCCGCAAGCAGCTGTTCAAGAGACACCTGTGGCAATGTCAGCGATTCATTCCAATTGAGATACTCTCGGAAAGAAAATCCCTGCATCTCATAAACAATGGCACGACGGCTGAGGTCGGCTCGGGAATTGAGAATCTCGAGCAATGACGAACCCGTGAAAACCACGTGCAAATCGGGGAAATCGTCATATATGTTTTTGATTTCCTGGCTCCAGTTGGGGTATTTGTGAACCTCATCGAGAAACAGGTAGCGACCGCCACGCTGCGAAAATATGGTTGCCAACTCATAGATGCTATGCGCATTGAACCAAATATTATCTGCACTGGCATAAAGAGTTGTACCATCTAATTTGTGATGCAGTTTGATGTGCTGTAATAACAATGTTGTTTTTCCAACACCACGGGCACCTTGAATGCCTATCAACTGTGCCTTCCACTCAATCTCCTGTTCCAAACCACGAACAAATTGGATGCTAGTTCTGCTATATTTCGCTGAGAATAAGTTAAATAATTCATCCATAACCATTTGTTTTATGCTGCAAATATACACAAATTTTGCAATCTCCAGATTACAAAAATAAAAAAAATTGCAATCTCCAGATTACAAAATCAACAAAAAATGCAATCTGGAGATTAAAAAATAGAATTCTTGTACTTTTGCAGTCAGAAATCAATAGGGGAACAGTCCTGTTCAGACGTCCAAAATTTGACGATGGCCCTACGAGCGAGTCAATCTGTCGATTTCTTTTTTATGCTTTATTTCATGTGTAGCTCGTGGCCCATGCGATCCTGCTTCGTCTTGAGGTATTTCTCGTTGTATTTGTTGGGCTCGATGACGATGGGGACAATCTCGGTGACCTCGAGGCCGTAGCCTTCCAATCCCGTGCGCTTCACGGGGTTGTTGGTGATGAGGCGCATCTTGGTGACCTTCTGGTCGCGGAGAATCTGGGCGCCGATGCCGTAGTCGCGCTCGTCGGCCTTGAAGCCCAGCTTGAGGTTGGCGTCGACGGTGTCGAGACCCATCTCCTGGAGGTGGTAAGCCTTGAGCTTGTTGACCAGGCCGATGCCGCGGCCCTCCTGACTCATGTAGGCGATGAGGCCCTTGCCCTCTTTCTCAATCATCTCCATGGCGTGGTGCAGCTGGTCGCCGCAGTCGCACTTGCAGCTGCCGAAGATGTCGCCCGTGGCGCAGCTCGAGTGGACACGCACGAGGATAGGCTCGCCCTCTTCCCACTCGCCTTTCTTGAGCACCATGTGGGTGGTGCCATTGTCGAGCTGGGTGTAGGCGATGAGCTGGAAATTGCCCCACTGCGTGGGCAAGAACACCTCCTGCTCCTTGCGGATGAGGGTCTCGTGGGCGATGCGGTAGGCGATGAGGTCCTTGATGGTGACAATCTTGAGGCCGAACTTCTTGGCCACCTCCTGCAACTGGGGCATGCGGGCCATAGTGCCGTCGTCGTTGATAATCTCGATGAGGGCGCCAGCGGGATAGAGACCGGCGAGGCGGGCCAGGTCGACAGCCGCCTCGGTGTGGCCGGCGCGCACCAGCACGCCGCCGTTGCGGGCACGCAGGGGGTTGATGTGGCCGGGACGGCCCAGCTGGTCGGCACGCGTGGCGGGATTGGCCAGGGCGCGGATGGTGCTGGCGCGGTCGTGCATCGAGACACCCGTGGTGCAGCCGTCCTCGAGGTTGTCGACGGTCACGGTGAAGGGGGTGCCGAGGAGCGAGGTGTTGTCGTGCACCTGCATGTCGAGGTTCAGCTCGTGGCAGCGCTCCTCGGTGATGGGGGCGCAGAGCACGCCGCGGCCGTTCTTGAGCATGAAGTTGACATGCTCGGCGGTAATCTTTTCGGCGGCCATGATAAAGTCGCCCTCGTTCTCGCGGTCCTCGTCGTCGACAACAATCACAAACTTGCCCTCGCGGAAATCCTCGATGGCTTCTTCTATAGTATTGAGTTTGAATTCCATAGAAATAAATCGTTTATTTTTTACTGATGCAAAGATACGAAGATTTTCTTTTCCAACGGCGAATTAAACGAATTAAACGAAGCTACGCAGGTCAATTTCGAGCGAATTACTCGAATATGCTGCCGCAAAAAAAAATGTTAAAAAATCAATGCCGATGTAGAGATTTGGCGAAAAATCTGTTATATTATATATAGCGGGAGTAAAAACAATAATTGCTCCCCGACGACGTTATTAACAAAAACACAAGGTCATGACACGAGGAAAAAACATCTGCAAGCAACTCAAGGAGGTGCGCCGCCGCATCGCCGAGGAGAACGACATCCCTTTGGAGATGAAAGAATGCACCTATGAAGGCCCCTGTCGCGGAACATGCCCGCGCTGCGAAGCCGAGGTGCGGTATTTGGAAGAAGCGTTGGACCGTCGTAAACGTTTGGGGAAGAAGGTTGCCGTGGCGGGACTTTGTGTCTCGCTGGCCGCCTGTGGCAGTTGCTCTTCCCCCAATAGCGATTCTTCTGCGAATCCGAACAACTGGGATGAAACCAATAGAGACTACGATGATATGGTGGTGGGAGAAATGGGTATGGTTGAAACCCCCGATTTATCACTTCCTTTCGAATATCCTGTCCCCGACGACCCCGACGAGGACCGATTCTTCGAGGAAGCCTATCTTCATCCCGGTGTAGACCCCATGTTTCCCGGAGGCGAAGAGGGCTTGAAGGCATGGGTTGACCGCAACTTGCGCTACCCTCCGGAGGCTTACGACAAGAAGATTCAAGGTCGTGTGTCGTTGGCGTTGCGTATCAACGAATCAGGAGAGGTCATCTACTACCGCATCCTGCACGACATCGGAGGCCAATGTGCCCAAGAGGTCGCACGCCTGGTGAGAAGCATGCCGCAATGGGAGCCCGGAGGCATCGAATGTGTCGGCCCCGTAAGCACCGTCTACCAGCTTGATGTCGACTTTCACTTGCCGAAGAAACGTCCGGAAGAGTGGATTGAAATCGACCCGGTGGTGGTGGGTCCGGAAGGCGAAAATGGAATCTTCACAGTCGTTGAAATAGATCCCGAGTTTCCCGGCGGCATGGAAGCCATGTATAAATTCTTTCAGGACAACATCCGCTACCCGAAGGAGGCCAAGAGAAAGAACATCAGTGGCAAAGTGTATATCACCTTTGTCGTCGAGAAAGACGGCAGCATCAGCAACCCCCGAATCCTGCGCGACATTGGTGGCGGCTGCGGCGCCGAGGCAATACGCGTGGCGACAATGATGCCCAAGTGGACGCCTGGCCAACAACGCCATAGAAGTGTCCGTGTGCAATTCAATTTGCCCGTCAATTTCTCACTCCTCAAATAACCTCCCATGAAGAGAATTTTGACAATATGCGCATTGATGGCAGTCCTGACAGGCTGTCGATGCCAGGTGGCCCAACCCGGCCGCCTGTCGGCCGACTCGACGGAGTATATCGTCACCATCGAGGGCCGCAAGGTGGCCTTCCCGCTGGCCTTCATATCCGAGAACTCGCGCCTTTACTACCGCTGCGAGAGCTTCACCGAGCACGACACGCTCTTCCTCGACCGCGAATACATCTTCTTTCGCTGCGACACCTGCCGCGAGAGCGAACTGACAACGTCGAACTATTTCCTCACGCCCCGCACCGACCCCAATCACGACAAGGCCGTGCGCGACTACTTCTCTGTCTGGGACCGGGAGGAAAACAAAGAATACTTTGAAGTGGCGTACACCAACATTTTTGCCGTGGATTCCACTGCCAAACTGATACCTCAGGACCTCGGCGATATCCCGCGTGTGTGGTACCCCCTGCTGAAACGCGAAGGCCGTTATTTCCTCAGCACCGACAGCCCCTACCCCATCGAGCTCACCGACAGCCTGCTTGTCTATCAAGGCATGGAACTCCAAATGTGTCCGCTGCGCAATTTCAGGAAAATCAGCGATGACGAGTATTGCTACGACTATACCGTAGGCAACGGGAACTGGTATCATGTCTCCTTGCGCCGCAGCAGCAAGAACCGCGACCTTTGGCTGGAGGTCGTCACCTCGCCCGACGATGAACATTTTATCCTTTACAATGCCTACACCCCGCTGGAGTGCATCGGCAGCTTCGACTACATCAACTACCGCACTGACGACCACATTCCCGAAGGTCTCTGCAACTACGAGATGACCTCGCCAGAAGATTTTTAAACGAAGATTTTTAAACTATGTACAAAATAAACCTAAACTGCAAACCAGGAAAATTCTACGGCACCTTTGTGGCCATCTATGCTGTGCTCAATGTAGTGGCTTTCATCATCCTGCTTGCCACGACCAAGTGGGAAGTGCTGATGGATGACGAAGCCGATGGCTTTTGGATAGGATTTTTGGTCATGGTGCTGGGCATTGTCTATGCTGCCCTTTGGGGCATAGGCCCCGCCTTGGTGCTCCGCAAGCAGAAGTATCACCGGTGGATGATAGCCTTCCCCCTCGCGGTGTTTCTTATCCTGTGTCTGTTCTTCGCGATGCCAACCTTTACCCTTATGATTCTTTGCTTCCCACTCTCTTCCCCGTTCTACAACTGCTTCCTCTATAGTAATGTGGATTTCCTCCTGAATCTACTTACCCCAGTCATCACACCCCTCATCTACGCCTCGGTCCTCTACCTCTCCATCTTTATTTCGCGCGAAAAAGAGAACCCAACAATATGAAACATACATTTTGACTTTTCACTTCCTCTATTTTGAACTGCAACACTGCAACAACTGCAACGCAAAGAAAAATTTTTGTCCCTCATTCGTAGAGCGCAATCTGACGGTTGTATTTTTGCATCGTCGTTGGGAGCGGTGATTAGCGAATGATAGTGCTAGCTGAGTGCTACTTGACTGCTACTTGGGTGCTACTTGAGTGCTACTTGAGTGCTACTTCACCTACCTCGGAAGCGGCAACGTTGGCGAAATAAAATTTGGTCGTTTGGGAAAAAGTGTGTATTTTTGCAGATTGTTTTTTAGAGAAAACGCCTATGAAGATTGCACTGATAGGATACGGGAAAATGGGGCATGCCATCGAGGCGCTGGCCGCCGAGAGAGGACATGCCGTCACGATAAAAATCGACAAGGGCGAGCCTTGGCCGGAGAAAATGGATGCCGATGTGGCCATCGAGTTCACCACACCGAAAACGGCTACGGAAAATATGCTGCGCTGCATGGAGAAGGGAGTGCCGGTGGTGTGCGGCACCACAGGTTGGTATGGCGACTACGAGACGGTGGTCGCCGAGTGCAAGAGGTTGAACGGCAGACTGTTCACAGCCACAAACTTCAGCATCGGGATGAACATCATGTTTGCCCTCAACGAGCGTTTGGCCAGCCTGATGCGTGGCCGCGACGACTATAAAGTGTCCATCAGCGAGACCCACCACATCCACAAACTCGATACCCCGAGCGGCACGGCCCTGTCGCTTCGCGAACAGATAGTGGAAAGTGGGGAGAGGGAAGAGGAAAGCGTGCCCATTGCCTCGTTCCGCGAGGGCGAGGTGCCAGGAACCCATACGGTGGTCTACGACAGCGAGATAGACACCATCACGCTGACTCACGAGGCCCACAGCCGCAAGGGTCTGGCTCTGGGTGCCTTGCTGGCGGCCGAGTTTCTGGCCACGGCCAAGCCGGGGGTGTATACGATGAAAGATATCCTATAGGTTCCTATACGTCCAATATGTCCTATAAGTCCTATAAGTCGGGGAAAGCCAATGGCTGGGTGGTGCTGGGATTGGCGGTGCTGCTGGCGGCCACGATGGCTGTTTGCAGCCTCTTCGGTGCCGTCGACTTCGCGTGGGACGAGATACAGGACTCGCAGATTTTCTGGCAGCTGCGCCTGCCGAGGGTCATCATGGGTGCCCTAGTGGGGGCGGTGCTGAGTGTGTGCGGCGCGGCCTATCAGAGCATCTTCCGCAACCCGCTGACCGACCCCTACGTGCTGGGGGTGTCGAGCGGCGCCTCGCTGGGTGCCGCGGTGGCCATACTGCTGGGCCTCGAGGCATTCCTCTGGGGTGTGGGCGGCATGGCGCTGGCGGCGGCGCTGCTGACGGTGCTGCTCATCTACAAGATAGCCTCCATCGGCAACCGCATGCACACCACCACGCTGCTGCTCACGGGCGTATGCCTCACGCTGCTCATTTCGGCCGTCATCTCGTTCCTCATGGTGCTCAACCAGGAGAAGATGGACAGCATCATCTTCTGGACCATGGGCTCGTTCGGCAGCTCGTCGTGGACCGACGTGTGGATGCTGCTGCCGGTGGCGGCGGTGGGAATCGGCGTGGTACTCTGGTACTCAAGGGATTTGAACCTGCTGCTGGCTGGCAGCGAGGCGGCGCAGAGCATGGGTTGCGAGGTGGAGAAGGTGAAACGTGTGCTGCTGGCGGCAACCACCCTGATGGTGGCCTTCGCGGTGAGCTCGTGCGGCGTGATAGGCTTTGTGGGACTGATAGTTCCGCATGCCGTGCGCCTGGTGGCGGGACCCGACAATAGGCGCGTGGTGCCCTATGCCATGCTGTGCGGTGCCATCTTCGTGCTGCTGTGCGACACGCTGGCACGCACGGTACTGCGGCCCAGCGAATTGCCCGTGGGTAGCCTCACCTCGATGGTGGGTGCTCCGCTGTTCATCTATTTGTTGTACAGAAACAAGAAAACATACTAGTAGAACTAGAAATACTAGATAAACTAGAAAAAACTAGAAAAACAATGATAACCCTCGACCATATCACAGCCTCCTTCGGCGACCGCCGCATCCTGGACGACATCAGCGCCACGATTGCGGAGCGTCGCATCACGGCGGTGATGGGTCCCAACGGCTGCGGCAAGACGACGCTGCTGCGCTGCATCGGCGGCCTGCTGGAACCCACGGCGGGGCAAGTGCTGATTGACGGTCGGCGGGTGAAGGACTATTCGGCAAGAGCCTTGGCACAGAAGGTGGCTTTTGTGCGCCAGCAGGCGCAGACCGACTTCGAGTTCTCGGCCTTCGAGACAGTCCTCATGGGTCGCAACCCGTACCAGAAACGGTTGCAGAACGAGTCGCAGAAAGACTGGGACATCGTGGAGCAGTGCATGCGGCAAACCGGCACTTGGCATCTGCGTCTGGCCAAGCCCCACGAGATGAGCGGCGGCGAGCTGCAAAGGGTGATGATTGCCCGCGCCCTGGCGCAGCAGACACCGGTGCTGCTGATGGACGAGCCGGTAAGCAACCTCGACATCGCCCACCAACTGGAAATCATGCGGCTGCTGCGGAAGGCCGACAAGAACGTGGTCATCGTCATCCACGACCTGAACCTCGCCTTGCAGTTCTGCGACGACCTGATGCTGTTCCACGACGGGAAGCTGCTCTACCAAGGCCCCGTGGCCAGCGGCCTCACGCCCGAGAACATCCGCACGGTTTACGGCGTGGAAACCCACACCGCTGAAGGAAGAATCATTTTTGACTACTAAACGATATGAAGAAACAACTGTTTATCTGCCTCTCACTGCTGCTTCTGCAAGGAAGCCTTTTGCACGGACAAACCGCGGTGCCTGACACCTGCATCACGGTCGACTCGCTGATTAGCGAAAGCATGAAATACCTGGGCATCCCCTACCGTTGGGCCGGCAAGACCCCCAAAGGGTTCGACTGCGCCGGGTTCACACGCTATATCTACGGAAAGTTCGGAGTGACGCTGGCGCCCTCGGCCGGCGGGCAATACAAGATGTGCAAGAAAGTGGATGACGACAGCCTAAAGGTCGGCGACCTGGTCTTTTACGGCGGACGCAAGCACACCAAGGCCGTGGGGCATGTGGGCATCATCACCGAGGTGAACGACGACGGCACCTTCCGCTTCATCCACTCCTCCACTCAAAGCGGCATCTGCCTCACCTACTCGAAAGAGGCATACTACAAGAAACGCTACATCGGGGCCTGCCGAATCATTAATTGCGAGGCGACGGCCACGGAGGAGACAAAAACTGAGGAGCCCTGATTTTCGGGGCTTTTACATTTTTTAAGATTATAAGATTTTGCCAGTTGGCGAACTTTGCGTATTTTTGCAAAGTTTTTATACACACATTTCGAGCACACAAGTATGAAGTATACAAAACCTATCCTATTGCTATTTGCCCTGTTGACGCTGCCTGTAGTGGCGGCTGCGCAGAGCGACGAACCGCAGCAGAAGAGCAACAAATCGGAAATCAAAGTCAACAAACTGGACGTCATCTACGAGGATGAGGAATACAAAGGCGTGGTGATTGACCGCCGCAACGACAAGGAGACGGAGAGCTACATGTACCAGGCCCCTTTCCTCCTCGAGGACGATGACGACGATGATGTCGACGACGATGACATGCCCAACATCTACACCCTCGACGACGAGGGTGTGGAGAGCGAAGACGACATCCTGCTGGAAGGTTTCGACACCGCCGCCATCCATCTGCCGAAACTCGATGTGGACAACATCGGAAGTCCCATCATGATACGTCTGCGCGACAATGCCCGTGGCGAAAAATTCACATGGCCCACGCCGTGGACGGCACGCCCCTCGTCGCACTTCGGCCCCCGCTGGCGCCGTTTCCACTACGGTCTCGACCTGGCACTGCCCACGGGCGAACCCATCTATGCCGCCTTCGACGGCGTGGTGCGAATCTCGAAAGACAACCGCACCTATGGCAAGCTGGTCATCATCCACCACAACAACGGCCTGGAGACCTACTATGCCCACATGTCGAAACGCCTTGTCTCGGCAGGACAGACGGTGAAAAGCGGCGACGTCATCGGACTTTGCGGCAACACCGGTCGCAGCCGCGGCAGCCACCTCCATTTCGAGGTGCGCTACATGGGCAACGCCATCAACCCCGAGAATGTCCTCGACTGTTCCACCCACGACCTTATCAGCGACGACCTGAGGCTCACCTCGTCATCGTTCCGCAAAGAGGCCAAGAACAACCGTCGGAATTACAGTGGTGGCAGCAGCTCAGGTGCGGCCGGCGGCGAATGGTACCGCGTGCGCAACGGCGACACCCTGGAGAAGATTGCACGCCGCAACGGCACCACCATCGCCCAGCTATGCAAGCTCAACAACATCAGCCGCAACAAAACCATCTACGCAGGCCAGCGGCTGCGCGTCAGCGGCAAGGCCAGCAGCAAAGCCACCTCTAGCAAATCCAGCAGCAAAGGAGGCAAAGCGACCCATACCGTCCGCAAGGGCGAAACCCTCTTCAGCATTGCCACCTCCAACGGCATGAGTGTGAAAGAGCTGTGCCAGCTGAACGGCATCAGCGAGAACCATGTTATCTACGCCGGCCAGAAACTGAAAGTGAAATGAGACTCGACATCCTCACCCTCTTCCCGAACATGATGACCATGTTCTTTGAGGAGTCCATCCTCAAGCGGGCCCAGAAGAAAGGGCTCGTCGAGGTGCATTTCCACGACCTGCACGACTACTCGCTAACCAAATACGGCTCGGTCGACGACTACCCCTACGGCGGTGCCGCCGGTATGGTGATGGCCGTGGAACCCCTGGCCAACTGCATCGAGGGCCTCCAGAAAGAACGCCATTACGACGAAGTGATATACACCGCCCCCGACGGCGAGATGCTGTCGCAGCCCATGGCCAACCAGCTGTCGCTGGCCGAGAACCTGATGATTCTCTGCGGCCACTACAAGGGCGTCGACGAGCGTGTGCGCGAGCACTTCATCACCAAAGAAATCTCCATCGGCGACTATGTCCTCACCGGCGGCGAGCTGGCCACAGCGGTCATCGCCGACGCCGTCATCCGCCTTGTGCCCGGCGTGCTCGGCGACGAGCAGTCGGCCCTCGGCGACTCCTTCCAGGACGGCCTCGTGGCCCCGCCGGAATACACCCGCCCGCCGGAGTTCCGCGGCTGGAAAGTCCCTGACGTCCTCCTCTCCGGCAACCACGCCAAGATAGAGCAGTGGCGTATGGAGCAAGCTATTCAACGTACCAAAGAACGCCGGCCGGGGCTGCTGTAGTAACCAACCTGCTTTCGGCTGCAAGACTTTGGGGCAAAAAGCAATGTTTTTGATGACGGTTGCGCGACACTGTAGTAAATAATGTAAATATGTGGGGGGGGTACTAAATATCTGGCACTTCCGTTCTCCATACAAATGGTAATAAAAATGGGAATGACGAAAAAACTGTTATTGATTGCCTTCGCCGCACTACTCGGCGGCAACGTCACGTCACAGACACTGGCCACGGCATACACCTTCTCGACCGGCGTCGACTCCACGCTGTGGGTAGATATCGACAGCATCGCCGAGGATCTGATAACCACCGGCAGCGGCCGCTCCCTGCTGAAGGATATCGGATTCACCTTCACCTATGCCGGTACCGACTACACACAGTTCTCGGTGAATCGCTTCGGCATGCTGCGCCTGGGCTCGACACTTGCTACCAACTCTATACCCTCCAGCTGGCGACCTTTGGGCAACCATGTCTCGAACACGGAGCCCGGCATCGTGGGCATAGGCATCAACGGATATATCGACGACAGCAGCTATGTGCGCTGTGCGCCGGTGGGCAACGCGGGCAGTAGAGTGCTGGTGGTGGAAATGTACATCAGGTTTATGACCGTCGATGGCCGTGTCAAGCTGCAGATGCAGCTGTTTGAGAGTAGCAACAACGTGCGCCTGATATATGGTCCACAGGTGGGCAGCGCCCCGCCCAGCGCCTACCAGATAGGCTTTGCCACTTCCAGCAGCGACGTGGCGCTGATACACGTGGCGGGCGACTCGCTGATCTGTGCCAACACCACGAACCAAACCAATCCCAGCGGCAGCTGGCCTGCCACATGGCGCTGGTACCAGATCGATTCCGACAACGATTTCTGCACCAGCTTCGCCACCCCGTGGAGCGAGGATTTCAACACCAACGACTACATGGGCTGCTGGACCATACTGGACTACGACAACAGCACCTACACCACCTGGCACCGCAGTCAGTACAACTATCCCGGCTATGAGATGTGGGCTTATCGAGACAATTTCGTGTGCAACGACTGGCTCATCACGCCGCCGATACAACTTTCCGACACAACGGACGGCCTGATGGTGGCCTACGACTACCGCTCGGAGGGCAACACACAGGATTATGGCGAGATGGACTTGCGCGTGGCGGACTACGACAGCGTGGGACCGCTACCACCCATCGACACGGCCGACTTCGACCCTCCCCTGCGCCACGAATACCGCGGCGCCGAGGATTATGAGCGGCGCGGCGCCTCGCTGAAACCGTATGCCGGCCGCAGGGTGAGGATAGCCTTCGTGCATGTGGGGTTGCATTCCAACAGCAACATATTTATCGACAACGTGCTGGTGGCAAACACCACCACGCCTTTGGTGCGCCTCGAGATGCCGGTGCGTGGACATGTGGGCGACACCGTCGTGATACCAGCCTTCCTCAACGAGGGGTCGACGGATAGCATCACCTGGACGTGGCAGTCCACCATGGCCGTACGTGGCCTGGCTACACTCATCCCCGACTCCACCACGGCTCGCATCATCTATCACACCCGAGGACTCGACACCATCAGCTGCACCGTCACCAACAGCTACGGTAGCGACGTGGCCACAGCCGAACTCGACGTGGTCGACTGCAACACGGTAACCCACTACCCTTGGAGTGAAGACTTCGAGCATGGGCTTGACTGTTGGTATCAGCTGGGCGGCTGGAGAACCTCGGGGGTTAACGGCACCTACGAGGGTAAGAATGCGCTCATATCGAATAGCAACAGCACCGTCAGCAGCACCAGCAGCCGATGGATTATCTCGCAGCCATTCACGCTGCCGGCCCTGGCCGATACAGGCATGATGGAGGTGATCTGGCGCATGCGCACACGAAGTTCGTACAGATATGGCAACAACCAGTTCAGCCTGCGTGTCGCCACCGTCAGCGGCGATGCCATGCCATCGGAGAGTAGCTTCACCACCGTCTTCAGCAAGTCGATGGGATACGGCGACTGGGAGCGCTACAGCTACGACCTGAGCGCCTATGCCGGACAGACCATCCGCTTGATGTTCCACAACATACCCAACAGCGACCCCTTCGAGGCCTTCGTGCTGATTGACAATGTGGAGGTTCGCAGCACGCGCGAGCCAAAGATAATTCTGGAAGCACCGCTCCGCAGCGAACATCTGGACAGCATAGTGTATAAAGCTACATTCGTCGAGGGCGACTCGCTCAACCTATCCTACACCTGGCACTCCTCCCTGCTCAATGCCACCTTCAGCTATACCGACAGCATTTTAACCATGAACTACTCGCAAGAGGGCGTGGACACGATGACACTGATTGCAAGCAATGCATGGGGGGCGGACACTGCAGTAGCTATAGTTCATCTGCTGAACTGCCCCGCCGAGAGCGTGCCCTTCGTGGCAAATTTCGAAGATAGCACAGCGCTGCACTGCTGGAGCGGCTTCACCACACAATACGTCGGGTCGTGGAACGTCGGCCACTATGAGCGCATCACCGACACCACACAGTGGTACCGACTGGGCGACAGCAACAACCACTATGTCTGCACCTCGTTCAACCACAGCTGGCTGGTGACACCCGCCATCGACATTCCCACCGACACCATCGACCTTCGACTGAGCTGGAACCAAATGGGTGGCTACATCAAGGTTGCCATCGACACCGGCGATAGCTACTACGAGGAGGGAGACTTCAACTGCGTGGTGCAGCGGCAGAGCAGCGGCACCGGTCTCAAGAGCTTCTCGCTGGGTGCCTATGGCGGCAAGCGCATCCGCGTAGGCTTCATGGCTATGAATGGCAACAACGCCACCATCGACAACGTGAGCCTGGCCTACTACGATGTGGCACCCGTGGCGCCCCTGTCGGCTGCTGACAGCGTGATGACGGGAGAGATGGCAACCATAACGGCTAACCTGAACGATTGCTCGCAACGCGGCCTCGTTGTCACCTGGCACTCCTCGCTACTCGACAGCACCAAGATTGGCGGTACCACATGGCAGTTGGCATACTCCACCGCCGGCATCGATACCATTACATTTATCGCCCAGAACTACTACGGCGCCGATACACAGCAGGTGATGATAGTGGTCAACGACTGTGACGGATACTACAACGCACCCTTCAGCGAGGATTTCAACAGCACCACCGGAACCACCTACAACAACGCCAGCGGCCAGCTACCGGAATGCTGGAGCTACCGCTGGAACGGTTCAGCACAGAACCGCCCCAAGGTGCTGCAGGCATGGTCCTACCCCTTCAGCTCGCACTATAGTAACGGCTTGATAATGATGGCCGGCACGGTCACAGGGTGGGACACCGTGGCCTACACCATACTGCCACAAATCAACGATAGCCTCTATTGCCTCACCCTAACGCTGCAATATGGCTATGAGGACGCCACTTGCGGCACCCTGACGGTGGGTTACCTCGACAGCGTAGGCACCTTCGTGCCGGTTGCCGACATGACGCCGGCGCCAGCCAGCGGCCGCTACGACACCATCAGCTTTGCCACCGCTCCGCGGTCTGCTACCAATATCGCCCTGCGCTGGCGCCACACCCAGTCGTGGTACTCGGTGATGGTAGACAACATCAGAGTCTTCGAACGCGAAGGATCGGGCGTGTCGCGAGAACTGTTGCTGATAGGTCCAGCCACAGCTTCCGCATACGACACTATGCATTACAACGCCATCTGGCGCGGCGACACCACAGTCAGTCCTACCTACTCATGGCAGTCGCAGATGGCCAACCGTGGACAGGCACAGATGGCCGCCACTGACTCGCTGCTGAACATAAAATGGAACGCCTGCGGACAAGATACTATTATCCTCACGGCTAGCACTGCCAGCGACACCTTCACCGTAAGAAAGGCCATCAACGTCACCGGCCTGCCGCACGTGACCATCAACGGCCCAGGCACTACCACCCCTGGCGACAGCACACTCTACACGGCCATTCTCACCTCCGGCATCGACACCGGCACCACTTACCTGTGGCAGTCGGCCATGGCCCTGCGCGGGCAGGCGACACTCTCCAACACCACCACGCTGCATCCCTGCATCGTCTACCATGCCAGCGGCACCGATACCATCACACTCACGCTCACCACTCTGCTCGGTAGCACCACGGCAACCAAGATAGTCACTATCGGGAACTGCCCCGCCATCAGCACATTCCCCTACAGCGAGGGCTTCGAGAGCGGCATGCCGCAGTGTTGGCTGGAAAGCAGCGTGGGCAGCGTGCTCACGCATTGGAGTGTGGAAATGAACAATTCCAACCCCTCGCATAACGGTAGCCGCTGCACCTTCTCCAATGTCTATGCAGGGGGTACCGACTGGCTGTTGATGCCCGCCGTGGAACTGCCCGACAGTGGTGCTATGGAACTCACCTTCTGGGCTAAGACACGCTTCAGCTATGCCACTCTCACCGTGATGGCCTCGACCACAGGGCGCACTTCGCTTGCCTCGTTCACCGACACGCTGTTCATGGAGAGCGGACTTGGCAACAATAGCACCTACGTAGCCCGCAGCATTTCGTTGGCGCAATATGCCGGGCAGACAGTATATCTGGCGTTCGTCAACGGCATGTCGGGTGGCGACGTGGTATGGATTGACGACGTGAGCATCGAAACGTGCGGTGTGCCGGCGGTGAGCCTCAGCGGTCCCGACTCAACGCGCTCGTGCGACAGCACCACCTTCGAGGCTACCCTACACAGCGGCGACACCGCCGGCCTGACATACAGCTGGCACTCGTTAATGGTGGCGCGCGGCATGGCCTCGGCACGCATCGACGGCAACCGCATCATAATAGATTATTTCCAAAGCGGCAACGATGTAGTCACCGTGGTGGCTACCAACGCCTATGGCAGTGACACCGCCAAACGCAACTGCACGGTGACCGACTGCGAGCCCATCACCACCTTCCCCTACACTACCCCGCTGACGCAGACGAGTCATCTCACCTGCTGGGACTACCGCAATTACATATCAAACGGAAGCACCTGGATGTTGCAGGACGCCGGATACACCGGTCATACCTGCATCACAGCCAATATGGGCTGGCCTTACGACACTGCTGACGCATGGCTCATAGCCCGCGAGCTGGCTATCCCCAACGACAACACACACAATTACACCCTGCAGTGGCACGTCCTGTGCCATCACGCCCGCTATCAGGTGCTGGCATCAACAACGGGGCGCCACCAGCGTGAGTGTTTCACCGATACGCTATACTTCGAACAGTGCGATACCGGCTCGTGGCATACACGCACCGCCTCGCTCGACGCCTACCGCGGACAACGCCTGTACATCGCTTTCCACAACATGGGATGGGTCAACTCAGCCACCAACTATAGCGACATCGGTCAGATCCGCATCGACACAGTGGGAGTAGCCGTGGTTCTCGACGCCACCCCGCCCGATACCGTCTGGCACACCCTTGTGGCAGCTGCTGCGGACCCGTCGACAGGCAGAGTCGCCGGAGGCGGGAGATACCCCGACAGTAGCATGGTGACTATCACAGCACTGCCCACCGAAGGCTATTGCTTCGACCACTGGCACGATGGCGACACCACCAACCCACGCCAGCTGCTGCTGGTGAGCGACACCGCCTTCTACGCATATTTCCAAATTGTGCAAGACACTACAACCGGCATCGACCAACTCGCCACCCTGAACACTGAACTCACCATCTACCCCAACCCGGCAAGCAGCATGGTGACCATCGAAACGGCACATGGCGACATGGTTTCGCTTAGCCTCTTAGATATCAGCGGCCGCACGGTGTTTGCCTGCAAGCCGAGAAGCAATGTCGCCGTGCTTAAAGTTGGCGACCTGCCACGTGGCACCTACTTTGTCAAGGTATGCACCGCTGACGAAATAACTGTAGAGAAGCTCTGCATACAATAATAATGTTTGTGGCACAATAATTGCTGTAACTTGTCGTTAAACAATCAAACAATAATTGCTAATTATGACAGAATTTGAGAAATACGCCACCAAGCATCGTGGTATCAGCAGCACGACCTATGCCAAGTATACGTCGGCCATCAATAACTCGCTGACTCCCTATATCGTTGAGGAGCGTCAGCTCAATGTGGCTCAGATGGACGTCTTCAGCCGCCTGATGATGGACCGCATCATCTTCCTTGGCACCGCCATCGACGACTACACCGCCAACGTCATCCAGGCACAGTTGCTCTTCCTCGAGAGCGTGGACCCCACCAAGGACATCCAGATTTACCTCAACTCGCCAGGAGGTTCCGTCTACGCCGGCCTCGGCATCTACGACACCATGCAGTATATCCAGCCGAAGGTGAGCACCATCTGCACCGGCTTGGCCGCCTCGATGGCCAGCGTGCTGCTCTGCGCCGGCGAGAAAGGCCGCCGCTGCGCCCTGCCGCACGCCCGCGTGATGATTCACCAGCCCATGGGCGGCGCCGACGGTCAGGCCACCGACATGGAAATCACCGTCCGTGAAATCCTCAAGCTCAAGAAAGAGCTCTACGAGATTATCGCCAAGCACAGCGGCCAGCCCTTCGAGCAGGTGGAAAAAGACAGCGACCGCGACCACTGGTTCACCGCCGAAGAGGCCCTCGCCTACGGTATGATCGACGAGGTGTTGACGAAGAAGTAGTTAAGTAGACTGGAGATAAGGAGATAAGGAGATAAGACAATACCGCGGCAGATGCATTTGTCTTAACTCCTTATCTCCTGACTCCTTAACTCCTAAAAAAGATGCAAATCAAGATTAAGAATACTTCCCACCACCCGCTGCCGAAATACGAGACATCGCAGTCGGCGGGCATGGACCTCCGCGCCTTCTTGCCCGAAGGGCCGATAACGTTGAAACCCATGGAGCGCGGCCTCGTGAAGACCGGCCTCTTCATGGAACTGCCCGAGGGCTACGAAGCTCAGGTGCGTCCCCGCAGCGGTCTGGCGCTGAAGAAGGGCATCACCGTCCTCAACTCGCCTGGCACCATCGACGCCGACTACCGCGGCGAGATATGCGTCATCCTTATCAACCTCAGCAATGAGGACTTCGTCATCAACGACGGCGAGCGCATCGCCCAGATGGTCATCGCCCGCCACGAGCAGGCCGAAATCGTCCAGGTGGAGGAACTCACCGACACCGAGCGCGGCACCGGCGGCTTCGGACACACGGGAAAATAGCCTCACCCCCAACCCCTCTTCCCAAGGAGAGGGGAGTAGAATGCAATGATGAATCGCTTGAAACAAATAGCAGTCCTGTGTGTTGCGATGATGTCGCAACTGCTGATTTCATGCCATGCACAGACAACTGCTGCAGGCGAGACGCCTGCGTACCCAGGGTTGCAGACGGGTCTCGAAGTGTTGCTAGCCGATACTACCTACGAGTATAGAGGCGACTTCGCTATCGGCGGCAAGCGGTTCGCTGTGGTGGCTAACCAAAGCTCCAGGGTTGGAGATGTCCATCTAGTTGACACGCTGGTTGCCATCACGGAGAATAATGTGCTGAAGATTTTCTGTCCCGAACACGGCTTCCGCGGCACCGCTGAGGCAGGTGCCCATGTCGACAACAGCGTTGATGCCAAGACAGGTATCCCCATCATCTCTCTCTACGGCAAGAACAAGAAACCTACGGCAGAGCAGTTGAAGGATGTGCATTGTGTGGTCTTCGACCTGCAGGACGTGGGCTGCCGATTCTACACCTATATTTCCACCCTGCATTACGTGATGGAGGCCTGCGCCGAAAACGATGTGCAGCTTATCGTCCTCGACCGACCCAACCCCAATGGCCACTATGTCGACGGCCCGGTACTTGATACATCAAAATACTGCTCCTTCGTCGGCATGCACCCTGTGCCAGTCGTCTACGGTATGACGATAGGTGAGTACGCCCAGATGATCAACGACGAGCACTGGCTGAAGGGCGGCATCGAATGCCGTCTCACCGTTGTCCCCATGCAGGGCTACAAGCACGACTCGGTGGGCTATGAGCTGCCTGTGCCGCCGTCGCCTAACCTGTGCAACGCCCACGCCATCGCCCTCTACCCCAGTCTCTGCCTCTTCGAGGGCACCAACTGCGGAGTAGGTCGTGGCACCGACTATCCCTTTGAGTGGGTCACCTATGGCACCGACACCCTCAACCTGCGACAGGAACTCGCTCCCTCAGCCTTCAGTCTCAACTATCTGATGGAGATGTACCGCCGTGTGCCGAAGGGCAAGTTCTTCCTCAAAAACAACTTCTTTGAGAAACTGGCCGGCAACGGCGAACTCCGCAAACAGATAGAGGCAGGTATGACCGAAGAGGAGATCCGCGCCACCTGGCAGCCCGCCCTCGACGAGTTCAAGAAAATCCGCGAAAAATATTTAATTTATAAATAATATGAAAAAATCCTTATTAATGATGGCAGCCGCCGCCATGCTTTTCGGCGCCTGCTGCTGCAACGACAAACAAGAGTGCGCCGCCACCGACCCTGCCGACGTGGTGATGCAGAACATCCTCAACCGAAAAAGCGTACGCTCCTACAACGGCGAGGCCATCCCCGACTCGGTGATGCAGAACCTCCTCCGTGCAGCCATGGCCGCTCCTTCGGGCATGGACATCCGCCCCTGGCAGTTTATCGTCCTCACCGACAAGAGCCAGTACGACAGCATCTTCGAGGGTAATGGCAACATGAATAAATTCATGGAGAGCGGTGCCATCATCGTCGTCTGTGCCGACACCACCGTCACGCGTCCCACACGCGAGGACCCCGACGGTCCCGCCGTCACCATGCCCAACCCCATGTGGCGTGACGATGTCGCCGCCGTTACCGAGAACCTCCTCCTGGCCGTCGAAGCCTACGGCCTGGGTGCCTGCTGGACAGCCTGCTATCCCTTCCCCAACACCATGGCTCCCGTCCGCAAAACTCTCGGCCTGCCCGACAACGTGATTCCCTACGCCGTCGTCCCCATCGGTTATCCTTCAACCGAAAACTCTCCCAAAGACAAGTGGGACCCCGCCCGTATCCACAATGGTCGCTGGTAAACCATAGAAAAACAGAAAGCCGCCTCGGGATTCCCGAGGCGGCTTTTTTTGTGTGGAGTAGATGGGACTCGAACCCACTACCTTTTGATTGCGAACCAAATGCTCTACCAGATGAGCTACTACCCCTCTCTAAAAGCAGGTGCAAAAATACACACTTTTTTTCAAGTGGAAAAATCTTTTTTCCCCAGAACTTACTCTATTCTATCTATTATACTAATAATAAGAATATTATAAGTCCTAAAATATCACGTCCACTTGTTCGTTTGTATTCGTATTACACCGCAGGAAGGGTGTGTGTCTTCTGATATTGTCTTGGCTACAATTGCTTATTTTGATTACTTTGCCTTTTTCTTGCGGGCCTTGGCCTGAGCCATAAAGGCGGCGAGGAAGAGCACCAAGTAGACGCAGGCATGGATGACATCGAGGAAGAGTGTCATAGAAGCCGCCGTGCCCAGCAAGAACACCAAACCGATGAGCAGCGCCCAAAGGAAATTGCCACAGTTCATCGTGTCGCGCACAATCTTGAAAATAGCGAAAGCCACAGTAAGCACAACAGTAATCACCATCATCCATCCAGCGACAGGACGAGCAAACTCATAAGTGATACCCGTGACGCAGACGCCAATCAGGACGATGGCGAGACCCCATTTCCATTCCTTCCAGCGCTTCTGCTCCAGCGACATACCCGCTTCCACCGACACCTGTGCCACAATCTGCATCGTGGCGATAAAGATGCCAAAAGAGGTAACTGCCGTCAGGACAGAGCCCAAAATGGCCCAGTAGATGCCACCAGCCAGCCTCTCGTGGCAGTACCAACCGATGCAGGGCTTACCTTCCAACCGCGGCAGATCGGCCTGGAAGACATAGTAAAATACCGCCATCAGCGAAAGCCCAAAGAGGGTGTAGAGCGCTGGATAGTAGCTGTCTTTCCCACAATAGCGAACCTGATGGTTGAAAAAAGTCATCGTACTTACCAGCACGAAAATGATAATTAACATTGCCAACGGACTTAATCCAAGGGGATTGCCGATGTGGATACCCAAAAGGTCGGGGAGATTGGTTAACTTGTCCATTTTATATTTTTTTTGATATTATTATATTATTACAATACACTATATTATAAAGAGATACGCTCTTTTTCTTTATTCAATTACCATCATTATTCAAGATGCAAATATACAATTTTTTTCTGAATTGTGCAAAGAGAAAAATTAAGATACAAAAAAAGAGGTCTCAACTTGAGACCTCTTTTTGTGGAGTATATCGGAGTCGAACCGATGACCTCTTGCATGCCATGCAAGCGCTCTAGCCTACTGAGCTAATACCCCTTTTTGCTACGCTTTATCTCTCAAAAGCGGATGCAAAAGTACAACCTTTTTCTGATATGGCAAAATATTTTTTTAGGTGAAAGGTGAAAGATGAAATGTAAAAGATGATTGTCAGCTAATTACATCTAAAAAAATTTTTCAGAGAATATCCCATTTGAAGTTGTCGAAGGGGTGCATACGGTCGAAATTCTGCTCTTTTGACCTCTCTTGCATGCGTTTGATTCGTTTGATGCCCCAACGCCACATAAGTACATCGAAGACAAGGAATACCACTATCAGAACGCCTGCCAAGGCCGTGCCAATGGTCGCCTCGTCGCCACCGCCCTTGGTCAGTCCGTCGCTCACCATCAGCAAGGCGTCGTAGGTACCATGCAAGAGGACGGGATAAATCAACGCATGCCAAAGATGGCTGCGACGCTTGGGGAGGTCGAACTTGGCTAAGGCCAGATGGTAGCCCATGATGACAGCGAAGAGGAAATGCGCCGGCACCGCCAGCAGTCCACGTGTGGTGGCCACCATCATGGGGTCGTCGTTAGTGACTACATACATGATATTCTCCACGCAGGCAAAGCCAAGCGAGAGGAAGACGGCATAGACGATGCCATCGAAATACTCATCGAAGTGGGGACTCTTCCAGATAACCCATAGCAGTAACAACAACTTGCACAACTCTTCGCTGAAGCCTGCCACGACATAACCCGTGAAGAGACCACCGGCCACCGAGTCTGAGGGGGTAAAGATACTGAGCAACAACTCCATCATCGACGCAGGAACCACACTCAGGCAACCCACGAAGAAAGTCCATATCAGCTTGCCCATTGGCTCGGGCTGAAGCTTGTCTTTCCTGTAGATGAAAAACAGAAGGATGACCACCGGCAAAACAGCCGAGATAATTGTGATGTTCATATTGTGATTGTTTGGTTGTTTGACGATGGATTGTAACGAGAACCCTGAGAGGTATCACGACGCGAAAGCTCGGCTTCCACCAGGACGGGAATCTCTTCGTTGCGCAGCAGACGACCGTCCGCTCGGCGAAAGCTGCGCTCGGGACAAGCCTGATAGCGCGGAGGCACCTCGCCAGCCAGGCGCTCTACCACCAGGTCGGGCCGCAGCCGTTCCAACAGGTCGCACACCAAAGCGATATACTCGTCGAGCGAGAACTGCAAAAGAGTCTTTCGGAAGGTTTCATCTTGGTATTGCCGTTCCATCTCGGTGCCGCGGAGAATCTGTAGCTGGTGGAATTTCACCGTGGTGAGCGGCAGGGCATTGACAATGTCGGCTTCGGCCAGCAGGTCGTCGCGGCTCTCGCCGGGGAGACCAAGTATGAGGTGACCGCCCACGGGCAGGCCGCGTGCAGCAGTGGCGTGGATGGCACGCTGCGTGCAGGCGAAGTCGTGGCCACGATTGATGGCCCGTAGCGTGCGGTCGTAGCAACTCTCAATTCCATATTCCACTGCCACATAGCAACGTCGAGCATAATCGGCCAGCAGATCGAGCACCGCCTCGTCGACACAGTCGGGTCGTGTGCCCACCACAAGCCCCACTACGCCCTCGTGGCGCAGCGCCTCGTCGTAGCGTTCGCGCAACACTTCCAGCGGAGCGTAGGTGTTGCTGTAGGCTTGGAAATAGGCCAGATAGACATGTGCCGAGCGGTAGCGGTGGCGATGGAAAGCGATACCCTCGTCAATCTGCTCGGTGATGGTAGCCACTCGGCGGCAGTAGGAGGGGTTGAAAGCCTCGTTGGTGCAGAAAGTGCAGCCGCCGGTACCGCAGCGCCCGTCACGGTTGGGACAGCTGAAACCACCGTCGATAGACAGCTTCTGCACCCGCGTCCCGAACTTCGAGCGGAAATAGTTACTATAGGCGTTGTAACGCATGACTGGCGACTTGATTTTGGCTGCAAAATTACGAATAAATTTTCAATTGAGTTTTTTTTTGTATTTTTGCATTTTTAAAATATAGTATCATGGAACAGCAACTGCTAATATACAATACATTAAGTAGGCAGAAGGAACTCTTCCGCCCGCTGACCGAGGGTCGCGTGGGCATGTATGTCTGCGGTCCCACCGTCTACGGCGACGGCCACTTGGGCCACGCCCGTCCCGCCATCACCTTCGACGTGGTCTTCCGCTATCTCACCCACCTCGGCTACAAAGTGCGTTATGTGCGCAACATCACCGACGTGGGACACCTGGAGCACGACGCCGACGAAGGCGAGGACAAGATTGCCAAGAAGGCACGCCTCGAGCAGCTCGAACCCATGGAGGTGGCGCAGTACTACACCAACCGCTACCATGCCGCCATGGAGCGCCTCAACGTTTTGCCCCCCAGCATCGAACCCCACGCTAGCGGCCACATCATTGAGCAGATAGCCCTCGTGCAGCAGATTCTCGATGCCGGCTTCGCCTATGTGAGCAACGGCAGCGTCTATTTCGACGTGCGCAAATACCAGGAGGAGACCCACAAATACGGCCAACTCTCTGGTCGCGTCATCGAGGAGATGCTCGCCACCACGCGCGAACTCGACGGCCAGGAAGAGAAGCGCTTCCCCGGCGACTTCGCCCTATGGAAAAAAGCCGCCCCCGAGCATATCATGCGGTGGCCCTCGCCCTGGAGCGACGGCTTCCCCGGCTGGCACGCCGAGTGCACCGCCATGGGCGCCAAATACCTCGGCTCGCCGTTCGACATCCACGGCGGCGGTATGGACCTCGTCTTCCCGCACCACGAAAGTGAGATAGCGCAATGCGTAGCCTCCACCGGCCACGCCCCCTGCCGCTACTGGATGCACAACAACATGATTACCATCAACGGCCAGAAGATGGGCAAGTCGCTGGGCAACTTCATCACCCTCGACGAGTTCTTCACCGGCAGCCACAAGGACAAGGACGGCAAGGAGATGCTCGAGCAGGCTTATTCGCCCATGACTATCCGCTTCTTCATCCTCCAGGCCCACTACCGCAGCACCGTCGACTTCAGCAACGAGGCCCTGCAAGCTTCCGAAAAGGGATTTGCCAAACTGATGGAAGCCTACAAAAAGGTTGAAAAGTTGAAAGTTGAAAGTGCTGACGCGAACAAAGATGTTTCCACTTTGCGAAACAGGTGCTACGAAGCCATGAACGATGACTTCAACACCCCCATCGTCATCAGCCACCTCTTCGAGGCCGCCAAGATTATCAACGGTGCCGCCGACGGCCACCTGAAACTCAGCCAGGCCGACATCGACGAGCTGAAGAGCGTCTTCGACACCTTCCTCTTCGACATCCTCGGCATGCGCAACGAGACCAGCGGCGACAACAGTGCCCTCCTCGACGGCCTGATGCACGTCATCCTTGACATCCGCGCCACCGCCAAGGCCAACAAGGACTGGACTACCAGCGACCACATCCGCGACAGCCTCAACGCCCTCGGCATCACCGTCAAGGACGGCAAAGATGGTGCCACCTATAGCTTCTAACGCCATGAGAAAGCTGACACTTCTCTTGCTCGGCGTTATGGCTTTCGTGGCTTGCTCCAAAGAGCCTCCAGCCGACAAAATCAAGGGCTCCTACGGCTGCGAGGTACACCTCTACACCCGCTATATGAAGAATGGCAAATGGCGTGATACCTCCTATGTCTCTACGAGTAACAACGCCGTGGTCATCGAGAGAATCGACGACGACCACGTCTCCATCAAGGCCACCTCGAAGAAATGGGGCAAGGCCATAGCTCCCGTCGCTGGCATCTCGGACTTCAACTATCAGGCCAACTTCTCTGGCGACGGCCGCGACACACTTTATTTGGAGAACGGGCAGAAGTACCCTGCCGACATCTCGGGCACCGTCTCCTACGAGTCGCACGACATGGCCGTCTCGGTTCGTGTGCCCAATTTCCCCAATTCAGGCAACAAGTATATTTTAGCATTCACCAACAGAAAAAAATGATATGAAAAAATCCGACTGGATACTTATCCTTTGCGTCATCGTCGTGTTGGCGCCCTTCTTCATCCCAGCCACGGGCTTCTTCGCCTGGTTCTGCAACGCCACGGCGTCGCACCCCTACATCATGGCCTTCTTCAAGTTCGCCATCCTCGCCACCCTCGGCGAGATGCTGGCCCTCCGCATCCGCGAAGGTGTCTACAACAAGAAAGGCTTCGGCGTGGCTCCCCGTATGATTGTGTGGGGCTTCCTCGGCATGGCCATCGCCATGTCCATGGTCATCTTCAAGGTCGGCGTCCCCGCTTTCCTCGAGACCGTGGGCGGCTGCGAGAAAGGCAGCCTGGCAGCGGTGTTCAATGCCGCCGACTTCACCTGGGGCAAGCTCGGCATCGCTTTCGCCGTCAGCGTGCTGATGAACAGCATCTTCGCTCCCGTGATGATGACCTTCCACAAATGCACCGACATCCACATCACCGACAACGGCGGCACCGTGCGTGGCTTGCTGCGCCCGATGAAGATGCGCGAGATTATGAGCCAGAAGGTCAACTGGGACATCCAGTGGAACCTCGTCATCAAGAAAACCATCCCCCTCTTCTGGTTCCCGATGCACACCATCACCTTCATCCTGCCCCCTACCTTCCAGGTGCTCTTCGCCGCCCTGCTCGGTGTGGCCCTGGGTCTCATTCTCGCCCTTGCAGGCGGAACTAAGAAGTAAGAACTAAGAACTACGAAGGATGACAACAATTCGCAAATCCCTTGTCGCGGCAGCAATACTTCTTAGTTCTCAGTTCTTAGTTCTTACCTCAGTCAAGGCTCAGGTGAGCCTTGACTGGCACGGTTTTGTCAACCCGCACTACTATGCCGATAGCCGTAGCGTGGTGGGTGGACGCGAGGACATGATGCTTTTCTATCCCAAGCCCATCCTCCGCGACAGCCTCGGCAACGACCTCAACGACGGTTGGCAGGCCGACATGCTGGCCATCACTGCTCGCCTGGCTCTCACCATCAAAGGCCCCGACATCTGGGGTGCCAGGACCAAGGCTTACATCGAGGGCGACTTCACCGGCAGCACCAACGCCACCATCAACGATCTGCGCCTGCGGCATGCCTATATCGACATGGTGTGGGAGAAAAATATCAAAGTCAGAAAAGGCCAAAAAGTATACGACATCACAGTCAGGCGACAGCATCTTCTTGCAGGTCAGTACTGGTATCCTATGGTCATACATGAGATTATGCCGATGACCAACCCGCTGAATATGGGGGCTCCCTTCCACTGCTATGCCCGTCAACCGCAGATACGCTACGAGTACCAGAATCCTTTTTGGGGGGTTGAGGCCGTGGCTGTGGCCTCGTGGCAACTCGACAACATGAGCCAAGGTCTTCTCAATGGCACAGCAGCCTCCAGCACCCAGTTCGCCCGCCACAGCCTTATACCCGAATTCAATCTCCAACTGCGCTTCAAAGCCGAAGACCTCTTTCTCGGCGCCGCCGTCAACCTGAAGACCATCCAGCCTATGGTACAGACAGCCTACACTGCCGTGCAACCCTCCACCAACCTCTATTCCTCATTCTCTTACTCCTTCTTCGGCAAGGCTGTCCTCGGCCCCATCACCGTCAAAGCCCAGACCCTCCTCAACAACAGCCTCTACGAGGGATGCTCCTTGGGAGGCTACCTGATGTTGGCCGACAGCACCTTCAAGGACTGGCACTTCAACACCGTGTGGCTCGACGTCGAGCGCAACACTGGCCACTGGCGTCCCGGCCTCTTCCTCGGCTTTGCCAAGAACCTTGACTACGGCAACACCAACTTCGTCCACTGCTTCGGCCGTGGCCACGACATGGAATACCTCTGGCGCATCCAACCCCGCCTCACCTACACCACCCTCAATGGGCTCTCCTTCACCGGCGAAGCCGAATATACCCGCGCAGGATATGACAAACCCGTCGGCAACCTGCGACTCTCACTCAGTATGGTATATGCTTTCTAATTTTCACACTCATAGCAACTATTGCGACGGCAAGGCCACGCTGCGCGAGATGGTCGACTTCGCCGTCGCCCACGGCTTCTCGGAGCTGGGCTTCAGCGGCCACAGTCCGCTACCCTTCGAGAACACCTATTCCATCACCGACTATGAGGGATACTGCAACGAGGTGCGTGCCTTGAAAGAGGAATACAAAGACCGCATCAAAATTCACCTCGGCCTCGAGATTGACTATGTCCCCGGCATGCTGGAAGATTTTACGCCGCTGATAGACAATGGTCACCTTGAATATACCATCGGCAGCGTGCATCTAATACCATCCCCGTTCACACACTCCTCAGACAGCCCTAATCGGGCTGCCTGCTCCCCTAACTTAGGGGAGCAGCTAGATAGCATTCTCGGCTCCCCCTCTAAATTAGAGGGGGTGGACGCCCATAGGGCGGACGGGGGCGTGTGTACGGATGAGGATTTGTGGTTCATCGATGGTCCTAGCATGGAACGTTACGACGAAGGACTCTTCCGTCTTTTCGGCGGCGACATTCGGCGCGGAGTGACGGCCTACTTCCACAACGAGAACGCCATGATGGAGAAGAACCGACCCACCATCGTCGGCCACCCCGACAAGATAGTGATGCACAACCGCGACCGCTATTTCACCGAGGACGAACCCTGGTACCGCAGCCTCGCCCTCGAAACCATCCATCTCATTAAGGAACTGAATCTTATCTGCGAAATCAACACCCGCGGCATCTACAAAGGACGCCACGCCGACTACTACCCCGGCAAGTGGCTCATCCAAGAGATGAAAGCCCTCCGCATCCCCGTGATCGTCAGCACCGACGCCCACGCCCCCGAGGACCTGCTGCGCACCGAAGGCGCCTACGAATATCTTGCCGCTATCTCCTATCCCGAAATCCTCCGCGAACTCTAAATCCGTATTTTACAGTTAGAAATAAATATTTGTCGAACAAACTCGTTATTATGAAACAGGCACTTGTTATTTTGACCCTCTTTGGGATAATCGGCATGCAAATGGTATCATGCACAACTACAGTCAACACGCCGGTTGTTTCCGCAGAAGAAGAGTTGATTCAAGAAGAAGATTTTGCCAGCACTCCAGTCGATGTTACCCTGACGGACCAGCAGAAGAATTTTGTGGCTGACAACAATGCTTTTACCCTCAAATTCCTGAAAATGGTAAACGATGCCGACAAAAGTGGCACGAGTTTTGTCTATTCTCCCTTGAGCATCACCTATGTGCTCGGCATGGTGAACGATGCCTCCGAGGGTACCACCCGAACGGAGTTGCAGCATACCCTGGGGTTTGGCGACGGGGAGATAAAGGAGGTAAACGATTTCTGCAAATCGTTGATTGACGGCTTGCCCAAGGTGGACACACGTGTGCAGATACACATCGCTAACGCCATTTATGTGAACAAAAACTACACTCTGAAAAAACAATTCCAGCAGGACATGAAGGGTTATTATGGTGCCCATGCCGAATCACTCGACTTTTCGTCGCCGAAAACCCTCGACCGCATCAATGGTTGGTGCAATAGCAAGACCAACGGCTTGATACCAAGAATTCTCAACAAGGTGAATCCGGAGGCTGAGTCCTATCTGCTCAACGCCATCTATTTCAAAGCCGCTTGGGCCAACCCGTTCGAGGAATGTTATACGGAGACGGGAACTTTCACTACTGGGAACGGCCCAGAAAAGATGCCCTTGATGCAACAATGGGAGGAATACCGCTATATGAAAAACAAAGTGTTTGCGGCGGTGGATCTCCCCTACGGGAACAAGAAGTGGAGCATGACTGTACTGCTGCCCAAGAAGGGGAAGAGTGTCAGCGATGTGATTGACTATCTGGCCAAAGAGGGCACATCGTTCCTTTCGCACATGACGCACCGCAATATTGACCTCAAGATGCCGCGTTTTGAAACCGAATCAACAACCGAAGACCTGATAGGAACCCTCGAAAAGATGGGGATTATCCGTGCTTTTGATGGGTCTCAGGCCGAAATACGGAACATGTGCAATCGGGATGTCTTTATAAGCAACATGCTACAGAAAGCACATATCAAGGTCAACGAGAATGGATCTGAAGCCGCCGCGGTGACAGAAGTGGAGGTGTTTTGTCTGTCTACGTCCGACGAAGAGCCCGTTCCGCCAATTATATTCCACGCCGATCACCCGTTTGTCTATCTTATCCGCGAAGCCTCGTCGGACGTGATACTGTTTGTGGGCAAATTCACCGGGATGTAACTTACCCCGTCTGACACAATCTGGGCGTGGTCGAAGGCCAAGGGCGGCAGCGCGTTGAGGGGCCACCAGCGCACCTCGGCGGCATCGTCGCCAGCCACAGCGGAAAGTGACTGAGTAGCCGAGTGGCTGAGTGACAAAGCGTATGCCGCCGTCACCGTGCGGCCACGCGGGTCGCGACCGGGAGCGCTATAAATACCTATCAGTTGGATGTCTTTCTCGCTGACTTTCAGGTGCGTCTCCTCCTCCAGCTCGCGCACGGCGCAATGCTCGATGGTCTCGTCCATCTCCATAAATCCTCCCGGCAGAGCCCAGCAGCCTTTATAGGGGTCGTTGCCCCGGCGGACGAGCAGAACCTCGCCGCGCGGATTGGTCACCATGCAGTCGGCCGTCAGCATCGGCCGTGGGTACTCATAAATGTATTTTCCAGCCATAACTATCAGTTTTTGAGTGCAAAAGTACACTTTTTTCCGAAACTGAAAAAACGTCATTTTTCGTCATTTTCTAACTGCTTGATTCTAAGCATTCCATAGCCACCAACTCTTACTCAACTCTTACTCATCTCCTACCCAACTCCTACTCATCTCCTACGACGGTAGGAGATGATTGGTCGATGGTAGGTTGATGATAGGTCGGTGATAGGGTTTTCTTCTTATTTTAATGTTAAAAATATAATAAAAGGTTGCGAGATGGAGGAAAAAGTTGTATCTTTGCCACTTGATTATGAGGTTTGGTTCTCGTGTGAGAATCAGAGTGTGAGTGTTTTATATCCAAGTGAAAACAACAAATTAAACATACTAACTAAAAAAACAACAAAATGAAGAAAACCTTTACCTTTCTGGCAGCGATGATGATGCTTGGTGCCGTGTGCATGGCACAGGGCAGCATCATTCGCAGCGCCAAACAAAGCAACCTGCCGGCAGCCTTTAGCAAGCAGGTGGTGGCCGTCAAGGGCCAAAACGATGTCAAAGGTTTTGCCACCAAGGCCGTGGCATTCAGCCATCCCGTGTGGAACAGCGACACGATGTCGTATTGTGGCGACGATGCTTTCGCCACTAGTGTAGGCGTCGGCTCCGACACCAGCACTATGTACTGGGGCATCAAGATTGACGCCGACGCCCTCGTTGGCCGCAACACCATCACCGAGGTCCAGTTCTATGCCAAGCTGATAGGTGCTTATACGATGAGCCTCGTCTTTGGTGCCAATCCCACCGAGACCGCTACCCTCACGCAGACCATCAATATCACGACTGCCGACACCGGAGCATGGAAGACCGTCACCCTTAGTCCCGCCGTGCCCGTTGCCGAGGGTGAAGACCTGTGGGTGACCTTCAGCTGCATGCGCAACTTCCCCGCCGCCGGCGTGGAAGGCAGCAGCTACCCCAACGGCACCTATGTCTCGCTCGACGGCACCACCTGGGGTCCCTTGGTGAATTACACCACCCAGCTCGACCTCACTTGGATGATCCGCGTGGTGAGCGACACCCACATCTTCCCCGCACCGATGTTCGAGGTTGAGGGTCCCGACGCCGTCATCACCGGCGTTGCCAACACCTGGATTGCCTCCTCGCCCAACACCGACACCTGGGAGTGGACCGTCAACGGCACCGTCCAGAGCACCAGCGACACCCTGACCTATACCTTCGACACCGATGCCGACAGCAATGAGATTATCCTCACGGCCACCAACAACAACGGCGGCAATTCTGTGTCCCGCGTCCTCTGGGTGGAATCCTACAGCTGCAACGGCATCACCGAGCTGCCCTACACCTATGGTTTCGAACGTGGTATGTACTGCTGGAACATGGTCAGCGCCGACAACGCCAATGACAACAGAATGGGTGTCCGCGAGGACACCAATGCCCACGAAGGCTTCAATGATTTTGTCTTCAGCAGCTATTCCAGCGCCCCAAGCGACAACTACAACCAGTTCCTCATCAGCCCCGAGATGACTCTGCCCAGCGAAAGCCAGTACATGGTGAAATTCTGGTACAAGGGTTACAACAGCCGCGAGAGCTTCCGCGTGCTTGCCTCCAGCACCACCGACGACACCGCCGCCTTCACCGAGGTGCTGGGCGACATGCCCACCGTGTCTACCGAATGGACCCTTGCCGCCTACGTGCTGCCTGCCAACACCAAGTATGTGGCCATCAACTATTATGCCAACTTCCAGTACTACCTCTATATCGACGAGGTGAGCATTGAGGAACTCAGCGCTCCCATGGTGAGCGTCAACGGACATGATCGCATCAAGGTGGGTAACGTGGCCCGCTACAGCGCCCATAGCATCCTGGCCGACACCCTTGAGTGGATTGTCGACGGCAACGAGGTTACCGGCACCGACAACACCCTGACCTACATCTTCGACACCGAGGGCGACCACATTGTTGTGGCCAAGGCCACCAACAGCGTCGGCTTCAGCACCGACACCGCCTTTGTCGAAGTTTTTTACTGCCCCGCCAACACCATTCCCTACGCTCCCTCGTTTGACAACGGCTTCGGCTGCTGGGACACCGTGAGCCTCCTCACCCACGGAGCCGGCTGGTATCCCTGCGAGGGTGAAATAGCAGAGATGGGTCAGGTCTACTCAATTTCGGCCCAAAGAAGTTTCTTCGGCGTGATGGATCTGGATATCGACAACTGGCTCATCAGCCACTACATCGCTTCCGCCGAGGGCAACTACGAGATTGCCTGGCAGGTGCGTCCTGTCGATATGGACTACCATTCCGACCACTATGGCGTCTATGTCATTAACGGTTCCGACACCACCCTCCTCTTCGAAGAGACCATGGGTACCGACACCAACTATGCCTGGCGCACCATCAGCCTGCCTGCCAACCTTGATGACAACTTCCGCATCGCCTTCCGTCACTTCAACTGCGCCGGTGGCTTCATCCTCCTGCTCGACAGCATCCAGGTGCGCGCCCTCACCGCCCCAATGGTGACCCTCGCCGGTCCCGCCGTCGCCGTGGTGGGTGAAGAGGCTACCTATACCGCCACCAGCGGCACCGCCACCAGCTACAGCTGGACCGTCGACGGCCGTGACGCCAACGAGAGCACCAACGTTCTCAACGTCACCTTCGACGCTGCCGCCTCGCACACCATTGTCGTCACCGCAATCAATGCCGCCGGCAACGACACTGCCAGCCTCGACGTCACCTCCATCGTCTGCGAAGCCAACACCGAGTTCCCCTGGACCGAGAACTTCGAGAACGCCAACGTCTACGGCTGCTGGAAGTTCATCGATGCCGATGGCGACGGCTACAACTGGGACACCGACTTTCTGCGCAACGAGACCAGCGGAAGTGGTTCCTACTACGGCCACAACAACAGCCGCGGCCTGGTCTCTTCAGCCTCCTATGTGAACCATGCTCTCACCCCCGACAACTGGATGATTCTCCCCGCCATGACCCTGCCCGAGGGGTCCGAGATGATTCTCAGCTGGTATGATAAAGGTCTGGATGCAGAGTACTTCGCCGAGAAATACAGCGTCTATATCTCCACCACCGGCCGCAACATCAGCGACTTCACCACTGCTGCCGCCAACTTCACCACTCAGAACAGCTGGATTGGCCGCAACGTCGACCTCGGCCAGTATGCCGGACAGACCATCTACATCGCCTTCCGTCACCACGACTGCACCGACATGCTCTACCTTAACATCGACGACATCAAGATCAGCACCGAGCGCGTGAGCATCGACGAGGTCGAAACCTCTGCCCTCAGCCTCTATCCCAACCCCGCCAGCCAGATGGTGAGCATCAGCGCCGAGGGTGTCGAGGGTAACGTCAACGTGCAGATTGTCGACATGAACGGCCGTGTGATGATGGAGCAGCAGGGCAACGCCCAGAGCTTCCGCTTCGACGTGAGCGGCCTTGCCCAGGGTGCCTACTTCGTCCGCATGACCGGCGAGAACATCAACGCCGTCCGCAAACTCGTTGTGAAATGAACACTCCTAGGAAAGCCTAGGTCTTCCTAGGACATCCTAGGGAACACCAAGAGGGTGCCCCTTTGCGGGGACACCCTCTTCCAAATGAACTGGATAATACTCATCATCGCCGGCCTCTGCGAGGTAGGCTTTGCCTTCTGCCTGGGGAAGACCAAAGGGCTGGAGGGATTGCTCTATTGGGAGTGGATGGGCGGCTTCGCCTTCTTCTACGTGATGAGCGCCGTGCTGCTGGCCAAAGCCATCGAGACCATCCCCATCGGCACCGCCTACCCCGTGTGGACAGGCATCGGCGCCCTCGGCTCGGTGCTCGTCGGCATCTTCATCTTCCACGAGCCCGCCACTTTCTGGCGACTCTTCTTCATCACCACCCTCACCGCCTCCATCATCGGCTTGAAGATAGTATCGGAATAAACATATAAAGCTATGAAAATAAAATATCTGAAACTGAAAAACTGGCTGCTGGTATCACTGGGAGCCCTGCTGGGATTGCAGATGGGTTGTGGAAAAGACCACAATGAAGAACCGATAAGCGGTATGTATGGTTGTCCCGAAGGAACATACCATGTGATGGGCACCGTCGTCAACGAAGAGGGTGAACCAGTGGCAGGTATCAATGTGTCTCACCTCGACACCACGGGGGTTGATGGGCGCTATGAAATCCGTGTTAAATGCATGCCGGAAAGCAACGTCGCAATATACTTCAAAGACAGCGACGGCGAGCAAAACGGGCATTATCGCGACACCGTTGTGTCGGTGGTTGCCGACAGAAGCGCTTTCCACGATGGTCACGGCAATTGGGACTATGGCACCGCCGATGTGGAGAAGGATGTCACCCTTCAGCGCATTGACAAATAAAAACAACAACAGACACAATAAATTAAAAACTATCACGTTGTTATAATTATTTGAAATCAAAAAAAACAATATAAAAATGGAAAAGAAAGACCTCCTGAAAGAAACCGTCAAGCACATTGACATCAAGAAGTATGACAGCACCGAGCTTATCGACGCCATGCGCCACATGAGCTTCACCAGCCGCGACACCGCCCGTGCCGCCGACATCCTCTGCCAGATGCTGGCCGAGAAGGACTGCACCAACATCCTCACCATCGCCGGCTCCACCAGCGCCGCCGGATGTATGCAGGTGTATGTCGACATGGTGCGCAACAAGATGATCGACGCCGTCGTCAGCACCGGCGCCTCCATCATCGACATGGACCTCTTCGAGGCCCTCGGCTACAAGCACTACATCGGCACCAAGGAGAACGTCATCCCCGACACCAAGCTCCGCGAGCTTTATATCGACCGCATCTACGACACCTTCATCGACGAAGAGGAGCTGCAGGCTTGCGACCAGGCCACCTGCGATGTCGCCGACCTCCTCGAACCGCGTCCCTATAGCAGCCGCGAATTCCTCTATGAGGTGGGCAAATGGCTCGCCAACGGCCACGGCGTGAAGAAAGACAGCCTCATCCAGACTTGCTACGAGTGCGGCGTGCCCATCTTCTGCCCCGCCTTCAGCGACAGCAGCGCCGGTTTCGGTATCGGCAAGCACCAGTGGCTCCGCAAGAAAGCTGGCAAGCCCTATGTCAGCATCGACAGCGTGTGCGACTTCCTCGAGCTTACCGAAATCAAGATGAACTGCCCCGAGAGCGGCCTCTTCATGGTCGGCGGCGGTACCCCCAAGAACTTTGCTCAGGACACCGTCGTCTGCGCCGAAATCCTCGGCAAAGAGGTTCCCATGCACAAGTATGCCATCCAGATTACCGTTGCCGACGTGCGTGACGGCGCCTGCTCCTCCAGCACCCTTCTCGAGGCCGGCAGCTGGGGCAAGGTGAGCGAAGAACTCCAGCAGATGGTTTATGCCGAAGGCACCACCGTCATCCCCGCCATCGTCTCCTATGCCTACCACAACGGCGCCTGGAAAGACCGCGAGTACAAGAACTGGCAGAAGCTCTTCCAGAAATAACATAAAACAGTATACGAGAGACAGAGTCCCCATAATGGAGACTCTGTCTTTTTAAAACTATATTCAAGCTTATGAAAAGAACAATCAAATTGCTTGCCCTTGGTTCTCTCTTGGCACTGGCATTCCCTTTTGTCGGGTGCGAGAAGGAGATGGATGAGGGCGATGGGATGATAGAGATTTTTGCGGAGACGATGGGAAGTAATAGCAAGGTGCGGCTCGACGGTGCCAACTCCACGTGGGAGAATGGCGACCCTATCTGCATCAACGGCAATGAGGTGAGTGTAGTGCGGGGCGACAACGGCCGCGCCTATATCAGCTATGCGAACCCGCAGTCGGTCAACCGTGCCGTCTATCCGGCTTCGCTAGCCGCCAACAGCGATTTGAGAAACGACTATATCTCCCTCGATTTTCCGGCCTACTACCACTACCGCACCGATGCCAGCGGCCACCAGCTACTGGAAGTCCCCATGGCAGCACGCTCTACAAACCGCGAACCGCTCCAGTTCAAGCACCTCACCGGTGCCCTCTATGTCACCGTCAAAAACACAGCCAATGTGCCGCTAATTCTCCAGTCGGTCACAGTTGCCAGTAATCATTATCAGCTCAATGGAACCATCAATGGAATTAATTTAAATTCCTCAGGAAATATTAATATTATACCTACCCTTTCAGGGAATCCTTCTGAAAGATATGTTTCACTTATTTTTGATGACGGCCACACTCTTGATGTTAATGAGAGCATACAAGTAATGCTGCCTGTACTCCCTGTTGGTGGGGCGACAAATATTCCAAATGATTTCACAATCAAGGTGAAAACCAGTAGCACAAACAACCAGAATTTCTACCTTCACAGTCAAAGTCAGACCTCAGGAACCGACCATACCCTTGCCCGCAATGAATTGGGCTATGCCACAACAGAGATCACAGTTACCAATGATACTCCGACACCCACACTTGACCAAGAAGGCAACCATTATGTGGTGCGCACACCATTTGACTTTAAACTGATGACTGAAAACATCACCAGCGGCGATATCACTGGAGATGCCTACATTGACATTCTCGCGGACCTTGATATGACTGATATTCCTGTAAAAACAATAAACACTGGTCGATTTAGTGGAACTCTTAATGGCAATAATCACATTATTAATAATCTTACCATTAATAGTCGTGATTTAGGAACAACTGGATATTGTTGTGCGCTATTTTCAACTAGCGTGACAATTAAAGATATTTCTATCAACAACCTTTCCCTTATCCATCAACGTAATACCGATAAAAGGGTGACTCTTGCTGGTTTAATTGGCACATATTCAACTAGCCAAGAAGGAACACTGAATATAAACAATTGTAACATCACCTATAATGCAATAAATATTAGTGGGGCCACCGGTCAAATTTATTTTGGAGGTTTATTGTGTGAAATTGATGGTTCAACATCGAATATCTCAATTTCCAACTGTAGTGTCAATACATCAAATGTCATATTAAGCGGAAGATCGTATTATTGGGGCGGATTAATTGCTTCTGCGGGGTCTTCGAAGGCCACTATAGTCAACTCTTCGTGGTATGGTAACGTCAATCTAACTTCTACTGTAGCCACCCGAGCGGGAGGACTTATTGGAAATAAAGTTGTAGGAAACCTTACAATTACAGGCTGTGTGGTAAATGGTAGTTTCACTATAAATTCTAATGGACAATATGATTACCTTGCATCATTAATTGGTCGATACACCCCTGACGGATCAAATACCGTCACCATCGACAACAATAATATCAATGTGACCATCACATTGAATGGTCAATCCATTAGTCCTGTCCCACAATATAATAATAATTAGCCGTATGAAAAAACAACAATATATTTCGCCGGGGTTGACGGTGGTGGAGTTTCGGAGTGAACGGAGCTATGCCATCAGTCAATTGACGCCATCGAATGATATGCTGGAACTGCTTTTCCAAGAGGAGAACAATAGGGAGACGGAGACCTTCATCGTCCGCGACGAATGGGCGGATAACGAGCAGAACTCGTTCTGGATCTAACCCCATTTCAATATTCTTACCAGACATCGAAAATCTAAAGGAAAGAATTTTTTTGCCATTCCATCCAACTTTCGTATTTTTGCAGTTTAAAAATAATTATAAAAACAATGAAGAAAATACTCGCTTTCTTAGTGCTGGCAACGATTTCGCTGCCATTGATGGCCGACGAGGGAATGTGGATTCCCATGCTCTTGCAACGCAACGAGGCCGCCATGCAGAAGGCCGGCATGCACATCTCGGCCAAGGACATCTACGACATCAACCATGCTTCGCTCAAGGATGCCATCCTCCTTTTCGGCGGCGGATGCACCGGTGAATTTGTCAGCGAGGAAGGTCTGCTACTTACCAACCACCACTGCGGCTACAGCTACATAGTGCAGCATAGCTCGGTGGAGCACGACTACCTGACCAATGGCTTCTGGGCCATGAGTCGCGACCAGGAGATTCCCTGTCCAGGCCTCAGCGTGACACGCTTGGTGCGCATGGAGGATGTCACCGCCCAGGTGCTTGAAGGCGTCACCGACGAGACCACTGAGGCCGACCGCGAGAAGATTGTGACCAAGAACATCGCCGCCATCACTGCCAAGGCTGTCGAGGGAACGCACTATAAAGCGATTATCAAACCCTTCTACTACGGCAACCAGTATTTCATGTATGTCAACGAGGTGTTCACCGACGTGCGCCTGGTGGGAGCCCCGCCGAGCAATATCGGCAAGTTTGGTGGCGACACCGACAACTGGATGTGGCCGCGCCACACGGGCGACTTCTCCATGTTCCGCGTCTATGCCAAGGACGGCAAGCCCGCCGACTTCAGCGAGGACAACACTCCCTATCGCCCCTTGAAGCATTTGCAAATCAGCCTTAAAGGTGTCGACGAGGGCGACTTCACCTTCGTCTTCGGCTATCCCGGTACCACGCGCCGCTATGTGACGCACGATGCCGTCGACCTGGCCGCCAATGTGGAGAATCCCGTACGCATCGCTTTGCGCGACATCCGTCTGGCTCACTACAACGCCGCTATGCAGCAGTCGCCCGCCCAGCGCCTGAAATACGCCTCGCGCGTGGCTTCCATCGCCAACGGCTGGAAGAAATGGCAGGGCGAGACCCTCGGCATCGAGCGTCTGCACGGCGTGGAGCAGAAGATGGAGCAGGAAGAGAACTTCCGCCGCTGGGCTGAGGACAAGCCCGAATACCGCTACGTGCTCGACCAGCTCGAAGACAACTATATGCGCCTGCGCGAGGTGGAGACGGAGTGGACCTACTTCAACGAGGCCCTGATGGCCAGCGACTTCATGAACCGCGCCTACCGCCTGTTCCAGATTACGCGCAGCACCGACACCAACCTCGTGGCCAAAATGCGTGCCGACAGCGAAAAATATTTTGAGGACTTCGACGAACACTCGCCCGTCGACGAGGCCATCTTCGAGGAGACCTTCCTCTATATGTGGGAGCGCGGCTTCGCTTCGTTCCTGAACGCCGACCACTACCAAACCGATGCCGACGTGGAGGCCATGCTGAAGAAGACCTACCAGAAGTCGGTCCTCAACAACCCCAAGAAGCTGGCAAAGCTGCTCAACATGGAGCGCAACAAGATGCTCAATGCCATCAGGAAAGACCCTGCCTACCAGCTCTTCTCTATAGCCTACCTCTATTGCTACAGCGACAGCAAGCGCCAGACCTACAACCAGGCTGACGACAATATCCAGCGCCTCATGCGCACCTATGTCCGCGGCATGATGGAGCAGTATCCCGACTCGAACTTCTTCCCCGACGCCAACCTCACGCTACGCGTGGCCTACGGTCATGTCGAGGGCTTCAAGCCCAAAGATGCCACCTACTATACCGCCTACAGCACCATCGACGGCATCATGGAGAAAGAGAACCCCGATGTATACGACTACCGCGTGGAACCCAAACTCAAGGACCTCTGGCAGAAGAAAGACTATGGCCAGTATGCCAACAAGAAAGGCGAGTTGCCCGTAGCCTTCATCGCCACCAACCACACTACCGGTGGTAACAGCGGTTCGCCCGTGCTTAACGCTGACGGCCAGCTGGTAGGCATCAACTTCGACCGCTGCTGGGAAGGCACCATGAGCGACCTCCTCTTCGACCCCGCCTACTGCCGCAACATCTCGCTCGACATCCGCTACTGCCTCTTCATCATCGACAAATATGCCGGTGCCCGCCACTTGGTGGACGAGATGACGCTGGTAAACTGATATTTTCGGAACTACGTAATTACGCTATAACGTTACATTAAAGATGAAAAAATTCATTCTTTTCTTGGGAGTTCTTCTAGTGGCCAGCACCGTCTCGGCGCAGAAAGAACCGTCAATCCGTGTGCTTAACGACGACTATTCCTCGCTACGGATTGAAATCACTACAGGAACGCTCCACACCGGCGAAACCACCCTCAACGGCATTCCTTTCAGTACCCTCAACCTCGAAGGCTGCATGCCTTCGTCGCTCATTGCCGAGCCCACCCTGCCGGTGTTCTCGCGCATGATTGAGGTGCCTCTGTGCGATGACTTTGCGGTGGAGGTTACCGATGCCATCTATGACACCATCGACCCGCAACTGCGCTACCAAGTGGTTCCCGCTCAGGCACCAATCAGCAAGAGCGACACCCTGTTTCACCCCATCCGCATGATTGAAAGCATCTATAATGCCGACAAATTCTACGGCCAGCGTGAGGCCATGGTAGAAACCGTAGGCATTGCCCGCGACCGCCGTCTGGCACGTCTCCAGTTCTCGCCCGTGCGCTACAACCCCGTGAGCGGCCAGGTCATCGTCTGCCGCCAAGTCACCGTGACCGTTCGCTATCAGGGTGCCGACGTAAAAGGCACAGAGGAGATGTTCAACCGCTACTACTCGCCCGCCTTCAACAGCGGTGCCAAGCCCTTGAACAACCTCTACCCCAAGGCTGTCCGCACCACGGCTCCCGTGCGCTACCTTATTGTGGCCAATAGCATGTTCCGCAACCATCTGGACGATTTCGTCCAGTGGAAACGCCGCAAAGGCTTCCTCGTCGATGTGGCTTACACCAACGACCCCGGCGTAGGCACCGACACCACCTCTATCCAGAACTACATCAAGAGTCAGTATACCAACGCCACTACCGCCAATCCTGCACCGACCTTTGTGCTGCTGGTGGGCGATGTGGCCCAGCTACCGCCTTTCGACGCCCACAACTCCTCGCCCTCGAACAACCACGTCACCGACCTCTACTACATGACCTGGACCACGGGTGACCACATCCCCGACTGTCACTATGGTCGTTTCTCGGCCCAAACCGTGGCACAGCTCCAACCCCAAATCGAGAAGACGCTGATGTATGAGAAGTACACCTTCCCTGACCCGACGTTCCTCGACCGCGCCGTGATGGTGGCCGGTGTCGATGCCGGCAACCCCGGCGACAACGCCTACACCTATGGCGACCCCGCCATGGATTATGCCATCACCAACTACGTCAACGGCACCCACGGCTGGAGCCAGGTGATGTACTTCAAGAACGATGTGTCCATCATTCCCGCTTGCACTACCAATGTCACCATCGGCAGTAGCAACAACAATGACGCCACCGTGCGCTCCTACTACAACCAGGGTGCCGGCTTCATCAACTACAGCGCCCATGGTGGCTCCACGGGTTGGGGCACGCCCAACTTCGGCAACAGCCATGTAAACCAGATGACCAACAACCAGAAATTCGGCCTCATGATTGGCAACTGCTGCCTCACCAACAAGTTCGAGGAGAGCACCTGCTTCGGCGAGGCCCTGTTGCGCAAGGGCGACTATGCCGGGGCCGTGGGTTACATCGGCGGCAGCAACAGCACCTACTGGGGGCAGGACTTCTATTGGGCCGTGGGTGTCCGCAGCAGCGTAGGACCCACGATGTCGATGGCCTACAACGCCAGCAACCTCGGCGTCTACGACCGCACCTTCCATACCCACAACGAAGCCTATTCGCAGTGGTGCACCACACAGGGTTCCATGGTGATGCAGGGCAACATGGCCGTCGAGGCTTCCACTTCGGGCTCGGGCATGAAATGGTACTATTGGGAAATCTACCACCTGATGGGAGACCCCTCGGTGATGCCTTACATGACGCAGGCCGACACGATGAATGTCGCTGTGTCATCGGTTGTCAACTATGGTGCCACTTCTCTTTCTGTCTCCGCTGCTCCCAACGCCTATGTGGCTCTCGTCGACACCGTGACCGAAACCCTCCTTGCGGCCGCCTATGCCAATGCCAGCGGCACCGCCCAGTTGACACTGCCCGCCACACTGGCCGTAGGCAATTACCGCCTGGCAGCGTCGGCACAGCAGTACCGCACCGCATTCCGCACCATTAGGGTGATTCAACCCGATGGAGCATTCCCATTGGTCACCGAAATCACCTCTGCACCTCTCGTCGCTGGCGACACTGTTGCTCTGACGCTGCATGTCGAAAATCCAGGCAATGCTATGGCGCACAACATCACCATCCAACTCGCCAGCAGTTCCCCTCTCTTGACGCTCTCTACCGCCACCGTCACCCTTGACAGTTTGGCAGCCGGCGCTTCTGTCGACGTGACTGATGCCGTCTCGGCCTATGTCTCGGCCACGGCTCCCGACAACACCTTCGTCGACATCAGCACGTCCGTCAACTGGACCGGCAGCACCATGTCCTCCACCAGCACCCTGCGCCGTTGGATTTATGCTCCTGTCCTCAACCTTACCTTCTCTAACGAGAATCCGTGTCTCCTGCCCGGCACCACACTCACTTTCCAGGCCACGCTGCACAACAGCGGCCATGCCGCCACACGTGTCAACCAGCTGACCTTCGCTTCCCCCACCACGCTTCTCTCGGCCAGCATCCCTGCGGGTGGCCTCTTCTCGCTCGACAGCGACAGCGACACCACCGTCACCCTCACGCTTACTGCCAACGCACAGCTGCCGCAGGATATCACCATTCCCGTGACTTATAGCTTCGGCTCGTTCAACGGCTCCCTGCCGGTATATGTTGGCAATGATTATGTGGAGACCTTCGAGGGCGGCACCACCCACATTGCCGGATGGAGCTTCCCCGCAGCCTATCCTTGGGCCGTCAGCACCGAGCAGCCTTACGAGGGCTCCTACTGCCTGCGCTCCGTGCAGTACACCTCCCATAATACCAACTCCGACATGAACCTCACCGTCACCCTCACCGAAGCCGACACCGTCAGCTTCTACTACCGTGTCTCGTCGGAGAACAACTATGACAAGTTCCACTTCCTAGTCGATGACGAGTCGTTGATGAACGCCTCCGGAGAAGTGGAGTGGACACGCGCCGCCTTCCTTCTCACCGCCGGCACCCATACCATCACCTTCCGCTATGCCAAAGACTATAGCGTCAGCAACGGCAGCGACTGCGCCTGGATTGACAACGTGGTGCTGCCCCACACCTCGCACAACGTCTCCATTGAACAGACCTCCTTCTGCGCCGCAGACACCACCATTACCTTCCAAAGCCACGCCATCGATATCCACACTCCCGGCACCGGCAGTTTCTGCACCACAGCCGTTAGCGGCGACGTGACCTTCTACAACTACGAAATCTTCCCCACATATAATATTAATATTGCCGACACCTTTACCGTCAGTGCCACCGAACCTGCCTATATTTGGAACGGCGTGAGCTACACCGAGAGCGGCAGTTACACCCAAGATTTTTCGTCCATGAACGGTTGCGATAGTACCGTTGTGCTGAACCTCGTTGTGAACCACACTCCCCTCGTGTATGTCGACACCACGGTTGACGCTTGCGAGAGTTATTGGTACAACAATAGGGAGTTCACCGCCACGGGCGATTATGAGATAGCATTGTCGTTCGATACCATGCTGGTCCTCCACCTCACAATTCATCACTCTGAGTCCGACACCCTCGTTGTCAGCGCCACCGGCGACTCCTACGATTGGGACGGCGGAACCTACTACGAGAGCGGACTCTATATCCACCGCTATACCACCACGGCTGGCTGCGACAGTATCTTGGTGCTTAACCTCACCCTGCTGCCCGACTCTGTCGGCCTTGACAACGTAACGTATCAACGTATCAACGTCTATCCCAACCCCACTACCGACATGGTGCGCTTGAGCCAACAGGTGCAGGAAGCCGTGCTCTACGATGCTGTGGGACGCGAGGCCCTGCGCCGCCGCGACACCGATTGCCTCGACCTCGGCACCCTGCCATCAGGCATCTACACCCTCCGCTTGACCCTCCCGTCGGGCACGCTGCTCCGTCGGGTAGTCAAGCAATGACAAAAAAAAGAGGCATCCGTTTGGATGCCTCTTTTTTTATATCGTTACTTAGAGAAGTTTCTTCTTTAGGTTGAGAATCATGTCGTCCGTCATCTTCTCGAGGTCGTACTGAGGATTCCAGCCCCACTCGTTGCGGGCGCAGCTGTCGTCCATCTTGTCGGGCCAGCTGTCGGCGATGGCCTGTTTGATGGGTTCGGGCTCGTAGACCATTTCGAAGTTCGGGTAACGCTTCTTGATGGCGTTGTATATGATTTCAGGGTCGAAGCTCATGGCGGTGACGTTGAAGCTGTTGCGGTGCACCAGCTTGGTGGGGTCGGCCTCCATAATGTCAATCATGGCCTTCTGGGCGTCGGGCATATACATCATATCCATATAGGTGCCTTTCTTCAGCGGGCAGACGAATTTCTCGCCCTTGACGGCAGCATAGTAGATTTCGACGGCGTAGTCGGTGGTGCCGCCGCCGGGGAGCGTCATGTGACTGATGAGGCCGGGGAAACGCACCGAGCGGGTGTCCACACCGAAGCGGGTGAAATAGTAGTCGGAGAGCAGCTCGCCAGTCACCTTGGTCACACCATAGATGGTGTTGGGACGCTGGATGGTGTCCTGCGGCGTGTTGTCATGCGGCGTCGAGGGACCGAAAGCACCGATGCTCGAGGGGGTGAAGACGGCGCAGCCGAAAAGGCGGGCCACCTCGAGGCAATTGACGAGGCTACCGATACCCACGTTCCAGCCCAGCATGGGATTCAGCTCGGCCGTAGCGCTCAGGATAGCTGCCAGGTTGTAGATGGTGTCGATGTTATACTGTTTCACAGCAGCGGCAATCTGCATAATCTGGGTCGAGTCGATACGCTCGACGGGGCCACGCTCGTAGGGGTCGCCCTTCAGCGGTCGAAGGTCGCTGCAGACCACGTTGTTGTCACCATAAATGTCTCTCAAATTACGTGTCAGCTCACTGCCTATCTGGCCGCCGGCACCGACGATAAGAATCTTTTTCATTGTTAGAAAATTTGTTCTAGTGACCCTGCTGCGATTCGAACGCAGGACCTACTGCTTAGAAGGCAGTTGCTCTATCCAGCTGAGCTACGGGGCCATCTTTTTTAGCGCTGTGCTAAAAGTCTCTCTCTTTGTCGGGGCACCCAGATTCGAACTGGGGGTCTCCTGCTCCCAAAGCAGGCGCGATAACCGGGCTTCGCTATGCCCCGGGGTCTTATTAAAAAAGACGCCTTGCGGGGCGTCTTTGGCGGAGAAGGGGGGATTCGAACCCCCGGTACCCTAATCGAGTACGACAGTTTAGCAAACTGTTGGTTTCAGCCACTCACCCACCTCTCCGTGTGTTCTTCTAGTAGACTAAAAAGCACCGTTTTTTGTCTCTCAAAAACGGTGCAAAAGTACGAACATTTTCTGAACTGACCAAATTTTTTTTTATTTTCATTGAAATCGGCCAGCCATTTATGCCAAATTTCACTTCTTCTTCGCCTGATTGGCAACACTTTGCATCTTGGCGGCGATAATCTCGGGGTCTCCGAGGAATTTGTCTTCGACAAGCTTCATCTGGTCGTCAAAAGTGAAAATATAGGGTACTGCCGTGGGTAAATTGAACTTAATTATCTCTTCGTTCGACATACCTTTGAGCTCCTTGACGATGCCACGCAGCGAGTTGCCGTGAGCCACCACCATAAGAGTGTTGCGGTTCTCGAAAGCGGGGAGGATGGTGCCGCGATAGTAAGGCATGAGACGCTCGATGGTGTCCTTGAGGCTCTCGGTGAGGGGGATGAGGTTATCGGGAATCTCGTTGTATCGGGGGTCGACGCGGGGGCTGCGCTCGTCGTGGAGATCCAATGCGGGAGGCTGGACATCGAAGGAGCGGCGCCAGAGGAGCACCTGCTCGTCGCCGTATTTGGCGGCGGTGTCGGCCTTGTTGAGCCCTTGGATGGCACCATAGCTCTTCTCGTTGAGGCGCCAACTCTTCTGCACAGGCAGCCAATCCATATCCATAGCGTCAAGAATCTCGTTGAGGGTCTTGACGGCACGTTTCAAGTAGCTGGTGAAGCAGAGTTCGGGGCGGTAGCCCTCGGCCTTCAGCAGTTTGCCAGCCTCAAAGGCTTCCTTGATGCCCGCCTCGGTGAGGTCCACATCGGTCCACCCGGTGAAAAGATTCAGTTTGTTCCAGGCGCTTTCGCCATGACGTACTAATATAAGCGTTTTCATTTGTTTTTCTCGTTTTTTGTTGCTTGTTTATTTCTTTCGCGTTCTTTTTTATATGCCTGCATGCGCTTTTCACGCTCTTCCTTCTTGGTTTTTTCTTCGGCTGCTTTCTCGTCCCATTTGGCGACAATAGTTTTCACCTCTCCCTTGGGGAACGCTCCCTGCGGGAATTTCTCTTTCCTGGAGAGCCAGGCGATGACCAAGCCTGCGGCGATGAAGGGCAAGCTGAGAAGCTGACCCATGTTGAGCGCCATACCGGCCTCGAAGTCCACCTGATCGTTCTTGACGAACTCGATGAGGAACCGCACGCCGAACAGCGCCACCAGCCACCAGCCGAAGATGCTGCCGCTGCGGACATTGCCTTTCTTGCGGAGGTAATACCACAGGCAGGCACCAAAGATGGCAAAATAGCTGAGGCTCTCGTAGAGCTGTGTGGGGTGCTTGGCAACGGTCTCGTGGTTGCGGTCGAAGATGAAGCCCCACGGCAGGTTGGTGGCGTGGCCGTAGATTTCGCTGTTGAAGAGGTTACCCAGGCGGATGAAAGCGCCGCCGAGGGCGATGACGATGACCATGCGGTCGAGAATCCACCAGATGTTCATTTTATAGTGGCGCCAGTAGAGCCACATGGCCGTGAGAATGCCCACGGCGGCCCCGTGGCTGGCCAAGCCTTCAAAGCCCTTGAACTCGCCATTCCGGAAAGGCCAGATGATTTCCACCCAGTGTTCGGAGGTGAGGAAATAGTCGGGCTCGTAGAAGAGGCAATGGCCCAGTCGGGCACCCACGAGGGTGGCGAGGAACATGTAGACCACCAAGCTGTCGAGGTAGTCGGTCCTCACGCCCTCGCGCTTGAACATCCGCGAGACAATCCAGTAGCCCAGGACGAAGGCCACGAGGAAGCCCAGCGAATAATAGCGCAAGCCAAAAGACCCGATGTTGAACATCACCGGGTCTATATTCCAATGGATGGCGTTGAGAATCATTTAGCGTAGTTTATGGCGCGGGTCTCACGGATGACCGTGACCTTGATTTGGCCGGGATAGGTCATCTCGTTCTGAATCTGCTTGGAGAGGTCGAAACTGAGCTTGTTGGCCTCCACGTCGGTCACCTTGTCGGCACCCACGATGACGCGCAGCTCACGGCCAGCCTGGATGGCGTAGGTCTTCACCACTCCGGGATAGGTCATGGCCATATCCTCGAGTTTTTTGAGGCGGTTGATGTAAGCCTCAACGACCTCGCGGCGGGCGCCGGGACGGGCGCCGCTGATGGCGTCAGCCACCTGGATGATGGGGCTGATGAGGTTGGTCATCTCCATCTCGTCGTGGTGAGCACCGATGGCATTGCAGATGTCGGGATGCTCCTTGTATTTCTCGGCAAGCTTCATGCCGAAGATGGCGTGCGGCATCTCGGGGTCGGTCTCGGGCACCTTGCCTATGTCGTGCAGCAGGCCCGCACGTTTGGCAAGCTTGGGATTGAGGCCCAGCTCGGAAGCCATGGTGGCGGCCAGGTTTGCCACCTCGCGGCTGTGCTGTAGCAGGTTCTGACCGTAGGACGAACGGTACTTCATGCGACCCACCATGCGCATCAGCTCATGGTTCATATTCAGGATGCCGAGGTCGATACAGGTACGCTTGCCCACCTCGTTGATTTCCTGCTCAATCTGGCGGCGGGTCTTAGCCACCACCTCCTCGATACGGGCGGGGTGGATGCGGCCGTCGGTGACCAGTTTGTGGAGCGACAGGCGTGCAATCTCGCGGCGCACGGGGTCGAAGCCGCTGATGATGATGGCGTCGGGCGAGTCGTCGATGATGATTTCCACGCCCGTGAGGCTCTCAAGGGTGCGGATATTGCGGCCCTCACGACCGATGATACGGCCCTTGACCTCCTCGTTCTCCAGGTTGAAGACGCTGACGGTATTCTCGACGGCGGTCTCAGTGGCGGTACGCTGGATGCTCTGGATAACAATCTTCTTGGCCTGCTCGGCGGCGGTAATCTTGGCCTCCTCGACGATGTCCATGATGGTGGTGCTGGCTTCGGCGCGGGCCTCCTCGGTCATGGCCTCCACGAGCTGCTGCTTGGCCTCGTCGGCGCTCATGCCGGCGATGTGCTCGAGCTTGGTGACGCTCTCCTTGTAGACCTTCTCCACTTCGGCCTGACGCTTCTTGAGGGCCTCAATCTGGTTGTTCAGGTTGTCGCTCACGCCCTTCAGTTCGTTGCTCTTCTTCTGCAACTCGTCGACCTTCTGGTTGAGGTTCTGCTCACGCTGCTTCAGCTTGTTCTCGGCATCGCGGAGCTTGTTGTTCTGCTCGTTGACACGCTTTTCGTGCTCGCCCTTCAGCTGGAGATACTGCTCCTTGGCTTGCAGAATCTTGTCTTTCTTAATCACCTCGCCTTTCTCCTCTGCGTCCTTGAGGATCTGCTGACTCTTGGCGAGCAACTTGTTACGCAATACGGAGGTGGTCAGCCACATGCCCAGGGCACCGCCGGCCAAAACTCCGATTATAATAAATACTACGGTCATTGTGTTGTGTTGTTTTTGTTGTGGGAATGGCGGCTGTCGCGTCGGGTGAGAGGTCAGTCAAAAAGGAAATCCTGCATCACGGCTTTTGTCCCGCCTGGAGTTATGGTAAACTCTGAAACGATAGGATTTGAGCGCCGGGCGTATCAGCCATACAACCTACCCGCCCCTGAGCCGACTCGGTTTGTAAATGGTGTTGAGTTTACAAACTGTTTTGGGTATCCGTCGGATGCAGGATTTGTTCCAAAACGCTGTCGATGGATTGCAGCCTCTGCGCGAGGTCGGTGTCCTTAAACCGCAGCGAATCTTGTATCTTTGTCAATTGAGTGATCTGCGTCAATGCTACCATTGCCAACAAGTCCTGATGGTCGTTATAGGCATACTGCTTGCCATAGCTCTTGGCCTGCGTGTCGATGGTGTTTGCAGCCTTGCGCAAGGCCTCCTCGTCCTCGGAAGCCACGCGGAGCTTATAGGTGCGTCCCAATATATTAACCGATGCCGATACCGTTTCCATTTCGCTTCTCACTTTTCACTTTTCAATATTTCAAGACTCTTGTCAATAGCGCGAATCATCTGATTGATCTTCAGTTTTATCTCAGCACTCTCGCCTTTCTCTGACAACCTATTCCCTAGTTTTAATAATTTGTTTTCTTCTTTTAAGTTATTTATCGTTTTTTCACTGTTTTTCAACGCTTCTTGCAGTTCATAGCATTGGTCCTCTTTTTTCGACACCAATTGTCGCAGGCGCGCCACTTCGTCTGCCAACTGTCTCACTTTGAACTCAATCCCTGTTACCGATGTCTCAAAATCGAACATATCATTCAATGCCTATAATACTATAAAAAGCGGTGCAAAAATAGTACTTTTTTTTCAATCTGCCAAATTTTTCTTTTAGTGGCAGTGGTCGTGGCCACAGTCGCAGTGGTCGTGGTCGTGGTGGTCGCAGCCGCAGTCGCAATCATGGTGGTGATGCTCATGCTCCTCACGAAGGCCGCCGATGAACTGTGCCACCCAATCCTCCTGCATCGGCTCGTCGTTCCAGCCGGTGGTGTCGATGGTCACCTCGAGGAACTTGGCAGGGCCCTCACAGAAGAGCTCCACGCTGTCGGCCACAGCGGGCACCAGCACGCACTCGCCCGTGTGCACGGGAACGATGGTCTCCATGCTCTTCACAGCGGCGATGCCGTCGATGCACATATACACCACGAAGGAATCCACCTCCTCCAGATTCTTGCGGATGGGCTGGTCGAGGGGAATGATATTGGTGGTGAAATAGGGGCAGTCGGCCAATGTGGCGGTCTCGTTCATGTGGACGTGGTAGTGGGTGTGAGCATGACCCTGGATGCCGCTAAAGTCGATGGCCTCCATTGCCTCTTCGGTGTGGAGTTGCCGCAGCTTTCCGTCGGCGTCGCGGCGGTTGTAGTCGTAGATGCGGTAGGTGCAGTCGGAGGTCTGCTGTATCTCGGCCACCATCAGCCCTTTGCCCAGGGCGTGGACGCGGCCCGCGGGGATGAAGTAGACGTCGCCGGCCTCGGGAGCCTCGCTGTAGAGCAGGTCCTCGAGGTGGCCTGCCGCCAGAGCGGCGCGGTATTCCTCCTCGGTGGTGTCGCGGCGGAAACCGCTGATGAGACGCGCCCCCGGGTCGGCCTCCATCACATACCACATCTCGGTCTTGCCGCAGGGCATGCCGCGGTGCTGCGCCAGCTCGTCGTCGGGGTGCACCTGGATGCTGAGGTCCTTGGCAGCGTCGATGACCTTGAACAGCAGCGGGAACTCGGTGCCGAAGCGGTTGAATACCTTGTCGCCCACCAGGTCGCCCATGTAAATCTCGATGGCCTCGTTCAGCGTGTTCTCAGCCAGGAAGCCGTTGGCTATCACGCTCTCGCGTCCCTCGACGGAGGAGAGTGCCCACAGCTCGCCGCAATTGGGCAGGGGGTCGTAGTTGAAGCCGTAGCCTTTCAGTTTGTTGCCGCCCCAGATGACATTCTTGAACAGGGGCAGGAATTTCAGTGGATAGAGGGCGCTTTGCATCAGTAGCTTCGTGTTGTGTGGCTGTTGGCCTTGTTGGTGCCTTTCACCTTGATATTCGACTTGATGGTGCGGCCTTTGTTCGTCTGGCGCCGCTCAAACATATTGCCTTTCTGCGAGCTTCCGCACGACACCTGCACCCCGGTCAGGGCCAGCACGCCGGCAATCAGCAGCAGCGGCATCAGTTTTTTCATTACCCGTTTCATATTTTTTCGTGTTGATTATCAATTATATATTATAAAAAGTCACTTCTGACACAAGATACAAAGTAACAAAATTTTCCTTAGATGGACAAATTTTTTTCCTCGGCGGTAGCGAAAATAGGTCGCTCCCTAAGGTCGAGTCCTCTCACCTTTCCCCTCCCAGCTCCATATCAACTCCGTGTCAACTCCGTATCAACTCCGTGTCAACTCTCACTCCGTATCTGTTAATTTTAACATAAAAAGTCACCCCCCACTTTCGGCCACGAGATTGGCCATTTGGACATAAAAACCCTTCCAAATGGGGTTGGGGTGATGAAATTTGGAAGCGACGATGTGAGCTTTTGGAGGGGGAAAAGTGTCGAAACGAGGGGTGAAAGGGTGATTTTTCGAGGTTTTTTTATAGGATTTTGATACTTTTTGTCACGTTTTCCTTTAAAAATGACAGTTCACAGGATTTGTATTTCGCTGATTTTTAAATATTAAAGATGTTGTTTATGACAGATGACAGTTATGACAGTTATTTTTCTGGGTATCCTTTTTTCTGATTTTTGTATTTATCTTATTATATATTAATTAGTTATATAATATAAGGGGGAAATATTGGCATCCATTTTTAATTGTCATAACTGTCATCTGTCACAAGTCTAGATGTAAAATTCTCTCTTACAAGGCTTTTCGATGCCAAGCGTTACAGTTACAGTTGTTACAGTTGTTTTTTTGAGGGTGTGTGTGTTTAATTTTCTTAAATATCTATCTATATATTAATTAGTTATAAGATATTAATAAGGGATGATATAACGCATTTTTTTATTGTAACAACTGTAACTGTAACGGATTTTGATTTTACGGATGGATTTACTTCTTCACTACGAGGCGTTTTCTGGATTTTGTGAAAAAGGCATGTGGTTGTCAACCTTTTCAGGAAAACTGTCAACTTTGTCAGGAAATTGTCAACGAACCCAGTACGACACCTGACAACCATTTCAGGAAAAGGACATAAAAATGTCAACCAAAATCAGGAAAAGATCGTGCAATCATTAAGAATATCATCTTTAATGCTTTCATCTTTCCTCCTCCATTTTTATTATTTCTATTTCGATTGGCCTGCATACCAAATAATCACAACAACCAGTATCAGTAGAACGACCAAGGATAATCAACGTCGCATATACTTTTTGCCCATATTGATATTCTCTGAACTTTGACATTATTGCAATATCGTTTGACGTATTGTCTCCAAAATAACCATTAAGAATTACAAGATGCTGTTTATTGCAGGGAATATCATAATAGTCTCCCATTTCCAAATGGATGAAAAGTCCATCCGATGTTATATGAGACTCATAATCGAAAGGGCCAACGATACCTTTTGTTCCAGGGATAATGTAGCCAACAACTTTCATTGTGTCTCCGTAATGTTCTTTTGCCGTCTCTTGATAGCAGCCAAAATAGTCCCATACCTCTCCAACAGTGTTGTAATCGGTCCATGAAATTTCCTTTTCCGATGGAGCAAAGGACAAACACTCCTTCTTCTTCTGACATCCCACCACCACTATACTGGCGGCAAAAAAAAGCATCAGAGTCAAACACATTCTTTTCATAACAATAAAACATTTTTTATTAATACTGTCTTTTCATATTTTGATCAGTTTTTTTATCATATTTTATTTTACTCTGATTAGATACTTCTCTAACTGACAGTTATCTATGATGTTGTTAAGTGTCGTGGAATCAAACATCTGTGCCGCATATTCATGATGATAATGTTCGTATCCAGCAATACCGCTGTCTGATATAGGCAAATGTAATTCCTCATTACATCCTGTGTAATAATAGAATTCCAGAAAGGGATCTTCATCAAGAATATAGTTTTCCCAATGATTATACCATTCATTGTATACACTATCATTTCCTTCAAGTTCATCCAGCGTAATGGTAAGATAAGCTGTCTTGAATGCGGCATATTCCGGGGGAGCATACCAGATGTTTCCTCCTGTATAGTAGCCATTATGCAACGGCATAGGCCTACAACCTAGGACATCGCGAAAAGCACAGTCATCTCCCGGATAATACATATAATGGGAAGCCTGTTCTGAATAATCTTTCCCTGGCTTAAATTTATATATGTATATCAGTGGATTACATTCGATGTCCTCGTTTCTCCAAGTTTTCTCACTCCTTTCGCATGAAAAGAAAACGCAGGCGGTCGTGGCGGCAAGGGCAGCTATCGCCACGCATACTAATAATGAACGTGTTTTTTTCATAGCTTAATCAATTTCTTTATCATATACTTACTTTCACCCTCTACACACAAAAAATATACCCCCTCGGGGAAACCTGTCAAATCAACCACAGAATGGTTTCCATGTACTGTCTTCTCCAGAAGCATCCTCCCGTCGCTGGACAAAACCTTAATGCGGTGTACATCTTCCATCGATGTCTCTACATTCACAATGCCTGCCGTAGGGTTGGGACTTGCCGTCACCAAGACGTCTACGCCCCTTTGATTATCCTCAATTCCAACTATATACGACGCCTCACAACCCCAATCAGGATAAATAACGTTGTCATGATACTCGAAAGTCGTGTCCCTATAATAGCACACCAATGAAATCTGGAACAAATGATTAGGAACATTCTGAACATAGGTCATTCCAAAGCTGGGGCCTACACCCTCAATGAAGAAAAGTGTGCCGCCTCCTGCATTTTCATACGTTGTGCGTAAGATTTTTCTTCCCGACCTATAGAAAACACTGTCAATGGTAGCAACCACTGGATAGCCACCGGATCGTCCCATCGTGTCACCGACATTCAGCGACAAATCCATAATTGTCAATTCCGGAGTAGTATCTAAATATTGTGGATCGATTTGCCTGAAAAACAACTTGTCATGTGTTTCCGATTCCCGAAAAAGATTTAATGAATTTTTAGCATCAGTAATGTGGCACACATCTAAAACATGTTGGAGTTCAACCCACCTGAGTTTTTTATAAGAAATACCATCAATACTCAACGTATCATCGGTAAAGATATCATAAGCATCTGCGCATCCACCATAATCCCAATTGCCTTGGTGTTCGTACCATCGTGCCACGCTGTCGCCGAAGACAGACTGATAGACAACCGAATCCACGTCCTGCCCGTGAACA
>DECD01000024.1:165983-166732 GCA_002349055.1 Bacteroidales bacterium UBA2939 | reverse complement strand
TCTCCATAACATCCTTCTTGCGGACCGTCATGAAATTCCCGAACACTATCTTTCACACAACACAGAAGACTACTTTCTATTCCTAATGAACCATACGGCGAATATTCAACAATATTTGAGCACCCTACTCCTTCAATGAAATAGATTTCCCTGCCTGTTGCATTTTTTAGAATAATTTTTCTCAAGGTGTTTGTATCTATGATTGCCTCGACAATAAAACCGGTCCCAGAATATGGACTTGAAACTTTACCCAAGACAATTCTATCTCCTACTGAAAGAGACATGTCAACAATCAGGAAATCTTCATCATGATTAAAATAACGGCACCAAAGTCTGCCATTGATTGTGTCTTCCCTAAGTAGATAGGAATATTCATATCTTTCATAATACTCACCATCCCCATTTAATATCTCGAAGTGTTTAATTACTTTATACTGAAGTCCGTCGACCAGCGTATCGCTTACAGTTCGCATAACATGATAATCATAATAATCATAGTCAAAAACAATGCCATACCATTCTGTCGACTCCTGCCCGAAAAAAGACCGGTATCCCGTTGTGTCCTGCCCGTGAACAGCAAATGTCCACACCACAGACAATGCTAATAAAACTATCTTCTTCATAATCATTATGTTTTGTGATAATTTTTTTATAATAACGTTATTTAATCTGTTTTATTTTATGCTTGGAGTTTTTGCCCCTCCATATATATATAACCACCCAACACCCCAAAAATCTACAACGCCCTT
>DECD01000024.1:164823-165883 GCA_002349055.1 Bacteroidales bacterium UBA2939 | reverse complement strand
TCGGGAATAAGCGACAATGGTGTAATGGAATCAAACTATCTTAATAAACGTTAAAAAGACCTATTTTAACCATATAAACGCCCTATCAACTCCCACCGTGGTAGGAGTTGGTAAGGAGTTGGTAGGGTTTTGGTAGGTAGAAAGTACGGGTTTAGCACATACCAAAAACCTCCCGAGGGTTTGGGGAGGCGGGAGGGGTTTCGATGGAAAAGGGATTGGGGACTCAGGGGCGGACCTCGGTGCCCCACATGAGCTTGTCGCGGATGGCGGAGAAGAAGTTTTGGGTGTTCATGCGGATGAGGCTGACGTCGAAGGGGGCGCGGCAGAGGGCTATCTCGGCGGAACCCGAGAGGGTGAGGCGGCGCGAGTCCATGCCGAGGGTGAGGCTCTCGGCGACGGTGACGAGGCGCAGGCGCGCGTTGTCGGGCACGATGATGGGGCGCAGGGTGAGGGTGTGGGCACCGATGGGTGTGATGACGAAGCATCCGCAGTCGGGCGTGAGGATGGGGCCTCCGCAGGAGAGCGAATAGGCTGTGGAGCCCGTGGGCGAGGCCACGATGACGCCGTCGCCGGCATAGGTGGCCACGTATAAGTCGTTGACATAGACCTCGGTGCGCAGCATGGAGGAGTTCTCGTGGCGGTGAAGGAATGCCTCGTTGAGGACGTATGCCTCTCCCCTGCCCTCTTTTGTGGGTGCGCCGCCGTTGATTTGTATCTTCAGGACGGTGCGTTTCTCGAGGGTAAAACGGCCCGCCAGGAGGTCGGAGACGAGGGTGGCGAGGTTTTCCTTGCCGACGGTGGTAAGGAAGCCCAGATGGCCGAAATTGATGCCCAAAACAGGGGGCATGGGATTGCCCGAGTAGGTGAGGAACTGGACGGAGGAGAGGAGGGTGCCGTCGCCGCCGATGGAGAAGAGGTAGTCGTAGCTGTCGATGCAGTCGCCCTCACGGACAGTTTGATAGTCGACACCGGCGCGCTGAAGCTCGGCGCAGAGGTAGTCGAAGGCCGGACGGTCGGAGGGGTCGATGTGTCGAGAATAGAGGGCTACTTTCATGGTTTT
>DECD01000024.1:161887-164754 GCA_002349055.1 Bacteroidales bacterium UBA2939 | reverse complement strand
TATTTTATTACGGTGACGGTGCCGGTGAAGACTTTGATGCGGTTGTTGTTGAAACGGCAGCGGAGGGTATAGGCGTAGGCTCCCTGCGGGATGTCGGACGAGGGGGTCCACCCGGCATAGGGGTCTTCGGTGCGGTAGACGAGGAAGCCGTAGCGGTTGTAGATGAAAAGTTCGTAGAGATCGCCCCTGAGGCCGCGCAAGCGCGGCAGGAAGGTACCGTTGGTGGCGTCGCCCGCGATAATCACATTGGGGAAGGCCCAGCCGGGGTCGGGCGGCGTGGGAATGACGATGCACTCGGTGTTGGAATAGTGGGGGTTGAGGCCGCAGGCGTCGCGGACAGAGACGCGGTAGCAATGGAGCGAGTCGTGGACATTGACCTCCTGGTCGGCATAGGTAAAGGGCGGGGTGGAGAAGGTGAGGGCGGCGATGGAGTCCCACGGGGCGCCGTCGACGCTGCGATAGAGGGTATAGTAGTCGGCCTCGTAGGAGGTGTCGATGTCGAAGGTGAGGAGGTTGCACCATTGCAGGGTGTCGTACACGACGGAGGTGATGCGGAGGAACGAGGCGGTATCGATGGTACGGCGCTGGACGCTGACGACGTTGGATTGCGAGATGCGGGGATAGCCGTTGTGGCTCTCGCCGATGCCCATGATTTGCACCTTGAGCCATACACGCGTGGTGCCGTCGGGGATGTCGAAAGAATAGGCGTAGGGGCCGGTGCTGTCGGTGGAGAATTTCTCGGAATAGTCGTTGTCGAAGGGTTCGAGACGAGCCTGGAGACTATAGCGGTAGACGCCGCCGGGCATGCCCTGATAGGGGGTCCACTGGGCGTTGACGGTAGAGGTGCAGAGCGGCACCTCGGCGCGGAGGACGACATTGCCGAAAGATGGGGTCAAAACACTGACGTTGTAGGCGCTGTCGAAGACATGGATGCGGTAGGTGTGAGGTTCGGTGGGGGAATGGTCGACACAGACATAGGAGGTGTCGTAGCGGTTGAAGACGGTGTCGTAGTCGAGGCAGGGCGAGCCGGTGCAGATGTGATAGCCCATGGCGTGTGGGTCGGCGGAGGGGTGCCAGGTGAGGACAATCTGCTGCGTGGCCTCGTCGACGGAGGCCATCCATCCCGTGACCGGCATGACGGCATCCTGGGCACGGAGGGTGGCGAGAGGCATGAAGAGCGCGAAGAGCAGGAGCCACAAAACCCGGGCGGGCTTCGTGAACGGTGGCATGCTATGAACAACGGCTCTCATGGACAATCAAAAACTTTGGAGCGCCACCAGCTGGGCGTAACGGCCATTCAGGGCCATGAGTTCGGCGTGGGTGCCGCGCTCGACAACGCGACCGTGGTCGAGGACGGCGATGCTATCGGCGTTGACGACCGTGGAGAGGCGGTGGGCGATGACGATGGCCGAGCGGCCGCGGAGCACCTCGTTGAGGGTGGCCTGGAGGAGGCGTTCGTTCTCGGTGTCGAGGGCCGAGGTGGCTTCGTCGAAGATGAGCAGGTCGGGGTTGCGCAGCAGGGCGCGAGCGATGCTGATGCGCTGGCGCTGGCCTCCGGAGAGAAGGCTGCCGCCCTCGCCGAGGGAGGTGTCGTAGCCGTGGGGCAGAGCAGTGATGAAATCGTGGGCTTGGGCGGCACGGGCGGCCTGCTCCACGTCGTGGCGCGAGGCCCCGGGGCATCCAAAGGCGATGTTGGCGGCAACGGAGTCGTTGAAGAGCAACGTGTCCTGCGCCACAACGCCTATGCGGCCGCGGAGCTCGGCGAGGGGTATGCTGTTGATGTCGACGCCGTTCAGGAGAATCTGTCCCTGGGTGCAGGGATAGAAGCGGCAGAGGAGGTCGGCAATGGTAGACTTGCCACTGCCGGAACTGCCTACGAGTGCGAGCGTTGTTCCACGTGGAACATCGAGCGAAACGTCGTCGAGGACTGGCGTGCCAGGATTGTAGGAGAAGGAGACGTGGCGGAGAGAGACCAGATTGTCGCTGTCGAAAGCGTTGTTTGCACCAGTGGTATCGATGGTGCTGGGCTCGCTCTCCTCGTTGAGGAAGGCTAGGATACGGTCGGCGCAGGCGCGGCCTTTCTTGATTTGGGAGAGGCCCGTGGAAAAGTCCTTGGCAGGAGGAATCATCAGCACAAAGAGCATCACGTAGGAAATGAACAGCTCGGCGGTGAGCCCCTGGTCGCCACCAAAGACCAGCCAAGCACCGAACAAGAGGATGCCGATGACGATGGTGTTGCCCAGGAAATCGCTGACCGGCGAGGCTGCATCGATGCGACGCAGCATGAGGGTGCGCCGATGGGTGTAGTCGCGGTTGGCGGCACGGAAACGGCGGTTGGAGAAATCGATGGCGGTGTAGGACTTGATGACCTTGAGGCCGCCGATGGTCTCGTCGGTGAGCGAGACAAGGAAGGAGTTCTTCTCCTGCACAATCTTGGAGCTGCGCTTGAGCCTGTGCGAGATGCCCGAGATGACCAATGCCACCAGCGGCAGCATGCAGAGGACGAAGAGGGTGAGTTTGACGTTGATGTAGAAGAGCATGAACAGGTAGAGAACCATGCCTATGGAAGAGGTGAGCAGCATCTGGATGGAACCCAGAATGCCCTCCTCGTACTCCACCATATCGCTGGTGAAGCGCGCCATGACATCGCCCTTGCGGTGGCGGTCGTAGTAGCTCATGGGCAGGCGCATGGCCTTATGGAACATGGTGTTGCGCAGGTTGCGCACCACGCCGGTGCGGATGATGGAAATCTCGATGGCGGAGAGGTAGGAGAAGACGTTCTTGAGGGAATAGAGCACGAAGATGATGCCCGAAAAGAGTAGCAAGGCATTGAGCTGGCCAAAAGAGATGAGCCAGGCATAGAGCTT
>DECD01000024.1:161238-161778 GCA_002349055.1 Bacteroidales bacterium UBA2939 | reverse complement strand
ATTTTCAGGAAATCGGCCACAGAGAGTGCCGTGGCCATAGTGAAGAGGGCACTCAACACCACATAGAGACCATACAGCGCACAACGGGCACTATATGGTCTTAGTTGACGGACGGTGAAATTGCCACGCAGCTTCACAGGCTGTAACCGATATAGTTATGGGGTGTGATGCAACGGATACGCTCCTTGACCTCGGGGGTGACGTCGAGGGTCTCGACGAAGGCGGCGATGGTCTCGGAGGTGACCTTCTCGTTGGTGCGCGTGAGCTGCTTGAGGGCCTCGTAGGGGTTGGGGTAGCCCACCGAGCGGAGGATGGTTTGGATGGCCTCGGCCACCACGGCCCAGTTGTTCTCCAGGTCGCGGTAGAGGGCCTGCTCGTTGAGGAGCAGTTTTCCCAAGCCTTTCTCGAGCGAGGCGATGGAAATCATGGTGTGGGCGATGGGCACGCCGATGTTGCGGCTGACGGTGGAGTCGGTGAGGTCGCGCTGCATGCGACTCACGGGCAGCTTGTGGCTGAGGTGCTCGAAGATGGCGTTGGCCA
>DECD01000024.1:155463-161118 GCA_002349055.1 Bacteroidales bacterium UBA2939 | reverse complement strand
TCGCCAGCCTTGATTTTCTGCTTGAAATATTCCATCGAGACGTAAGTCCACACGTCGCGGCAAAGGTCGATGAGGATGACGTTGATGCGCTTGCAGGCGTCGAACCAGGCGGCCATCATGTCGTAATTCTCAATCTGGGTGGTGAGCTGCTGACGCTCCAATCCGAGGTGGTTGCCGACGAAGTCGTTGCCAAAGGCGCGCCAATCGATGGCGGGGAATGCCGCCAGGTGGGCGTTGAAGTTGCCCGTAGCGCCGCCGAACTTGGCGGTGAAGGGGATGCGCTCCAGCTCGTCGATTTGACGGCGCAGACGGTAGGCGAAAACGCCCCATTCCTTGCCCAGGGTGGTCGGCGAGGCGGGCTGGCCGTGGGTGTGGGCCAACATGGGAATGTCCTTCCACTCCTCGGCACGCTCGTCGAGGAGAGCGAGAATCTTCTTATAAGCGGGCAGCAGCACCTCATCGTGGCACTCCTTCATCGAGAGCGGCACCGAGGTGTTGTTGATATCCTGCGAAGTGAGGCCGAAATGGATGAACTCCTTGAGGTCGGCGAGACCCATCTCGTCGAACTTACCTTTAAGAAAATACTCGACGGCTTTGACGTCGTGGTTGGTCACCTTCTCGATGTCCTTGATAGCCTGGGCATCGGTGTCGTTGAAACTGCGGTAGATGTCGCGCAGGGCCTCGGCTTTGGCGGCCACCGCAGCCAGCGCGGGACGCACGCCTTTCAGGCGGTCGGCCAAAGCAATGAAATATTCCACTTCGACACGGACACGGTATTTTATCAGAGCACCCTCGGAAAAATACTTGGCCAGGGGTTCGCATTTGGAACGGTAGCGCCCGTCGATGGGCGACACAGCATTGAGACTATTCATCGGTTAAAGCGTTTTGTTCATAAATTCGTATTTCTCCAGCAACTTCTCCACCTTGCGGTCGTGGCTGAGGTCGATGAGGGCCTGAGAATACATGGTATTGTGGGTGTCGGTACCCATGAATTCTACCCATCCGCGCTCAATCATCTGGTAGGCGCGTTTCTTGGCCTCGTCGCCGTAGAAGCCGCCGAGCGAGAGGGCGTTGGTTTGGAAGTAAACGCCCTGGTTCTTGAGCTGCTCGATACGGCTGCCGTTGATGTTGAGGTAGGGGTAGCGTTCGGGATGGGCGAGGATGACCTCGTATCCCTTCATCTGCATGTCGAAAATCATCTCGTCGCAGCCCATCATCTGCTGGTGGAGCGAGAACTCGACAAGCACATACTTGCCTCCCACTTGGAGGAAACGGGGATTATCGAGGCGAGCCTGGAAGCCGGTATCGATGCGGTATTCGCCTCCGATGCCGGAGAATTCTATCTCCACACCCGCATCGGCAGCCTGTTTCTTCAGCTCCTCATAGCGACGGCGGATGTCATCCTCGTCGTTTTGGAAACGCGGATGCTGGAAGTGGGGCGTGATGATAACTTTGTCGTAACCCACGGCCTTGAGAGTATTGAGGCAGTCGACACTCTCTTCCACGCATTTGGAACCATCGTCGACACAGGGGATGAGGTGACAATGCATATCTGTTCCCAAAGGCTGGAAGATGGGGCGAGGCTCACGTTTTTTCTTGAACAATCCAAACATAATATTATGCGATTAAGTTTTTTATAGTCAATTTGTTGCTTTTATTCCACTCTTCTGATTTCGGCACCGAGCTTGGCCAGTCGCTGGTCGATGCGCTGGTAGCCGCGGTCAATCTGTTCGATGTTGTCGATGCGACTCTTGCCTTCGGCGCTGAGGGCGGCGATGAGCAGCGCCACACCGGCGCGGATGTCGGGCGAGGCCATGCGCACACCACGCAGCTTGTGCTCGCGGTCGAGGCCGATGACGGTGGCGCGGTGCGGGTCGCAGAGGATAATCTGAGCACCCATGTCGATGAGTTTGTCGACAAAGAAGAGACGGCTCTCGAACATCTTCTGGTGTATCAGCACGCTGCCCTTGGCTTGTGTGGCCACAACGAGGGCAATGGAGATGAGGTCGGGGGTGAATCCCGGCCAAGGTGCGTCGGCAACGGTCATGATAGAGCCGTCCATGAAACGCTCAATTTCGTAGTGCTCCTGGGCGGGGACATAGAGGTCGTCGCCTTTCTGCCACACTTCGATGCCGAGACGACGGAACACCTGCGGGATGAGGCCCAGGTGCTGCACCTGGGCGTTCTTGATGGTGATATCGCCCTCGGTCATGGCGGCCATGCCGATGAAGGAACCCACCTCAATCATGTCGGGCAGCAGACGGTGTTCGCAGCCGTGGAGTTCCTTCACTCCGCGGATGGTGAGCAGGTTGCTACCCACGCCCGTAATCTTGGCACCCATGCGGTTGAGCATGTTGCACAGTTGGTAGACGTAAGGCTCGCAGGCGGCATTCATGATGGTGGTGGTGCCACGGGCCATAACTGCAGTCATGATGATGTTGGCCGTACCCGTGACGGAAGCTTCGTCTAGAAGCATATAGCAGCCTTTGAGTTTTTTTGCACGGACGAGGTAGGCGCCACGCTTGTATTCCACCTCGGCTCCGAGACGTTCCATGCCGATGAAATGGGTGTCGAGACGGCGGCGGCCAATCTTGTCGCCACCGGGTTGCGGCACCACGGCCTGGCCGAAGCGCGACAGCAGAGGCCCCACAAGCATGATGCTTCCGCGGAGGGCTCCGGCTTGCTCGCGGAACTGCTGGCTTTGCAGAACCTCGAGGTTCACCTGGTCGGCTTGGAACTCGAAGGTGCGGCCGCTCTCGCAAGCCGACGGAACATCCTCGCGCACGCTGACACCCAAGAGCTTCAGCAGGTCAATCAGCTTGTTCACATCGCGGATGTCGGGCACATGCTCGATTCTAACCTTCTCGGAGGTCAACAGCACGGCACACAGCACCTGCAACGCCTCATTCTTGGCGCCCTGCGGCACAATCTCGCCCCGCAGCTTGTGTCCTCCTATGATTTCAAAACTGCTCATGACTGTGCGTTTTGGTTTTTCTTCTTCTTTTTCTTTTTCTTGGAGTTGCTCTCCTTTTTGGCGGCCACGGCGGCCATAGCGTCGAGGTATATCTTCGAGTCGCGGAACTGGAAATCGGCCGGCAAGGTGATGCGTCCGCCCGACAGCTCGGTAAGCTGCTCACGGATGAGGTCGTCGTCCACCGAGTCGCGGTTCCATTGCAGGTATTGGCGCTTCATCGTGTGGGCAATTTGCTGCACAAGACTGTTCCTCTCCTCGCCCTCGGGCATCTCGGCTACGGCGACAATCATGTCCTCGAGAGCACGGCCGTAGTGGCGATAGTGTATCTTGTTGTCACTATAGGTCAGCGGACGGGGTTTCACAACCTCTGTCTCCTCGCGGCTGATGGGATAAGGGCAGTCGACATCGAGGTCGAAGTTGGCAATCAGCATCATGTGATCCCACAGGATGCGCTTGTAGTCGGTGCGCTCCTTAACTTTAGGGTTCACCAAGGCCATGGTGTCGATGATGGTGTGGGCCATCTTGTTGCGCTCATCGCGGTCGGCGAGGGTCTTGGCGTATGCTATCATCTTGGCGACATTGCGGCCATAGTCGGTGATTTTCAGTTGTTCCCTTTGAGTGTTATATTCCATTTGTTTGTTTCTCTCAGTTCTTTAGGTTCAATAAGGCCAAGGGCCGCCGAAAAGTTCATAGTTCGGCACGCCGTAGCCATAGTAGGGGTGCCCCAGAATGCCCAGGGCGTCGTTGCCATAATGGTCGTGGACGAAGTGGAAGTGCATCTCGAGCAGCGAGTCGTCGCTCAACGCATAACTGAAGCCGCCGCTGAGGGTGGTGATGCCCATAGGCCACGACTCGTTGAAGGGCGACCATAGGGGCTCGTGCCAGCCGCCGACATGCGTCAGGGTGGCCCAAAGGGTCAGACGCTCGCTGACCTGATAGTCGGCACCCACGGCGACACCCATCAGCTGGGTGCCGCGGCGCACGGGAGACAAGCTGCGGCGGTTGCCCTGCAACTCATAGCCTCCCAGCAGCGACCCCACGGCGCCGAAGCCGCCACGGAGGGTCAGCCGGTCGCTGGCGCGGTATTCCACACTCGGCGCCGCCCACAGATAGGCGTTGCCATTGCCGCACATGCTCACCATCGAGGTGCCCGCCGACAGGTGGAAGTCCCACCGCGACGAATCCTGTGCGTCCACAGTGTCCTGCTGCGCCCGCGCCCCGAAAGCCATTGCCAGAACGGCCATTATGAAAAATGCCTTTTTATACATATACAGAACACCTAACGCGAAATTTTAAATAATATTGCGCGAGTATTAAAATATTTTAAAAAAGGGCTGTTTTCCTTAGAGCTCCATCAACTTGAGGAACGAGGTGGGTATGGGGGTTTCGAACTTGAGCCGCTTGCCGGTGACGGGATGCGTGAAGCAGAGGCGGAAGGCATGAAGACAGAGGCGGTTGACGGGCGACACATCGTCCTTGTATCCGTACATTGGGTCGTGAACCACGGGGTGCTTCAGGTCACGCAGATGGACGCGGATCTGGTTGCGTCGTCCGGTGTCCAATTTCAACTCAACCAGCGAGTAACGGCGCGAAGTCTGTTTCACCTCGTAGTGTGTTACAGCCAGTTTGCCGCCATTGTCGACGGGCGACGAGAGGACACAGAACTCGCCATCGGTAAACCACGAGCGTACCTCTCCCCTACCCTGCTCCAGATGACCCCAAGCCACGGCCACATAGCGACGGTCGAAGACCATTCCTTTCCAGTCTTCCTCGAATTTTTGTGAGACCTCCTTGCTCTTGCTCACCACCATCAGGCCGCTGGTGTCGCGGTCAAGGCGGTGGACGATATGGGCATGGCAGCGCTGATGGCTGGCTTCGAGGTACTGGTTGAGGACGGTAATGACGGTCTTGTCGTTGGGGTGCTTGCTATTGCTGAGGAGACCTTCGTGCTTGTTGACAACCAGCAGGTGCTGGTCCTCGTAGACGATGTCGAGGTCGCGTGGACGGAGGCGGTCCTTGCCGGTGGCTTTCTCGATAGAAACTTTCATTCCCTTCAGCAAGGGAAAGTTGAATTGCGACGTGCGACGGCCGTCGACATAGACGTTGTGGGCTAACAATTCCTTAACTTTCGAGCGACTGGTTTCCGGCATCACCTCCTGCAAGAACACCAACAGTTCCTTGGGTTCTTTGACAATATACTCTTGTGTCTTCATTGTTTCACGTGAAACATTGTTTTTACTAGGTTATCAACAATTCGGGTCGTATAAATCAACAATCTCGTATGGATTGCCGATTTGTTCGATGAATTTCAACATATCGTCACGGGTTATCACCAACGAGGCGTGGTTGTCGTTGGGGTGGAAGCTCACTTTTTCGGCGTTCATAAGGTTGCGGTCGACAAAGAGGGTGACCTCGTGGTTCACGTCGTTGACCAGCGTGAAGAGCGATACACTACCGGGCTTCACTCCAAGGTAACGCATCATGCGCTCTGGACTTGCAAAACTAAGTTTTCCCTGATGGAGTCGGTGCTCCATATCATGGATGTCCATGGGAAAACGGCTGTCCATGATGACGAGGTAGTGGCGGTTGCCCTTGTGGTTGCGGAAGAAGAGATTCTTGCAGAGCGTCGTTCCTTCGCCGCGGTAGAACTGGGCGGCAATCTCGATGGTCGGCGCCTCGGG
>DECD01000024.1:153698-155344 GCA_002349055.1 Bacteroidales bacterium UBA2939 | reverse complement strand
CTCATATCGAGCATGCGGACGATGGGGCGCTTGGCGGCCTCTATCATCTCAGACGACATGAGAATTTCGGGTTGCTCGTCGCGGAGGCAGTTGTAGAGTTTATCGAGGGTGTTGAGCTTCATGTAAGCGCAGTCGTCGCAAGCGCAATGCTTGTTGTCGCGTAGGGAGATGAACTCCTTGTCGGGATTCTCCTTCTTCATCTCATAAAAGATGCCTGTCTCGGTAGCCACGATGAATTTCTTGGCCTCAGAGGCTTTAATGTAGTTGAGCATAGCCTTGGTGGAACCCACGAAGTCGGCCACCTTGAGGAGCGCGGGGTTGCATTCGGGATGAGCAATGACAAGAGCATCGGGATGCTCAACCTTCAGTTGCAACACCGCTTCGGCCTGCATGGCATCGTGGACGGTGCAGACACCGTTCCAAAGGAGCATATTCCTTCCGGTAACCTGGTTGATATATCCGCCGAGGTTTTTGTCAGGAGCGAAAATAATCTTCTGGTCTTCTGGGAGCGAGCGCACCAGTTTCTCGGCGTTGCCAGAGGTGCAGATAAGGTCGGAGAGGGCTTTTATCTCTGCCGAGCAATTGACGTAGCTGATAACCATGTGGTCGGGATGTTCGGTCTTGAATTTCTTGAAATCCTCGGCCTTGCAGCTCTCGGCCAAAGAGCAACTGGCTTCCATATCGGGCAGCAACACCTTGCGGCTGGGATTGAGAATCTTTGCCGTCTCGGCCATGAAATGGACACCGCAGAAGACGATGATGTCGGCCGTAGCCTCCTGTGCTTTCTGTGCCAAAGCAAGGCTGTCGCCTATGTAATCGGAGAGTTCCTGTATCTCATGCCGCTGGTAATAGTGACCGAGAATGACAGCATTTTTTTCTTTTTTCAGTCGCAGGATTTCCTTTTTCAATTGCTCTTGGTTCATAACGTATATATTTTTTTTGAAACTGCAAAGGTACGCAAAAAAAACGACACCATAAAATATTTTTCTTATTCCTTTTTTTTCTTTTTTCTTTTTTCTTTAGGTTGTTAATTTTGTTAATAACTTCGTAATGGTTTCATAAGTATAAGAATTTTAAAACTTTATTGCTACCGTTAGCAGATGGTTTCTTTGTTGAAAATGGTCTTGATAACTGTTGTTTTTTCAACAATAGAAGGGCTGTTTTTTCTTATCAACAACGCTGCTGACAACAACTAACAACGGATTCAACTCTCTTGTGTTGATATTTCTTTCCATACTGAAAATCTTTTCTTTATATCTATCGGTAATAAAATGTTGATAATTTCCAGCCTTTCATAATGAATGACTTGTGTTTTTATTGTATTTTTGCACTTTAAAAAAGTTATAAACATTGACCAAAATGAAAGAAATAATTCCTATAGCTTGCGACCATGCCGGCTACGAATTGAAGTTGAAAGTCATTGAGCATCTGAGAGCAAAAGGTTTCGATGTAAAGGACTGCGGTACAAACAGTAGTGAGAGCTGCGACTATCCCGATTTTGCCCATCAGGTGGGCAGTGCTTTGAACAAAGGAGAGTATAAACGTGGCATCGTCATCTGTGGCTCCGGCAATGGTGTCCAGATGACTGTGAACAAATACCCCAACGTGCGCTGTGCCCTCTGCTGGACTCCCGAGATTGCCCATCT
>DECD01000024.1:138938-153614 GCA_002349055.1 Bacteroidales bacterium UBA2939 | reverse complement strand
GAGGAGACCGCCATGCAGATTGTCGACGAGTACCTGAACACCGAGTTCGAAGGTGGTCGTCATCAGCGCCGCGTGGAGAAAATCAGCCAGTTGCTGTGATGGACAAGGAACTGGCACAGCGTGTGTTCTCGTGCATCGACAACACTACGCTCAACGGTACCGACAATGAAGTTCATGTGGAGGCTTTCTGCCGTCATACCCTTGAACTTGGCAAGGTGGCGGCCGTCTGTGTTTATCCCCGTTTTGTTTCCACTGCCAAGAAAACCTTGGAAGGCAGTGGAGTCAAGGTGGCTTCGGTGGCAGGGGCTTTTCCTCATGGTCAACTGCCCATTCATTTGAAGGTCGAAGAGGTGAAATTTGCGATTGGTGAGGGTGCCGACGAGATAGACATGGTACTCAGTCGCGGTGCTTTGCTGGCGGGTGAGGACAATGTGGTGCGCGACGAAGTGGCCATGATGAAAGAAGCCTGTCAGGGTAATACACTGAAAGTTATATTGGAAACAGGAGAACTCCCCTACCCCACCCTGATAGCAAAAGCCTCGCAGCTGGCTATCGACGGCGGTGCCGACTTCATCAAAACCTCCACCGGCAAGATAGGCATCGGAGCCACCCTCGAGGCTGCCGAAGTGATGTTAAAATGCATCGCCGAGAGTGTTAAAATTAACAAAAAATTGGTCGGATTCAAGGCCGCAGGAGGCATCTCAACGCCCGAAGAAGCACTTGCTTACGCCGAAATGGCAAAAAAAATTATGGGAAATGATTATGTTAATAATCAAACATTTAGAATAGGTGCTAGCCGTTTGACAGACCGTTTGTATTCGATTTTAACATAAAAAGATTTGACGGATTAAGAATTTTTTTGTTACTTTGCACTTTAAAAGTTTATTATATATTATTTTTGTAGTTTATGAAGCCTTTACAGCAAAAGTTAGCGCAATACAAAGCCCCGCAGGAAGCTAAAGCAGCAGGGATTTATCCTTATTTCACTCCCATTACCTCTGAGCAGAACACCGAAGTCTATGTGCAAGGACGTCAGGGCAAGGTACTTATGTTCGGTTCCAACTCTTATCTCGGTCTCACTAACGATCCCCGATTGAAGGAGGCTGCCAAGCGTGCCATCGACAAGTATGGCACTGGCTGTGCCGGTTCGCCGTTCCTCAACGGCACTCTCGACATCCACGTGCAGTTGCAAGACGAGCTGGCCGAGTTCCTCGATAAGGACGGCGTGATGCTTTTCTCGGCAGGCTTCCTGGCCAACAGCGGCGTCATTCCCGACGTGGTGGGCCGTGGCGACTATCTCTTCTACGACGAGCGCGTCCACGCCTCCATTATGGAAGGCAAACTCATTACTTTTGCTAACACACAGAAATACAAACATAACGACATGGCCGACATGGAGCGTGTGCTCCAGAAGGCACCCCTCGAGGCATCCAAACTCGTGGTCACCGACGGCGTCTTCTCGATGGAAGGCGACGTGGCCCATGTCGACAAGATGGTGGACATCTGCAACAAATACAACGCCACCCTGATGGTTGACGAGGCCCACGGCCTCGGCGTCTTTGGCCGCGAGGGTCGTGGCACCTGCGACCACTTCGGCAAGCTCAAGGATGTGGAACTCGTCATGGGCACCTTCTCCAAGAGCCTCGCTTCGGTGGGTGGTTTCATAGCCTCCGACAAGGATACCATCAACTGGATGAAACACTCGGTGCGTCCCTATATCTTCACCGCCAGCATCACGCCGGCCAGCACGGCCTCGGTTCTCGAAGCCCTGCACATCATGCGCAGCGAGCCCGAGCGCAACGCCGCCCTCTGGGACAACCAGCGCTACGCCTTCAAGTCCTTCAAAGACCTCGGATTTGAAATAGGTAACACCTCCACCCCCATCATTCCCCTCTTCATCCGCGACGACCCCAAGACCTTCGCCATCACCCACGAGCTGCTAGAGAACGGCGTCTTTGTGACCCCCGTCATCGCTCCCGCTGTGCCCGGCGACGAGACCCTCATCCGCGTTGCCCTCATGGCCACCCATACCCATGAGCAGATTGACATCGCTGTGGATAAGATTTACAAGGCTTTCAAGAAATTCCAAGTTCTCTGAATATGATTATCGTTCGCCCCGTCAAAGGTCGCCGCGACCTTAGAAAGTTCATCGCTTTCCCCAACAAGCTCTTCAAGGATGTGCCTACCTACATCCCTGCCTTGAATTTCGACGAGGTGAACCTGCTTACCGACAAAAATCCTTCGCTGGAGCACTGCTCACGCGAGCTCTACCTCGCCGAGCGCGACGGCAAGATTGTGGGCCGTGTGGCGGCCATTATCAACCGTACCGTCAACGAGCATTGGAACAAGAAAGCCGTGCGCTTCGGATGGTTCGACTTCATCGAGGACTACGACGTATTCACCGCCCTGCTCGACAAGGTCATCGAATACGGCCGTGCCAACGGCATGAACGAGATTGAGGGTCCTTTCGGATTCACCGACATGGACAAGGAGTGCTGGGTTATCGACAACTTCGACGCCCGCCAGAACATCTCCACCCTCTACAACCCCGAATATTACATACGCTTCATCGAGCGTGCCGGATACGAGATTAAGTGCAAATGGCAGCAGTATAGCATGCCGGCCAACCAGCCGGTACCCGACAAAGTGGGCCGCCTCAACAAGCTCATCATGGAGAAATACAAGCTGCGTCTCGTCCGTGTCAAGCACCGCAAGGAGCTTATCCCCTACGCCTGGCAGTTCTTCCATGCCATCAACGAGAGCTTTGCCGATCTCTATGACTTCGTGCCCATGACCGAGAAGGAGATAGATGTATATATAAAGGAATATTTCCCCTTCGTGAACATGGATTTCGTGCAGTTTGTGGTCGACGAGAACGACAAGCTGGTGGGCTTCGGTCTCAGCATCCCCGATCTCAACGGCGCCTACAAGAAAGCCAACGGACACCTCTTCCCCTTCGGCTGGTACCACATACTGCGTGCTTTCAAGAAATTCGACACCATCGACCTGCTGCTCAACGGTGTGCTGCCCGAGTGGCAGAAACGCGGCGTCCACAGCATTTACTACTGTGATATGAACGAGGCCGCCATCCGCTACGACGTCCACACGGCCTACACCAACCCCCAGATTATCGGCAACGAAGCCGTTAAGATTTGGGAGACGCAGTACAACACCACTCCCTTGATGCAGCGCGCCATCTTCGGCAAGAGTTTGTAAATTTTTTTCATCCCCCTGTCAGATTTTGACTGAAAATAGTGTATTATATTGGTAAAAGAAACCAATAGATGTTCTTATGTCTGACTCTGACCCCTTCGACGAACTACTGAAACGCCACCGGCCGATGGTGTGGCGTATGTGCTGGATTAGTGCCCATGGCAATTACGAACGCTGCCGCGACTTGGTGCAGGAGGTCTCCATCGCCCTCTGGCGCCATTTCGGCCAGTTGCGACCCGATGCCACGCTTCAGGAAGAGCGTGCGTGGGTGCGCTGGCAGACCCGCTCCGCGCTCGATTTCCAGCGTCGCATGCAACGTCCCACGCCACTGCCGTTAACGTCAGGAATGGCCGATTTGCAAGTGGCAGACGATATCCTTGAGCAGCACGAGGAGTTGGAGGAATTGATGTCCACGCTCAACGACGACGAGCGCCGCATGCTGCGGCTTCAGCTCGAAGGCTACCGCGCCGACGAGATTGCCGAGGCCATGGGCCTCAAGCGCGACGCTGTCTATCAGCGTCTTCACCGTGTGGTGGTCAAGATGCGCCGCGTGGCCCTGCTGCTGGTGCTCCTCTGTGTGGCAGCCACCGTGGCTGTCGCTGTGGCGCCGCAATGGCGCGAGCAGGTGTTCTCTTGTACCGAGGAGGAGGAAATACCCGAGGAAGAGGCTGTGTCACCAGCAGAAAGCCCCTCCCCTACCCCTGTGGTACCGCTGGAGGTCCCTGTCGACACCGTGGTCCCACGACATGCATGGATACCGCCGGAGCCTCTACCCTATCTCACCGCTTCCAACGACACCATTATCCCAGATTTGCCAGCTAGCAGACCTGAGGTGGGAATAGCATATAACGATGGAAAACTGGTTCTTACGGGCTTGGTCGACGGAGAACTGGTGGTGATTCGCAATCCCAAGGGTGTCTTGGTGGCATTGAAACGCACCCACGGCACTACCTGTGCCATCGAGCTCGCCACCGACCGCCTCTCCTACACCACCTACATCCTGCAAATTGGCCACCGACCCGACCGCATACGCATAGACCTCTAAAAGGTCAAATTTTCCTAATAAACGTTAAACATCCCTATTTTAACCATACGAACGACCTATCATCTCCTACCGTGGTAGGAGTTGGTAAGGAGTTGGTAGGGTTTTGATAGGTACAAAGTACGGGTTTGACTCCAACTTAGCTCTTATAATAACCCCGCAGGATAGAGACCATCTGGTTGCCGGTGAGGATGCGTTTGATGACGACGGAGAGCTTCTGCTCGAGGTTGGCGACGACCTTGCGCAGCGGCGGGTTCTTCTGCTCGACCATCTTGGCAATGCGGCGTGCGAGAACCTCGGGTTTGAGGCCGCCGTTCTCTTCTTTCTCTATGATGGACAGCGAATTGCGGAAGATGGGGCCGTAGTTGGGGTCATCAAGGGTGGCCTGGCTGTTGCGGCGGCTGCCGGTGAAGCCCGTGGCAAAGTCGCCGGGTTCGACCATGGAGACCTTGATACCGAAGCCGCGAACCTCGGCACTCAGGGCCTCAGTGAAGCCCTCGATGGCGAACTTGGAGGCCGAATAGAATCCTTGGTAAGGCAAGCCCATCACGCCGCCGATGGAGCTGAGGTTGATGATTTTGCCGTTGCGGGCTTTCCTCATATAGGGCAACACGGCTTGGCAGAGGTTGACGCAACCCATGAAGTTGGTGCCCATCTGGAGGTCGATTTCCTCAGGCGTGGCGAGCTCGAGGGCGCCGCCGATGCCCATGCCGGCGTTGTTGACGAGGACGTCGATACGACCCTCTTTCTCAACGATTTCGGCTACGGTGGAGGCTATCTGCTCTCGGTTGCGCACGTCGCACTGGCGGTAATGGATGGTGGCATGTTCCATGGGGCGGCGGCAGAGGCCGTAGACGGTGTGACCCTTGGAGGCGAGGAGTTCGGCGGTGGCCAGGCCGAAGCCCGACGAGGCACCGGTGATGAGGATGACTTGTTGCTGCATAACGGCTTGTAATTTTTTTGCAAAGGTACTAAAAATTTTTGATTCAATATATATTGGAAAAAATTCGTATTTTTGCAGTTTGATTTTTCGACAATGGAACAGCGGCACGACATACTGCAAGCGATAGACGCATTCATCCGCAAGTACTACAAGAACTTGCTGATACGCGGTGCGTTATATGCTGTTGGCATCGTGCTGACACTGTTCCTGGCAGCGGTGCTGCTCGAGCATTTCGGCTGGCTGTCGCGGCTGGCAAGAGGACTGATTTTCTGGCTCGGGCTGGCTGCAGTGGCGGCAGTGCTGGGGTGGTTTGTGGCGCGTCCGCTGCTGAAAATGAGTGGCCGCGGCAAGCGTATCAGCCGCGAAGAGGCCGCCAAAATCATCGGAAAGCACTTTCCCGAGGTTTCCGACAAACTGCTCAACCTGTTGCAGTTGATGGGGAACGAGGAAGACACCTCGTTGCTCCTGGCGGCAGTGGAGCAGAAGACCTCCGAGTTGCGGCCGGTACCGTTTCTGAATGCCGTTGATTTAAAGGGGAATAAACGCTACCTGAAGTATGCCCTGCCGCCGCTGGCGGTGGTGCTGGCGTTGCTGGTAGCGGCTCCGCAGGTGGTCACAGAGCCTTCCAAGCGCCTGGTGAACTATACGAAGGTCTACGAACGTCCGGCACCGTTCCACTTTGAGATTGTGAATGAGGAACTTGTCACCTATCCGGGACAGGATTTCGAGCTGGAAGTCCGTGTGACGGGCGAGGCGTTGCCCAACGAGGCGTTTGCCGTCGTCGAAGGGCGTCGCTACAAGATGAAGAAAGCGGCTCGCGACCGCTTCGGCTATACGTTCAAGAATGTTACCCGCTCGATGCTGTTCCACCTTGACGCTGCGGGCGTTACGAGTGGCGACTACGAGCTAGTGTGCCATCCCGACCCGCAGGTGGTGGAGTTCCGCATGGTCCTCTCCTACCCTGCCTATACGGGGCGCGAGAACGAGACGCTGGTGGACCTCGGCGACGCTGCGGTGCCCGAGGGTACGACGGTGCGCTGGCTGTTCCAGACGCGCGATGCAGGCTCGCTGACCTTCATTGTGGACAGCGTAGGTCAGGAGCTGGCGGCAGGCATGAACGGCCGTGTGGAGGTGAGCCGTCGCGTGATGCGGACGGTGGATTACGGTTTTGCTGTGAGCAACGAGTTTGAGCGCGTGTCGGATACGCTGCGCTACACCCTTTCGGCCATCGCCGACGCGGTGCCGATGATTGCTGTCGAGGAACTGACGGACTCGCTGCACCCCGACCGCAAGCTGTTCCGCGGGCGCATCAAGGACGATTACGGCTTCTCCAGGCTCGTTTTTACACACAAGACCACCAATCCCACCGACACGACGCGAAACGCTGTCAGCGTGGCCGAAATTGCCCTTGGTAAGGAGGCGTCGCAGGAGTTCTACTTCTCGTTCAACACCGCCGAACTGACGCTGGCACCGGGTGACGAGTTGAGCTATTGGTTCGAGGTTTCGGACAACGACGCCATTCATGGTCCCAAGAAGGCCCGCTCGCAGATGTTCGAGATAAAAATCCCCACCGCCGAGGAACTCGACCAGCTGCTCGACCGCAGTAGCAACGAGGTGCGCGAAAGTGCCGAAATGCAGATGAGCGAGCTGCAAAAGCTGCAAGAGGAAATCAACGAGATGATGCGTAAGCTGGTGGATAAGAAAGAGCTCAACTGGCAGGATAAGAAGGATTTGCAACAGATTCAGGAGAAACAGAAACAGGTGCGCCAGATGATGCAGCAGATGCAGCAACAGATTAAGGAGAACAACCGTTTGGAGCAGAAATACCGCGAGCAAAGTGAGCAGCTGATGGAGAAGCAGCGCGAGCTGGACCGCCTGATGAACGAGGTGATGGACGAGAAGATGAAGGAGACCATGGCGGAGATTGAACGTATGATGCAGGAACTGGACAAGAAGAAGGTGCAGGAACAGCTGGAACAACTCAAGATGGACAATGCCGAGCTGGAGAAGCAGCTCGACCAGAACATCGAACTGATGAAGCGTTTAGAGCTGGAAAAAAAGGTGGAACAGACCATCGAAAAGATGGATAAGCTTGCCGAGGAACAGAGAGATGTTTCGCGTGAAACAGAGAAGGCTAAAAGCAAGGAAAACGAACAGTTACAAGAGAAACAGCAGCAGTTGAACGGCAAGTTCCAAGAGCTGAAAAACGATGTCCAGCAGATAAAAGAGGATTATAAATCGCTCGACCCGAGCACCGATTTCAAGGTGCCTGCAGAGCTCGAAAAACAGGTGGAACAACACCAGAAAGAGGCGCAACAGAAGCTGCAAAAAGGCAAGAACAAGGAAGCTTCACAGATGCAGAAAGAGGCTGCCGACGACATAGAAAAATTGTCGGAAGCCTTGGCAGAAGCCCAGACAGATGCCGAGCAGGAGGACCTGGCCGAGGATGCCGAAGAGGTGCGTCAGCTGCTGAAGAACCTGGTACAGCTGTCGTTCAACCAAGAGGAACTTATCACGGATGTCAATACATTTTATATACAAGACCCCAAATATCAGACAATCATAGCACGGCAGAACCGCATCAAGGACGACTTTCGCAATGTGGAGGATTCGCTGCGCGCTATGGCCAAACGGCAACTACAGGTGGCTTCGGCTATCAACAAGAATGTGGCCGAAGTGAACTCGAATGTCAGCCGCTCGCTCAACGGCCTGCTCGACATGAACCAGAGCTTCTATGGCACCTATAAGAACTCACAGGCTTCGCGTTCAATGCAATACAGCATGACTTCGCTCAACAATCTGGCGCTGGTGCTGGCCGAAAGTCTCGACCAGATGCAGAACCAGATGCGTCAGAACAGCCAGAAAAAGAAGAACGGGCAATGCAAGAACAAAGGCAAGAGCAACAGCCAGTGCAACAACCCTGGTAAGGGCAAGCCGTCGGCTAAGTCGATGAAGCAGATGCAGCAGGAGCTTAACAAGCAGATGGAGGCACTCAAGAAACAGCTCGACAAGCAAGGGAAACAGAAGAACGGACGCCACCAAATAGGGCAGGGGCAGAGCATGAGCGAGGAATTTGCCAAGATGGCGGCACAGCAGGAGATGATACGCCGCATGATGCAGGAATATGGTCAGGAATTGAAGCAGGGAGATGCTGGTAACAGCAAGTTGGCCAAAGAGATAGACCAGATAATGAAGCAGATGGAGCAGACGGAGAGCGACTTGGTGAACCGCACCATAACGCAGCAGACCATCAAGCGTCAGCAGCAGATTATGACCCGCCTGCTGGAGCATGAGAAGGCTGAAATGCAGCGTGAAAAGGAGGAACGTCGCGAGAGCCACGAGGCCGGCGACCTCTACAGTCAGCCGTCGCCTGCCGAGCTGGAGAAATACAACAAGCAGCTGAAGCCTGCCGACGATCAGCTCCGCTCGGTGCCCCCGACACTTTCGCCTTACTATCGCGAGAAGGTCAACGACTACTTCTACAGATAGTTGCATTTATTTCCTGCCGATACCAATTATTTTTCGTATATTTGCAGACGGAAAAATAGTATCAATAATGAATGAATCGTTTGTAATACAGTCGGATATTGCCAATCTTCCTTATGTCGAAGAACGAGTGTTCCATTTTTGCCGCGAATGCAACGTGGGTAACTACTATTCCGCTGTGTCGGTGGCTGCATTGCAAGCGGTGGAGAACGCCATCGTTCATGGCAATGGTTCCGATAGCTCAAAGTCGGTGACCATCTCTTTGGGTACCTGTAGTGGAGGAGTGTTCGTCGAAGTGAGTGACGAGGGTAGTGGTTTCGACTATACCCGTTTCGGTTCGGTGGACGACGAGACCCAGGGTCAGGGAATTTTTGTCATGAAGTCGCTCTCCGACCGGATATCTTTCTCGGAGTTGGGTCGTCAGGTGAGGATGGAGTTCGACGTTAACGGTATCGACCCCGCCGATGCCCTCGAACGCGCTTCGGTCCTTCAATCGCATTTCGCCCTTGTGGCTGCGTGACGATTCGTCAATTTCCGTCGCTTGGGGTGCATAACTATTCGGAAATAGCCAAAATATCGCAAGGATTTTGACGAAAAAAGCCCTGAAAATATTATAAATCATTTGATAATCAATAAAATATAAATAAAAGATGTCAATCCGATTTGCCTCTCAAAATATCGATTTCGAGCTTCCGCAGGCCGAAAAAGTGAAAAAATGGGTTTCGCAAGTGGTTCAGCTGAGAGGAAAGCGGGTGGGCAACATCTCATACCTCTTTTGTGACGACGAGCACCTGCTCGGGGTCAACCAACAGTTCCTGAATCACGACACCTATACCGACATTATCACTTTCGACTATGTGGTGGCCGACCTCATTTCCGGAGACATCATGATTAGTGTCGATAGGGTGGGGGAGAACGCCGAGAAATTTGGTGTGCCGTTCGAGCAGGAACTCCATCGTGTGGTCATCCATGGGGTGCTTCACCTCTTGGGACAGGGCGATAAGTCCGATACCGAAGCAGCAGAGATGCGCCGTCAAGAGGAGGAGGCTCTCGCGTTGTGGAACACGATGTTTCCCGTGGAACAAATGTGCTAAATAACATATTCTATGACATTTGAACCGTTCGATATTGTTGTGGTGGGTGCCGGCCATGCGGGTGCCGAGGCGGCAGCGGCGGCAGCCAAGCTGGGCTCCAAGGTGATGCTCATAACCCAGATGCTCGACAATATCTGTCAGATGTCGTGTAACCCCGCCATGGGTGGCGTGGCCAAAGGACAGATAGTTCGTGAGGTCGACGCCCTCGGTGGTTGGTCGGGAATCGTCACCGACCGCTCGGCCATCCAGTTCCGCATGCTCAACCTCTCCAAAGGTCCCGCCATGTGGAGCCCCCGTGCCCAGTGTGACCGCATGCTCTTCTCCAGCAACTGGCGTCAGGTGCTGGAGTCTGTCCCCAACCTCTCTCTTTGGCAGGACGAGGTGGTATCGCTGTCATTCGACGGCAAGGCGGTCTCTGGAGTAGTCACTCGCATGGGTCACTCCATCCCTGCGCGTGCCGTGGTGCTCACCAGTGGCACCTTCCTCAATGGTAGGATTTATATAGGAGAGGATTCGTGGAGTGGCGGCAGGGTAGGGGAGGCTCCGGCTGTGGGACTGTCCGACCAACTGCGTGAGCTGGGGTTCGAAGTGCAGCGTCTCAAGACGGGTACGCCTGTCCGCATCGACGGCCGCACCATCGACTTCTCGCGACTTCAAATGCAGCCGGGCGACGAGCATCCCGCCAAGTTCTCTTTCTTTGATACCAAGCCTCTTGCAGAGCAGAAGCCCTGCTACATTGCCAATACCAACCTTCGCACACACGACATCCTGCGCACGGGTTTCTCTCGTTCGCCGATGTTCACCGGCCGCATACAAGGTCGAGGCCCTCGCTATTGTCCTTCCATCGAGGACAAGATCGACCGCTTCGCCGACAAAGACCATCACCAGCTCTTTGTGGAGCCCGAAGGGTGGCGGTCGCAGAGCTATTACCTCAACGGCTTCTCATCGTCGCTTCCTCTTGAGGTGCAGCTCGAGGCATTACATAGCATCGAAGGTTTTGAGCAAGCCCGCATCTTTAAGCCGGGTTATGCTATCGAGTATGACTACTTCCCTCCCACGCAGTTGGTCTATACCCTTGAGACCAAGTGTGTCGAGAATCTCTATTTTGCTGGCCAGATTAATGGCACTACCGGTTATGAGGAGGCCGCCTGTCAGGGTTTGATGGCGGGCATCAATGCCTCGCTAAAACTTCAGGGTCGCGCGCCGTTCATCCTCGGACGTTCCCAAGCGTATATTGGTGTGCTCATCGACGACCTTGTCACCAAAGGTGTCGACGAGCCGTACCGTATGTTCACCTCGCGGGCCGAATACCGTATCCTCCTCCGGCAGGACAATGCCGACCAGCGCCTCACGCCGTTGTCCTATTCCATAGGGCTGGCTTCCGAAGAACGCATGCGTCGTGTGGAGGAGAAGCAGCGTTATGCCGCCGAGTTGAAGGGTGCTGTCGAGCAGATTTCGGTGCTGCCGTCGGAGGTCAACTCTTGGCTCGAGGAGCATCAGTCGGCTCCTCTCAGCCAGCGTGTCCATCTCTCCTCTTTGCTTCTCCGGCCCGAACTCACCTTTGAACAGTTGCTCTCTATCGCCCCTGAGGTGGCAGATGGCTTGCAAGCCGTCCCCGACGACCTTCGCGACGAGGTGAAGCATGAGGTCGAGACGGTGATAAAATATCAGCGGTATATAGAGAAAGAACAGGAGGTGGCCAACCGAATCTTAAAGTTCGAAGATGTCCCGTTGCCTGCCGACTACGACTATTTTACCCTCACAGCCCTCAGCTATGAGTGCCGTGAGAAGCTCAACCGCTATCGTCCCACCACCATCGGGCAAGCGTCACGAATCAGTGGCATTTCACCTGCCGACATCTCGGTTTTGCTACTGGCATTCGCACGATAAATCAATCAAATAAGGCCGTTGTTTCACAAGAAACAACGGCCTTATCTGATTTGTTCTATGACAATTAAGCTATCCGTTTTAGGTAATCTTTTGCCTCAGGCCCTACGTTCATCAGCAGGTCGATGATGCTGAGGTTGGGTGTGAACGGCAACCTGTCGGAGAACACCTGATAGTACTTCTCTTGACCCTCGGTAGGGTAGGGGACCTTCGGCGAGAAGGTGTTCCTGAAGTCCAGTTCATATTCTTTCTGATAGTCCCCTGTCCGCAACAATTGGCAGTCGCACTTCAACAGCCTCAGTATCCATTTCAGCAACGCTTCGTTCAAATCAATGAGTTTGTCGTATCGTTGGGTCATCAGTGCCTCCAAGTAGTCTTTATAATAAAGGTAATAGGGTGAGGCGCTGTAGGCGGCGGCCAGCGTGCGCAGGTGGATGATGTTCCAGCGCTCTTTGTAGTCGATGCCCACCTCCTCGGTGCGCGAATGGTTGTTGCGGATTACCGGCACCGACAAAGTCCGCACTCCTCCGGCGGTCATAATCTCCGTGCGGTTGCGGTAGGTTTGCTTGGGGAAGGTCTCTTTCGTCTCGATCAATAGTTCCGTGTGTTGCACCATGGTTGCAACATACGCTATCGGAGGCAGGTAGGCGGTGCTGAAAACGGGTGTCATGCGCCCAGAATGATGGAAATCAATTCTCCGTTGTCGAAGTAGAAATCAATGTTTCCTTCGTTGAAGGTTACGCGGCGCTCACCCCAGTCTTCCTCGTCAACATCCTGCTCCGTGATGTTGTTCTTCACCATCAGGGCCACTATCTCGCGCTCGTCCATGTCGAAGATGTGCTCACCGAAGAGCGTGCAGTCCTCGTTGGCAATGTCGATGCAAGCCACCGTCGGGTTCTCGCCTTCGCAGAAGAGAGTGAGACCTATCTCGTTGTAGCGCAACACAGTAGTACTCTCATCGGCGGCATTGTCGATGTTCTCCACCTCGTCGGCGGTGCCGAGCAATTTCACTACATCTTCTACCGGCATACCAAACGCTATGTCGCCAAGACCTTTCTTTAATTTTATGGTTAAATCCATGATTATTATTATTTTATATTATTTTCGCTTAATGTGTGTGTTCTACAAATATACAAAATAATATTTATCTGGCAAAAAAACTTTTTTTTCTCATCGTTTTGACATTTTCCTGTGGTCTTTGGTTGTTTTGTATATTGTTGTAAATCATTGTTTTGTGATAAAATGATATTTTCTTGACAGAAAATATTTTGTCCTTTTGTAAAAAAGTTGTACTTTTGCACCCTCAAATCGTGGGCGAAAGCCCTTGTTTTGATGACTCAGTAGCTCAGTAGGTAGAGCACAACACTTTTAATGTTGGGGTCCTGGGTTCGAGCCCCAGCTGGGTCACAAAAACCGATTGCGGATGGATATTCGTGGTCGTCCTAGACTCAGTAGCTCAGCAGGTAGAGCACAACACTTTTAATGTTGGGGTCCTGGGTTCGAGCCCCAGCTGGGTCACCAACCAACAACGAGGACCGGAACGTAAGATTCCGGTTTTTTTGTATGAAGCGCACGTGCAACATATTGGCAATAAGCCTTTTGGCTTTACTGTTGCTCCATTCCGCACCTGCCTCCGCCCAGCAGTCGCAGGAGCAGATGGCTGCCTATTATTTCGACAACGGCGAGTTCCAGCAGGCCGCACAGCTTTATGAGTCTCTCTATAAGCGCACTACGAATAAATACTACTACCAACGCCTCTATGCCACCTACCTCCAGCTGGGCGAGTACAAGGATGCTGCCAAGCTGGCCGAGAAACGCCTTAAAAGCAGCCCCAAGGAGCTTCCTCTCTATGTCGACCAGGGAAACGCCTATCTCGTCCAGAAACAGGCTAAAAAGGCTGAAAAATACTTCGACCGCGCCATCGAGGCCATCACGGCCGACCTCTCTTTCGTGCCCGACCTCGCTATGGCGTTTGTCAACATCGGCCGGCCCGACTACGCGGTCCAGACCTACCGCACGGCACGTGCCAAGACGCGTAATAACCAACTTTATTTCAATGAGTTGGTGGGTGTCTACCAGACCATGGGCGACTATGCCGCTATGACACAGGAGTATTTCGACCTCCTCGACCACTCGCCCGGCATCATGCCGTCGGTGCAGGTGAGCATGCAGAAGGCTATGCTTGAGGCGCCCGACGACCGCCTGGCGCAGGGCGTGAAACAGGCATTGGTGCAGCGTGTTCGCGAACACCCCGACAACCAGACCTACCTCGAGATGATGATCTGGTTCTCCATCCAGCAGAAGGACTTCGAGTTTGCCCTCACACAGGCCCAGGCCGTCGACGCCCGCTTCCCCGACAAGGGCGGCGACCAGCTCCTTCGCGTGGCCCGCATCGCCTACCAGAACGAGGCATACGGGGTGGCTATCGAAGCCTACCGCCTCCTGCAGCGCAAGGGCAAGGAGCACCCACTCTATTTCGACAGCCGCGTGGGCGAGCTCGAGGTGGAGTTTGCCCGCATCAACCACAACTATTCCATTGATAGCAAGGATTTCCAGCGTCTCAAGCATCGCTACGAGGAGGCCATCGCCGAACTCGGCAAGAACGAGCGCACGGTGCCCCTCATGCGCAACTATGCCACCCTCATGGCCTATCATGGCGGTGACGCACAGGCGGCGGTGAGCATGCTCGACGATGTGCTGGAGATTCCTCGCCTCAAACCCAATGTCCGCGACGAGGTGAAGCTCGAACTGGGTGACCTTCTGCTCTTTGCAGGCTCCACATGGGACGCCTCGCTGCTCTACATGCAGGTCGAGAAGGCCAACAAAAACGACATACTGGGTGCCCAAGCCAAGTTCAAGAACGCCAAATTATCCTACTTCAACCACGACTTCGAATGGGCTAATTCACAGCTCAAGGTTCTGCGCTCCTCCACCTCCAAGCTGGTGGCCAACGATGCCATGGAGCTCTCGCTCTTAATCTCTGATAACATGGAAGATGACAGCACCTATGG
>DECD01000024.1:131349-138845 GCA_002349055.1 Bacteroidales bacterium UBA2939 | reverse complement strand
TGGGACGGCTTCGATGCCATCACGCGCAGCGTCCTCTCCCATCCACTGTTCGACGAGGTGCTCATGCGCAAGGCGCAAATACGCATAAAACAAGCACGTTACGCTGAGGCCGACTCGCTCCTGCAACGGCTTGTCGACTTCTACCCCTACGACATCACGGCCGACGACGCCCTCATGCTCCGCGCCGAACTCAACGAAGACCGTCTCGACAATCCCACTGTGGCTCTCGAGTGCTACGAGAAGCTGCTCCTCGACTACCCCACCTCGCTCTATTCCGACCGCGCCCGTAAACGATATAACGCATTGAAAGTAAAATGAATGAAGTAAAAGCCAAAAAGTTCCTCGGACAGCATTTCCTCACCGACGAGAGCATCGCCCAGCGTATCGTTGACAGCCTCTCTGGCCGCTCGTCCAATATTATCGAGATTGGCCCCGGCATGGGTGTGCTGACCAAGTATCTCATTGAGAAACAGGAGCTCAACTTCCACGTGGTGGAGATCGACCGCGAGTCCGTGGCCTGGCTCCACGAGCACTACCCTACACTCGACGTCATCGAGGGCGACTTCCTCAAACTCGATCTAAACGCTTTGTTCCATGATACTTTCGCCGTCATCGGCAACTTCCCCTACAACATCTCGTCGCAGATTCTCTTCCGCGTCTTCGACTGCCGCAACCAGGCTGTCGAGGTGGTTGGCATGTTCCAAAAGGAGGTGGCCGAACGCGTGGCGGCAGGGCCCGGAAGTAAGACCTACGGCATCCTATCGGTCTTGCTATCAGCTTTTTACAATATCGAGTATCTCTTCACCGTCCACGAGCATGTTTTCAACCCTCCTCCCAAGGTGAAATCGGCTGTCATCCGACTCACCCGTAACGACGTAACTTCCTTGGAATGTGACGAGAAACTCTTCGTCCAGGTGGTCAAAGCGGGCTTCAACCAACGTCGCAAGACACTCCGCAATGCCCTCCGGTCGGCCAACCTCCCCATCGAGGCCGTCGACGAGGCTTTCCTCGCCAAACGTGCCGAACAACTTTCAGTTGACGAATTCATCCAACTCACGAAAACCATCCAATCATGTCTATAGTATCTTTCATTGTCATAGCCATCGCCCTTGGAATCAGTGCTATGCTTCTCATGCGCCGTTGTGCTGAGTCCGCTCCGGTACCCTTGTCGGCGGGTCTGCTCATCTCGCTCACCGTGGCCATCGTCCATGCAGCCCTTTTTTGCTTGGGCATACTACTGGGAAATTATCTGCGGTTCGAGTTGCCCGACGACCCCGAAGCTTTTGCGCGCCCTAACAGCTTTGTTCTGTTGGGCTTGGCAATTATCGTGTCCGTCAAGATGCTGTGGCCTTACATGGGCCGTAAGACTCAGCCGATGGCCTACGACCTCAATGCCGGCACCCTCCGAGTGCTCCTTTTCACCGTTGCCACAGGCATCAATGGCTTCCTCCTTGGCATTGGCGTCGGCTTCGTGGTGTCTCTCGCTGGACATCTCCACAGTGCCCTCTGGCCGTTGCTGGTCGCCACCTTCCTCTTCTCTTATCTCGGCATCATGTATGGCCGCCAGCATGTAAAACTCCGTCCGCGCCGCTGGATGGCGGTCTCCGTGGTCATCATCCTCGTCACCGCCATCGCCGCCGTGATAAATGCATAATTGTATGAAAAACAAATAATGATTACAACCATGTATAAAATCCATATCGGTTTGTTGGCCGTTACAACAATTATGCTGTTTTCGAACACGGCAATGGCACAATGGTCACAATCGACAGCCTGCCCAGGATGGAACAACCCTAGTAACTTTAGCGTTGGTGATGCAAATTATTTTTATTATTCCGGACAAGGCGGCAACATTGGTTCCTCTAACAAATCGAGTCCTAACCCATTGACCAGCGAAACGGGGTGCCTGTGGAACGCATTGTATGGTAGAAGCGATATGTACGCCGACAGCTCCATAGTGACACTCGTCGCCACACCTTTCGACGGCTATGAGTTCCTCATGTGGAACGACGGAGACACCACCAACCCACGCCAAGTGTTTGTGACCAGCGACACCGTTTTTGCCGCTGTGTTCAGCATGTCAGACACTACGGGCATTAATCCCGTCGACGGACAGCACCATCTGGCAACAATCTATCCCAACCCCACCGATGGCGATGTGACGATAAACGTCGTCGAGCCCTCGATGGTAACGGTTATCGATGCCGCCGGACGTATTGCTATTCCTGCCACGCATATAGACAACTCACTCATCATCCATCGAAGTACACTTAACAAAGGTATTTACTTTGTGGCAGTGGTAACCCACAATGCAGCTGCATTGAAAAAAATGATTGTGAGATATTTTTAATCGGAATTAGAGCGATACGCAACCGAAACTTAACCGAAACTCAACCGAAACTCTGGGCTTGTTATCACGGACTTATCACGGACTTTTCTGCTACCTACCATAGACCTCGCGGCTTCCAACGGACAACCCACATGCAAGCATCAATGTACTGTCAAAGAATTAATTAAACAACAATATCATGGCACGAGCTAAAGGAATACTGGAAAATGTCGAAGGCCATTTGGGTGACCTCACCGTTTTCAAACGGGGCAAGAAGACGTTTGTGCGGCCGTCGCACATACACCAGCCCCGCCGGCTGTCGCGCAAACAGCTGCTGTTGCGTGAGCGTCAGGGCCACAACAACGCTCTATGGCGTGCCCTGAAAGCAACAGGGAAGGTGTATTTCGACGGTGACAACCCAGCTTACAACCTTTTTATGTCTGTCAATACCCACTCGCCGGTGCCATACCTGGAGAAGAACTATTTCGGCGGTGCCCTGTTGCTACCCGAGATGGTGGTCAGCGACGGTCCGTTGGCACCCATCGGCTACCAACTGGGCGAGGTGGACGGACAGCCGGCATTGTTTACCGACCTCACGAAGAGCAGGGCCTCAAAGATGACATTGCTTCTTTATGTGCTAAAACAGAACGTCCGCACGCGGCAGAATGGAACTGATTTGTTTCAACTGAGCATCAAAGTGGAGCCGTTGACAACCGACGATTTCGTCAACGTGCCTTCGACGCTCACATCGCCCTACAAGGATGTTCATGGGACGCTGGCGCTGGTGGGCGACCGCTATGCCGACCCGATGATGGGATTCGGCTTGGTACATATCAAAGAAAGGCTGGCGTCGCACCAGCGTGTAGTCACCCGATGCACCTATTACGAGCGCTACACCACCGAAGAGGCTCTGCTAGCGGCAGCCAAGAGCTACGGGGGTCTGACGGGAGAGTGATGCGGATTTCTTACGTAGTCTTAAATAAATAGGGTAACGGCAACTATTAATACCATAAGAATTGGCACCATGAGAAGCGAGCCTTTGAGAAAAGCTATGATTCGTTTACAATCTTTTGCGTCTTCTTTTTGGATAATTCCTTTCTCATTTATTTCTCGCAACTTACGAATCATTAGAATGATATCATTTGACTTAATCCGGGGTAAGGGCGTGTCATATTTGCTGAGTAGGGTTTTTGCTTCCTGCTTTGCAAAAATGACCAATGACATCCAAATTACCACAAAGAATAGCAGAACAACAAAGAAGGTCATAGTTTTTCAGGGTTTTGATTCTTGATAATATGCTGTCATTTGGCAGAATAGATGTGCATAAGGCACTGTCGACAGTCGAAGTCGAGGCGGAAGCGGCGATCGTTGTTCCTTAATATGAGTGTGTCGGTGGGAGCAATAAAGGGCAGTTTTTTCTCCTTTCTCCTTTCTTCTTTCTCATTTTTGCCCTGTAGGCAGCAGCCAAGTTCGTAACGGAGGCAGTATTTGGTGGTCATGAGGGCTTTGTCGTCGTAGTCTTCGGTTTGCTCCAGCCCACGCTCTATCTCGTTTACTCCATGGTGTTTATAGAACGATTCCGCCTTGTCGTTGATGACATTGGCTCGGTAGTCGAGTTCGGCGGTAGGGTAAGGCTGGTTCTGGTCGTGGCGCACGCGATCTTCCGGATGGAAGTGCTTGATTCTATATTCTTTGAGAAGCTCCACGGCCTTGCGTCGCAACTCGTTGAGGGTGCCGGCGGTGATGAAGTAGCGGCCCTCGGTGACATCGTTTATCTTGGTGGCCACGAAGGGGGTGTTGCCGAGCTTGGAGAGCTGCTTGACGATATTGTTGGAGTTGTGGAGGGGTTTGTTCGATTCCGCATGCTCGGCGGCCATGTGCTGCACCACCGACACGCCGTCTTCGTCCTTGATGTCCAGGCTGAAGCCGCGTCGGCTGACGCAGAAGAGCATCTCCACGCCAATCTTGCGCTCGGCGGTGCGTCCTTGTAGCTGTTTCTCAAATGCTTGGTCGTTGTTGCGCCAGATGGCGGTGCCGACTTTGATGTCGGGCATGTGGTTAGGGGTGACAGTGCGTCCTTGCACGTCGTTGACCAGGAAGCCCTGCATCTTGCCGTCAGCGTCGAGATAGCAGAGGCCGTCGCCATTGGCGAAAGGCTCTGTGCCGCTGATAATCAGCGTATAGCTGCCGATAGAGGTTACCTCGCCAATCTTCTTGCCGATGGATTTCTGTGTGGCGAAGGAGGCCATGGGTTGGCGCTCGCGGAGGAAATAGTCGGTGTAGCCGCGGTTGAAGGTGCGCTCGGGGTCGGGCGTGAAGGTGTAGGTGCAGCTGCCGGAGGAGGATTTAGAAGGTGGAAAGTGGAAAGTGGAAAGTGGAAAGTTTCCATTCAGGAAGTTGTCAAGCAGTTGGCGGTAGTAGGCGGTGATGTTTTTTACATAGCTCAGGTCTTTCAGCCGTCCTTCAATCTTGAACGACGTGATGCCAGCATCTATCATGGAATGAAGTTGTTGCGAGGCGTTGAAGTCGCGGAGCGAGAGCAGGTGTCGCTCTTTGATGAGCAGCTTGCCGTCGCCGTTGTAGAGGTCGTAGGTGCTGCGGCAGGGCTGCGAGCAGCATCCGCGGTTGCCGCTGCGACTGTTAAGATACTGGCTCATATAGCATTGTCCGCTGTAGCTGACGCAGAGGGCGCCGTGGACAAAGGCTTCGAGGTCCATCTTGGTGGCCTGCCGTATCTCGTGCATCTGCTCCAGCGAGGTTTCGCGAGCCAGCACAACACGGCGGAGGCCCGCCTGCTCAAGGAACTTGATGCGCTCCACTGAGGCGTTGTGGCATTGGGTGCTGGCATGCAGCTCGATGGGTGGCAGGTCGCACTCCAGTAGCCCCATGTCCTGGATAAGCAGGGCGTCGACACCGATGTTGTACAGCTGGTGTATCATCTTCACGGCATCGTCTATCTCGTTGTCGAAGAGGAGGGTGTTGACGGTTACAAATACCTTGGAACCATAGAGATGGGCGTACTGAACGAGGGCTTCGATGTCCTCAAGGGTGTTGGTGGCGGCAGCGCGGGCACCGAAGGTCGGAGCGCCGATATAGAGTGCGTCGGCACCGTGGTTGATGGCCTCGCGGCCGAATTCTAAGTTCTTGGCGGGGGAGAGTAGTTCCAGTTTCATGCAATAATTAACGTATCAGTGCGTTATTTATTGCATGGGTACAAAATCAAAGATATTGTATGGCGGCCTTCGGGCGTTGGACCGCGAGTTGGCCAAAGAGGATTGGCAGGAGGCCAAGTATATTATCCTGTTGGACGAGAATACCTTTCAGCATTGCCTGCCGTTGCTGATTTCGCAGGTGGAGGCGCTGCAGGAGGCCGAGTTCGTAGAGGTGCCTGTGGGTGAGGAGAGCAAGAGCCTTGAGGTAGCAGCGCAGGTGTGGCAGACGCTGATGGAGAGCGAAGCCGACCGCCAGAGTGTGATTGTCAACCTCGGTGGTGGTTGTGTCTGTGATCTCGGTGGCTACGTGGCTGCCGGCTACAAGCGCGGCATCCGCTATATCAACGTGCCAACTACCTTGCTTTCAATGGTCGACGCTTCCATCGGCGGCAAGACAGCCATCAATTTTGGTGGTGTGAAGAACAGTATCGGACATTTCTATCCATCGGCATTAACTGTCATAGAACCAGCTTTTTTAGACACCCTTCCACAAGAAGAATTGCTCAATGGCCGGATGGAGATGGTGAAAACCGCCGCCGTCACCGACCCGCAATTATTCAACGAGTTAATTGCCAGTACTGATAATTTTCAATTTTCAATTTTCAATTTTCAATTGAAACAGGTTGCCCGCATCAAAGCCTGCGTGGTGAAAGCCGACCCTTATGACCATGGTATCAGAAAGATACTTAATTTTGGTCACACCTTCGGCCATGCCATCGAAGTCTATTCGCACCTGCCCCACGGCATCGCCGTCGGCATCGGCATGAAGGCTGCCATGTATCTTTCAATGAAGAAAACGGGATTGTCAGAAGAGGTCTATCGAGGTTATTCCAAGTGGCTTAACGGACAGATAGAATTGCCGAAATACAACCTGAAAGACATCGAGCAGATACTTTCCTTGATGCGTCAGGACAAAAAGAATGCCTCGGGAGCCATCCGCTGTGTCCTCCTACAGGAACTGGGTGCCGCCATGATTGATGTGGAAGTTTCCGATAACGAAATCCGTGACGCTTTCCTTAAACTGGGACAATAAGCTGCTCGGTGGTGCGGCTGCGTTGCTCGAGGAGGATGGGACGGTTGGCGACGATGCGGTCGATGACTTCCTGGGTGTAGTAGCGGATGGTGATGAGCTGGAGGTTCTCGTTATAACGCACACGGAACATGCTTTTTAACTCCTCGATGAGGGGTGTCACAAACTGCGGATTGTTGTCGATGCAGATGGAGAAGCTTAGTGCGGAGTTCTGCATGAGGTTCACGCGGATGCCTATTTTGCTGAGGATGCCGAAGATGACCTGAAGGTTGTCCTCGGCGATGAAGGAGTAGTCGCGAGGCAGGATGGAGAGCAGTATCTGATTGTTTTTAAAGATGTAGAGAGGTGTCTCAGGGACTATGGTTTTATAGTCTCCGATAGACGAGCCATCAGCTTCAGGGGTGATGAAGGAACGGATATAGAGCGGAATACCTTTGTTCTGAATGGGTTTCACCGTCTTGGGATGAATGACAGAGGCACCATAGTATGCCAATTCAATGGCCTCATTGTAGGGTATTTGGCCAATCTTGACGGTATCGGTAAAAAACTTGGGGTCGGCATTGAGGAAGCCGGGAACATCTTTCCAGATGGTGACACTCTCGGCATCAAGGCAGTAAGCCAGGATGGCGGCAGAATAGTCGGAGCCTTCGCGTCCGAGGGTGGTGGTTTTATGGTTGCTAGTGCCACCGATGAATCCCTGAGTAATTACAACACTATAGGAATTCTTAATTCTTAGTTCTAGATTCTTAATTTCTTGTTGTGTGGCTTGCCAGTCGATACGTCCTTCGCGGTAGTGGTCGTCGGTGCGAATCAGTTGGCGGGCATCAGACCATAAAGTATTTATTCCAAGATGATTGAGATATTCTGCGATGATGGTGGTGGAAATGAGTTCGCCGAAGGAGACCACCTGGTCGTAGTTGTAGTT
>DECD01000024.1:116782-131220 GCA_002349055.1 Bacteroidales bacterium UBA2939 | reverse complement strand
GACTTGACGATACCGAGATGATAGTCTTCGAGCTGTTGGCGAAGGGCTTTGCGTTCGTCACCCGTGGTGATGCCCGGCACCAGTTTCTCCAGCAGGTTGGTCGTCTTGCCCATGGCAGAGACCACTACCACTAAAGGCACTGATTCCAAATGACTTTGAACAATGTGAGCCATGTTGCGCACGGCGTCGGCGCTGTTAACAGAGGCTCCGCCAAACTTAAAAACCTTCATGCCAGTTCCCTTTCCATATCTCGACGCGAGTCTTTTGCCTTGATGGTCTCGCGCTTGTCGTAGTGATGTTTACCCTTGGCTAGGGCGATTATCATTTTGGCGTAGCCGCGGGGGTCGACGTAGAGCAGCACGGGTACGATGGTGTAGCCGCGCTCCTTGATTTTGATTTGCAACTTGCGCAGCTCGCGACGCGTGAGCAACAGCTTGCGGTCGCGCTTGGCTTGGTGGCCCCAGTAGCTGCCGAACTTATATTCCGAGATGTGCATGTCGCGGACAAACAGTTCGTTGCCGACGAAAGTGCACCATGCGTCGCTAAGGTTGGCTTTGCCCTCGCGGATACTTTTGATCTCGCTGCCCATCAGCACCAATCCCGCATGATACTCATCCATCAGGAAGTACTCATACGCCGCCCGCTTATTTTTGATTTCTATGATGTTCTTTTCTTCCATATTCAACGCATTAACGTTGGTTAGGGCGTTTTATTGTGTCTTTTATATTCTAAAAAATTTTGTTGATTCGGAAATATTATGTATTTTTGCAAAAAAATATTTATATGTATAGTACTCTTTTTCAGCTGGATTCTTCTTCGCTTCGTTCAGAGGCAGAAGTGGAGACTCGTTTTCTGGAACGACTCTTTTCGGATTTAGGTTTCCCGATGGAGGCGATAATTCCAAAAGAGCATATTCCTTCGCTTTTAATAAGTGATGGACGAAAACAAACGAAAAAAGAGGTAGACTTCATTTTAAAAGACAAAGAGGGAATAGCACGTATTATTGTAGAAGCCAAAGATCCAACGAAAAACATTTTTGATGCGTGGGGACAAGCAGCCAGTTATGCGTTAAGCTATAATAGTGACAAACCCCAAAGAGAGCATGTAAAATGGTTATTGATTTCAAATGGAATAATAACTGCATTATATCCACATGACTCCAAGATTCCATTGTTGACCCTTCAACTTAGCGATTTTGCCAGCGGTATGCCTCCTTACGTGGCTTTAAGAACCAATATCAAGTATGAGGGAATAGGGGAGAAGAAAGAGCAAAAACTTGAGTTTAAGCCGTTACCTCCTTCAGAACTTAATAAATTGTTTTTTGAATCCCACAATCTTGTATGGAAGGCAGAAAAGATGGCTCCGCATGATGCCTTCTTCGAGTTTTGTAAGTTTATCTTCATTAAAATCAAAGAAGATAAAAAGAGACAGTTATATCCTCCGGAGACCGAACCTTATGAGATGCCACTAACGAAAGCATGGTTAAAAGCCCAGTCGAATACTTCAAAGCATCCAGTAAGGGACATTTTGTTCAAAAAGCTTTGTGAGGAGCTAGAGACAAAAGTAAAAAATGGGGAGAAAAAGAGAATCTTTGAGCCGAATGAGACATTGGAATTAAAGGCAACCACTTGTGAGGCGTTGATTGAGAAATTTGAGAAGGTTGACCTGAGCAGCATTGATGAGGATTTGAATGGACGAATGTTCGAAGTCTTTCTTAACGCTGCCGTCAGAGGAAAAGATTTGGGTCAATTCTTCACTCCACGTTCCGTTGTCGATTTTATGACTCGAATTTCTTTGCGGAACATAGACCTCAACAATATCCCAATAATTCTTGACGCATGTTGTGGCACGGCGGGATTCTTGATTGAGACGATGGCTTACATGATGGGACGTGTTAGAAATGACAACCGATTAAACGAATTAGAACGGAAGAAGAAAATTGCTCATATCTGCAACGAATGTCTTTTTGGTATCGAGGCGAATAAACGGACATCCCGAATCGCCAGAATCAATATGTATCTGCATGGAGACGGAGGCTCTCATATTTTTCATGGAGACGGTCTTGATGAGACACCAACGCCAACACCTGACATGAAGGATGAAGAAAGAGAAGAGGTTGAGGATTATGCTAAAAAGGTTAAAAATGGTTCATTCGACCTCATTTTGAGTAATCCTCCGTTCAGTATGAATTATCAAAGAAGCAAGGAAGAGGATAAACGAATTATTGACCAATTCGATTATACGATAGGTCAAAGTTCCGTCAAATCGAGTGTGCTGTTTCTAACGAGATATGAGAAGTTGCTGAATGAGGGGAAGGAAATGCTTATCGTGCTGGATGACACCATCTTGAATGGAAAATCTTATGAGGATCTTAGAAAGTGGATACTAAACAAGTTCGTTATTCTTGGTGTACATTCATTGCCGTTTAACACTTTCTTGAAAGCAAAGGCGAACATTAAGACCTCCATTTTGCATTTGCGGAAAAAAATGAACGAAGAGGATGTGCAAGGTACAGTATTCATGTCTATAAGCAATAATATTGGTCATGATAATGCTCTTCGTGATACTCCTCAAAGAAACAATCTGAATGCTATTTTAACTGCATATTTGGAATGGCAGCGCACCGGTTCAATGAAAGAATGTATTGAAGTGAACAATGATCCGCAAGAGAATCTGGAATGCCCAATGCAGTACTGGCTTATACCTGCTGATAAAATTTCCACAGAGCGATTCGATGCTTTCTTTTATTGCCCGGAACTGCGTAATTTGTACCAAACGCTCAACCAAAAGAAACGGAGCCGGGAGATTGAATTGAAAGACGGTAAGGATTTTAATCTCGTGAATAAGATTTCCGCGGATTTGAAAGAAAAGTATTTGGAAAGTGGTGAACTGTTTAAATATGTGGAGATAGGTGATGTTACATCCTATGGATTGATTACCAAATATATCGAAGCTCCTTTTAGCGAAATTCCTACACGAGGTGAGTATCAGGTACGGAAAGGTGACATTCTACTTGCATTGAATAACTCTTCCCGAGGAACGGTGGTATATGTTCCTAAGGAATTTGACAATATGATTTGTACTTCGGGTTTCCTTGTCATTAGACCGAAGGATGAAGAAGAAGGCTTGTTGTTATGGTACTGTTTACGCAGTGAGATATGTCGTAAACAAATTTATTATCTTGCACAAACTGCCAGTCAGCCAGAACTTAAAATAGAATCTTGGAACAAATATTTCAAAGTGCCTTTCCCGGTGGAATCAAACAGAGAGAAGGCTCTGGCCAAAACAAAGAAGTACTTTAAATATATCCAAGAGTTGTCGAATATTAACAATGATACCCTTTTCCTGTAAAGTGGGTATCAATCATCAGTTATAGTGCTCTTCGATGCGGTCGAGGACGGAGAGGGTGTCTTTGAGGGTGGGTGTGGCGACGAGGGCGAGGCGGAAGGGTTTGAAATTGAAGAGACCTTTGAAGTAGGCGCCGTAGTGCTTGCGCATCTCGAAGACGGCGGTACGCTCACCCTTAAACTCGGCGGCAGCGAGGAGGTGGCGACGGCAGACCTCGACACGTTCCTTCACTGTGATTTCTCTTTCAGGCTCGCCACGGAAGGCGCGCTGGCACTGCTCGAAGATCCAAGGGTTGCCGATGGCACCACGGCCGATAAGGATGCCATCGACACCGTAACGATTCTTGTTCTCAACGGCTTGCGCTGCGGTGGTGATGTCGCCATTGCCGAAGATGGGGATAGTCATGCGAGGGTTGTTCTTCACGGCACCAATCATCGTCCAATCGGCCACGCCGCTATACATCTGAGTCTTAGTGCGTCCGTGGATGCTGAGGGCTGCGATGCCGGTATCCTGCAAGGCTTCGCAAAAGTCTGTTATCATCATGGAATCAGCGCTATAACCCAAACGAGTCTTCACCGTCACCGGAAGGTGGGCATGTTTGACCATGGAAGAGGTGATTCTAAGCATCTTAGGTATGTCCTGTAGAATGCCCGAACCGGCTCCTTTGCCTGCCACCTTGCGTACCGGGCAACCCCAGTTGATGTCGATGAAGTCGGGTTGGGCTTGCTCCACCACGTCGAGGCAGCGCAGAAGTTCGTCCTCGTTGGCCCCAAATATTTGTATTCCAATGGGTCGCTGCTCTTCGGTGAAGCGCATCTTGCGGAAACTCTTTTCTGCATCGCGGTTGAGGGCTTCGCTGGCGATGAACTCGGTGATGAGCAGGTCGGCTCCCATCTCCTTGCAGAGCTGGCGGAAGGGAAGGTCGGTGATGTCGTCCATGGGCGAAAGCCCGATGAGACAAGGTGAAAGGTGAGAGGTGAAAGGTGAAAGGTTCATGGTTTATTCGTCCTCGTCAATATTTTCGTTGTAAAGGCTTTGTATCATTTCATCGTCGAAGTAGACTTGTTCGTCGGGATGCTCGGCGGCGCGACGGATTGCGGCACCGAGACCCGTGAGGGCTGCGAAAGGGGCAAACTGGCCGGCGCGACCCTCCATGCTCATGTGTGGGTATTGTGTCGATACATGGTGCGGCAGGTTGATAATATCCTCATAATCAGATTCCATAACTCTGAACTTTAAACTCTAAACTCTAAACTAAGCCTTGTGTCCTCCTATCTGAGCGTTACGGTCGCGGGCGGTGGCTCCCTCCTCGAGGTCCATACCTTTGAAGATGGCGTTCTTGTTGAATTTCCGTTTGATGGAGAGTACGGCCTCCTGCATGCGTCGTTCCTTGTCGAGGGCCGTCTGCTCTGCCTCGCGCTGGCGTGCCAATGCCTCGTAGTCGGTGAACATGTTGAGCTGCTCGGTAGGCGTAGTGGTCACTTTTTCCTCGCCAATCACCTGGTTTACAGTGATGGTGAGTCGTCGCACCAGCAGCCGTGGGTTCACCGCTTGGTCGAAGAGCTGCATGGCCGTTTCGGTGATGATGCGTGCCGACGAGGTGGGGTGGGGGAGGAGAGCCCCGCCGTGGGCGGGCTTGGGTGCCGGACGACCATAGTAATCGCTCACCACCTCTCCGTCGTAACTATTTTGTTTCAAGCTTGCTGCATCGTAATTGACGAAGATGCCCACCTGATGGGCCACCAGACGGAGGCTCACCAGCTTGAGGGCCATAGCGTCGGCCATCTCGCGCATCACAATACGCGCTTTCTCAAAGGTGTAGGGCTCGGAGAGCACCTGACCAGAACTGAAGGAATTGCTCTTAGGACGGTATGCCTTGATGGCCGCGATGGTGCAAGGCTCCCATCCCCAGGCGTGGTCGATGAGCAGTTCGGCGTTGACACCGAAGAGTTTGTAGAGCAGCCCTTCCTTATGGAGCGAACAGCGAGCCACGTCGCCCATGGTCTTCATGCCGCATGCCTCGAGCTTGCGGGCGATGCCACGCCCCACACGCCAGAAGTCAGTCAGCGGGCGGTGATCCCACAGCTGTCGACGGTAGGACATCTCATCGAGTTCGGCGATGCGCACGCCATCTTTGTCGGCCGGTATGTGCTTGGCAACGATGTCCATAGCCACCTTGCAGAGGTAGAGGTTGGGACCGATGCCGGCGGTGGCGGTGATACCCGTCTCGCGCAGCACGTGGCCAATCATGCGACGGGCCAGTTCGTGAGCCGTTATCTTATATGTTCCCAGATAGTTGGTGACATCCATAAACACTTCGTCGACCGAGTAGACGTGGATGTCCTCGGGCGCCACATATTTCATATATATACTATAGATGCGGGCGCTGTAGTCAATGTAGTAGGCCATGCGTGGCGGTGCCACGTGGTAGGTGACCGCCAGCTCGGGATTGGCTTTCAGCTCGTTGTCGTCGGCCGACTCGCCAGTGAACTCCCAATATGGCGCGAGCTTGCGGCGCTCGTTGTTCACTTGGCGCACACGCTGCACCACCTCGAACAGCCGCGAGCGTCCCGAGAGGCCGTACTGCTTCAGCGTGGGAGTCACGGCGAGGCAGATGGTCTTCTCCGTACGGCTGGCATCAGCCACTACCAGGTTGGTAGTCAGAGGGTCAAGTCCTCGCTCGACGCACTCCACCGAGGCGTAGAACGACTTGAGGTCGATGGCGATATATGTGCGCTCCTTGGTCATAAATTTACATTGAGAAAACGTCAAAATGGGAGTAATATTGTGTAGTCTCTTTCCGGGTGTTTTTAGCGGATGAAAACCGTACCATCTCCGGGTCATCTCCGACGGTGGTAGGAGTTGGTACGGAGTTGGTACGGAGTTGATACGGAGTTGACTCGGACTTGATACGGACATGGTGCTAAGAATCAGGCATTTATAATCAACTCCGACTAAAAAGTGTAAAATACTGAAAATCAACGATGTTGTTTTTTGTTTTGGAAATAAAATTTTTTTTGTACTTTTGCAGCCGATTTGGTCACCCGTAGAGGGTGCCAAGAGGGAAGCCGGTGAGAGTCCGGCGCAGTCCCGCTGCTGTAAGCTCGAGAGTTGAGGCCCAATCTGTTACGTCACTGTGCAGCGCCATAGTTGCATGGGAAGACGGGGCCTGAAGAGCAAGCCAGAAGACCTGCCAAATCGCTAAAAAAACATCGGTATCGCTTTCGAGGAGAGGCATCCGACCATAGGATTCTTGCACCGCCCGTGGGGGTGGGTTTTGCAATCTTGTGTGTTTTTACATTGTTCCCCTCGTCAGATTTACCGATACTGGAATTGGGAATAATATGTATTAACAATTAAAAAGTATCAAAAAAACATGGTAAAAAAACTATTAACACTTGCCCTTGGGCTGACGCTGGCATTCGGTGCGATGGCTCAGACGGGCAACAATGATGGGCACAAATTGCCGCTCCAAAGCAAGACTGTGACCTTCCCGGCCTCGGATGTCCAGTACTGGGTGGGTACGGGCAGCAACTCGGTCGTTGTTATCATAGGATGGGACGACAATCCCAACGGCAACTTCGCCCTGGCGTGGGGTGTGCATTGGAACGGCAGCTGTACCGCCGTGAACATGCTCGACACCATCGCTACCTATGACGAGCGTGTGGCTTACGCCATCAGTTCGGGTTTTGTGACCAACATCGGTTACAACGACGGGAACCTGATTTCGGGTTCCTCGGCCAGCTATTGGTGCTATACCCTTAACGGCGGCTATGCCGGTGCCTATGGCACCCAGGCTGTGGCCGACGGCGATGTGATGGAGATTAGCAGCAGCTGTATGTTCACTCTGACCACCGCTACCGCTGCCACCGACCCCAATGCCGGGGCCAGTTGTCCCCGTGCGCAGAGCGTCAGCGTGTCGAACATCACGACCTCCTCTGTCGACGTGACGGTGAACGACACCGCCAATGTCAACAACTACACCCTCAAACTGTTATCCGGTACGACGCTGGTGGACAGCGTTGTCGTCACCACCTCGACTCATACGTTCAACGGCCTCATCGCCAATACCGCTTACAAAGTGACGATGGTCTCCAATTGCTCCGATGGCACACAGACCAACGAGCTCAACACTACTTTCCGCACCCCCTGTGTGACTTATGCCCATGCCGACCTGCCCTGGAGCGAAGACTTCCAGTCGGGCACCGGTTCGACCTATTCCACAGCCGCGGCCTTCTTCTCCAACAATGTCTTCTGCTGGGACCTTATCAATCCCTACAGTACTTCCGACCCCTATATCAACAGTTCTTCGTCGGTCAATCCTGCTGGCGGCAAATGCCTCTATGTGAGCAGCCGCCCTTCTTCTCCGACCATTTTGGTGTTTCCTCTGTTTGAGGACACTCCCAACCAGTTGCAGCTCAGTTTCGATGTACTGTCGACCAACCGCCATGGTTTCGAGGCCGGTGTCATCGACATGACCGACTCCACCTTCACCCCTGTCGCCACCTGTTTGCCCGACGGCAACGGCTGGACACATTTCGACGTGACTTTTGCTGGATTCTCTTCCGGCCGTCTGGCCTTGCGCTCGAACGACAACGGCCCCGCCTATCTGGACAATGTTGTTGTCGAGGAACTTCCGTCGTGCGTCAAGCCCTCTCAGGTGCTGGTTTCGGATGTTACCGCCTCGTCGGCCACCCTCACCATTACCGACCCCAACAGCTCTAATCATTATATGATATATGTGGCTGAGGACAGTGTGGAGATCTACACCGACACCTACACCCTCAGCGATTTGCTTCCCAACACGCGTTATGTGGTCAATGTGAAGACCCTCTGCTCCGACACTACTACCGGAACAACCGAGACCTCTTTCCGTACCGCCTGCGGTCCCATTGCCATTCCCTACCATGAGGATTTCAGCCAGTTTGTGGATGTTGCCAATGGCTACGGATATCCTGTGACCGACAGCACGTTGCCCTGTTGGGGATTCCTCAAAGGCCGCATTCTCGACCGTCTGGAGCTCTTCACCCCGACGCAGAGTTCCACCTATAGTTATGGCGAGGACGGCTACACGTTGCGTATCTATGGTAATAACAGTGACTCGCGCGACCTCGTGGTGCTGCCCGAGCTGGAACAGGAAATCAACACCCTCGAGATGAGCTTCATGGCACGTCCCTCCGAGACCGGCAGTTTCGGCGGTACCCTTCAGGTGGGCTATGTGACCGATGCCGACGACAGCAGCACCTTCGTTGCTGTGGGCAACTATCCCTGCGTCCAGTTTGCCAATGGCTACGACTTGTGCGCCAACACCTTCCTCGACGCTCCCACCGGTGCCCGCATTGCCCTGCGCTACCTCCCCTCGGGTGGCTCGGCCAAGTCATGGTATATCGATGAAATCGATGTTCACGACATGCCCGCATGCGTCCGCGCCCAAAGCATCAGTGTGGACAACATCGGCACAAATGGCTTCACCCTCCACGTTGCCGACCCCACGTTGGTCAACCACTATCGCTACTATCTCGTCTCGGAGACCAGCGCTGACAGTGCCGACTTCTACGACACTGTGACTACCGTCAGCGACATTGCCGCCTCGACCGACTATCAGCTCCAGGTGGTGTCCATCTGTAGCGACGGCACCCTCACGCTGCCCCTCACCATCTCGGTCAGCACCCTCTGCGCTCCGGTGACGGAAGTTCCTTTTGTGGAGAACTTCGAGAACTGGACCGCCACCCAGTCGCAAGGCATGAACCGTTGCTGGAACCGCCTGTACAACAACTCTTCCAGCAGCCTCGTAACCAACAACTACCCCTATTGCGCCAGTGGTTCGGGCAATGCTCTCAACGGCTTCAAGTCACTCAAGATGTACTCCAAAGGTACAAGCAATGGCATCAAGGAATATTCCGTGGCCTACCTGCCCGAGTTCGAGGCCAGCGTTACCGATTTGAAAGTGCGTTTCTTCTATAAGTATACCGGCACAACCTACAACATAAGCAAAGTAAAAGTTGCTGTCGGCGTCAGCGACAGTGTTGCCGACACCACCACCTTTACCCGTCTGGCCACACTCACTCCTACTGAGATTGGCTGGAATGAGTTCGAAGTGGAGCTGAGTGGCTACATTGGCACTGGCAATCGTATCACTATTATGCAGACCAGCACCGGTACCACCGCTATCACCAGCTACATCGACAGCTTGGTTGTTGACACCGTGAGCAGCTGCAACCGTCCTGCTACCTTCACTGTCGACACCGTCACGGCCTATGGTGCCGACTTGACATGGACCGATCCCAGCGAGGCCGGTACCTACATCGTGCGTTGGAGCGACGGTACCAATGTCGACAGCGCCACCGTCACGGGTGAGACCACCTATGCTTTGACGAGTCTCACTCCCAGCACCAACTACACAGTCGACATCCGCAGCATTTGCTGGGGCAACCCCACCGATGCCCGCACTACGAGTTTTGCCACCGCCTGCGCCCCCATGCCCCTGCCGTGGAGCATGAACTTCGACAACATCACCAATATGAACCAGCTTTCTTCCTGCTGGAACCGCTACAGTGGAATCTATGTTGATTCCACCAACAGCGCATCCCTGACCAGTACCACTAGCGGCTGGACCCGCTCGACCACTGCTTTCGACGGTTCTTCGCATGTGAAGATCAATATCTATGGTACTTCAATCAAGTATTGGCTGGTTACCCCTCAACTCAACCTTACCGAGGATGCCGAGCTGTCGTTCGACTATATGCTGACCGCATATGGCGAAACCAGTGCTCCTGAGACAGGAGCTGGTTTTGACGACGACCGCTTTGTTGTGCTGGCTATCACCGATGACTCGGTTTGGACACCTCTCGCCAAATGGGGTAGCGACACCGAGCGTGACGACTATGCTCTGGCCTCGGTGACCAACACCGTCTCTCATGCCAATATTTCTCTCTCCGCCTTCATTGGACAGGTGGTCCGTCTGGCTTTCTATGCCGAGAGCACCGTCAGAGGTACTGACAACGACTTCTGCATCGACAACCTCATGGTTGCCGTCCCCGACACCACTACTCCTATCATCCCCACGCCTGAAGATGCCTCCATCGCCGCCAGCGATATTCTCTACTGGGTGGGCGAGGGTTCCAACCAGGTGGTTTTGGCCGTCAACTGGGCCGACACGGCGTTGGCTTGGGGCTACCGCTTCAGCACCGCCACCGTCACCGTACAACAGATGATGGACGACATCGCCGCTGCCGACCCGCGCTTCAGCTACACGGGCACTGGCTACATTACCGACATCAACTATATTGACACCGCTGCCGGCATGACCGACACCCTTGGCGTCACCCCTGGCAACTGGTGGTGGAGCCTGTACAACCATGTGGGCGGCATGGGCCTCGCCGATGTGCTGCACAACGGCGACTTCTACAAGTGGGGTGACCTCAGCGTTGCCGTCGTTACCGATAGCACCGACATGGGTACCTATATGGATTACACCTATGTCTGGCCTTACACCATTCATCCCGTCAGTGTGCCGGTTTCCGACACTACCAATGTTTCCGACAGTATCCGTTACTGGGTGGGTACCGGAGAGAGCAGCGCCATCGTCGAAATTGCCTGGGAAGAGGACGGCGTGTCTCTCGCCTGGGGTGTCCACTTCGACGAGGATTACTACCCATCCCCCATCGATCTGCTCGATTCCATCGATACATACGATCCTCGTTTCGATTATCAGGTGAGCTACTACATGAGTACTCCCTACAACATCAGTTCCATCTCCTTCACTGAGGGCGACCTTTCGCTTTCGCAGACCAATACTTCCAATATTGTGGTGCGCTGCCTCACTTCCTTCGGTGACATCGATGCCATTTCCGGTAGCGAACTTGAGGAATACAGCATTTGGTCTGGTGACACTATGCAGATTTCCACCAGTGGCCTCTATGATTTCAGCGAGGTAGTGCCCGTCAACCCGCCGGCCATTACACCTGAACCTCAGCCCATTGACACGCTGTGTTCTACGGTTCATACTTTGCCGTATGAGATGGACTTCTCTGGTTACACCGACGACCAGAGCATGAGGGTCTACTATGCCGGTGCTCCGGTGCCTGAGTGTTGGAGCCTCTTTGGCAACGGCCGTTTCCACCAGAATTATGATACCACTGCTACTGCTTCCATCTATTTTGGTGGCATTGGCTACGCCACCAGCACCAACAACTATGGTTGCATGGAAGTTGGCAATCCCTATCTGGCATTCATCGTCTGCCAAGGTTATGACGGCACGTATGAGAGTGCCATCAATAACGTACACAAGTATGGTACCAAACGCTATGCTGTCCTGCCCGCATTCAACCAGTCTTTGGGACAGACAATGCTCACCTTCAATCATCGTACTACTCTCCATAGTGGGGCCGAACTCCGTGTTGGCTACATTGTGAACGACACTTCTGACTTTGTCGCTCTCGACACCATTCTTGCCGACTACCGCGTTACTCACAATGACACCATCCGATTCACTCAACATGAGGGAATCCCTGCCGCTGCCCGTCTCACCTTCCTTTGGATGAGTACCGATACAGCTCATACGGGTGACTATCCCTCCAACTACTACTGTGGCATTGATAACCTCGTGGTTGCTTTGGACACTGCTTCTTCTCCCATCGACACTGTAACGCCCGAACCTCCCGTTGCCATTGATGCCACCATTGATTCCAGCGATATCCTCTTCTGGGTGGGCCATGGTGAGAACCAGGTGGTAATGGCCGTCAACTGGGCCGACACTGCGTTGGCTTGGGGCTACCGCTTTGAATCGACCACCGTCACCGCACAGCAGATGATGGATGACATTGCCGCAGTTGACCCGCGCTTCAGTTACGTTGCTTCCGGATTCATCAACGACATCAACTATATCGACACCGCTGCTGGTATGACCGACACCCTCGGCATCACCCCCGGCAACTACTGGTGGAGCCTGATCAACCATGTGGGCGGCTGGGGTCTCGGCGATGTGCTGCACAACGGTGACTTCTACAAGTGGGGCGACCTCAGCGTTGCCGTCGTTACCGATAGCACCGACATGGGTACCTATATGGATTACACCTATGTTTGGCCTTACACTATCTATCCTGTCACTATTCCCGACACGACAAACCACACTCCCGTCACTCCTGAGCCTCCGCAGCCCGGTTCCTTCTGTGGCGCTGTGGGTACCGAAGGATGCACCGCCATCAAGGCCGACAGCAGTGCGTTTGTGGCTTGGGCCACAGGCGTGAGCGTCACCCGCGGTCCTAAAAAGATTTCAGACCCCAGCCTTGGTGTGGCAAGTACCGGCGCCGATAGCAATGCCATCGGTATGGCCACGCTGAACGATGTCTTTGATGTTGTCAGCCTTGGCGATGGCGGTTCGGCTTTGGTCACCTTTGCCAATCCTATCCGCAACGGTGAGGGCCCCGACTTCGCAGTCTTTGAGAACGGCTTCAGCGATAACAGCCTCGAGCTGGCTTTCGTCGAGGTGAGTTCTGACGGTGAGCGTTTTGTGCGTTTCCCCGCCACCTGCCTCACCCAAACAGAGACCCAGCTGGGCAACGCCGGACAGACCGATCCTACCAACCTCAATAACCTTGCCGGTAAGTACCGCATTGGCTATGGCACTCCGTTTGATCTTGAGGAGCTTAGAGACAGTACAGGCATCGACATCGACTCCATTGTCTATGTCCGCGTTGTTGACGTCGTTGGTTGCATCGACCCGCAGTATGGCACTCGTGACCAGTATGGCAACATCATCAATGATCCCTGGCCCACTCCTTTCGAGAGCAGCGGCTACGATCTTACCGGCGTGGGTGTTATCTATGAGCGTATAGCAGGTGTCAACTACTACACGGTCGCCGTCAACACCAATGACTCCACCATGGGCAGCGTTACTGGCGGTGGCTCTTACGCTGAGAACTCGCAGGTTGTCCTTACCGCCTCGCCCAATGAGGGCTACCATTTCGTGAGCTGGAGCAATGGAGAGATAACGGCTTCTATCAGCATCCTCGTCACCAGCGACACCACCCTCACCGCTACTTTTGCTGCGAACGATACGGCTGTTACCTACTACACAGTCGCTCTCTCTTCCAACAACTCTGCCTGGGGAACTGTTATTGGTGCAGGCACTTACGCCGAGGGTACCGTCATCGAAATCAAGGCTGTGGCCAACGAAGGCTATCATTTCGTTGACTGGAACGACGGCGTAACCGACTCGGTGCGTACCATCACGGTCACTGCCGACATGCAGTTCGTTGCCAACTTCGCAGAGAATACCGGTATCGACGACGTTATGGCTACGGTTGAAGCCCTCTGGCCCAACCCGACAGCCGACTATGTCAACGTTAGCGTGAACCGTAAAGTCGAGGCTGTGCTTTACGACCTCTCGGGTCGCCGAATGGCCGCCTACACGCTCAACGAGGGCAACAACACACTCGACCTCAGCGCGCTCCAAAGCGGTGTCTATATGCTCCGCATCGAGGGCATGGTGAGCAAGATTGTAAAGAGATAACTGTCCGATAAATTCCATTCCCGCATTTTCCGCTTGCAAAGTTGCGAAAAAGGTCGTAACTTTGCAGCGGAAAATGTTTTTTTATGGATAAGACTGTCGTAATTGATTATCAGGAGTATGACTCGCTGGAGGAATTGTCCTGCGAGGATTGTGGGCTGATGCAGCAGGCCATCGAAGCCGCGGAAGGGGCCTATGCACCCTATTCGGGCTTCCATGTGGGAGCTGCGCTGCGGTTGAAGGATGGCACTGTGGTTGCAGGAAGCAACCAGGAGAATGTGGCCTACCCCTCGGGGTTATGTGCCGAGCGCACGGCTATCTTTGCCGCATCGGCACAATATCCGCACTGTCGCGACTATGAGGCACTGGCTATTGTGGGGCGCAACCAGGAGGGGCAATTCTGCGAAGCGTCGCCCTGCGGAGCCTGCCGTCAGGTGCTGTCGGAATACGAACATGCCCAAGGTTTTCCGTTGCGTGTTATCTGTTACCTCGACGGAGGTCGTGTGAGGGTTTTCCCAAGTGTGGCGAGCCTCCTTCCGTTTTCTTTCAATTTTTGAGTCGAAGCCGTTAGATGTCATCC
>DECD01000024.1:7117-116710 GCA_002349055.1 Bacteroidales bacterium UBA2939 | reverse complement strand
CTGATTCTATGTGTTTTACATAGTAATTGGGTGTTGGGTGAGAAAAAAAATTTTTCCACAAATTAATTTCTTTGTACCTTTGCACACTTAAATAATAGAAAATAATAAGTAAAAATAATAATAATTAAAGCACCTAGTGCGCTAAAAAACAAACTAACAAAATGGGAATTATCGGAAGTATTAGAAAGCATTCGTGGATTGCCGTTGCCCTCGTTGGCGTTGCTATCATCGCCTTCATCCTTGGCGATTTGACCAAGAACAATCGTGGTATCCCCGACATGGGTAAAGTGAACGGCGAGACGATGTCGCGTCAGCGTTTCGACGAGCTCGTGGAGCGTGCCGAGAACAACTACAAGATGCAGCAGCAGGTCGCCCAGGTTCCCTCCGAGATGCAGAGCCGCATCCGTGAGAGCGTCTGGAGCGAGTTTGTCGAGGAGACCCTCTTTGATGAACAGGCCAAGAAACTGGGTCTGCAAGTGACCCCTGCCGAACTTGGCGACATGTACACCGGCAAGTTCATCCACTCTTATCTGCGCCAGTATTTCACCAACCCCCAGACGGGTATCTATGACACCATGGGCGTGCGTCGCACCCTCGAGAACTTCACCAGCATGGACACCACCCAGCGTATGCAGTGGGTCGAGTTGGAGAAGGCTGTCAAGAAAGACCGCATGCAGCAGAAGTATGCCAGCCTGATTCTCAACGGTTTCTATATGCCCAAGGCTCTGGCCGAGAAGGTTGCCGTCTACAACCAGGAGGTCTCCAATGTCCGCGTGGCCGCAATGCCCTTCCAGAGCGTCAACGACGACGAGGTGACCCTGTCCGATGCCGACTACAAGAAATTCTATGACGAGCACAAGGCTATGTTCCGCGTGGCCGAGGAGCTTCGTGAAATCGAATTCCTTGTCTACCCTGTCAACCCCACCGCACAAGACCTCGCCGACATCCAGGCCACCGTTGAGAAGACCTGGAACGAGTTCCAGACCATCGAGGATGCAGAAATCCCCTTCTTCGTCAATGGCGAGTCGTACCGCAGCTATGACTCCACCTATGTGAAGGCCAGTACCTTCAAGGCTCCCTTTGACACCCAGATTGAGGCCGCCGCTCCTGGCACTTTCATCGAGCCCGCCATCGTCGGCAACGAGTGGATGATGGCCAAGGTGATGAACACCGCCGTTCGTCCCGACAGCCTTCGTGCTAGCTCCATTGTCATCCTCAACAGCAAGGCTGGTAGCAATGTTACCACCCGCAGCGAGGAGCAGGCCAAGAAACTGGCCGACAGCGTCCTGGCCTTGGTCAACAGCAACCGCATGAGCTTCGAGGAGGCCGTGGAGCAGTTCTCCGACGACCCCCAGAAGAGTGAAAACAAAGGCGATATGAACTGGCAGCTTGATGGTGGCTACGGCCTCCTCAACGAACAGATTGTCAACACTCCTGTTGGCACCAGCTTCCTCTTTGAGCGCCCCGACGGCTATGGTTTCCACATCGTGAAGGTTACCGACAAGACCGCTGCCACCAAGAAATTCCGTGTGGCCCTTATCACCCGTCCCATTGTGCCCTCCAAGGCTACCAACGATGCCGTCTATACCCAGGCTCACAAGTTTGCCTCGCAGAACCGCACCCTTAAATCGTTTGAGGCCAGCGCCCAGCAGGACAACCTCCAGATGCGTACCGACCGCGTCAACATGATGGCCGAGAGACTCGGCGGTGTGGCCAGTGCCCGCGAAATCATCCGTTGGGCTTTCAACAAGGAGACCGAGATGGGTGCTGTTACCGATCAGGTCTATGAGTGCGACGGCAATTATGTCATCGCCGCCCTCAAGGATGTCTACAAGAAAGGCTTTGTGACCCTCGACCAGGTCAGACCCATGATTGAGCAGGATGTGCGTCGCGAGAAGAAAGCCGAGCTGCTGATGGCTCGTGCCGAAGAGGCCGCCAAGGTTACCAAGGATATCAACGCCTATGCTACCAAGGTGAACGTCACCGTCGACACCCTCGACAGTGTTGCTTTCTCCGCCAACTATCTTGGCAAGTTTGGCATGGAACCCAAGGTTCAGGCTGTCATCGCCGCCACCCAGAGCGGTCTTACCCAGCCCATCAAGGGCGCCAGCGCCGTCTATATGGTGCAGGTCGACAGCAAGGCCAAGGTTGAAGGTCCCGACAACGACATGGTCCGTGCCCAGATGGAGCAGGGCTACCGCAACAAGGTGCGCCAGCTCACCCAAGTGCTTCGCGACAAAGCCAATATTGAGGATAACCGCAACGAGCACTTCTAAACAAGTGTAGCGCGGAAAATAGAAAGTGGAAAGCGGGCTGTCGCCGAAAGCGTGGCATCACTTTCCACTTTCCACTTTAATAAAGAAAGCCAATGAAGATAAAACAATGGTGGGGAAGGTTACGGAGCAAACCCGTGACTGATGTCATCAAGCACAAGCATCGTTTTGTGGTGATGGACACCGACACTTTCAAGGAGAAATTCTCTTTCCAGCTGTCGGGTTCCAACCTTTTTGTCACCGTTGGCATCACTGTCATCGCGCTCATCCTCCTCACCACCGTTCTCATCGCTTTTACGCCTCTGCGCGAATGGATTCCCGGCTACACCAACGATGCCATGATTGAGCAGACTTATGTCAACGCCCGCAAGATTGACTCGCTGGAGACCCTGCTTTCCGAGCAGGAATGGATGGTGAACACCATTCAGGCCGTCCTTGGCAATCGGGACCTCGGGAGTGAGGCAAACGCCGTCAAGGCCGATTCCACCGCCTCGCTACAGCAGTTGGCCAAGGTCTACCGTCGTTCGGTTGACGACAGCGTGCTTCGGCAGGAAGTGGAACAGGAGGACAACCGCTATCAGGTAAAGTCTGGCGGAACGGTCTCCGTGACATCCACCGAGAGCACCTCGGCGCTCTCCCACCTGTTCTTCGCACCCCTCAAGGGCAAGATTCTCTCTTCGTTCAATGCCACGCAACGACACCTGGGTACCGACCTCGCGGGAACCGCCGGCCAGACGGTCTATGCCGCCTATGGTGGCACGGTTGTCTCGGCCCAGTTCACGGTCGACCATGGCTATGTCCTAACCATCCAACATCCGGGTAATGTCATCACCATCTATCGCAACAACAGCTCTCTCCTCAAACGGCAGGGCGATGCTGTCCGTGCCGGCGAACCCATTGCCCATGTAGGCTCTTCGAGTCTCCGCGAACCCGGCCCGCACCTCCATTTCGAGATGTGGGTCAACGGAGCACCCGTCAATCCCGAGGAATACATTTCGTTCTAATAATACATTATATATAATATAAGCTTGACTACAAAACGCATTGCCATACTAGGCTCCACAGGTTCCATCGGCACCCAGGCACTCAATGTCATCCGACATCACCGCGACCGCTTTGTCGTCGAAGTGCTTTGTGCCGGTAGCAATGCCGACTTGCTCATTCAACAGGCTTTGGAGTTCAACCCCAATGCGGTAGCCGTTGCCGACGAGAGCAAATACGAGCTTGTCAGCGACGCCCTTCAATCCCACGGTATCAAAGTATACGCAGGAGAGGCCGCCATTGCCGACCTCATGGAGATGACCACCATCGACCTTGTTCTGGCGGCCATCGTGGGTTTCGCGGGTCTGCGTCCCACCCTCCGTGCCATCGAGCATGGCCATGCTGTTGCTTTGGCCAACAAGGAGACCATGGTGGTGGCCGGCAGCATCGTCACCGCCGCCGCTCTGCGCCATCGGGTACCTATTCTGCCTGTCGACAGCGAGCACTCGGCCATCTTTCAGTGCCTCATCGGCGAGAACGGTGTCGACAAGATTCTTCTCACGGCCTCCGGCGGCCCGTTCCGTGGCATGAACCGCGAGCAGCTGGCCACCGTCACCCTCGAGCAGGCCCTCAAGCACCCCAATTGGAGCATGGGTCGCAAGGTGACCATCGACAGTGCCTCGCTCATGAACAAGGGTCTGGAGGTCATCGAGGCCAAATGGCTTTTCGGTGTCGAGGCTACCGACATCAAAGTCTTGGTTCACCCCCAGTCGGTGGTCCATTCCATGGTACAGTTCCGCGACGGCAGCATCAAGGCCCAGCTGGGCATCCCTTCCATGGAGACCCCCATCCAGTTTGCCTTTTCTTTCCCCGAACGCATCGAGAGCCACCTTCCGCGCCTCGACTTCGTCCAATATCCCAACCTTACCTTTGAAAAGCCTGATTGCCAAACCTTCCGTTGTCTCGACCTTGCCTATCAGGCCATCGCCCGCGGAGGCAATATGCCCTGTGTGATGAATGCTGCCAACGAGGTCGCTGTCCAGCAGTTTATCGATGGCCGCATCGGATTCCTCGACATTGCCGACCATGTGGAAGTCGCCATGCAACAGGCTCACTTCATTGCCAATCCCTCGTTAGAAGACCTTTTTGAAACCGATAAAACAATTAGAAATCAATGAACTGGCTAGCACTCATTCTCAGCCTTTCCCTTCTTGTCGCCACCCACGAACTTGGCCATCTCTTCTTTGCCAAGCTGTTCCATACACGGGTGCGCAGATATTACATCTTCTTCAATTGGAAGTTCTCCATCCTCAAAGCCAAGAAGTTCGACGGTAAGTGGCATTTCCTTTGGTTCAACGCTACCACCCCCGATTCGTGGGACGAGAAGAACCTCCGTCCCGAGGATCAGGACAACACCCTCTGGGGTCTCGGATGGATACCCCTGGGAGGCTATTGCGACATCGCCGGCATGATTGACGAGACCAAGGATGCCAAGGACCTTGAGGCCGAACCCCAGCCTTGGGAATATCGCACCAAGCCCGCTTGGCAACGCCTCTGCATCATCAGCGGCGGTGTGCTGGTCAACTTCATCACCGCCCTGCTCCTCTATGGTGCCATCTTTGCCCACTGGGGCGAGGACCGCCTCCCCATGCACAACGCCACCTACGGTTTCCAATACGACGAGGTGATGCTCGACGAGGGCTTCCATCATGGTGACATCATCACTGCCATCGACGACTCGCTGGTCGACGACTACACTGTGGCCAATAAGTTGCTCCTCCTCGGCGATGCCCGCGAGGTCACCGTGCGCCGTGGCGACAGCGCTTTCACCATCACCCTCAGCGGCCATCTGGCCGAGCGTGTCACCCAGGAGCGTACCAAACAGCTCATGTACCCCCGTACGCCCTTCGTCGTCAAGTCTTTCGTCACGGGTTCACCTGCCGAACGCGCTGGCATGCAGCCGGGCGACAGCGTCGTCAGCATCGACGGCCAGCCGCTCAACGTCTTCCAGGACATTACGCCCGTTCTTGCCGAGAAGGCCGGTGCCACCATCATGGTGGGATTCTATCGCAATGGTGCCCTCGATTCCCTGCCTGTCACGGTCAACGACCAGGGCAAGCTCGGTGTTCAGTGCCAGAACGACCTTGCCATCCTTTTCCCTTCTCTCGTCAACCACATCGACTACACCCTCTGGGAGGCCATCCCCCGCGGCATCAGCCACGGTTGGGAGACCCTTGCCACCTATGTCTCGGGTCTGAAGATGCTCTTCTCTTCCAACGGCGTACAGAACCTTGGTGGCTTCGGCGCTATGGCCGACCTCTTCCCCGACCACTGGGATTGGCATGCCTTCTGGAACCTCACCGCCCTCTTGGCCCTTATCCTCGCATTCATGAACATCATCCCCATCCCGGGTCTCGATGGCGGACATATCCTCTTCACCCTCTGGGAAATAATCACCCGCCGGAAACCCTCCGACAAATTCCTTTCCTATGCCCAAAGTGTCGGCATGTTCCTCCTGTTGGCGCTCATGATTTTGGCCAACGGCAACGACCTGTGGCGATGGCTCTCGGGCAAATTCTAAACGCTGAATGAAAAGGATAGACCGTCTCATACTCCGCTCATTTATCGGCCCGCTGGTGCTCACCTTCACCCTCTCGGTGCTGGTGCTGCTCATGCAGTTCGTCTGGAAGTATGTTGACGATCTCGTCGGCAAGGGTCTCGACTTCAGCGTCATTGCCGAGCTGCTGCTCTACGCCTCCGCCACCTTCGTCCCCATGGCTTTGCCCATAGCGGTCCTTTTCGCCTCCATCATGACCATGGGCAACTTTGGCGAGAAATACGAGCTGGTGGCCATGAAAGCCGGCGGCATCTCCGTGCGCCGTGCCATGATGCCCATGGCTTTCGTGGCATTCCTGCTTACTGGAATGGCCTTCTATTTCGCCAACAACGTGATGCCCACCGCCATGCTCAAATACCGCATGACCCTCTACGACATCACCCACAAGAAACCCGCTGTCAATATCCGTCCGGGTGAATACTACAAGGACTTCGACGGCTATGTTATCCGTGTGGGTGGCAAAGGGCGCGACGGCCGTACCCTCCAGGATGTCCTCATCTACGACCACTCCAAGGGCATGAACGAGACCAATGTCATTGTTGCCAAGCGTGGTGTCATGCAGGCTTCTCCCGACAATATGTACCTCAAATTCACGCTCTTCGACGGCTATTCCTATTCCGAGAACTCCTCGGGCAACAACCATCGCAAGCGCCCCCTCACCTCCATCGGATTCGAGCAGCAGTCCATCAACTTCGACATCTCCTCCTTTGTCTACAACCGTAGCGTCGAGGAGAATTTCAAGGGCAGCTACCAGATGATGAATATCAATCAGCTCGACACCTCCATCACCCAGCTCGAGAAGGCATACCAGGAGCGTTTGGAACAGTATCTTGGCAATATTCATATAAACCTCCATGCCTGGAACAGCTATCTTGAGTCTGACACCCTCCTTCATGCTGCTGAGCCTGTCACTCCCAAGACCTTTATTTCCACCCTCGAGCCGCGCGAGCGCCGCAGCGCCTACCTGCATGCCCGCAATGCCGCCATCAGTGCCCGCCAGGATGCCTCCATGTATGCGGAACTACTTGATTCCGACCGCGAATACATCAATCGCCATTACATCGAGTGGCACCGCAAGTTCACCCTCTCCATCGCCTGCCTGCTGCTCTTCCTCATCGGTGCCCCCTTCGGATCCATCGTGCGCAAGGGCGGCTTGGGCCTTCCCCTGGTGGCCTCGGTGGGCTTCTTTGTGCTTTATTATGTGGTGGGTATGATTGCCGAGAAGGCCGTCCGCGAGTCGGCCATGGGTCCCGAGGGCATGTGGATTTCATCGCTTGTCATGTTGCCCATCGGCATTGTCCTCACGCTCCAGGCCACCACCGACTCGTCCTTCTTCGACGGTTCCTCCTGGCGCAAGTTCTTCGCACGGCTGTTCAAGAGGTCTAAATAGCTGATTCCATGATGATAACGCCCGATGCGACATATCAAATCCTCTTCTCTGCCAATCTGGCGTTCATCGTCACGCACCTCTACAGCTGGCTGCTCAAGTGGTTCTACAAACCTCATGCCTACCGCGAGCATTTCCATGAGCTTTTCCCCGCCCAGCGCTCTGTGGGTGTCATTTACTTGCTGCAACTATTTGAGATTCCGTATCTTCTACAGATAGGCGACAGCGATGCGCTGCTCTATGTCAACGCCTTTTCGCTCCTCTTCTTCTCCATCCAGATGCTCATCATGTGCGAGGGCTATTTCTTCCCCACGGTCAAGCATAAAATCCACGACCACTGGGTTTTCCTTCCGGCCGTCCTCGTCCTTGTGCCGATGTTCTTACAGGCTGTCGGACTCATCCACATGCCCGATGGGTGGCGCAATTCGGCCGTGGGCGCCGTGAGCATCATCTTCCTCCTATACTTCTGGCGTTCAATCAGGATGGCACTGAAAATCAGGGCTGCCGTGCGCCGCGCCAACGAGGACCGCTATGCCGACAGCGACGACTTCCCCGTAAGCTTCGCCAACCTCATCCGTTGGGTTCCCACGCTGGTACTCATACTGTTAGCCATCAATTTCTATGCCGATAATCCCTGGGTGAAGTTCGGCCGCGACCTCCTCTTCATCGGGACCAGTGTCTGGTTTTGCATCCTGACGCTCAATCCTTGGCGAAAAGTGTCGGCTTCGGATAATTCCGAAGATTCCGAAGATTCCATAGAACCAGATAGTTCCGAGAAACATCACCTCGTTGACTCTCGCTTCGACGACCTCGCCCAACGCCTTGAGAACCTGCTTTCAGAGGATAAAATCTTCACCGAGCCACATATCACCAGCGACACCCTCATCTCGCAACTGGGAACCAACAGCAAGTACCTCGCCGAGGCCATCCGTCGCTGCGGTTATTCGTCGTTCTACGACATGATTTCTCAACACCGTGTGCGCTACGCCATCAGTCTTATCCATCAGGATTCCGATTGCCGTCTGGCCGACATCGCCGAGCGCTGCGGTTTCTCCTCTCAAGCCTCCATGGCCAAAGCCTTCAAAGCCCAAGGAAAAGCGACTCCGTCCAGCTACAGAGTCTCCTAATCACAAGTACCTATAAACCAGTTATAAAAGCCTAACCAACTCCTACCATGGTAGGAGTTGGTAGGGTGTTGGTAGGGGGATGATAGGTCGTTGGTACGGGGTAGGGGGCTTTTCTTCTGGCAGGAAAAAGTTTGTCTCTCGTGGAAAATAATTTTCCTCTGGTGGAATTTTTTGCTAGAGGAAAATCTATTTTATAAATAGTTACTATTTTTGCACCCGTTTTGCACCCGATTTTACAGCAAATTTTTTACGAAGTAAAAAAAGTTAAAAACAGATATGACGACAAAGTTAATCATCCTTCTTTCCCTCGGCGCCGTGGCCCTCGGTGGCCTGGCATGGAGCATTGTCCGCGCCTGGCGTTACCGCCGCAACCACCCCGAGGAGACCTATTGGCCCTATTCCGGCGACCTGAAAGAAAAAGAAAACGAAAATAAACAGTAGTGAGATGAAAAGGAAAGTTTTACCCATTTTGACGCGTGTTGCGGTCGTTCTAATGTGTTGTTTCTATGGTGTTAATGCTTTTGCCCAGGGTGATGGAACAGCATCCAACGCCTACCGGATCCGCACCAAGGAGCAGCTTATAGCCTTTGCCAACTGCCTCGCTACCGGCAACCAGTTCTACTACGACTATGACAACAAAATCTGTGTGACGACGGTCCCGGAGAGCGGTAGTTACAACACCATTCCCGCCCACGGCGAAGGTGTCTACTTCGTACTGATGCGCGACATCACCCTCAACCAGGGGAATGTGGCTGCCTGCGACGGCGAGATTAACCTGGCATGGACGGTCTGGCCCGAGACGGGCGTGTTCAAAGGCCATTTACTTGGTGAAACTCATACAATCAGTGGTATGTATATCGACCGTCCGGAAAGCACTGTGAGTGTGGGCTTTTTCTCGAAGATGGAGGGGGATGCACACGTCGAAAAACTCGGTATCGTCAATTCCTACGTCAAGGGAGGTGCCAGCAACATCGGCGGTATGGTGGGCGAACTCTCGGGAGGACATATCAGCAACAGTTTCTTCGAGGGCAGCATCCGCACAAGTGGCAACAACGTGGGCGGCCTCATCGGACTGATGACGGAATATTCGGGAACATTGCCCGAAGTCAGCGTCTGCTTCGCTTCCGGACATCTCGATTGCTCCGGTGACTATGTCGCCGGCTTGGTCGGCAAGGTGGAGAAGGGCACCGTGCGCCAGAACTATTCCAGCATGATTGTCCGCACCACCGATATGGTCGGCGTGGCCCTTTCGGGGGCGAACCCCACCAACGGCGGCATCGGCACGGACGTAGATATTGCGGCCCACCATGTGGGTGGCATTTACGGCTACACGCTCGACCCCAACGACGACAACAGCTACGACCCGGCCACCGACAGCATCCGCGTCGACACCTGCTACTTCGACTGGCAGCTGAGCGACCTTCCGTCAATTCCGGGGTCGACATTGGTTCCGGCAGATTGGCGGGACAATCGTGGCGCCGCGGCCCTCAGCACCTACGACATGACCTATTACAGCATGATGTATTTCGACATCAAAAACCAGAAACCCAGCTTGTGGAAAAACACCTATCTGTGCAATATGTACCCCTACCCGGATCCATTCAACGATCCGATAAATGTCACCTACCGCCTCGAATTGGATTACCCCCAAGATTCCATTGTGATTGCCACCCTCGCGTTTCTCGATGTCTTCATGAAACCGAATGGCAACGGCCAAAGTACAATCAATAACATGAACGACCAAGAGCGCCAGCACATGAAACTCTCCGACCTAACCGAGTCGTTCGTGTTGTGGAAACTGTGCGACAGCCTGGAGGCTACGTGGACCCTTGACAATCTCTGGCCCGATGCTGTCCGCAGAGAGTTTTATGCGCCCGACAATAGTTGGAACGTCTATCTGCAAAAGCAAGGTGTGGTGCGCTTAACCATAGAGGTGGCAGGGCGCACCCGCTACTATGACGCGGTGGTCAATATTCCCCCCTACGTCGGCTCCGCCGAGAACCCTTTCCTCATCAGCAATCTGGAAGACTTCCTCGCCTTCCGCGACGGCATCAACGCCAACAAGGACTTCGTCTACCACCGCTTCCTGATTCCTCACGACTCTCTTCCGCATATCCACTGGATACAGACCGCCGACATCGACCTCACCGCTGCGGGCAACTGGGTTCCCATCGGCAAGAATGCAGACACCTGCTTCACAGGCTTTTACGACGGCCGTGGCCATAAGCTGATGAACCTCACGATGACGAACGGCACCGACCGCGCCCTCTTCATCCACTCCAAGGGCGACATCAAGAACCTTGTCATCGAAGACCCGAACATCACCGGCTGCGGCGGCTCGTCGGCCGCGTTGGCTACGAATGTTCAGGGCGGTCATATCGAGAACTGCGCCGTCACCTACAGCACTCAAGCGATAACACAATCAAACACTCAAGCAATCACCTTCAACGGTACGGATTGCGCCGCCCTCATCGGAAAGGTAGGCACCGCTAACGATCCGGTCGACAGTATCGCGATTGTCGGCTGCTTCAACAGTTGCACTGTCACCAATACCACCGGCAATGCCGCCGGCATGGTGGGCTATGTGAACGCCACCACTTGCCGCATCGAGCGTTGCTTCAACACCGGCGACATCACCGCCTCCGACAAAGTACACCCCATTGTCGCCCTCTTTGCCACTCAGTCACCCAGTCACTCAGTTACCCATTCCTACAACGCTGGTGTGCTTACGGGCACTCAAGATGAGGTGGAATCAGCGAATACGACGTTTTACAACGACTACCATGTCAATCCCGTCTGCGAAGGGGCGACCAAGGTGGCCACGCGCTACTTCATCGGTCCCGAAGCCCTTGTGTGCGAGTATATGGGCGACGACGACTGGATCTACGAGGAGGGACGTTACCCCCGTCTGCGCTGGACCGACAGCTCGTCCGCCCGCTTGTCCGCCATCGCCGCTTGCACTCCTCGCACAGCGATAGACCATCTCCCGCTGTCCGACACAATGACGGTTGAAACCTTTCATGATCTGAATAATCTGCGTAGCATCGTGAACGGGAACTACATGGTGATCTATAAAGATTATCTCCTTCCGCATTATGTGCAGGACATCGTCTTCAGCCTTACCAACGACATCAACCTGTATGATATCACATCCAACTGGATCTCTATCGGCACGAAACGGTTCGCGGGCACATTCCTCGGCAATAACCATACCCTCACCCGACTTAGTTCAACCCGGCCTGTGGTCGGCCTTTTCGGCACCCTTACGGGCAAGGTGTATGACCTTAACATCACTGTCGAAACCATTGTCGGTGCCGACACTGCCGGTGCCGTCTGCGCCATTCTCAACGGTGGTCGCATCGAGAACTGCTCCGTCAAAAAATTTAATAATACAAGCGACAACTTGTACGGTGCCACCGTCGGCGGCATCGCCGGTGTCTCATTGACCGCAAACGACAGCATCATCGGATGCTTCAACTACGTCGATGTCATGGGTATCCAATGTGTCGGCGGCCTTATCGCCGAGGGCGGCAATGTGAAGAACTCCGCCAATGCGGGCGACATCACCGGTAAGGCCGATTGTCCCTATATCGGCGGCATCAGCGGACGCAACACGAACGTCACCAGCAGCCTCAACACCGGTATCGTCACCGCCCTGCCGGGCAACACCTTAGCCGACACCTACGTCGGCGGCCTCGTAGGCTACTTAGCCACTCAGTCACCCAGCCACTCAGTCACCCTTTCCTACAACGCCGGTATCGTGAATGGTGAGAACCGCAAATATGTCGGCGGCATCTGCGGCGAGGGTGCACCGCAGTATTGCTACGTCAGCAACACTGTGCGCTCCACCGGCGAACACCTCGGCAGCATCGCCGGGCAGGGGAATGGCACAATCCTAAAATGTTGCTACGACAATCAGATGTCGACCGCAAAGGGCAGCGACGGCAGCGACCAGACGGGCGTGGCCGAAGGAATGCCTACCGCTGATATGATGGGAACGGGGAACGACGATTTTTATAGTACCTTCTGGGGCGAAAACGCCAGTACTAATATATGGTATTATAGTGACAACTATTACCCCCAATTGCAAGGCATCCGCAGCCTCAACACCACCTTCTCCAATGCCTCTGCCATGAGGGCCCAACTGAATGATCAAGAGACCTACAATACGGTTTCGCACCAATTCACGTTGAATTATGCCGATGGCGGCAGCTGGCAACGTGTGGGCGGCAGCAATTGTGTGTCGATAGGGACGACTCCCAGCAACAACCTGATCACCGTCACCATCCCCAACACCAACAATCATCCTGCTCAGGGCTTTATCACGTTGGGTTTCAAGGGTGCTGGTACCAACGATCCTGTTTACCGAAAGGTGCAACTGTGGGTGAACCTCACCGAGGATAATCCGATCATTATCAAAGACAGTTTACAGCTAACGAGATTCCGCACCATCATTAACCAAGGGTCGGGTTATTACAACAGTGCCACACAAACCTTCTTCACTTCCGGTTCCTACAACACTTCTCAATATGTAAGAATCACCGATGGTGGCCGCAACCTCTACTTCAAGCTGACAGCCGATGTCGACCTTGCTTTCCATGGCACTACAAGTAGTGGGCAACAGTACAATGTCCTTAACCTGTGGACCTCTATCGGTACCAAGAATCGTCCCTTCCTTGGCCATTTCGACGGCGGCAACCACACCGTCAAAAATTTCATCATTCCGGGAAACGATAACCAAGGCTTCTTCGGTTATATCTACGGCGGCACGGTGAAGAACCTCACCATTGCTGGTGCCATCACCAACCATAATACAACGGGCGACCACCGCGGCATTCTCTGTGGATACAACAACAGCGGCACCATCCGCAACTGTTTCATAACTCAAGATGTCGGCAGTAACTACCATAGCCCTAGCAGGCTTTCTGCTATCAGTGGCCGCAACCTCGGCTTCATCTGCGGCACCAACCACTACGGTCGCATCATCCGTTGCCAGACAGATATGACCCAAATCGAAAACCCCACCTATACCCACGGCTCCTGTTTCGGCGGCATCTGCGGCTACAACGATTTCGGCACTATCGACTCTTGCCGCTCGCACTTGGCTATTAACCCCGGCATCACCATTGACACTGTCGGTGGCATCGTGGGCTACAACCACAACGGCATCCTCCGTGCCGACACCGCCTATAACAACAGGTACAATAAATCCATTATGTCCTACGTCGGTTGCATTGCCGGTTACTCCAACGGCACGCAGTCGGAAATCCGCAGCTGCTATGTGGACGAACAGAGCCGGGTTCCTTCGATAGGCGACTATATCGGCGGTGTTGTGGGCAAGATGGATGACGGTATTATCGACGGTTGTGAGCACTTGGGCACCATCATCGCTGAGGGCAACTATATCGGCGGCATCGCGGGCCTCTGCACCGAGGGCGCCAGCGTCAGCAACAGCCTCAACGCGGGTACTGTTTGCGAATCGAAGTCAGACGATTACGTCGGCGGTATCGTGGGTTTAGTGGCCGGTGGCCAGTGTTCAGTGTCCAGTTGCTTCAACAGCGGTTTGGTGATGGGTCGCTACTTTGTGGGTGGCATCGTAGGTAAGGTGGAAAGTGGTCAGTGGACAGTGGAGGACTGCTACAACACCGGTATCGTCAAGGGTATCGCCCAGGTGGGCGGTATGGCCGGTATCCTCGATTTCACCCAGGGCGGCAGCTTCGCCTACGGCTACTCCGCTGGTTGGGTCGAAGGCTCTTCGATGACCGGCGCCGTCATCGGTTACTCAGTCACTCAGTCACCCAGTCACTCAGCCACTCAGTGTTACCACGACCTCCATTACGACAAGCAGATGTGCTCCTACAAAGGCGTCAACGAGGAGGATGTGACGGGTGTCACCGCACATACCACCTCCGAGATGATGGCCGTCACCTTCACGGGTCGTCCCTGGGAGGCGGGTACCGAAAGCATGTATCCGCGCCTGACGGTCTTCTCCGGCACCGATGTCAGCAAGGTCTCGGCACTGGCGTTGCAGATTGGCGATGTCTATGATTTGTCCTACAACCCCACTACTTCCTATACGTTGCCTTCCTACACCCCTGCTTCGGGCACCTTCGCATGGAGTAAGATTAAGAGCAGCGACAACACAGCCGCTCTTTCGGGAACCACCCTCACTCCCTCGGGTATGCGCAACTTTATGCGCATCAAAGCCACAGTTAAGGGAATCCCTCTCCGTTATGTGCAGCTCTCCTTCGGCATCTCCGAACAGCAGCCCCTTGTCGTAACCAGTGTTGGCTTCCCGCAACTCAGGACTTTTATCAAAGAGGGCCAGACGTTCTATTACTCCAATGGAATCTTCCTTAGTACTAATCAACAGGTCACCGATGCCACTCCCATCCCCGCAGATGCCGACGGCTTCTACTTTCGCTTCGATGACGATGTGAATTACGCTGACCATAGCTGGTTGCCCATCGGCACCGAAGAACATCCTTTCCGTGGCTACCTCGACGGCGCGGGCCACTCGGTCCACGTCAGTTTCATAAACACTAGCGAGGACTTGGACTTCTGGGGTCTCTTCGGCTATCTCCAGGGCCGCGTGAAAAACCTCTTCCTCTACGATGTCTCCCTCTCGGCCGACAACCACGACCACGTGGGAGCCCTCGCCGGCTTCTGCAACGGCACCGTCAGCCACTGTGGCACCCTTTCCAGCAGTACTGCCACTCCCGTCGTTCAAGGCCAAACCGCGGTGGGCGGCCTCATCGGTGAAGCCTACTATTCGCAGGTGTTCGACTGCTACAACGGCTTCGATGTCAAGGGTACCCAGTCCGTCGGTGGCCTGGTGGGTCTCGTCTCTGCCGACGGCGCCCTCGCCCGCAGTTTCAACTACGGTCTTGTTAAGGCCACGGGTGGCGACAGCCGCGTCGGTGGCCTCGTAGGTTCAATTTCGAATTCTGAATTTCGAATTTCGAATTGCTACAATACTGGAGCAGTAAAAGGCGAAACGAACGTCAGCCCCTTCGTAGGCTCCATTCAAAATTCAAAATTCGAAATTCACAGTTGCTACAACGCCGCCTACATCGACGGCAACTCAGTCACCCAGTTACCCAGCAACACAGTCACTCTTTGTTTCAACGACAAGCAGCTTTATCCTCAAGAACTACCTGTTTTCACCTCCCACCTTTACACTTCCGAGATGCTGGGCGAAGGGCTCCGCAGCCAGCTGGGCGACACCTACTGGTCCTATAATGATAATGATTATCCGCGGCTGAAGAACTTTGAGACTACAGCAGCCTCCACTGTGTCGGTGAAGCCGCTCGTCCTGGGCGACCGTATGAAGGTGGATAATATCGTAAAGAACTTCAGCGGCGAGACCTCGGATGGTGTGAAATGGGACCGCCACGGTACGGGGACAGCGCTGAATACCCCCGACCCCACTACTGCCAATGGCATCTTCACCCTCAACACCTGCGGTGTCGACTCGCTGAAGGTGACGCTCACCTCCGACACCCGCGAGGAGCGCCGAGTGGTGCCGGTGGTAGTGATGGGTGTAGATATCACTATCGACACGGTGCGTGCCTGCGCGGCTTACACTTGGGAGCCGGCAGAGGGCTATTCGGTAACCCTCGATCAACCGGGCTTCCACACCTATCTAGCCGAGGGCGATGCATGCGAGAACACCAAGGCTATCGACCTCTATTTCGCCGAGCCGATAGAGGTGAGCATCACAAAGCAGGACGCCTGTATGGACACTTATTGGAGCAAGTACGGGCACAACATCGGATACCTGAAGGCGACGGTGGGCGGCGGCGGCTTCGGCGACGGATACGCCTACGAGTGGTCGAGGGAGAACGGCACCATTGCCGATGAATCGCACATTGCGGGTCGGCCGGACTCGTTGCGCTACCTGGACCCCGGCCTCTACTACCTGAGGACGATGGATGTGACGCCGCACTCGGTGTGCGAGAGGCGCGACTCGGTGTTGGTCGACGAGTATTCCTTCAACTACCTCGTAACCAAGTGGGGCAACTGCGTGGACCGACCTGACGGCTGGATTGAGCTTGTGATCAGGCAGTTCGAATTCAACCGCGACGGTTCACCGTACAAGATAGAGTACTGGGATTCGAACCATGTGTCCAAAGGCGTACACTGGATTCAGGCCCTGAATCCGCCCGACGAGAGCGGAGTGCCGAAGGGCTACGACACCCTGTCCAACCTCGACAACGGCTTGTACTACATGACCATCACGGACCGTCTGGGTTGCTATCAAGACAAACAGATAAAGGTGAACGACCCCATCAACCCCAAGATGACGCTCCGCGCGAAGGGATTCAAGAAGGTGTATGACGGTCTCCCGGTGACGATGAACAGCATCAACGTCGTGGAATATGACGACAACTGGAAGGTTCCGGAGCGGGCGGAATACTATGTTACCGGTGACCAGTGGAGGCAGCTGGCGCTGAGGATAGGCGACTCGCTGATAGTGTCGCTGGCGAAACCAGATACGCTGATTAAGGATGTGGACAGCGTGAGGAACAGGGTTGTACACTGGGAAATCAAAGACGCGGAGACGGGCAAGGACAAGACCTGCCTCTACCGCTTCTATCCCGTCGACAGCTGCATCGTCATCCTGCCCGCGCAGGTAACGGTGAAGGCCGACGATATCTATGTCGAGCAGGAGCAACCGATTCCTGCGCTGACGGCCACGGTGACGGGTTTGGTCAACAACGAGCCGGAATCGCTTATCACCTACACCCTCAGTCTCCAGCAGGGCGATGCCGCCGGCACCTACACCATCACGCCCAGCGGCGCGGAACTGCAGGGCAACTACAAGGTGACCTTTGTGCCAGGCACGCTGACCTTCACTGAACATCAGCCCATCACGGTGACGGCCAACAGCAGCATGGGCAATGTGTACGACGGCACCGAGAAGAGTGTGAGTGGCTACACGATAAGTGGCCTGCCGGAGGGTTACACCCTGAGCGGCCTGACGACGAGCAGCCCCACCGCCACCAACGTGGGTACCTACACCAACACCATCAGCGGTACCGCCGTGGTGAAAAATGCAAACAACGAGGATGAGTCGTCCCATTTTGTTGTGATCACGATAAACGGCACGCTGGAGGTTGTGAAGCGCCCCGCCACCGTGGCGGCCGACAGCAAAACGAAGGTTTACGACAACAATCCGTCGACAGACCCCGCCCTTACGGTGACGGTGACGGGTGCTGCGGAAGGCGACCAAATCGCCTTCTCCATCAGTCGTCAGCTAGGCCAGTATGCCGGCACCTATGCGATAGAGGTCAGCGTAAACGAAAACGATTACCCCAACTACCAACTCACCATACTCAATTCTCAATTCACGATTAGCAGACTGCTTGTCACGGTGACACCCAACGACGCCAGCAAGACCTACGGTAACGCCGACCCGACACTCACGGCCACCCTCACCGATACCGTGGCGGGCGAGAGGGTCAACTACACCCTCAGCCGCACCGCAGGCGAGGCAGTGGGTTCCTATGCCATCGTCGTGACACCGGACACCAACAACAATTACGAGCTGTACTCTCCCCTTCAGGGTGTGTTCTCCATCACCCCCAAGGCGGTCACGGTGACACCCAACGACGCCAGCAAGACCTACGGCGACGACGACCCGACATTCACGGCTACGGCCACCGGCCTTGTGGGAAGCGACGTGCTCAACTACACGCTGACCCGCGCCGCAGGCGAGGATGTCGGCACCTACGAGATTAGCGTCAGCTACAACGAAAGCGACAACCCCAACTACCAACTCTCAACTCTCAATTCTCACCTTACAATCGCCAAGCGCTCCGCCATGTTGACCGTCGACCCGAAGAGCAAGGTCTACGGTGCCGCCGACCCCACACTCACGGCTACGGCGACCGGCACTGTGGGAAGCAACGTGCTCGACTATACGCTGACCCGCACCGCAGGCGAGGATGTGGGCACCTATCCCATCACGGTGACCCTGGGAGACAACCCCAACTATCAACTCTCAACGCTCTCCTCTCAACTCTCAATTACAAAGGCCGCTGCGGTCATTGTGGCCGACGAACAGGCGAAGAGCTACGGCGACCCCGACCCCGACCTGACGGCTACGGTGTCAGGTCTGCGCAACAGCGACCAGGCAAGCATCTTCACCTACAGCCTCAGCCGCGAACCGGGCGAGAGCGTGGGCAACTACGAAATCACGCCCACCGGCGCGACGACCTATCCCAACTACACCGTCCACTACGAGACCGACTCGCTCACCATCAGCAAGGCCGAACTCGAGATTACCACCGGCAGCGCCCAAAAGGAATACGACGGCACCGCGCTGACCAATCCCGACTATACCGTCACCGGCTTGAAGAACGACGAGACCATCACGGTGACCGTCACCGGTAGCCAGACGGATATCGGCTATAGCGACAACACCTACGACCTCACCTGGGGTACGGCCAATCAAGGCAACTACCATCTGATTGACCGACTCGGTCTGTTGACGGTGATGCCCCAGGGTGCCCACCTCAACGTCGGCACCGCCACCTGGCACGCCATCAGCACACCCATGCACGAGGCCAACCAGAGCCACCTGAGCGTTAGCGAAATCACCAATCTCGACAATGCCACCTACGACCTCTTCCGCTACGACGAGGAGAATGGCCGCTGGGAGAACCAGAAAGCCGGTAGTGGAGCCGATGGCTTCACCACCTTGGAGGCGGGTCGAGGCTACCTCTACCGCCGCGCCACCGAAGCCTGGCTCACCTTCGTCGGTCAGCCCAATAGCGGCTCCGTCAACTACAACTTCTCCTACAACTGCGGTACCGCTGCTCTCAAAGGCTTCAACCTCGTGGGCAACCCCTACAACCACACCACCTCCATCGGCGAATACTGCTACTCCCTCAACCCCGACGGCACCTGGCGCCCGCAACTCGCCACCTACGAGATTCCCGTTGCCAACGCCGTCCTTGTCCACACCACCAGCGAGCGCACCCTGACCTTCACCGAACCCAGCAGTAAGAAGAAAGGCCCCTCGGATAATTCCGATGATTCAGAAAACTCTGATTACTTCGATATACTCGTCTTTACCCTCGCTGACAGCCTCTACGAGGATATCGTCTATGCCCTCTTCTCCGAGGGCGACGGCCTTCCCAAGATGGGCCACCTCTCCGCCGATGCCCCCATGATCAGCATCCACGGCTACGCCATCGCCCACCTCGACGACACCGTCACCTCCTTCCCCCTGACCCTCAAGGCCGCCCCCGGCGAATACACCCTAGCCCTATCTAGCTCAACTAGTTTAACTAGTTCAACTAGCTATATTCACTTAATTGATAAGCTCGCCGACCGCGACATCGACCTCCTGAAGACTCCCTCCTACACCTTCACCGCCACCGGCAACGATGCCAACCGCTTCCTAATCAAACTCTCGCCCGATGCCACACAAGATGATGACCAATCTGCCCACTTCGCCCACCAGCAGGGAAACGAAATCATCATCGACGGCGAAGGCACCCTCGAAGTCTACGACGTCGTCGGCCGCCAGCTCTTCACCAAAGAAATCTCACCTCTCACCTCTCACCTTTCACCTTTCACCTTCCCAAGCACCGGCGTCTACGTCCTCCGCCTCAACGGCCAATCTCAAAAAATAGTCATCAAATAATCAGAATATTCAGATTATTCAGAATACTCAGAATACTCAGAAAAAAAATAACATGAAGACAAACAAAATAATCCTAATAGCAGCCGCGGCGGCCTTCCTCGCCGCTAGCTGCGGTAAAGAGGACAACGCCGTCGCCGACAACGGCTGCATAAAACTCTTCGCCGAACCCATGAACGGCAACAATGCCAAGGTCCTCGTCGACCCCGCCCACGTCAACAATGCCTCCTGGGTGGCCGACGAGCAGCTCAACCTCAACGGCTCCCTCTGCACCATCAAGGGCAATGACGACGATGGTTACTACCTCCAGGACATCGCGCCCCTCGCCGAGGATATGTATGCCATCTACCCCGCCTCCCTCAACAGTGGCGGCAACCATATCGCTGTCACCAACGACGGCGCTGTGGCCTGCGCCGTCAACATCCACTCGCTGTGCGTCGAGTTCGTCGATGGCAACATCCACAAGGTCTGCTTCCCCATGGCCGCCAAAGCCAGCCCCAACAGCCCCTCGTTGCAGTTCCGCCACCTCACGGGCGGCATCCGTCTGACAATCAAGAATAATAATGAGAAAGATGACCTCGATGTGGCGCGCCTCGTGGTGACGGCCACCACCTCCGACAGCAAGCCTGCCATCTACAAGGACCTCCAGCCCACCGAGGACGGCTGGACCCCCAGCCTTCCTCCCGCCGTGCCCACCGGCGAGGTGGGTATAGAGGGCAACCAGGACGCCCAGTTCATCGCCGACATGACCCTCTACCTCAAGGACGGCTCCCACAACTACAAGACCATCAGCGCCGAAGGTGGCGAAATCACCTTCTGCATGCCCTTCCTCGCCCGCGAGGTCAGATACCTCACCATCAAGGGCTACTCCTCCATCGGCACCGAACTCTTCTCCAAGACCAAGGAGCTCGATGCCGCCACCCCCATCCTGCGCAATCACATGTACAACATCCCGACAATCGAAATTCAATAGTTATGAAAAAGAGACAGTATACAGCACCGTCGCTGACGGTAGTGGAATTCAAAATGGAGAAGGGTTATGCCTTCAGCATGCTACAGATCTCCATCGACCATGAGGCGCAAAGCACCTTCAACGACAACGGCCAGGAGAACTGGGACGAGTCGTGCGGCAACCTCTTCGGCTCCTGGTAACCCCCTTTTTGAACTGCAACGCTGCAACGCTGCAACGCAGAACGCGACCGCTCTGTGCATACGCCCTATCAACGCCCTATCAACGCCCTATCAACGCCCACTCGGTGAAGCATTTTTTTAACATTTCATCTTTCAAAACAATCAAACAATCATTTTTTTTGTATCTTTGCATCGGAATAATGATTCAAAAAATATGAAAGAAATACACAATTTCAGTATTTTAGAACGTAGGCAGCTGGGCAGCCGCTACTTCGCCCTGGTGCTGGGTCACGGTGGACGGATGCAGCCCGTGGCACCGGGGCAGTTTGTCGAGGTGCTGGTGGAGGGCAGCCGCGACGTGATGCTGCGCCGCCCCATCTCGGTGCACGACGTCGACGAGGAGAAGGGCACCATGACCCTGCTCATCCAGATTGTCGGCAACGGCACCCGCAAGCTCGCCGAACTCGGGGTAGGGGACAAGCTGAATGTGGTTTACCCTCTGGGTCACGGGTTCACCTCAGACCTCCGCCCTCAGACCTCCGCCCTCCTGGTGGGTGGCGGAGCGGGCATCGCACCACTGCTGCACCTCTCCAAGGTGCTGAAAGCAAAGAGTGTTAGCTGCACCATCCTCCTGGGTGGCCGCACCGCGGAACTCATCCCCGTGCGCGACGAATTCAACCCTTATGGCCGCCTCTGCATCGCCACCGACGATGGCTCGATGGGACACAAGGGCTTAGTGGTGGAACACCCCGCGTTCTCAGAGTCTTACGACATGATCTACACCTGCGGCCCCACGCCGATGATGAAGGCTGTGGCCCGCTCGGCTGCCGAACGCGGCATCCGCTGCGAGGTGAGCCTGGAGAACATGATGGCCTGCGGCGTCGGCGCCTGCCTCTGCTGCGTCACCGACACCGACGACGGCCACCGCTGCGTCTGCAAAGACGGCCCCGTGTTCGACATCAGCACAATGCGTAAATGGTATGAAAAATAAGGAGATAAGGAGACAGGAGATAAGGAGTTAAGACAATAGTAATTGTAGACAACAAACAACGTCAACAAAAACATTTGTCTTATCTCCTTGACTCCCTACCTCCTTATCTCCCCCAAAAATAGAAGAAATGTTATCCGTCAAAGTTCATAATCTCTGTCTTAAGAATCCCGTGATGACCGCCAGCGGCACCTTCGGCTACGGCGAGGAGTTCGCCGACTTCGTCGACCTCGAGCGTCTGGGCGGCTTCATCGTCAAGGGCACCACCGGCTCTCACCGCGAGGGCAACCCCTATCCCCGTATGGCCGAGACCCCTTCGGGTATGCTCAACGCCGTGGGTCTCCAGAACGGCGGCGTGGAGAAGTTCTGCAAGGAGGTGTATCATAGAATCAAGCACTTAGACACCAATATCATCGTCAACGTCAGTGGTTCGAGCATCGAGGAATACTGCGATGTGGCGTCGCAAATCGATGAGTTGGAGAAGATTCCCGCCATCGAGCTGAACATCTCGTGCCCCAACGTCAAGAAGGGCGGCATGGGTTTCGGCACCAACCCCGAGATGGCGGCGCAGGTGGTCTCTGAGGTGCGCAAGGTGTACCATAAGACGCTGATAGTAAAGCTCACACCCAACGTCACCAGCGTCGTCGACATCGCCAAAGCGGTGGAGGATGCCGGCGCCGACAGCGTCTCGCTCATCAACACCATGCTCGGTATGGCCGTGGATGTGGAGAAGCAGCGTCCCTACCTCAGCACCATCACCGGCGGCCTCAGCGGCCCTGCCGTGAAGCCTGTGGCGGTGCGCATGGTGTGGCAAGTGGCTCATGCTGTGAAGATTCCCGTCGTTGGCTTGGGCGGTATCGCCACCGCGGCCGATGCCCTCGAGTTCCTCATGGTGGGTGCCAAAGCCATCCAGGTGGGCACTGCCAACTTCATCGACCCCGCCGTCACAATGAAGATTGTCGACGGCCTCGAAGATTACTGCAAACGTCATGGAATCAACGACATCAACGACATTATAGGGATAATTTAAGGAACGGCGAATTTTACAAATTAAACTAATGGCTACGCAATACATAATTACAAGCGAATTACGCTAAATCGCCTGACGGCAGGCACGCCGCAGCGAAGCGAGCGGCATTCGAGTAATTAGCCTTAAATTGACCTGCGGAAGCAATTCGTTAAATTAGATTAATTCGTTGTTAAGAAGAAAAACATGATAATTATTGCCGACAGCGGAAGCACGAAGACCACGTGGATGGAGGTAGAGTCTGGTAACATGATAGTTACCGAAGGCCTCAACCCCCATTTCACTACCGACGAGGCCTTCCTCGCCGCCTGCTCCGCTGTCTGCCAACAATTCTCATTTCTCATTTCTCATTTCTCAATTTACTTTTATGGTTCCGGCTGCGGTAGCGAGCAGCAACGCAACCGTGTGGCCTCATTGCTCTCTAAATCCTTTGGAACAAGCGATATACACGTGGAGACCGATATGCTGGGTGCCTGCCGTGCCGTCTGCGGCAGGGAGGCTGGCTTGGTGGGCATCCTCGGCACCGGCAGCAACGCCTGCTACTACGACGGGACCTCCATCGTCTTGAAAGCCCCTAGCCTGGGCTATGTGCTGGGCGACCACGGATCGGCCAACCATGTGGGTCGCCTGCTGCTGACCGACTACCTGACCGATAAGATGCCCGACGAGGTAAGTGCCTTGTTCCATGAGGACTACGGTCTGTCGCACGACGAATGGATTGACGCCGTCTACCACCAACCCAACGCCAACCGTTTCCTGGCACAGCTGGCCACCTTCGCCGTCAGGCACAAGAACGATGCCGATGACTATTGCCGCAACGCGATCCGCTATGCCTTCGATGAGTGGGATTGCTACCAGTTGGCCGACCTCAAATTGGAAACCGACTGCCACAAGATAAGTGTCGTGGGAGGTTTCGGCGCCGCCGTGAGCGATGTGCTGACCGACTACTTGACCGACAACTTCATGCTCGTGGGTAATATCGTCGCCGACCCCATCGACGGCCTCCGCCGCTACCACAAAAAATAAAAAGAATATACAATATAAATATATATTCTCCGTTATTCTTTCTCAAACTAACTAAACAGTATACTAAAAATGGATTTATCAAACGTCTTAGTGATTTCCGGCAAGCCGGATTTGAGTGAACTGGTGTCGCAGACCAAAGGCGGCGCTGTGGTGATGAACCTCGTGACGGGCCAGAAGTACCCCGTCTTCAAGAACGACCGCATCAGCTCGCTGGGCGAGATTCGCATCTTCACCGACAGCGACGAGCGTCCCCTGGAGGATGTAATGCAGGCCATATACAAGCATCTCGACGGCAAGGCCACCGCTTTCGACCCCAAGAAGGCCGACGGTAAGGAACTGTCAGACCTGCTGGCCGTCGTCCTCCCCGACTACGACCGCGACCGTGTCCACACCTCCGACATGAAGAAACTCTTCGCCTGGTACAATATCCTGCTGGCCGCCAACAAGATTACCTTCGACGAAGAGAAGACAGAAGAAAACGGCTAATTTAGAATAATTAGCCGTTAAAACAATTAAGCTTATGGTTTACACTGACAAAGATAAACAGTACAAACGCTATACGGTGACCTCGGCGCTGCCCTATGCCAACGGCCCCGTGCATATCGGCCACCTGGCGGGTGTCTACGTGCCTGCTGATGTCTATGTGCGTTACCTCCGCGCCCAGGGCGAGGATGTGATGTTCATCGGCGGCAGCGACGAGCATGGCGTGCCCATCACCATCAAGGCCCGCAAGGAGGGTGTTACCCCTCAGGACATCGTCGACCGCTATCACAAGATTATCAAGGACTCCTTCGCCGAGCTCGGCATTTCGTTCGACATCTACAGCCGCACCTCCAGCAAGGAGCACCATGAGACCGCCGCCGCCTACTTCAAGAAGCTCTATGAGGAAGGCAAGTTCGTTGAGAAAGTGTCGCAGCAGTACTACGACGAGGAGGCGGGCTGCTTCCTGGCCGACCGCTACATCACCGGCACCTGCCCTCATTGCGGCAACGAGCGCGCCTATGGCGACCAGTGCGAAGCCTGTGGCACCAGCCTCAACGCCACCGACCTCATCAATCCCAAGAGCGCCCTCAGTGGCTCCAAGCCCGTCCTCAAGGAGACCAAGCACTGGTTCCTTCCCCTGGACCAGGACGAGCCGTGGCTGCGCGAGTGGATTCTCGAGAGCCACAAAGGCGACTGGAAGACCAATGTCTATGGTCAGTGCAAATCGTGGATCGACGCCGGGTTGCAGCCCCGCGCCGTCACACGCGACCTCGACTGGGGCGTCAAGGTGCCCGTCGAGGGTGCCGACGGCAAGGTGCTCTACGTCTGGTTCGATGCCCCCATCGGATACATCTCCTTCACCAAGCAGCTCAAGGGCGACGACTGGGAGAAATGGTGGAAAGAGAAGGATACCAAGCTGGTACACTTCATTGGCAAGGACAACATCGTCTTCCACTGCATCATCTTCCCCTCGATGCTCCACGCCGACGGCAGCTATATCCTGCCCGCCAACGTGCCCGCCAACGAGTTCCTCAATCTTGAGGGCGACAAAATCAGCACCTCGCGCAACTGGGCTGTCTGGCTGCACGAGTACCTGAAGGAGTTCCCCGGCAAGCAGGATGTGCTGCGTTACACCCTCTGTTCGAACGCTCCCGAGACCAAGGACAACGACTTCACCTGGAAGGATTTCCAATTGAAGAATAATAGCGAGCTCGTCGCCATCCTCGGCAACTTCGTCAACCGCACCCTCGTGCTGACGCACAAGTTCTACGGTGGCAAAGTGCCCGCCTGCGGACCTCTTGGAGAGGCCGAGCAGGAGGTTGTCAAGGAAATGGCCACCTTCCCCGAGCGTATCGGCCGCAGCATCGAGACCTACCGCTTCCGCGAGGCCCTCAGCGAGATGATGAACCTCGCCCGTCTGGGCAATAAATACCTCACTGACACCGAGCCTTGGAAACTCATCAAGAGCGACCCCGAGCGCACCGCCACGGTGATGAACCTCTCGCTTCAAATCTGCGCCAACCTCGCCGTCCTCTGTGCTCCCTTCCTGCCCTTCACGGCCGACAAGATGCACGCCATGATGAACCTCCAGGCCCTGGGTTGGAAAGATGCCGGTCGTGCCGACCTCCTCATGGAGGGGCATGCCATCGAGAAACCCGAACTGCTCTTCGAGCAGATTAGCGACGAGACCATCCAGGCCCAGGTCGACAAGCTGCAGGCCACCAAGGCCCAGAACGAGCTCAACGCCTGGAAGCCCGCCGAGGTGAAAGCCCCGGTGACCATCGACGACTTCGGCCGCATGGACATCCGCGTGGGTACCATATTGGAATGCCAGAAGGTGCCGAAAGCCGACAAGCTCCTCCAGTTCAAGATTGAAGACGGCATGGGCACCCGCACCATCGTCAGCGGCATCGCCAAGTTCTACTCCGAGCCCGAGAAACTTGTGGGCAAGCAGGTCTGCTTCATTGCCAACTTCCCGCCGCGCAAGCTCAAGGGTGTCGAGAGCCAGGGCATGATTCTCAGCGCCGAGGACAAGGATGGCCGCCTGGTGCTCCTCACCCCCAGCGACCTCGTCACCCCCGGCTGCTCTGTCGGCTGATTATTCGACTCATTGGGAAAAATAGTTTAACTCCGGGGAAATTTCCTCGGAGTTTCTTTCTATTTTTGCATCAGAAAACAACAGCAACGATAAACAAACAAGAAAGGAGTAAAGATATGAAAACCAGAAATTTGATTGCAATGGCAATGGTAGGCTTGGCACTGAGTTTCACGCCCGCTCTGGCACAGCGCCCCGGCGGCGGTGGCCATCGCAGTGGCGGTGGCGGTTCGGTGAGCCGTAGTAGCGCGTCGGCCCCCAGCCGCAGCAGCTCGTCCTTCAGCAGCCCCAGCCGCAGCAGTTCCTATAGCAGCCCGAGCCGTAGTTCCTCGACCTCGAGTCGCAGCTACAGCTCCCCGAGTCGCAGCTCTTCAACGCCCAGCCGCAACTATAGCACGCCCAGCCGTAGCCGTTCGTCGGCTCCTAGTCGCAGTGGCAGCTACAGCACTCCCAGCCGCAGCAGCTCTTCTGCCCCTTCGCGCGGCGGTAGCTATAGTACTCCTTCGCGCAGCGGTAGCTATAGTGTTCCTACGCGCAGCGGTAGCTATAGTGCTCCTACGCGCAGCGGTGGTTCACACAGCGGTCCTATCCGCAGCGCCGGTGTCAACGCCCCGTCGAGGGTCGTCTCGCCCAGCTATGCTCCCAGTCGCAGCTCTGCAGGCAGCACGATGACACGCGGCGGCGAGATTCCCTCCGGCTATGTGCGTCCTTCCTCGCATCCCGGTGCCCGCAGTGGCGGCTATGCCCGTCCCGGCCATCCCGGTCCCATGCCTCCGAGCCATCGTCCCATCCACCCCGCCCCCTATTTCCATCACCCCTGGCACGGCTATGTGGTCCACTGCCACCCCCTCTTCTGGGACCCGCTGCCCCTCCGCCCCCTCTTCTGGCCCGGCTTCTGGCTCTACTGCAACAGCTACTGGTATGACTATCATGTCACTGACGTCGTCGAGGTGCGCCGCTACGTCCTGGACACCTACCAAGTCGACATGGTGACCTACGGCATCAGCGGCGACGTGATGTATGCCATAGTGAAAGACGGCGGCGAGACCTATCTCCAGGTCTACGACAAGGAGGACCACCTGCTGGCCGAACAGAAGATTCACCGCAAATACTGCAACATGGTCATCGATGCCGAGAGCGGCGGTTGCTGGATTAGCAAGAAACACGACAAAGACCCCCTGCTCTTCCTCTGGGCCGACGGCAAGTTGCTCATCTACGAGGCCGACTAAAATCGTATGAAAAACACCATCCAAAGGCACCCGAACAACTGTTCGGGTGCCTTTTCTGTTAAATAGCCCTTAACCGCGTATTATCAACCTATTAACTCCCTATCATCTCCCTACCAACTCCTACCACGGTAGGAGTTGGTAGGGTGTTGGTAGGTCGATGGTAGGGCCTCGGTAGGGGTATCGTTGTTGGGGTGCCCCTTGTATTAATTTTGTCAGTTCTAAAAAATTTTGTATTTTTGCAGTTTGAAATATTTAGATATGTGCACTGTTACCGTTAATATCAATGAAAGCCAGATTCGTAAGGCCAACCCGTCGCTGACGAGCATGGAAGCCATCAGCCGCTGGGTGCAACACCTTGTTGACACCTGCATCGCCGACCTGGCCTGCAATGACGAATCGTTAAAACCCTACACCATGGAAGAACTCAACGTCAGGATCGACCGTGCCGAACGTGAAGCTGCCGCAGGCCTCGGTGAGGATCACGAAGAGGTGTTCCAGAAAATCCGGGAACGGTTCGCTCACAAGGAAGAGTACGAAATGGCTGCGGCTATATGAAAGTGAAGTGGATGCCTCAAGCCGTGGGCGCCTTATATCGCATTGCAGAATATATCAGCGTGCGACATGGGCAAGCCCGTTGCGACAGTTTTTTGAACGAGGCGTACGATGCAGGGCATATGCTTGAGCAGAACCCCGAGATGGGCAAAGCCGAGCCTTTGTTGTGTGGACGGAAAACATTATATCGCAGTTTTGTGGTAAACGACATCAACAAAATAGTATACCGCATTATGGACGAGCAGATTGAGATTGTGGACTTTTGGGATGTGCGCGGGGAACCAAAAGTTTTGAGCAAACAGGTGAAGTAGAATAAAGGTTATTCTCCATCGCATAGATAGTTTAACAATATCGATAATAGCGTTTCCCTGCCGACTAAAAAAGCTGGTGGGGAAATTTATTTTTGGCAGTATCGAAATTTTTTTGTAACTTTGCACCGAAAAAGTGTTTAATAAAAATAATAATTCTATGAAGAAATTTTTATTACTTCTAATCGCCATGGTTCTTGTGGCACCGTCGTTTGGACAGAACGACAAAACGCTGAAACGCAAGGTGGCTATCGGCCGTTTCACGAACGAAACTCAGTATGCCAAGGGCATGTTCTACGACCGCGAGAACGATCCCATCCGCAAGCAGGCTCTCGACATTCTTTCGTCGAAGCTGGCCGCCAGTGGCAAGTTTATCCTGTTGGAGCGCGACGGTCTTGAGGAGCTCATCGCCGAAGCCGGCGAGGGCATGCAGAAAATCGGTGCCGACTACATCATCCTGGGTTCCGTGACCAAGTTCGGCCGCAAGGTGGAAGGTGACCAGCGCGTTTTCTCTTCCACCAAGACGCAGACCGTCGAGGCGGGTGTGAGCATCCGCATCGTCGATGTCTCGTCGGGTCTTATCATCTATTCCGATGAGGCTTCGGGCTATGCCGAGACCTCGGCCAAGACGACCCTCGGTATTGGCGGCACTGCCGGCTACGACGCCACGTTGAGCGACAAAGCCATCTCGGCCGCACTGTCCCAGCTGGTGGAGAACATCATCAATAAGTGCACCGACAAGCCGTGGCGCGGCTACCTCCTCGCCATCGAGGACGGGAGCTACATTATCTCGGGCGGTGCCACGCAGGGCATCACCCCCGGTGCCACCTTCGGCCTGTACAAGAAGGGCAAGATGGTCACCAACCCCCAGACGGGTATCAAGGTGGAGCTGCCTGGACAGCGCCTGGGCACCCTGACGGTGGTGACCAGCATGGGCGACACGCCGGAGAGCGAGATTTCGTTCTGCACCTATGATGGCTCGGCCATCGACACAAATGATTTGTTGAACTATTATCTGATGGAGAAATGAAAAAGTTTGTTTTTATGCTGATGGCATCCGCCATGCTGGCTCTGACCGGCTGCAATGTGGGAGTCCATTCCGTGGCCAGCGGCAGTGCCGACGAGTGCGCCGTTTGTTTTGTTTCGACCGATTCGTATGACATCAGTGTCGACATCGACGGCACGGTGTATGAGCTCAAGACTGTCAAGCAGAAGTCCTACAAGGCCCACCGCGACATCAAAGCCCGGGCCAACGAGCAGATTATCATTACCCCCGGTCGCCATAAAGTGAAAGTGATGCGCGACGGCAAGGAGGTCTACTCAAAGGAGATTTTTGTCTCGGCAACGGAAACCAAAGTGATTGAGATATGAGAAAATATATTTTTCTGGCGGCAGCTGTGCTGCTGCTGACGTCGTGCGAGTCCTCACTCTATTATTGGGGTGGGACAGAAGGACGCGGCACGACGCGGTATGAGAAACTGGCCTACAACAACTACGACAAGCAGTCGCCCGAGAGCCTTTGCGAGTTGGTATGCCTCTATGAGGATATGGTCTCCAACCCCGGCGGCACACGCGGCGTGGTACCTCCCGGCATCTATGCCGAATACGGGTTCCTGCTGCTCCAGCCCGCCACGACGGAGGCATTCATCGGTCATGCCACCGCGAGACAGCGGAGGATGTTCAAGTCGGGTGACTTCGGAGCATTGTTCGCCCAGCGCGGCGTGGAGATGCTGGAGAAGGAGATGGAGCTGTATCCCGAGTCGGTGAAATTCATCAAGCCATTGTTGGAAAGGATAAAAGGAAAATGATATGAAAAAGACTATATTATTAATGGCCACAGTGGCCACGTTGCTACTGACTTCGTGTGCCTCGACCCGTACACGCGGGAGCCTCTATCCGAATTTCTATACCGAGAATCCCGTCACCCTTTTGGTGATGCCGCCCATCAACAATACCACCAACGTTGAGGCCAAGGACCTGCTCTACACCTCCATCAGCTACCCGTTGGTAGAGGCTGGCTACTATGTGGTTTCGCCGCATCTCGCCCTCGAGATGCTCAAGGCTGAGAGCGCCTATGACGCCGAGCTGTTCATCGACAAGGACGCTGCGGTCTTTGCCCGTGTGTTCGGAGCCGATGCGGTCGTCTTCTCGCAGATTGACAAGTGGGAGAAAGTGGGTATCGGTATCAAAACCAAGATACGCTACATCGTGAAGTCGACCAAGACCAACGAGGTGCTGTTTGATCGCACCTGCGACCTCTTCCTCGACCTTGAGACAGAGGTGAGCGGCAAAGACGACAAGTCGTTCCTTGGAGTGTTGCTCGATGCAGCTGCGACGGTCGTCAACACAGCTTTGACTGACCACATTGTCGCGGCTCGCAAGTGCAACAAGTTTGTCTTCTCCGATATCCCGCGAGGGAAGTACAGCCCTGATCACATGAATGATATGGACGCTGCGGCTTCTGAGAAAGACATCAAGGTCACGGTGAAATAAAAAAAGCCTCCCACGGAAAATGGGAGGCTTTCTTTCTATAGAGAGTTTCTTTATTGCAGCTTGGCCAGTGCCTCTTTGATGCGGCGGAGGGCTTCGCGGAGGAGGTCCTCGCTGGTGGCGTAGGAGAGGCGGATGCAGCTGTCGTCGCCGAAGGCGGAACCCATCACAGTGGCCACGTTGGCCTCGTTGAGGAGGTAGAAGGCCATGTCGGTGGAGTTCTCAATCTTCTTGCCGGCAAAACTCTTGCCGTAGTAGGCGCTGACATCGGGGAAGAAGTAGAAGGCGCCTTGGGGCAGGCGGACCTTGAGGCCGGGGATGTCGCAGAGGAGCTTGTAGACCATGTCGCGGCGCTGTTGGAAGATGTTGCGCATGTCGATGATGTCCTTGCTGGTCTTGGGGTCCATGAGCATGGCGCATACGGTGGCCTTTTGGGCGATGGAGCAGGTGGCGCTGGTGACCTGGCCCTGGAGTTTGTTGGCGGCCTTGGCGATGACGGTGGGGGCGGCGATGAAGCCGATACGCCAGCCAGTCATAGCGAAGCCCTTGGCAACACCGTTGACGGTGATGACGCGCTCCTTGACCTCGGGGAACTGGGCGATGCTTTCGTGCTTGCCCACGAAGTTGATGTGCTCATAGATTTCGTCGGCCATAACGAAGAGGTTCTCATGCTTGGCGACCACCTCGGCGATGCCCTTCAGCTCTTCCTTGGTGTAGAGCATACCGGTGGGGTTGCTGGGCGAGGAGAACATGATGAGTTTGGTGCGGGGGGTGATGGCTGCCTCGAGCTGCTCGGGGGTCACCTTGAAGTCGTTCTCGAGTTTGGTGGGCACGAAGACACATTTACCCTCGGCCAGACGGACAAATTCCTTGTAGGAGACCCAGAAGGGGGTGGGGATGATGACCTCGTCGCCGGGGTTGATGAGGCACTGGACGACCTGGAACAGGCTCTGCTTGGCGCCGGTGGAGACGACAATCTGCTCGGGCTTGTACTCGAGGCCATTGTCGCGCAGGAGCTTGGTGCAGATGGCTTCCTTGAGGTCGGCATAGCCGGGCACGGGAGGATAGTGGGTGAAATTGTCGTCGATGGCCTTCTTGGCGGCTTCCTTCACCACCTCGGGGGTGTTGAAGTCGGGCTCGCCAATGGAGAGGCTGATAACGTCTTTGCCTTGGGCTTTGAGCTCGCGGGCTTTGGCGGTCATGGCGAGAGTCTCGCTCTCGGCCATATTGAGGATTCTATTGGACAGGATTTCCATAATTATAATGTGTTAATGTATGAATGCGATAATGGGTTATTGCTTCTTTTTTTGGAAGGTGAAGAAGTTGTTTGCCAGGAAGTTCCACACTGTCACGATGGCTGTGGCGATGATTTTGGCCACCCAGAAGTCCCAGTCGAGAGTGGTGTCGACAAAGCGTGGGATGATGCTGATGTCTTTCAGCAGGAATACAAAGAGAGAGTTGAGCCCCAGGCCGATAAGGGAAACGAAGAAGAACTTGGCATATTCGACACCGACCTCTTTGGAGGTGCTTCTCCATGTCCATACACGGTTGAGGAAGTAGTTGCTTGTGGCGGCGACCGTGAATCCGATGGCGTTGGCCAGCAGTTCCGGTACGCCAAGGATGCCTTTGCAAAGAGCCGTCAAGCCGAAGTCGATGACGGCACCGCTGGCTCCCACCACGCCGAACTTGATGAATTTTACTATGAGAGGCTTGAGGTCCATTTAGTTGAACTTCTTCTCTGCGGGGCTGTGGATGATGCCGGTCTTGCGGACTTTCTGTTTGCGGTCGCGGGGTTTCGACTTGCTGACGCGCACCTGGGGTTTTGGGGCGCGCGGGACAATCTGGACATCGCCTTCTTCGTTAACCTCCAAGCCATAGACTTTTCTGGTGGCGAGGTTGCATTTGATATGCCAGAAATGGCCGCAGCCGCCGCGGGTGAGAATGACATCGGAGGCCAACTTCTCGTCGCTCATGCTTTCGTCCCAAATGCCATTGAGCCAAATGATATGGTCGCCGCGGTCGTTGGTGAAGCCCACATATTGGCGACGGTACATGCGCATGTGCTCGTCAATGATGGGGCACATACCTTCCTGATTGTAGTGATCGCGGTTGACATAAGCGATGCGTTTCTGCACCAGATATTCGGCATCGGCAATCTCTTCGTCGGTGGGGGTGAAGCGGCCGTCCTGACCTTCCACGGTGAAGTCGACATCCACATCCTGGTGGAACGACCAGCCATGGTAATTGTTGCCCCATACCTCGGACACTTTCCATTTTTCTACCGGTTCTACATATTCTTGGGCGTTAATGGTAACGCCGAAAAGCATGATAACAAGCCCCAAAAACAGTTTCTTCATTACCTTTTTCTTGTTAGTTTTCAACTGCAAAAGTACTCATATTTCGGCATTCACGCAAATTTTTTTTTCAAATTGCGAAAAATGTTGTATATTTGCACTTTGATTTTAATAACGCAACAATAAGTAAAATAGTATATATCATGAACAAATTTGTCACAGTAAAAGAAGCCGCCGACAAAATTCACGACGGCATGACCGTAATGGTTGGAGGATTTCTTGGCGTAGGTAACCCCATCGCTCTCATCGACGAGCTCGTCGCCCGCAACGTCAAAAATCTCACCATCATCTGCAACGATACCGCCTATCCCGAGGTTGGTGTCGGCAAACTCATCACCAACCATCAGGTGAAAGAACTCATTGCCACCCACATAGGCACCAACAACAACACTATCGACCAGATGAATGCTGGCGAGTTGAAGGTGACCCTCCAGCCCCAGGGCACCCTGGCCGAGCAGATTCGCGCCGCCGGTGCAGGTCTCGGTGGTGTGCTGACCCAGACGGGCCTCGGCACCGTGGTTGAGAACGGCAAGCAGAAAATCACTGTCGACGGCAAAGAGTATCTCCTCGAGAAACCCGTGCGTGCCGACGTCGCTATCATCGGCGCCAACATCGCCGACGAGGAAGGCAATCTGGTTTACAAGGGCACCAGTCAGAACTTCTGCCCCATGATGGCCACCGCCGCCGACACCGTCATCGTCGAACCGCAGGAGATTGTCGCCACCGGCAGCATCGCTCCCGAAAACGTGAAGACCCCCGGCATCTTTGTCGATTACATCATCAAAAAATAAAAGAATACTATGGCAGTTACATCTATGCTCCGCGTCCGCATGAGCGCCAAGGACGCCCACTACGGTGGAAATCTCGTTGACGGTGCCCACATGGTTCATCTCTTTGGCGACGTGGCCACCGAGCTTCTCATCAAGCAGGACGGCGACGAAGGTCTCTTCTGCGCCTACGACATGGTGGAGTTCAAGGCTCCCGTCTATGCCGGTGACTATATCGAGGCTTATGGCGAAATCACCCACGTGGGTAACACCAGCCGCAAGATGAAATTCGAGGCTTACAAGGTCATCCGCACCCTGCCCGAGATTAGCGCCAGCGCCGCCGAGGTGCTCGAGGAGCGCATCCTTGTGGCTCGCGCCACCGGCACCTGCGTCACCCCCAAGGAGTGCCAGCGTTACAACAAGTAAGAAATTACACACAAAAAAAGAAAGCCCCGCCAACCGGCGGGGCTTTTCTTGTTAAGGGCAAGCCCATCGTCATTTGACGATGAGCTTGCGGATGGCGTTCATCTGTTCGCCGACAATGCGGATGAAGTAGGCCCCCTGGGCATAACCAGTGAGGTCGATGGTCAGTTTCCCACTTTCCACTTTCCACTTTCCGCTTTCGCGGCCATTCATGTCGACTACCGTCACCGTGGCCATTCCTTCGATGCCCGTGAGGGTTACCGTGCTGCTGGCGGGGTTCGGGTAGAGGGTGATGTTGGCAGTGTTGACATCGTCAATGCCCACATTCTGTGCAAAATTGGCGGTGAGGTTCATGTCGCTGTTGACGACGATAGTGCGGATGGAATCGGTGTTATCGTCGCTCCAGTTCACGAAGTGGTAGCCAGCATTCGAGATGGCCTTGATCTCTACGCTGCTGCCAGCCTCATAACTGCCAGCACCAGTAACTGAGCCCCAGCTGGGATTGTTGGAGCTGAGGGTGACAGTGTAGTAGGTGACACCGGGGTCGTTCTCGGCGAAGGTGGCCGTGAGGGTGGTGTCGCTAGTGACGGTGATGCTGATGGAGGCCGCTGTGGCGCCATTGCTCCAGCTCACGAAATGGTAACCTTCGTTGGAGATGGCGTTGAGGATGGCCTGCGAGTTCTCGGCATAGGTGCCACCACCGTTGACGCTACCCATGGTAGAATCGTTGCTGAGGACGGTGACGGTGTAGTAGGTGACTTCGGGCGTGCCGGCAAGGGTGGTGAAAGCGACATTGCCACTCCAGGCACTCGAGTTGTTCGTGTCGCAAACGGCCTTGATCTTGATTACGTAGGTGGTATTGGGGGTGAGGCCGGTGAGCGTGTAGGGGTTGGTGTTGATGTTGATTTCAGTACCGTTGTAGTCGAGTGTCCACAGCGTCTCGTTGTCGCCATTGGTCCAGCTGAGGATGGCGCTATTGGATGTGACATCGGTTGCCATCAAGCTGGTGGGAGCATCGCACGGAATCATGGGAATCTCATAGTGAGAGATCAGCTGGCGGGTGACACTGGCATTTGAGCTGTCGGTGGCCGAGCAGATGGCCACGACATACATGTCGTAGACGGTGTCAGCCAAGAGGCCCGTCAGGGAGACACTGGGAATAGTTGTCGGGATGCGTACCCAGGTGGCGGCACCCGAGAGGCGGTAGTAGAAGTTGTAGTTCGAGGCGGTGCCGCTCCAGGTCACGTCGGCGGTGGTCTCGGAGGTCATCTCGGCCTGCAACTCGGTGGGACGCGGGCAGAGGGCACCTTCGGTACAGCGGACATAGAGCTCGTAGCCGGTGTGGCACATGTTGCCGCTAACGGTGAAGGTGATGGTCAGCGAGCCGGAAGTCGAGGTAGCAAGGACGGTGTTGAGCAGGGTGTCGCGGCCGTCGACGGTGTTGTAGGTGTACAGGACAGCGCCGTTGGTGCCTTCGCCGTCATAGACGGTCAGCGTGGCAGGCGAGGAGCCCCAACCGAACTTGCCGCCGAAGATTTGCAGCTGGCTACCGACATTCTCGGTGCGGAGCACCAGAGCAGAGTTGCTGTTGGGCAGGTAACCCGGGATGGGACCGCCGTTGTCGTAGACGACGAAGCCGCAACCCTCAATGGTGTCGGCGACAGAGCTGTTGTTCATGATGATGGTGCCGGCGCCGAACTCGTTCTTCACCCAGCCGCTGTGGTCCATAGCGCTGCAAGCGCTGCGGACGAAGAAGTTGTAGATGCCGCCACCCTGAATCATGCCGATGGGGATGGTGTAGGTGGTGTCGTAAACATTGATGAAGAGGGAGTCGGGCAGGTTGGCAAGGGAGTCAATGCCGACGGTCACGGTGTCGACATAGACCTGCCACTGGGTAGCTGTTCCTTGGGGATGCCAGGTAAAGGTGGTGTTCTCGATGTCGTTGAGGTTGGAACCAACCAAATTGTCGACAGGATAGCAGTCGGGAAGCTCTTCAATATTGATGTTGTCGATGAGTGCCCACTCGCCCCAGTTGCGATACTGAGCGAAAGCCACACGTTCGGCACCGATGGGAATGTTATAGTTGGGGAAGTAGATAGTCTTGCGGACATGATTGTTGCGCGAGAAGAGGGGGTCTTGGATGGTGTCGAGCCAGCCGAGGAGAGTGCCGGCGGCATCGGTCACACCGATGAGGATACCGTCATTCTCAGCCGGAGTACCGACCTTGGTGTCGAACTCAATCTTCAGCTTGGTGATGTTACCGTCGAGCTGGGGCAGCACCACATATTCGCTACCGCCGCCATGATTGGATCTCAAGAAGACACCGCCATCCCAGTGGGTGCAGTGGGTCGACGACCAAATCCAGCACGGGGGCATCACGTCGTTGGCATAAGCCTCGAAGTCCTCGCTGTAGGGTAGCGGCTGCGAGAGGCAGTTGGTCTGGAATGTGGTGATGGTCCACAGGGTGTCATTGCCACAGATGGTACCTACGCGTGCCTCATAGCTGGTGGAGGAGTTGAGGCCCGTGAGGGTGTAGGAGCTATCGTTGACATTATCGGGCGTGCTCCAAACGGTGCTGCCGAGGGTGCGATACTCGATGGCGAAGTCGACAACCGAGCCACCATAGTTCCAGCTCAGGTCCACACTGGTAGCCGAAGGAGTGGCTACCACATTGGAGGGATACATGCAACCTTCGTCAAGACGGATGTTGATGTCGTCGATGTTGACCGAGTAGTAGGGTGAGCTGAAGCGGAAGGCCACATAGTAGCTGCTGTCGTACGACAGGGTGGAGGTGTTGAACTCGAATAGTTCGTAACCGTTGGTGTTGTTGATGGTCAAAAGTGAGGTGAAGGTGGTGTCGAAGAGGGGGTTGGTCATCACACCGGCTTCAAGGGAACCGGCATTGAGGTCGGCCCAGAAACTTACGTGGATGCTGTCGCCAGGCAGGGGCACACGGCTGGTGGCAATCATCGCGTCGTTGCCATACATATAGAGCGAGGCGTTGCCGGTGTGAGCGTCGGAGGCAGCGATATCCACTTCGGCGTAGCCGCTGACGGCGTTCCAGCACGAAGGCACACCGCCGTCGGCATTGCCCTCAAATCCCTCGATGAAAGGAATGTCCATCTCGCCGCAGGCGGTCTTCACGGTAATGACGCGGGCGTTGGAGGTGTCGCCGGGGGCGCAGACGGCGCGGACGCTGAAGGTGTAGACGGTGTTGGGGGTGAGACCGGCATAGCTCACGGTGCCGTTGTTGTTGGTGGCGTAAGCTTCTTCGTCGAGCGAAACGAGGTATTCAATAGCAGGATCCGTGTTCCAGGCAAAGTTGATTTCGCTGCTGTCGATACTCGTGGCAATAACACCGGTGGGCTTCACGCAACTCGGGCAGGCATTGTTCAGAAGAATCAAGGTGTCGCCAGTGCTGTAGTTGTCAGTGTTGCTGTTGAAGATTTCTTCGTCACCGCCATTGATGATGGTGACGGAGGGAGTGCTCCAACTCGACACGGGTTCTTCATAAATCAGGGCAACCGGCATACCGGTGCACACGCTGATGGTATCGGTGGAAGCAAGGACGCTGGCCACATCGAAATCGTTCTGCCACACATGGACGGTGGGGCAGTAGCTGGAATAGGGGTAGCTGGCTGTTGATGTGACGATGATTTCGCACGATCCGGCAGAGCAGTCAGTCATGAAGGTGATGGGTACAAATTCCGCGGTGTCGCCGCCACAGTCGGTAGCCACGTATGCGGTGTAGCCGGTGCGGGCCTCGAGGTCGGTGAAGGTGTAGGAGGTATCGCCCGAGACATTGTAGTCGGTGCTGTCGAGGCGGACAATAAAGCTGCTCTGGCCTTCGGGAGCCGACCAATGGAGGGTGGCGGTGGTGGAAGTGAGGTTGTCGACGGTGAGGCCGTAGGCGGGCATGCAATTGGGAGGCAGCATGAAGTTGATGTCGTCGATGTAAAGGCCGAAAGCGTCATTGGCGGTGTATTGGATGGCCACATACTTGACGCCGGCGGGCATGATGGTGGAGTAGAGTTGGTAGCTCTCGTTGGCGTCGGTCACCTCTTCGCCCCAGACGAAGGCGCTGGTGGAATCGCTGGTGGTGGAGTAGCCCACTTTGAAGGATTCATCGTAGGAAGAAGAATATCTCTTATAGTAGAATTCCAGCTTGAGACCGTTTTCGGTGTCGGTCAGTTCGGGAGAGATGAGATATTCCGGCGGATTGGTGGTGTAGTAGAACAGGAAGCAGCCGTTGCTGGTGCGGCCATTGGAGGAGCTGTAGCCAGTCATGCTGACGGGATTGACCATCTGCCAGCAGGTGAGGGAGCTGGCATCGTCGAAACCTTCCGCGAAGGGAATCGGCGTGGCTCCGCAGGAGGTGCGGAACGAGGCGGTGACAGCTTCGGCATCCTCGCCGCCGCAGTTCACCTGCACGCTGAAGAAGTACTGGGTGTTGGCCGAGAGGTCGGTGAACATGTAGGAGGTGTCGGTGGTGGTCACGCTGTTGGTGTCGCTCGTGGCTGTCCAGTAGCTCACGGTGTAGCTGGCGCCGCTGTTGACACTGTCAACCCAGGTGAGGGTGATGCTCTCGGACGAGATGCTGTCCACTCCGATGGAAGTCACACGGAGGCAGGAGGGAATCTCGCTGATATAGACATCGTCGATGGCACCGCGGTTATAGCTGCCGTATCCATTATTGGTGCTATAGAACATCCAGGCGACCCAATAGGTCTCGGTGGGGTCCAGGGTGGCGGTGTTGAACTCGCGCTCCTCAAAGACATTATTGAAGTTGTGGTACTCCACGCTGTCGAGGGCGACGAAGGTCGACACGTCGGAGGTGTCGGTCATTACGCCGGCCTTAATCCATTTGGTCTCATTATAAGAGGAGGCCCAGTTCAGGAAGGCATGATAGCGTACATAGATGTTGTCACCCGCAGTGGGGATGGCATTCGGGGTGCAGAAGAGGGTGGTGTCGTTGGCGGCGAGCAGGAACATTGACTGGGTGCCGCTGTGGTGGTACTGGGCGTTGACGCTGGGGTCGGTGCCATAGGCACGCAAACGATGCCAGCAGGGAGGCCAGAAGCCGTTGTCATAGCTGTCGAAATCGTCGGAGAAGGGCAGCGTTATTGCTCCGCATTCGGTGCGCACAACAAGGGTGGCAATGCTCGAGCTGTCGTCAGAGGAACAGAGGGCTTGCACGCCGAGTGTGTAGGCAGTGTTGGCGTTCAAGTTGGTGAAAGTATAGAAGGTGTCGGTGACATTGCCATTCACTTCTTGGCCATCGAGGTAGACGGAGAACAGTGTGGCATCGCTGCGCGGTGTCCAGCCGATGGTAATATTTTCCTGGTCGACAGTGTCGACAAAGAGTGCCGTCGGCGGGATGCAGGTGGGGCAGGGGGTGGTAATGGTGCATAGCGTGTCACCCATACCGCCATTGTATAGGGCTACTCCTCCGCCGTCGCGGATGATAATAGAGGCATTTTGATCATAGTAGTCGCCCCATGAATAGCCCGAATGGTGATATAGGGCAATGACAGGATTCGAGCTGCACACTTCCACCGTCGTACTGCTGCTGTAAGCGCCCAACGACATGCCGTTTTGGAACAATTCTACCGAGGCGGGGCCACTGTAGCAGGTGAAAGGATCGGAGTATGAACTGGTGCTGCTGAGTTCAAGGGTCACGTCGCACGTACTTCCGTCACAGGCGGTGGCGAAGCTACCGTTGAGGAGGGTGGACTCGTCGGTGGGCGAGCAGACGGCTTTCACGGCAAAGTGGTAAAGGCTGTAGGCATCGAGACCGTAGAAGTCATAGCTGGTGGTGGAGGAGGTAACGGTGTTAGTGTCGCCGCCGTCCTTCCAATAGTCGATGCTGTAGCTGGCTCCGGTGTTCATCGCATCGGTCCAACTGAGCGTCAGGCCGTCGCTGGTGATGTTGGTGGCGGTGAGGTTCTCTGGACGGATGCACGAGGGCGGGTTGCCGTAACTGAAGGTGACCTTTGGCAGGAAGTCGCGAGCCTCGTTGTAGGTGTAAGAGGCACTGGTGGCGGATACACCGCTAAAGGTAATGCCGTGGTATCCAGCGGCTACAGGATGGTTGAACTGCACCAGCAGGTTGCCGCCGGTGTAGGTGAACCCATCGGTGAAGGTGACGGTCATCAGCGTACTGCTGCTGTTGAAGGTCATAGCTCCGCTGTAAACTTCTGAGAGCAAGGCTGTGGTGTTGATGCCCGAAAGCGAGGTCTCGGTGGTTGTGCCCACAGACACAATCCAGTTGCCGATGGCATCTACGCCGTTACCATAGCCTAAAGAGTTGATGTAGAAAACCATCTCGGTAATCTCCATGCCGACCATGGCGGTCAGCGAATCGGCGGGGTAGAGCATCTGACCGTTCTGCGTTGCATCGGCATAAAAGCCGTAGAACGGCACGTAATCGTTGGTCGCCGTTCCGTCGCACACTGTCAGCGTGTTCTGCGCTTTTGTTGCCCACGGCACAAACAGCAGTGCCGCTAGAGCCACTAAGTTGATAAACTTTCTCATTGTGTGTGTTTTTGGTTGATATTTTTATTTAATATTTAATGATTTCAATAATATATATAAATCGGGGGCAAAATTACAAAATAAAAATGAGATTGCCAAATCTATTTTCAAATTTAACCTAATAAATGACCTATCATCTCCCACCGTGGTAGGAGTTGGTATGGGGTTGGTAGGGGTTTGGTAGGGGGAAGGTACGGGTTCGACCCTAGGGGAATAGCAAAAAAATGCTAGCAGGAATGTTGCTCCTTGAAACGGCGGTTGGCGAGGCAGAGGGCGTCGTCGGCATTGATGCCGTGGCGACGTCCCCAGTCGACAAGGTCGAAGAGGTATTGGCCGAACTCCTCTTCTGTTGGCCTCACCCCCGACCCCTCTTTAAAGGGAGAGGTGGGCAACTGGTCAGGGTATTCACTCCCCTCTCCATCTGGAGAGGGACTGGGGGTGAGGCCTACCTTCTCTTGCATGCGGATGGCTTTGATGAGGGAGGGGAGGCCGTCGGGGACGCCTTCGAGGACGTTCTTGCGCCCTTCGCGCATCTTGAGTTGCTCCCAGTTTTCGCCGTGGTAGTTCTCTTTGTCGTAGATGAAAGGGTGGCGCGCTATGAGCTTGTCGCAGATGGTGTTGTAGACATCGGCGGTGGTGAAGAGACCCTCGTCTTCGGCTATCTTGCAGTAGAAGAGGATGTGCATGGCCAGGTCGCCAAGCTCCTTTTTTAATTGAGAATTGAGAATTGAGAATTGAGAATTATCTTCTGCGTCAGCCGAATTTTCAATTTTCAATTTTAAATTTTCAATTTGTATGATGGCTTCGCTCAGTTCGTGGACCTCCTCGATGGTGAGGTAGCGGAGGGACTTCATTGTCTGCACTTTGTCCCACGGGCATTCTTTCCGCAGGGTGTCTAAAATATTGCTTAAACGTTTAAAAGATTCGAGAGTCTTTTCGTCCATATATTTAAAAGAAAACCCCTATGGGGAATTTCAATTTTCAATTCTCAATTTTCAATTATATCCGGTGTACGTCTTCAATTTCGTCGATGGATTTGAGTTTTTCGATGAGGCCGTTGAGTTTCTCCACGTCGTTGACATAGAGCATGATGATGCCGCGGACGACACCCTCGGAGGTCTCGAGGGTGATGGCGCGCATGTTGAGGTCGAGTTCGTCGGAGATGTGGTGTGTGATTTCCTGGAGGAGGCCTTTGCGGTCGATGGCGGTGAGCGAGATGCCGGTGAGGAGCGAGAGCTGTTCGCCCGGACGCCACTTGGCGCGGATGATGTGGTTCTCGTGGTTGGCCATCTCCTTCATGGCTTCGCGGCAGTTGGTGCGGTGGACCTTGATTTTGCCCTCCTGGACGATGCCCACCACCTGGTCGCCCTGCACGGGTTTGCAGCATGTGGCGGTCTCGGTGGGCAGGTTCTCATACTCCTTGTCAAGGAGGAAGGGGGTGGCGAGTTTCTTGTATTGGTCGATGAAGATGAGGTTGGGCTCGCGATGGGCTTTTCCGAAGCATTCGGCCACCTGGCGCTCAGTGACGTTGCCGACGGCGATGTCGTAGAGCACGTCGATGTCGGAGGCGTTGTTGAGGAATCGCTTGAGCTGTCCCCAGTTCTGGGAGTTGTTTCTGATGTGGTTCTTGCTCAGGTATTCTTTGTATTTGCGACGGCCCTCCTCGACATATTCTTTCTTGTGGGCGCGGAGAAAGTCCTTGATGGCCTCCTTGGCGTGGGGAGTCTGGCATTCGGTGAGCCATTCCTCGGTGGGGAGGGTGTTGGCGGTGGTGAGAATCTGCACCTGGTCGCCGGTGTGGAGACGCTCGTTGCGGCTCACCACGCGGGCGTTGAGCTTGGCGCCGATGCAGTGGTGGCCGAGGTCGGTATGGATGGCATAGGCGAAGTCGAGCACCGTGCTGCGCGAGGGTAGGGTGACGGTGCGTCCACGCGGGGTGAAGATGTATATCTCTTTGGTATAGAGGCTCTCCTTGAACTCTTCGACGAGGTCGAGAGCGCTCTTGTCGCTCTGTTCGAGCGAGGTGCGAATCTGCTGGAGCCATTCCTCGACGGGGTTGTGCTCGATGTTTTCCTCGGGGTGCGCCTCCTTGTAGAGGAAGTGGGCGGCCATACCCTTCTCGGCGATGGTGTCCATGCGCTCGGTGCGTATCTGGATTTCGACCCAGGTGCCGATGGGGGTCATAACGGTGGTCTGAAGGCTTTCGTAGCCGTTGTTCTTGGGGTGGGTAATCCAGTCGCGGAAGCGTGTGGGGTTGGGGTCGAATTTTTGGGAGATGAGGGCGTAGACCTTGAAGCACTCCTCCTTTTCCTTGTCGCGTGGCACGCCGTTGAGGATGATGCGCATGGCGTAGAGGTCGAAGATTTCCTCGAAAGAGACATGCTTGTTCTCAATCTTTTTCCAGCAGCTGAATACCGACTTGACGCGGGTCTTGAGGGAGTATTGGTAGCCGGCTTGGTCGAGCATCTGGCGCACGGGGTCGACGAGGCACTCATGGAGCTTGGCCCCTTTGTCGGCGGTGGCAGCAATCTTGGCCGAAATCTCCTCGTATTTCTCGGGGTTGGTATATTTCATCACCAGCTCTTCGAGCTCGGTCTTGATGGTGTAGAGGCCGAGTCGGTGGGCCAAGGGAATGTAGAGGTAGGAGGTTTCGGAGGCGATGATGAGCTTCTTGGTGTCCTTCATCGAACCGAGAGTGCGCATGTTGTGCAGTCGGTCGCAGAGTTTGAGGAAGATGACGTAGGCGTCGTTGCACATCGAGAGCAGTATCTTGCGGTAGTTCTCGGCCTGCTTGCTTTCCGACTGCTGGAGAACCATGACGTCCTCTATCTTGGTGACGCCGTCAACAATCTTGGCCACGCGGTCGCCGAAGACCATACGGAGCTCGTCGAGGGTGATTTCGGTGTCCTCAACCACGTCGTGCAGCAGGGCCGCGATGACGGCCGTGGGACCGAGGCCTACCTCCTTGACGGCGATGAGGGCCACCGCCAGGGGGTGGAAGATGTAAGGCTCTCCGCTCTTGCGGCGTGTGCCGGCGTGTGCCCTCTTGGCCATCTGGAAAGCACGGAAGATGTTGCTCTCCTCGTCGGGTGAGAGGGGTTTCAACACACGGCAGGCTTCGATAAGTTCGTCGTATTTGGCCTGTATGTCGCGCTCTTCGCGTGCTTCGTCGATGACGTACATAGGTTAGAGTTCTGCGTCTTGTTTTTCCTTGAGGGCGGTGCGGATTTTGCCTTCCAGCTCGTCGGTGAGCTCGGGGTTGTCGCGCAGCAGCTGCTTGAGGGCTTCGCGGCCTTGGGCCAGCTTGCTCTCGCCGTAGCTGAACCACGAGCCGCTCTTGTGGATGATGTCGAGGTCGACGCCGAGGTCGATAATCTCGCCCAGCTTGGAGATGCCCTCGCCGAACATGAGGTCGAACTCGCACTGGCGGAAGGGAGGGGCCACCTTGTTCTTCACTACGCGCACCTTCACGCGGTTGCCGATGTTCTGGTCACCGTCCTTGATGGCCTGGGTGCGGCGGATGTCGATACGCACGGAGGCGTAGAATTTCAGGGCGTTGCCGCCAGTGGTGGTCTCGGGGTTGCCGAAGAGGACGCCTATCTTCTCGCGCAACTGATTGATGAAGATGCAACAGCAGTTGGTCTTGCTGATGGTGGCGGTGAGCTTGCGCATGGCCTGGCTCATGAGGCGTGCCTGGAGGCCCACCTTGCTGTCGCCCATGTCGCCGTCGATTTCGGCCTTGGGGGTGAGGGCGGCCACGGAGTCGATGACAATGATGTCGATGGCACCAGAGCGGATGAGGTTGTCGGCAATCTCGAGGGCCTGCTCGCCGTTGTCGGGTTGCGAGACGAGGAGGTTGTTGATGTCGACACCAAGTTTTTTTGCATAGAAGCTGTCGAAGGCGTGCTCGGCGTCGATGAAGGCGGCGATGCCGCCGGCTTTCTGGCATTCGGCAATGGCGTGGATGGCCAGGGTGGTCTTACCAGAGCTCTCGGGGCCGTAGATTTCGATGACGCGGCCGCGGGGGAATCCGCCGACACCCAAGGCCATATCAAGGCTGATGCTGCCGGTGGAGATGACGTCGAGTTGCTCGTCGGGACGGTCGCCCAGCTTCATGATGGAACCCTTGCCGTAGCTCTTCTCTATCTTGTCGAGGGTGCTTTGGAGGATTTTTAGTTTTTCTTGCTTCAGGGCATCGGCATCGTTCACTTCTTTTGCCATAATGTTCAAGTATTTAGTTATTTTATTTTATTGTTTCACTAGGTGCAAATATACACTTTTATTTTAAATTTGCCAAGTTTTTTATCAACGGTCTGAGGTAGAGGGGCTTTCCTTCAGTTTGCGGACGCGGAGGGCTGATTGCTGGATACGGTCGAGGTTGACGGTGCCATCGGCAACGAGTTTTTTGATGATTTTCACCACCTTGGGGACGATATCAGGGTCGTAGCCGTGGCCGCCGTTGTTACTGAGGCAGAGGAGGTCAGCACCGGCCTCGAGGGCCATGCGGATGGTCTTTTCGAGGCTGTACTGTCCCGCAATGGCGCCCATGGCGAGGTCGTCGGTGATGATTACTCCATTGAATCCCAGACTGTCGCGTAGGAAGGAGGTGATGCGCGGAGAAAGGGAGGCTGGCAAACCCGACGGGTCGAGTTGGCGGTTGATAACGTGGGCAGTCATCACCATGTCAGTACCGCCGATTTCACGATAGGGGGTCAACTCGCGGCGTTGCCAGGTCTTGGTGACATCGACGAGCCCTTTGTGGGTATCGCCCTTGGCACTGCCATGTCCGGGGAAGTGCTTGAGACAACTCGCCACGCCTTGTTTCCGTTGCTCCTCCATCCAGATGGCGCAGCAGGCGGTCACCAGAGAGTCGTTGGCCGAGAACGAGCGTCCCATGCCGCCGATGACGGGGCACGAGGGGTTGACATTGACGTCGGCCACGGGGGCAAAATTGAGGTTGATGCCGAGGTTGTGGAGCATCTCGGCGGTGAGTCGTGCATAATGGCGCACGGTGTCGGGCCCCAGGGTGGCGCTTTTCTGCGCCGACATGATGTTGGGGAAGCCGTAGCGTGTGCTGAGACGGCTGACGCTGCCGCCCTCTTGGTCGATACCGATGAGCAGGGTGGGGGAGAGGGTGTGCAACTGGGTGCAAAGGGCTTTCACCTGGGCGGCACTCTTGATGTTGCGGCCACGGGTGCCCGTGGGGGCGTCGTAGTCGAAAAGGATGACGCCGCCCACGTGATAGTCGAGGATGTCGCGCCAGATATGGTGTGTGCTGTCAATCTCGGTGCCGCGGAAGCCCACCAGCAACATTTCGCCGATAGCCTCATCAAGAGAAATCGAATCATTCTGATTATTCTGAATACTCTGAGTATTCGGAGTACTCTGATTATTCTGAATATTCTGATTACTCTGACCGCAGGCCAAAAGCCCCAGAAAAGTTGTGATAATAAATAAAACTTTCAATTTTCAATTCTCAATTTTCAACTTTCAAACGGTATTCTGTGCATGATGCTGCGGCCGAGGGTAATCTCGTCGGCGTACTCCAGGCTGTCGCCCACGGCGACGCCGCGTGCCAACGTGGTGACCTTCACCCCCAAGGGCTGCAGCTGCTTGTTGATGTAGTAGTTGGTGGTGTCGCCCTCCATGGTGGTGGGCAAGGCCAGGATGACCTCCTCGACGGGTGCGGGGTCGCCGCTCTGCACGCGCTTGATGAGCGAGTCAATCTCCAAATCATGAACGCCGATGCCGTCGATGGGCGAGATGACGCCGCCGAGCACATGGTACAGGCCGCGGTACTGCTGCGTGTTCTCCACGGCCATCACGTCCTGCACGTTCTCCACCACACAGACAATGCCCCTCTGCCTCTTTTCGGATGAGCAGATGGGGCATATCTCGGTGTCGCTGACGTTGTGGCAGTGACGGCAGTGGTGCAGGTGGGTTTTCAGCCGCAGCAGGGCCTCGCTGAGATCGCGCACCTTAGCCTCCTCCTCGTTCATGAGGAACAGCGCATAACGCAGCGCCGACCGCTTACCCACGCCCGGCAGGCTCGCTAGCTGCTCCACTGCCTCCTCCAGTATCTTCGATGGCAGATTCATATCCTGTATACCCAGTCACTCAGTTACTTAGTCACTTTACACCAGCTTCATACTTTTCTTGATACTCTCAATCTTGCCGTCGAGGGCGGCGTTGGTCTTGTCGAAGCAGTCCTTGCAGCAGAGCTCGCCCTTGACACCGAAGTAGAACTTGATCTTGGGTTCGGTGCCGCTGGGACGGACGGTGATTTTGTTGCCCTTGTCGGTGAAGAATTGCAGCACGTTGGAAGTCGGCAGCGTTAGCTTTTCCACTTTCCACTTTCCACTTTCCACTTCCGTGCGGCTCTCGTGGGTCTGATAGTCTTTGATGCACACCACCTTCTCGCCATCGATTTCGGCAGGCGGGTTGCTGCGGTAGTCGCGCATCATCTGCTGAATCTCCTCGGCGCCGCTCTTGCCCTTGCGGACGACGCTGACGAGACCCTCCTTGTAGAAACCGTATTCCTTGTAGATGTCGACGAGCACATCGAAGAAGGTCTTGCCTTGCTCCAGCGCCCAGGCGGCAATCTCGGCAATCATCGAGCAGGCAGCCACGGCATCCTTGTCGCGCACGAAGTCGCCAATCATGTAGCCATAGCTCTCTTCACCACCGGCGATGAAGGTCTCAATGCCTTCAAGTTCACGTATTTTGGCACCGATGAACTTGAAGCCGGTGAGCACGTCGTAAATCTTGATGCCGGCACGAGTGGCGATGTCGGCGGGCAGCTCGCTGGTGACGATGGTCTTCACCATGAACTCGTTGCCGGTGAGCATCTTCTTCTCCTGCCACTGCTTGACGATATAGTAGAAGAGTACGCTCATTGTCTGGTTGCCGTTGAGGAGCATCCACTCGCCGTCGGGACGCTTCACGGCCACACCCACGCGGTCGGCGTCGGGGTCGGAGGCGAAGACGATGTCGGCGTCAATCTCTTTGGCCAGGTCCACAGCCATCTTCATGGCGGGTTTCTCCTCGGGATTGGGGCTCGGGGTGGTGGGGAAATTGCCGTCGGGAACGGCCTGCGCCTCAACGATGTTGACGTTGGTGAATCCCAACTGCTTCAGCATGCGGGGTATGAGCACGATGCCGGTGCCATGCAGCGGGGTATAGACAATCTTCACGTCGTGGTGTTTCTTGATGACCTCGGGGTTGAGGGCGTTCTTCTCCACGCGCTCGAGGTACACCTTGTCGACATCCTCGCCAATGATGGTGATGTTCTTCTCGCCTCCCGTCATCTTTACGTCTCCCACGCTCTTGATTTTCAGTACTTCCTCGATAACGGCCTCGTCGTGCGGTGCGGTCAGCTGGCAGCCGTCGCTCCAATAGGCTTTGTAGCCGTTATACTCTTTGGGGTTGTGGCTGGCGGTGACCATCACGCCGGTATGGCATTTGAAGTGGCGCACGGCGAAACTCAGCTCCGGCGTGGGACGCATGCCGTCGAAGAGGTAGACCTTGAAACCGTTGGCGGCAAGCACGTTGGCCGTGATTTCGGCAAACTCGCGGCTGTGATTGCGGCTGTCGTGGCTCACAGCAGCCCGCAACTCTTCGACTTTTTGACCTTTCGACTCTTCGACTTTTCTCACATAGTTGGCCAGTCCTTGGGTGGCCATAGCCACCGTGTATTTGTTCATGCGGTTGGTGCCCACGCCCATGATGCCGCGCAGACCGCCGGTGCCGAACTCCAGGTGACGGTAGAAGCTCTCGTTCAGTTCGGTGGGGTTGCTCATCATGTCGCGGATGGCCTGCTTGGTGGCCTCATCGTATTCTCCTTCGAGCCAAGATTTCACGTTCAGCTTGGCGCTTTCATCGATGTTAAGGGTATTGATATCCATGTCGTATAGTGTTTATTTTTATATATTTATATGTGGTAACTCAAAAATCTCTTTTTTATTGTGTCGCCGTTCCGAAATCTTTTCCATTTGAAAAAAATTTGCAAGGTCGGAAAAAGTTTTGTAATTTTGCAAAAATTTAAAAACCAAACAAGATGAAAAAGATTCTTTTATTTGTGAGCGCAATGACCTTTGTCGCAGTGATGGCCGGTTGCTCCGGCGGGCCTGCTTCCGAAGGGAAGAAGATTGCCAAGAAAGCCTGCGAATGCCAGCAGCTGGCTAAGGATGACACCAAGTCCGCCGAGGCCGAAGCTTGCATCGAGGAATGGGGTGAAATGCTCGAAGTGGCCTACGAGAAATACGAGAACGACGAGGTCAAGATGAAGGAGTTCCTCGCCGGCGGCGACTCCTACAAGTGCGAATAATCAACCTGTTGTAATTGAGAAAAGGCTGCCGACAAAGCAGCCTTTCTTTTCATCTTGCTTGCGTAGCTTAGAGTAATTTGCTAATAATCTGTATGGTAATGACTGCGTAGCTTCGTGTAATTCGTGAAATTCGCCGTTTTTTTATGTTATGTCTGAATATTTATGTATTTTTGCAAAATCAATGAAGATAAACGAGGCCATAGAACAATTCCATAGCTATATCGCCAATGAGCGCCGTATGGCGGCGGGTACAGTGCGCAATTACATCGCCGACTTGCAGGACTTCTCCCAGTGGCTTGAACTTCAGCAGATAACAGACCTCGGCGAGATTTCCGCCCGCGAGGTGCGCGCCTGGCAGATGGAACACATGGACCGCGGCGAGAACCCAGGCACCGTCAAGCGGCGCCTCTCGTCGTTGAGCAGCTTCTTCCTCTACCTGCGTCGCCACAACCTCTTCGACTCCGACATCATGGCCAAGGTGTCTGCTCCGCGGCAACCCAAGCGTCTGCCTGTGTTTTTCAAGGAGGGCGAGCTGGAACATCTCTATGACGAAGGGCTCTTCCCTGACGACTTCATCGGCCAGCGCGACAAGCTTATGCTGCGCATGCTCTATGAGACCGGCATCCGCCGTTCCGAGCTGGCCGGACTGAAAATTCAGTCGGTCGATTTTTCTTCTTTGACCATCAAAGTGCTGGGAAAGAGGAATAAAGAGAGAATTATACCGATAGAATCCGAACTTGCACACAATATTTCGGAATATATTGCGTTAAAGGAGCAGGAAAAAGGAGCAAGCGAATGGCTCTTTGTGGGGCGCAAAGGAGGTCAGATTACCACCAACGACATCTACCTGACGGTGAAAAAATACATGCCGCAACTCTCCAATGCCGACCGCATCAGCCCCCACGTGTTCCGCCATAGCTTCGCCACCCATATCCTGAACGAAGGAGGCAATATCCAGGCCATCAAAGAGTTGCTCGGCCATGCCGACCTCGCCACCACCGAGGTCTACACCCACGTCACCCGCCAGCACCTCAAAGAGGTCTACTCCCACGCCCACCCCCGCGCAGGACAGAAAAAGACTTAAAAGTAACAACCTATTAATATATAAAAAAGGAGGATATTATGAACACTATCATCAATTCGGTGAAATTCCGCGCCGACGAGAAACTCGAGAAATTCATCAACGACAAGGTTGACAAACTCGACCGCATGATCGACAACGCTGTCAAGTGTGAGGTGACCCTCAAGGTCGACAAGCCTGAGAGCGATAATAATAAGATTGCCGAAATTCGTCTCTATGTGCCTGGCAAAGACCTCTTTGTCACCAAGCAGGCCGACACTTTCGAGCAGGCTGTCGCCGACGGCGTCGACACCCTCAAAGTGCAGATTGAGAAATACAAGAACGCCTAATAAAGCTTTTTGTAATCCACACACGAGGTCACCGAAATGGTGGCCTCTTTTTTTATCGGATGAGGAGAACCGAGCCGGTCTCCTCGCGGAAGGAGTGGGGATGGGTGACGGCGGTGTACCGCAGATGCCAGATATAATTTCCTGTAGAGCATGGAGTTCCGTCGATATTGCGGCCGTCCCATGGTTGGTTGAAGTCGGTGGAATAGAACACCAGCATGCCACGGCGGTTGTAGATGCGGATTTCAACCTCGAGGATGCCGGTGCCACGGAAGAAGAAGAGGTTGTTGTCCTCGCGGTCGGGGGTGAAGGCGTTGGGAGCTACAAAGTTGTCGAAAAGCAGCGGGATGAGGGTGATGGCTGTGTCGGTGCAGTAGCCGTCGTCAACAATAAGGGTTATCTTTGCCGTATCTCTGTCGGTGGGGACATTGCCTTGCAGGTGACGCGAGGTCTCCGACTGCAACAGGTCGTTGATATACCATGCACGCTCCTGATATTCAGCACTTATGTCGTAAGCGTCGAACTCCGTGGCTGGCAGCACAAGGGCCGAAGGACTGACGCGCATCTTCGCAAGGGGTTTGACGGCGGGAGCCAGTGTGACTGAGGTGGTTACGGGACAATGCGGGACATCGGCATAGTCGGCATAGAGGGTGTATACGGTGCGCGACTTCGGTTTGGCATCAATGAAGAAGTCGCCCTCATGCCCGTCGAGTAATGAGTCATAAGGGTCTGAGGACCACAGGATATAAGGCACGTCCGAGTGCGCCTCGAGGTGGTGGTAGAGCGAGTCGCAGTCGTATCCGTGGGTGATGGAAATCTGAGGAGTGGCAAGCCGTGTGAGGTCGATGGCCAGCACGCTGTCGCACCCCTTGAGGGTTTGCAGGGTGTCGGCATAATGGCCACCCTCACTGAGGATATGTTCACGGAATTGATATTCTGTTCCTTGGCAGAAGGTGTCGATAACCAAATCACTATACGAATGGTTCACCGTCAAGTAGAGCGTCCTCACGCTGTCGCATCCGCGCAGGGTGAGGAGGGTGTCAGACACCTCGGCGGTGTCGCGGTAGTAGGTGACGTGGTTAATCCATGTCAGCGAGTCGCAGGCAACAAGGCTGTCGTTGCCGAAAAATCGCGGAATAATCTCCAAGTGCATGGTTACCAGACTGTCGCAGCCAAAGGCGGTGCTGTCCGTGTGCAGGTAGTCGCCGGTGGTGGCGAGGAGGGTGTCGAAGAAGGGTAGCTGGCGATCGTGGCAGAGGGTGTCGTGGTGGTGGATGTCGTAGGTGGGCATGAGGGTGAGCCCCAAGGTGTGGATGCTGTCGCACTGGTGGATGGTCTGGCGGGAAAGTGTAGCCGTGAGGTCGGCGACAGAGGGGTCGAGAGTCAGCAGGGTGTCGAGCCATACGTAGGTGCCCATCGAGTTGCAGACGCTGTCCATATAATGTTGATGGTAGCTGGGGTGTATCGTGAGGTGGAGCTCCATGGTGCTGTCGCAGCCGTGCATGGTGGACAGGAGATGGAGAGCGCCGGTGGTGTCGGCGGTATAGAGTGTCCCGTCCTGCCAACGAAGCGAGTCGCAAGCCACGAGTGAGTCGGGGACGAGATAGGTGGGCATCACGTTCAAGTGCATGGTTACCAGGCTGTCGCACCCAAGCATGGTGGTGTCGGAATGCAGATAGTCGCCGGTGGTGTTGAGCACGGTGTCGAAGAAGTCGAGGGTCTGGTTGTCGCAGAGGGTGTCGGTATGGTGTATGTCGTATGAGGGCCAGAGGGTTAGGGCGAGAGTCATGGTGCTGTCACAACCATGGGCGGTCTGCCGGTGCAGCGTGGCCGAAAGGGCGGTGTCGGCAAAGGTGAAGGTCAGGGTGGTGTCGCGCCAGGTGTAGGACAGGTTGGAGGAACAGACGGCGGCGCTGTCTTCAATAAAGAAAATGGGGTGTACGACAAGGGTATGACTGAAAGTCTGCTCACAGCCGTTGGAGTCGGTGGCCGAAACGATGACGGTGGTGTCGGCAAGTGGCGTAAGCTCAAGGAGATGCCCCTCCCAGTCGGAGAGGGCGGCATGGGACAGCGCAAGCACCTCGGCTGGGTCGTCGAAACAGCGTTCGTCGCGACCCTCGAGGGTGACGGCGGGATAGGGATAGGCGATATGGATGGTTTGACGGACGGTGTCGAGACACTGGTCGTCGGCGATGCCTGCCACTAACCCTATATCGTAGCTGCCGGTGTCGGTAATGTGGAGGGTGAGACTTGTGGCGTCCGAGGTGGTGCTGTCGGGCAGAAGCCAGAGGGTCGTCTCGCAACTCTCGCCTGTGCCTATGGGGGTGATACCGTCGCCCGAGATGGTGCTGTGGTCGATGAGAGTGAGGTCGAACGCGCAGTCGGCAAGGGAAAGCGAGGTGTCGATGATGGCCAGCGGGAAGCGGGCACCGGCAAAGGCGCTCATGGTAAAGCTGCAAGCCGGGTTGTCGATGAAGGAGAGGTTGCAGTAGTAAATCTTGCTGTTGTCCGAAGGCACCCAGATGCTGGCCGAGTCGGAGAGGGTGGTGGTGTCGAGGTTGGTATACCAGCGGTAGTGGAAGCCCGACGGTACGGTGAAGCGGTTGTTGGGCACCTCGCTACAGCCCTCTGTGCGCATGCGCTTGGTCGAGCACCCGAGGGTGAAATAGGCATAGCCGAAATGCGACCCCTCGCCGCAGTCGTTGGTAATCAGGCGGATGAAGATGGTCTGGCCGGCGTAGGTACTGAGGTCGACACCCACCGTGGTCCAGTCTTTCCACAACACCTCGTTGGCGGCGATGTTCCAGTTGAGGTTCGGATTGGCGATAAAGTCGGCCGAGCTGCATTCGTTGATGATGTCGTAGCTCTGATTCAGGATTTGCAGTCGGAAACGGGGTTGCAGGGCGGGTGAGTGCTCGGGGTCCTGCAACACGGCGGCATAGCGTAATACCAAGAGGTTGAAGTCGTTGGTGTCGACAGCGAGGGCGTAGGTGATGCTCTCTGCCTGCGGGTTGATGTTGGTCGACCAGTTGCCCAGTCGTACCGAAGCCTGCTCGCCTGGCGGCACGGTGCGCAGCAGGTTGCCGGTGCGCGGGTCGCGCTCCGTGGTGTCGAAGTGCACGGTGTGGCGCGAAGCGGCACTCAAAAAACCTTTGTCTATCACGCCGGTATACGCCGTGGGATTGTCGTAACTGCCATAGTTGCAGATGACATAGCTGGCATGGAGGTCGGTGTAGTCGATACAGCCGGTGCCACCTTTGGGGGTGAAGGTGAGGAAGGTGTCGGTGACTGCCACGCGACACGAGGTCTCACTGCACAAGCTGCTGACAATGAAAGCATAGTCTGTCAGGGGGACCAGGCTGTCGATGCGCAGCGGCGAGGTGTCGGCCGTTAGCAGGGTGCCCTGGCCGGGGACGAACCCGATGGGGCCATATTCCACGCTGACGGTCGGCGCGCCTTGCTGCTCCCATTCAATGACGAGGTGGTTGCTCTCGTTCTCGGTGATGGCGATGTTATAGGCGGCGCAGGTGTCCACCGAGAGGTGCTCCACATGCACCCATCCTTCGCCGTTGGGCCGCAGCGCTAGGAAACGGCCGTTGCCGTAGTAGTGCGACAGCGAGTGGAAGAAGCGGTTCACGCCGTCGCCGTCGGCAACGAAGGTGACCAGCGAGTCAAAGGTTTCGGGATTGCCGGCATCGGCCATACTGCCCAGGGTCAACGTCTGTCCGCCGTACTGCATCTTGGCGAGAATCAGTATGTTGAGGGATTGCAACGTGGTGTCGAACTGTGGCATTACGAAGTAACTGTGCTCGTCGTCACTCGCCAGATACCACCCTTCGGGGGCATGGAGGTGGTCGGTGAGATTGAAGGCGGTGCAGTAGGGCAGGGTTATGGGGTCGGAGAGGGTGGAGATAGTGAGAGGTTCGCGGCAGGAGGAACCGATGGAGTCGCAACGCAGATAGAGTTGATAGCTGGTGTCGGGAAGCAGCTGAAGGGCCAGCGGAGGCTCTTCGGCCCTCATAATGATGCCGTTGTCACTTCCCGTCAAGCGGTATTCGATGAAGAAGGGACCGCTCACACCCGTCGTGTCCCATCCAATCTCCACACCACGGCCACCGGGTTGTCCCACGGTGACACTGAGCGGGAGCGAACAGCGCTCCACATGGAGCTTCCTAATCTCTACCGTGCCGTCGCCCACGGCGCGGAGGGTCGGCCGCCCCTCATGGAGGGTGCGCATCCTCACATGCCGCCACTCCCCGGGAATAGCCTCCACGGTGTCGCCGCCCAACAGCAGCTTGGCGTCAGTGCTTGAGACCTTTACGTCCATCTCCGTCACCACGTCGTGCTCCTGCATGACGGGGAGCCTGACAACGACCTCGCGGCGAGGGGCGGCATGGAGCGTCAAGGTGCTGTCGCCGACGCTTACAGCATTGTCGTCTAGTGCATTGCTGCGGGTTGTCCAGCCGTTGGGAAGGCTGTCGCCGAAAGCGACACAATAGGGCAGCGCCACGGTCATCGTGCTCTGCCAGCGCATAGGGGCGTAGCAGGGGGTCTCGCTGCCGCAAAGTGGGTAGAAATCATAGCGTTGCGTGTCGGCCAAGGGGAGGGTCAGGCTGTCGGTCACCGTGACGGCGGTGCCGCTGCCGGGAGCAAACCCTTCGGGGCCGTATTCTGCCTGGCCGTTGCCGACAATGATGACGCTGTTGTCATTCCCTTCCTCGAAGGTGACCCATGGGCATCCAGTGGCGGTGAGGCGCTCCACGGCGACACTCCCCGTGGGAGACAGCAGCCCGACGAAACGGCCGCTGCCCGTATAAGTGTCTAATAGTATGGTATGTAGCTGTCTTATGCCACCTTCCGCCTCAAGGGTGTCCACCGCCGTCAGGTGCTCCCAGTCGCCGTCGTGCTCCATCACCCCGACAACAATCCTCCCGGCCTCGCCGGTGGTGAGGTAGAGGTATAGGTGACGGATGCTGTCAATGGCCATCTCGGGCAGCTGGAGGCGCTCGAAGGTAGTGTCACCCTGACAGTAGGGCAGGGCTGCTTCGGCGGGCATGCGTATCTTGGCGGGGGGCATGCAGGTCAGCGTGAGGCTGTCCTCACGGCTGTAGAACCAATAACTGCTTTCTGGCGTAAGTCCGCTGATTTCCAGCGTGTCTGTTGTGACGTGGACAAGGGTGCCGCCTCCCTGCATGAAACCGGCAGGGCCGTATTCATAGAATCCGTTGGCTCCGCTAAAGGTGAGTGTGCGGGCGCTGGTGATGGCCAGGGTGGGGGAGAGGCCGCGGGTGACCGCAAGGCTGTCAATCCACACCTGCGCGTCGTTCTGGTTGATGGAAAAGCAGCTCACCGCCAGCCGCCGGCCCTGGGGCGGGTCGACGAGGACCGCCACGCGACGCCAAAGGGTATTGGCTTCAAGGGTGTCTGTGGCGACAAAAGTGTTGGGGTCGGCATTCTCGCCGATATGTCCCACCACCAGACGGGCATTGGCATTGCTGGCACGCAGGCTTATATTAAGCTGCATGGTATCAGATATTTGCAACAATGGGAGTACGGCAATGCTGCGGTTGGTGGCGGCGGCATGGCCGCGCAGCTGGAGGCTGCGGTTGTTCCCGGCGGCGATGGCGGGGGTGCCGCCGTAGGTGCGTCCCATCGACCACCCCATGGGCATGCCCGACAGGGGGGCCGACTCAAATTGCTCGCAGTAGGGGGTCGTGGCCAGGGCTCCCAGGGTGAGCTGGGTCGCCATGCAGCTCGGCGTGGTGTCTGTAATGGGGGTGAGGTAGATGTCGTAGTTCTCTCCGGCAACGAGGTTCGGCAATGGGTAAGGCTGTGCCGCAACGGTGTCCTGCTGGCCGTTACCGCGAGGGAAGCCTTGGGTGCCGTATTCAATGGCCACCATCGTCGGGGCATGCAGCCCTTCCCAGCTCACCAATCCGGTGTCGTCCACCGTGGCCTCACCAATGGCGCTGGCGGCAATGGAGAGGTCGTCGAGGAAGAAGGTGCAGGAGCCGTTGGCTTTGATTTTCAGTGTGATGAACCTGCCATTCCCGTCATATCCTGCCAGGTCGCCCCACAATCGCTGCCATTCGCCGGGGCGCGTCAGGGTCAGGGTGTCGACGGCAGTGAAACTCGCTAGCGTGTCGCGATAACGCATCACGCCCAGCACGATGACCCCTTCGCCGAGGCCCGCCTCGCTGGTGGCGTAAGCGTAGAGGCTCGCCGTCAGCGTCGGTATATTGCGCATGGGCGGCAGCATCAGGTAGCAGCTGTCCTCCACAAGAAGGCTGTGGCTGCCGTCATGGTAGTTTCTGTCGCTGACCCTCACAGAGGTTCGCGACCGCCCCCAGTTGTAGGGGAACATGCCGGTGTTTTCTTGCTCGAAACTGGTGCAGAAGGGAGCGTTGACGTATGCCGGCATTGTTTGTGTGGTGATTGAGGTGATTTGGTCTTGCGCGACTTCTCCATCGGAGCCGTATCCCACAAGATGAGCGCCTCCGTTGTCGCCACAGTCGCACAACGCACGGAAGACCAGCGTGTAAGAGGTGTTGGGTTCGATGTCCGTGAGGATGGCGGGCGACAAACTGAAGGTGTCCCTCACGTTCTCTCCGTTGCCGCTGAGGGTGATGTCCATCGCGGCTACCCCTCGGCTGTTCCAGTACACCGACAGCGACGAGCTGTCTACCGACGAGACCCTTATCTCGTCGGCGAGGCAAGACTCCACACAAAGGTCGTCGATGAACACGCGTGTCTCGCCGCTGCTGCCACCCACCAGCATCAATGCCGTCTGCTCATGAGCGGTGCCCAGGTCTACCACATGGTGCTCCCATCGCTCTGTCTGCGAGAATGTTATGGTGTCGCTCGGGACGAAGGAATTTATGTCGGTGATGTTCCTCAGGTGGCCCACCAACAGCATCGCTCCTTGGGGGTTGAGTGTGACATTGGTCCAGAAAGCCATCGTCAGGTGCTCGCTTTCGCTGACGAAGTCGGGCAGCAGCGCCACGGTCTTGGCAGTGGCGGTGGCCGAGAAGCGCAGGCCCTTGCTCGGCGAGTGGTTGCGCTCGGTGCTGACAATGGGGTACTCGCCGTAGTCCGATTTCCGACGCCACCCTGTGGGGAGGGCGCTGAGGTTGTCGAAGTTTTCGCAGTAGGGGACGGCCGTGGGGCCCGCGGCGGTTTGCAGGTGGCAGCTCTGGTAGAGGCAGCCTTGGCCGTCGCCAACGGGACGCAGGTGGACGGCATAGAAAGTTCCGGGGGTCAGCCCGTCGAGGGTCAGGCTGTCTTTCCCTTGTAGGGCGATGCCCGTCCCGGGGGTGAAGTCGGCGGTGGCCGAGGGGACGGCGGCATATTCTATCTCCACGCTGTCGCCCAGCAGGGTCTGCCAACTCACTAGCGCCGAGGTCTTTCCGATGGAGTCGACCGAGAGGGAGGTCACCGCGTCGCCATGCACCGCCAGGGCGTCGATATCCCATGCCGTGTTGCTGCGCAGCGCCAGGAGCTGCCCTTCCGGGACGACGGTCGTCGTCAGCTGTCGCCGCCAGCCGCTGCCACCCGTCAGGGTGTCGAAGGGGGTGAAGGTGCCGAAGGGGTTCTCCATGAAGCCTAGCTCCAGAGTCCCAGTGCCATAGCTGTAGCACTCCACCACCACCGTGGCACCTGTGTCGGTGGCTATGCGGGGCATCGCCACCAGCGAGTGCGCCGCCAGGTGCAACCCGTGGCTGCCCTCGTAGGCGTTGCTGCCGATGGCTACGCTCCCCTGCCCGCAGACCCATCCCTGGGGCAGCGTGCCGCCCATCTCGAACGACATGCAGTAGGGGGCCGACACCTCGTGCGAGAAGGTGGTGATGCGGTGGCGGTCGAAGGCCGACGGCTCGTCGCCGCAGCTGGGCATCACCAGCAAGTCATATTCTGTCGATGGAAGCAATCCTGTGAGGATGAATGGATTGGTGGTAGGCGTGACCGTGGTGCCGCTGCCGGCGGCAAAGCCCGGAACGCCATATTCAATGGTCACCCCGCCGCCCACGCCGACGGTGAGGGTGTCCCACGCCACGGCGACCGAGGCGTCTGTCAGGTCGTAGAGCCGCACGCTGTCAATCAGGCAGCGCGCCACGCGGAGGTCGGCAATTTCCACAGAGTGTTCGCCTGTGGCCATCAGGGCCAGGTAGCGTCCGGTGCCGGTATAGGGGGCCAGAGGTACTGTCGCCCGCTGCCACCCGCTGCCGGGAGTCAGGGTGTCCAACGCCGTGAAGGTCTCTGCCTCAAGGGCATACTCCATCACACCCACCTGTAGGCGTGTCGAGGAGTTGCCTCGGTAGCGCAAGGCTATCGTAAGTTGTCCTATGTCAATGCTTTCCAGCGGCAGCGGCAGCACCTCGGGCGTGCTGTCGCCTTCCAGGGTCAGTTGCGCGCGGTAGTAGGTGGGTTGCAGGCTTGGAGCCGCCAATGTACTGACGGTCACCGCCTGACGGGTTCCGTCGGCACATCCCGTGCTGAGGGTGTATTCTGTCAATGGCGTGAGACCCGTGAGTGTCAGGGGTGCCACGGCATCATCTATCGCCATGTCGTTGTATTCCAGCAGGATGGCTCCGATGCCGAAGCGCTCCCAATCCACCGTCAGGCTGTTGTGCGTGATGTGGTAGACCTCGGGCACAGTGGTGCCGCAGCCCTCCACGCGCAGGTTGTCGACATAGCAGTTGCACACGTCGGCTTGCAATGTCCGCTGCAAGCGGAAGGCCAGCCGCCGCCCCGTGCCGCTGTAGCGGCTCAGGTCTATCACCACTTCCTTCCAATGCCGTCCTTGGTCAACATGCACGGTGTCAAGGGGTACGAAGTTGCGGGTGTAGCGGTTGGTGTCGTTGCAGACACCCACCTCGAGGGCCACCGAGGTGCTGAGGGCATAGAACTGGAAGCGGGCGTACACCCCCGACGTGAGGTCGGCGTCAATCTCCGGGCCGATGGCCATGCTGTAGTGGCTGCCCGTCAGGGTGCCCGAATAGAGCATCAGCGACGCCGTGCCGTCGTAATGGACGGCACTGTCCACATGGGGCACGGCCCCTATGTCGTAGTTGTGGCTGCCGCTCCAGCATGGAGGCATCAACGCGGCCCCAACCCCGTAGGAGTCAAACGACTCGCTCCAAGGAAGCACCTTCGGGGTGCACCCCTCCTGAGCCTCCGCCATCAAGCCGACGCCCATCAACAACCCTATTATTATAGAACGCACGATGCGCATTATCTTGAGATAACGCGCATCGTGCAAATTTATTGTGAATGAGTTTAGAAAGTTCTAAATTAAAAATTTTCAATTTTCAATTTTCAACTTTCAATTTAACCCAGTCGTTTAAACTGGCAGGTAAAGTGTCTCATCAGCTCGGCTTCCCAGGTAATCTCCAAACCGCGTTTGATGCTGTCGCGACGGTCGTAGACATTCTTCAGGGCGGCGGCGATGACGTCCATGTGGTTGTTGGTGTACACGCGGCGCGGGATGCAGAGGCGCACGAAGTCGTTGCCACCGAAGCGGTTCTCGCGGGTCACGGGGTCGCGGTCGGCCAGCACATAGCCAATCTCGCAGGCGCGGATACCGGCCTCGAGGTACAGCTCGCAGGTCAGCGTCTGGGCGGGGAACTCCTCCTTCGGGATGTTGGTCAGCACCTTGTCGGCGTCGACGAAGATGGCGTGGCCACCGGCGGGACGCTGGTAGGGGATGCCGTATTCATCCAATTTGGCGGCGAGGTAGTGGACCTGTTTGATACGGGTCTCAACCATCTCGAACTCAAGGTTTTCTTTCAGACCGACAGCCAGAGCGTCCATATCGCGGCCGTTCATACCGCCGTAGGTCAGGAAGCCCTCGAAGGGGATGCAGAACATCTTGGCACCCTCGTACCAGTCCTGCTTGTTGGTGGCGATGAAGCCGCCCATGTTCACGAGGCCGTCCTTCTTGGCGCTCATGGTCATGCTGTCGGCATAGCCGAACATCTCCTTGCAAATTTCGGCGAGGGTCTTGTTCTCGTAGCCTTTCTCGCGGGTCTTGATGAAGTAGGCGTTCTCGATGAAGCGGGCGCTGTCGATGTTCACGGGCACACCGTATTTGTGGCAGAGCTCGCAGGTCTCGCGGATATTCTGCATCGAGACGGGCTGTCCGCCCACGGTGTTATTGGTCACGGTGAGCACCATGAAGGGCACATTGCCCTTGTTCTCTTTCAGTATCTTCTCAAGCTTCTCCAGGTCGACATTGCCTTTGAAAGGCACCTCGAGCTGGGTGTCGTAAGCCTCCTTGACGGTCACGTCGATGGCGAAAGCCTTGCGGCTCTCGATGTGACCCTTGGTGGTGTCGAAGTGGGCGTTGCCGGGGATAATCATGCCGGGCTTCACCAGGTAGCTGAACAGCACGTTCTCGGCGGCACGACCCTGGTGGGTGGGGATAACATACTCAAAACCGGTGATTTCGGTGATGGTGTCCTTCATGTGGAAGAACGAGCGGGCGCCGCCGTAGCTCTCGTCGCCCATCATCATCGCGCCCCACTGGCGGTCGCTCATGGCGCCGGTGCCGCTGTCGGTCAGCAGGTCGATGTAGACGTAGTCGCTCTTCAGCATGAACACATTCTGGTGAGCCTCGTTGAGCCACTTCTCGCGTTGCTCGCGGGTGCTCTTCTTGATGGGTTCAACCATCTTGATTTTCCAAGCTTCTGCAAAGGGAAGTTCCATAATTTTTTATTTTTTAATTGTTAATATGTTAAAAATTCATAAATCTGCAAAAATATGCGAAATCGAAGCCAAAAATGGCTCTTTCGAGATTGAAAAAAGAAAGAATTGCGTAGCAACTTTCAACTTTCAACTTTCAACTTTCAACTAAAATAAACGTCTCTCTTCTTGATATTTAAGAAGAGTTTATGGAGGGTCATATGAGGATTGGATGTAGTCATATCACGGCTGCAAATATACAAAATTTTTGAAAATGAGAAATGAGAAAGCAGGAAAGGGAAAATGTTAAAAAAAGTGTGTTACCGAGTGAGAGTTGACACGGAGTTGACACGGAGTTGACACGGAGTTGATAGGGAGAAGATTTTTAACAGCGATTTTTTTAACAGCGTATTAGACGATTTTAAGTTAAATTTAACAGATGCGTTGTCAGAGTATTCATAGCGTATTCATAGCGTATTCATAGAGAGGGTACGGAGGGCATCGAAATTTTCAATTTTCAACTTTCAATTTTCAATTTCAAAAAAAAATTTGTATATTTGCACTACCGACCACAATGGCCATGCACTCCACAAATGCTTGAGCGATTGTGTTTTGTCGTATAACTAAAAAAACAGGAAGCAATGAAATTTAAAAAATTATATAACATTTTTCACGTACACGCGACCCTTTTGCGTATTTTTTTGTTGCTGCCCGCACTCCTGTTTCCGGGAGTGATTTGGGGGCAGACGAATATCACCTCGTTGAGTTCGATAACCAATCCCGACGGCCACTACGTCATCACGCAGGACATCTCCGTCGGCACCCCCGGCGTCTCCACTTTCAACGGCATCCTGGAGGCCAATATCGACCCCACCACCCACATGCCCTACCGCATCTCCGGCCTCTCGGCCCCCCTCTTCACCACCCTCACCGGCACGGTGAAGAACTTGGTGCTGGAGGATGTCAACATCACGAGCGGAACAGATGTGGGCGCCATCGCTGGCACTGCCAGTGGTGCTGCCCGCATCTACAACGTCGGCATCCTCTCCGGCTCCGTCGGCGGCACCGGCAATGTCGGCGGCCTCGTGGGCCTGCTCGCTGGCACGGCGCGTGTCATTAATTGTTACAGTTACGCCAATATTACCGGAGGCACCGTTGCAGCCGGACTTGTAGGTTATAACAATGTTGCCACAACAATGTCTAACCTCAAAACGATGGTAATGAACTGCATGTTCTACGGCAACATAACTGGTGCATCAACTATGAAACCAGTCTATGGTGGAAATATAATAAGCAATGCAGGTACAAGTGGTGTAAATAATTATAATTATTATCGCGATGGAGAAGATGTTACTTTTGATGATTCATACGCCAATTTTGCTGCCTATTTTTGCACCTTACCCGCCGACGAAGAGTATCTGACTCGCTTTGAGTATTACCGCAGCATATTGAACAGCAATAAGAAACTATGCACTTGGTGGATTAGCGGAACATCAGGAACCGCTCCGACTGATGCGGATGTGGAAACCGTAGGAATAGCCAAGTGGGTGCTCGATCCATCAATTGCTCCTTATCCCATTTTAAAGGAATGGGGCATGTATCCTTCTGTTATCAATCCTGATCCCGAATATGTATGGAACCCAAAGACAAATCAAAAGGTCAGTAGGGCAACGGCCGAGCCTTATCAAGGTAAAAAACTGGGCACTATCAGTGTTACAGTCAATGCTGGTGTCAAACATGCTGGCACTGGTGCAACATCTACGACTTTATCGTCTGTCGTTGTAATGGATATGGATACATTGAACCATGATTATTGCTATGCTAAGATACAATTGCCCTATTACAATGAGTTGTTTGGGGACCCGACAGCAGATGCTGCAACCCAGTGGGACGATAGATATGGCGGTAACTACAAGGATTATGTTGTGACAGGTTGGAAAATTACGAGTATATCTGAAGGCACCCCCGGTACCTTCAAAGGTTATTCTTTTGCCTCAAGCGGTGGAGTATCTGCTGCTGCCGTAACACCAGATGTTACATCAACCACTGCTTGGGAAGATGGCTTCAACTTTGCCGACCGCAATTGCACCAATAAAGATCTCTACAGCAAGAGTGGGCGTGTCTTTGCGCAGGGTGGTTATTACTATGTGCCGGAAGGAGTGACTGCCATTACCATAGAAGCATACTGGGGCAAAGCTGTATATCTGCATAACAAGGAGCATAGTTTGGATCGTGTGAACGTGGCCCAAGGAGCAGATGGAAGCTCTGGAGCAGAATATGGAACAGCCTTTTCACCCGCTGGCACTTTGCCAAGTACATTCCAAGGTCAAGCCGTTCAAACCACGCTTCAAGAAGCTATTGGCAAATTAACCAAAAGTGCCTCTCTAACGGTTTATGACCAAGCAATTGTTCTTGTTGGTAATGTTCAAGTCAAGAATCGAAGTGAAAGTGTTGGACGTGACAAAAACGCCAACAATAGCCGTCCTTTTACCATCATGAGTATTGATGAGGATATGGATAACGAGCCTGACTATTGCCTGGAATTACAGTTCCGTCAAAAAACAGACCGACCTGCTATTCATCCTGTCCGTTTCGATTTTCTGCCAGTTCCTGAGTTAGGACTGGCCATTAAAACGAATCAAAATGCATATGCCATAGGTGTCTTTATTCCGCAAGGGCATTTTGAAATCACAGAAACTTCGTTCATGCATACCACGCAGTTTGAATATGATGGCGATGTTGGTAGAGTTGAGTCTCCTATCATCCTTAATGGTGGTCATTTTGAGCAAATAGTGGTTCGCTACTGTAATGGTAATAAAGATAAAGTAAGTTATTTCCTTCTGGGCGGTCACTTTCGCATCAAGCGTTTCACCCCGGGCCATCATGCTTCTAACAATACGGCAAATGCTACTGTACGTCACTGTGCTGTCAATGTGATTGGTGGAGACTTTCCAGAATTGTATCTTTCTGGTATATACCAACCTGGTTTAGCAGTCAGAGCAGACAACCCCCATTGTTATATCAATGGCGGGCGATTCGGTACTGTGGCAGGAGCCGGCTATGAACAGGTGAATGGTAATGTCACGTTTAAGATTGACCATGCCATCATAGAAAAATTCTATGGGGGCGGCATGAATGGCGCTAAACCCGTAACAGGCAATATTGATGTTACTATCAATAACAGTATCGTCTATGGCATTTTCTGTGGAGGACCAATGGTTGGCGAGATGACGAAACCTAGTGGCGGCACCAGAAAAACTGTTATGACAACAGCAGATAATACCATCTTTAATAAGTTCTTTGGTGGCGGCAATGGCGGAACCAGTTACTATCGTGAACAGATGTTTGATAATGATATTAGTTGGCCTTCTAACTGGAAGGATGGTACATACAAATTCACGGTGTTTAACCCATTGAATACTGTTTCAAATAAGACCAAGCAATACAACGCAGACAAAGGCTACCATGACATGTTTGAATTTGAGGTATTCAATTCTTCTAACGGACTAAATGCAAACTGTGTGGCGCGAACATTCATTCAATGGGCTCAGTTCGGAACCACCATCACGGGTACTGTCACAAACACCTTGACGAACTGCACCATTGAACACGATTTCTATGGTGGGGGTAACCTGGGGACTGTCGATGGCGATGTCATATCAACACTGACTAATACTCATGTGAAAGGCTCTGTTTTCGGCGGAGGTTATTCAGCAGAAATTCCCCGATTCAGAATGCACGATGTTAATAGCGTACATGTTCCGACCCGTAATAAAGCTGGTCTTATTGATGAGCAAGGTTATTTGGATTATGTCCAGGACAATGGCGAAGATCGTTATTATCGTTGGACGAACGACAAAAATAACAATACAGCCTCTACCAATGCTCCGACGTATTGGAGCAACGCAGATAGTGAATATAAGTGTTATACACCTATTTCCCTTACGGGTCTTGGTGAAGTCGACAATAATACCGCGTTGACTATTAATGGCACTAGTCAGGTTGACGGTAATGTATTTGGTGGAGGCGATGCCAGTAAGGTCAACGGCAACACTACCGTCAAGCTACAGGACGGCGCCCATGTTCTCGGCAACGTCTTCGGCGGCGGCAACAACGGCAGCGTCTCCGGCGCCACCACAGTAACGATAGGGAGCGGGGAGTGACTATTAAATTGAAAATTGAAAATTGAAAAATGAAAATTAGCAGGTAGCTAGGAATGATGAATTAGGAATTAGAAATTAGGAATTGAGAGGCAATCCGCGTAGCGGGAAAATTTATAAGATTTATAGATTTCGTGAGCGCGGAGCGCGAGCAGGAGAAAAAGAAAGTGATGAGTGAGGAATGATGAGTGATGAATTCTTTTAAAATCTTTTACAATCTGTCGGAGAAAAAAATCAGGTAGCAAGAAATTTTGATAGTTTTTTTAGTTTTGATTGAGGAAAAAGAAAATTTATAAGATTTATAGATTTCGTGAGCATGGCGAGCAGGAGAATAAAACAAGCAAAAGAACAAAGAAAGAATAATTAACGAATAATTAACGGACAATTAATGGCAATTAACGTTAAATATAACCAAAAATCAAGATTCTTGATGTTGCTGCTGGCAGCCCTCTTGCCCACAGCCTCATGGAGCCAGACGACGATACATGATCTCTCTGATATCACCAGCCAGACAGGTAATTATGTCCTCGCCGGCGATTTCTCCACAACAGGCACACCGTCAGGTGGCATCGGCTCCACTGCCGACAACCCCTTCAAAGGCATCATCGATGGCCAATTGGCAACCATCACAGGCACTTGGGACAAGCCGCTCTTCACCTATATCGAGGATGCCGTCATCAAGAATGTCATTATCAGTACCACTTCTATCAATGTCACAGGCAATGCAGGTGCCATCGCCGCCAACGCTGTCGGTGCCTCCCGCATCTACAACTGCGGCATCCTGGACGGTACGGTGAAGGGCACCGCCTACACTGGCGGCCTCGTGGGTTCCCTAGGCGGCACCGCCCGCGTCGTCAACTGCTACTCCTACGCCAACATCACCGGCGGCACCAATGTCGGTGGTATTGTGGGCTACAACAATTACGCCTCCACAGCATCTGACATTCGTACCATGGTGATGAACTGCATGTTCTACGGCGACATCACCGACGGCACTACCAAATCTCCCGTCTATGGAGGCAAAAATATTGCTAACGTGATAGATGGCTTGAATACATTCAACTATTACGCTTACGACCAATTGCCCTCCAGTCATCTCACCAAGGATAATTACAATAGCGTGCTGGCCGTGGAGGAGAAATACCTGAACCGTTTCGAGTTCTATCGCCTGCTGCTCAACAGCAACAAGAAGCTGGCTGCCATCTATGCCTCAACTGCTACTACCACCGTTGCGCCGGGTGATATGGCCAAGTGGGTGCTCGAAACCGCCGACCGCACCAATGCCAATCCCAAACCCTATCCCATACTGAAAGCCCAAGGAACCTATCCTTCCATCATCAACCCCGACACCGACAACGCCCCCGACAGCGCCACCGTGGGAAGAAATCATGGCGGCAAGTTGGGCCGGACATTGGCGGTGACCATCAGTGGGGTGGGGAGCAATGCCCCTTCGGGTGCCAGCATCACCACCAGCAGCCTCACCCTTACCCGCACCGACAAAGATTTCGACCGCTTCAACTACAACTACGACAAGGTGCAGCTGCCCTACTACAACGACGTGGGCTCCGGCAACTACACCGGCAACAAGGCGGTCACCGGCTGGAAGATTACAGCCATCACCCCCATCGCTGGCGACCCCTACACATCGGCCAACTACCCCACTTCGGGCATCACCGACTACCCCAACCACAACTACGCCGACCGCAAGAGTTCGAACAAGGACCTCTACAGTGTCAGCCACCGCGTCTTCTCGCAAGGGGCCTACTTCGACGTGCCCTACGGCGTCACCTCCATCACCATCGAGCCCTACTGGGGCAACGCGATATATGTTGCCGACCCTAACTACGATGTGGTGTACAACAAAGACTACGGTGGCAAACAGAACGTCACCCAGACAGGTACCCAGGCTGTTGACAACACCACCCAATTCAACGGTCAAAAAATAAGAACCAGCATCACCGGTATTGGTTCGGGGACAACAGTCTATGACAATGCGGTCGTTCTGGTCGGAAACTTCCACCTGAACGGTGTGCCGTCGAATGGCACCAAGCCCTTCACTATGATGTCGGTGGACGCGGACAACGACCACGAACCCGACTACAGCCTCATCTACCACCATATAGGTCGATTGAATGTGTCGCCTATCCGTTACGACTTCATCAATGTTATCGGCACCTCTCAGGCCCAGAGACCCAATGGTGCCAGTCTCATTTGCAATATGACCATCTATAAAACCAAAGGTTGGTTCGAAATTACCAATACCGCATTGCTTTATTTCCCACAGTTTGAGTACGAGAATACGGGCAGTTCCGACAACAATAATAATTCCGGTAAGGTAGATGCTCCGCTCATCCTGCTCGGCGGCGTCTTCGACCAGTTTGTGTCTACTCAGAGGGACCAGGTTAATGGAAAGGTTTACTATATCCATGTAGGTGGAAATGTGTGGATTTATGAATTTGGCATGGGCACCCATGGTGATGGTAGCCAGTCGACACCCCATGTGCCAGTGTCGGTGACGGGAGGCGAATACCCCGGATTTTACCTCACCGGCACCTACAATGCCAATGCTATAGTAAGAAATGACAACGCCGAATGTTACATCAGCGGCGGCTACTTCCACGAGGTGGCAGGAGCATCGCAGGAAGCAATCAACGGCAATGTGCGGTGGCAGATATACAATGCCGATATCGATAACTTCTACGGCGGCGGCACCAACGATGCCAAACCCATCACTGGCCACGTCACCGTCGACATCTACAACAGCCACGTGACCACCTACTGCGGTGGTCCCAAGTTCGGAAATATGCAACAAGGGAAAAAGGTCACTACCAACGCTGAAGGATGTGTTTTTGGAAAGTTTTTCGGTGCCGGTTTCGGTGGATTGTCCTATACCAGAAAGAAGTATTTCGATGCAATAAACTACAACTTCAACGATTTGCAGAAATACTACTACTGCCCGACAAAACCAGGCTCTCACCAAAACGAGCGTGGTAAATATTACGACGGAACGTCAACCTATGCCCCTGATACCAAATACGGACAGAAAGGTCCTGGTGTGGCTACCGACTTCGATTACGAGTTCTTCATTTGGAGTTCTGGTAAGACGGGTGCCCGCTTCTATATCAAGTATGCCTCCTTCTCGCTGGCGCAATGCAACGACGTGGAGTCAAATCTGAAAGGATGCACCATTGAGAACAATTTTTATGGCGGCGGTAGCCTGGGTAAGGTAGTGGGCAATGTAACTTCTGAACTTGACGGCTGCACAGTAAAAGGTAATGTGTTTGGAGCTGGTTACTCTGCATCGGTGCCTACGCTTGAAGTAAGAAATGAAGGATTCACGATAAATCCCAATTTCAACAGTGCTGCGGGTATATTCGAGCCTGGCGTGTTTTCCGGCACCACCACATTCCAGTGGAAAAATGGAACTTTCCCATCAAATGGTAGCCTCGATCCTGCGTTTGCAGAAGGGAAGGTCACAACCGACATCGACCTCAGCAAGACCAACCTCGGCTCTGTCTCCGGCACCGTGACCCTCACCATCAAGGGTGACAGCGAGATAGGCACTCAGGGCGATGCCACCACGGGTAACGTCTATGGCGGCGGCGACGAGAGCACGGTCTACAACACCACCCCTGCCAACGCCACCACCTCGGTCCTCCTCCAAGGTAACACCTACGTGCGTGGCAACGTCTTCGCCGGCGGCAACAGAGGCACCGTCTCCGGCGCCACCACAGTAACGATACAATAAAATCAGAATATTCAGATTATTCAGAAAATTCAGAATACTCAGAACACTCAGAATAAAACACAACAAGATATGAACCGAAAAACAACAAGAATGGCTTTGATGCTGGCAATGCTGCTTATGGGCGGCACGGCAACGGCCCAGCATGTCACTGTCGACGGCGACGTCTACGGCGGCGGCAACCTGGCCGACGTGGGCACCAACGCCTCCGACTCCACCAGGGTATATATCCTCTCCGGCACCGTGACGGGTAGCGTCTACGGCGGCGGCCGCGGTCAGGCAGACCCACTCGTCGAACCCCTCGTCAAAGGCGGCGTGCACGTCTATATCGGACAGAAAGAAGAGGGCACAGGCGACATCAGCGGCAGCGCCACCATCAGAGGCTATGTCTTCGGCTGCAATAATATCGCAGGCACTCCCCGCAACAACGTCAAGGTCGACATCTGGCAGACCGCCCACACTTCCGGAACTCCCAACAACCTGGTGGGCACCTTCGCCGACTTCGAAACGTTCAAGACCACTGTCTCTCCCAGTGCTTCGGATTGGCATACAAACACCACTTTCGCCATCCAGGCCGTCTACGGGGGCGGCAACGAGGCGGCCTACGTGCCGGCGGTGACCAACCGTTACTCCACCACAGTCTTTATCCACAACTGCGAAAACACCGTCAAGATGGTCTACGGCGGCGGCCGCGCTGCCGACGTAGGTAGCGTGTCGGGCTCCGACACCATCAAGGCCAACGTCTATGTCACCATCGAGGGTGGCCGCATCGACACCCTCTTCGGCGGCGGCGACGGTCATACCCTCACCAACCCCGCGGCGGCGTGGGACGAAAATACCAACCCCTACCGCGCGGCCAACATCTACGGCAACGCCACCTCCACCATCGAGGGTGGCTACTTCACCGCTGCTTTCGCTGGCTCCAACACCGCGGGTGACATCCTTGGCGGTATCAAGAGTCTCACCGTCTTGAAGACCGGTCCTTGTAGCGACGATCAGGAAGAATACATCATCTCGCTCTTCGGCGGCTCCAATGAGGCCGCGACCCACGGCAACGTGGAACTCACCGTGGGATGCGGCGTGGATTATGTCGACGAACTCTACGGCGGCTCCAACAAGGCCGAAATCATCAACGGCGACGTCACCCTCAACGTCTACGGCGGCACCTTCGAGGCGGTCTACGGCGGCTCGAAAGGTACGGCCGAGAAAGCGGCCAATATCACCGGCAACGTCAACCTTAATATATATGGTGGTACCATCACCGATGCTTTCGGCGGCTCCAATATCAATGGCAACATCACGGGCCTCATCACCGTCAACGTCTTCGACCTCGAGGGCTCCTGCAAGCTCGATATCACCAATATCTATGGCGGCGGCAATGAGACGGCCTATACTCCCAACAAAATCACCGTCAGCGGTGCGCAGGTCAATCCCACTTCGCCCCGCGTCAATATCATCCATGTGGCGCATGCCGATGCCGTGCAGGATGGTCCTACCGAAATCCTGGGCATCCGGGGCAGCGTCTATGGTGGCGCCAAGGGTGGCACCGCTACCGTGACCTCCAATCCCAGAGTAATCATCGGCGCAGCGGCCAACCGCACACCGGGCGGCGACACCATGTCGCTCCTGACCAGTTATCCCCATCCCTATGTCGTGGGCAATGTCTACGGCGGTGGCAACGCTGCTGCTGTCGCCGGCAGTGCCACCGTGCAGTTCGCGCTGGACGTAAGCCACGCCACCGACGTCTTCGGCGGCGGTAACGTGGCTCCCGTCTCGGGCCTCGCCACAGTCGATGTCATCAACGGCACCGCCACCCGCCTCTTCGGCGGTGGCAACCAGGCCAATGTGGGCAGCTCCTCCGTGCGTATGAACGGCGGCACGGTGGAAAAAGTCTACGGCGGCGGCAACGACGTCTCCTCTGGCGGCGTCACCGGCGATGTGTCGGTCTATGTCAACAACGGCGCCTCGACCACCAGCACCATCACCGGCGGTCTCTACGGCGGTTGCAACACCAACGGCACCGTCGGCGGCGCCATCACCGTCGCCATCAATGGCGGCACCATAGGCACCGACGATGACAACTATGAAGACGGTGTCTACGGTGGCGGCTATGGCCTCAGCACCGCCACCTCCGACGACGTCACCGTCACCATCGGCTCTTCCAGCATAGCCAACGAGCCCGCCATCTATGGCGACGTCTATGGCGGCTCGGCTAAGGGCAATATCAACGCTGCAGACAAGAGCACCGTGGTAACCCTCAATAAGGGCACCATTCACGGCGACCTCTACGGCGGTGGCCTCGGCGACGGCTCCCACGCAGCTCAGGTCAACGGAGCTGTGCAGGTGAATGTCAATGGCGGCACCGTGGAGAATGTCTTCGGCTGCAACAACGCCAACGGCGCTCCCCAGAGCACCGTGGCGGTGAATGTCACGGCTGGCACCATCAACCATGATGTCTATGGTGGTGGCAACAATGCTGCCTACTCCGCCCCCGTGGGAACGCCCGACTACCCCGTGGTGACCATCACAGGCACCGGTGTCGTCAGCGGCAACGTCTTCGGCGGTGGCTACGGCTCCACAGCCACCGTCACCGGCAACCCCGCGGTCTTCCTCCGTCAGGGAGCCTCCATCACCGGCAATGTCTACGGCGGCGGCAACAACGGCGCTGTCAACGGCAACTCCTCAGTAACTATCCAAGACGAATAATCCGCATATTCTGAACACTCTGAATACTCTGAACACTCCGAAGAATCCGAACAATCAGAAAATCCAGAAAGATGAAACAACAACTACACCATAATATGAACCGAAACATCTGGCTGACGCGACTGGTTTGCGTGGCATTGATTTCAATCCTCAACGTTCATTTTTCGGTCGCCTCGGCCCAGGAATCCTCCAGAGCGGCGAAGACGAATGTCACCGTGGGTGGCAACATCTTCGGCGGCGGCAACAATGCCAATGTGTCGGGCAACAGCGCTGTGCTCATCAACCAGGCGAACGCCCAAGTGGGTCTCCGCGACGAGAACAATAAGCTTGTGAAAAACACCGGCAGTGTCTACGGCGGTGGCGCTTTGGCCAACGTGGGAACCAGCAGTTCCAACACCACCACGGTGACCCTCACCAACGGTACTGCCCAAGGTTCCGTCTATGGCGGTGGCCTCGGCCAGAAGAATGGCGTGAATGGTGCTACGAGCGACATTGCTGCTCTTGTCTATGGCAATGTGACGGTGACCCTCAACGGTGGCATAGCCGACAGCGTCTTCGGCTGCAACAACCTCAACGGCGCTCCCCAGAACAGCGTCCAGGTCAACATCACCAGCGGCAACGCCAACTATGTCTTCGGCGGCGGCAACGTGGCTGCCTACGGCGGCACACCCGACGTGAACGTCAGCGGTGGACAGGTATATGTCGTCTATGGTGGCGGCAACGAGGCTGGCACCGGCGGCACCGACGTCGCCCTCTCGGGCACCGCCATGGTGGTCAGGGGTATCTACGGAGGTTGCAACACCTCGGGTACCGTGACCGGCGACGCCCTGGTGACCCTCACCGGCGGCCAGGTGGGCACCTCTATGACCAATAAGGCCCACGGCATCTTCGGCGGCGGCTACGGCCAGCCTACCCGTGTCGACGGCAGCGTGGTGGTGACACTCGACAGCGTCATCGTGAGCGAAGCCGTGCAGAAACCCCTCATCTATGGTAATATCTATGGTGGTTCGGCCCTCGGCAATGTCAACAGCGGCTCCATCAATGCTAAAAAAGTCAATACGGCCAGCAAGACCACGACGGTCAATGCAATGGCCGGTACCATCTATGGCGAAGTCTATGGCGGTGGCCTGGGCGACACGACGCTCTTGGGCGAGGGCCACAGCAATGTGGCTGCCCTGGTCCATGGCCAGGTGACGGTCAACATCGGCCGCAACAACAGCGGCACCTACGAAGGTTCCGCACAAATCCGTGGCTCTGTCTACGGCTGCAACAACGTCAACGGTACACCCGAGGACAATGTCTATGTACATGTCTATAAGACGTTCCGCAGAACGCATGACGCTGTGAGCGATGTCTCCATCAACCGCACCTATGCCCTCGACAGTGTCTTCGGTGGCGGACACAACGCTCATTACCAGCCGGAGAATAATTTTGTAGATTCGCAAAAGAAAATCTATACTCATGTCTACGGTTGCGACAATACCATCAAAGAGGTCTTCGGCGGTGGCAATGCTGCCGATGCCGTGGGCGTGAACACCGTCATCGATGGTGGCCGATATCAAGAGGTCTTCGGCGGTGGCAACGGTGTCATCAAAGCCTCCAACATTGGAAAAGGTAAGGTCTACCTCAAATTTGCGTCAGGTCGTGTGGGTGTCATCTTCGGCGGTTGTAACCGCCAGGGTACTGTCACCGGTGGCGACGCCAATATCACCATCGTGGAAGGTGGCGGCTCTTGTAATGATGGCAAGGTGGATATCGACTACCACTTCTGCGGCGGTAACTATACCGACGTCATTGCCGAAATCAACCAGGTGATGACCTGCGCCGCCAACGATAAGTATCTGGGCCTCTATGGCGGTTGCCGTCTGGGTACTGTCTATGGCAACGTCACCCTCACCATCGAAGGTGGCACCTTCGGTAGCGTCTTCGGCGGCTCCCTGGGAGCTGGCGACTACGCAGCCAACATCAGAAAATATCCCACGGAAGAACAGGTGGCAGCCGATCTCGCATCGGATCACCCCAGGTTCACGCCGGAAGACCTCGTCTATATGAAGGCTCATCCCGAACTGCAAGGCACCGGTGGCAATATTACGGTAATCCTGAAGGGCGGTAAGATTGAGAACGTTTTCGGCGGATGTGACCAGAACGGTAACGTGGAAGGCAAAATCATCATCATCATCGATTCCACCGAAACGGGTACCTGCGCGCTGGATGTCGACTATGTCTATGGCGGCAGCAACTTGTCCCCCTACCGTCCGTTAGATTCCACAGCCACCACGCCCATCATCAACCTGGTGAAAGGCCATGTGAACCACGATGTCTTTGGTGGCGGCCGCGGCAATTCGGTCGACGACCTCTTTTCGGCAATCAACGCAGGTCTCGTCACCTCCAATCCCAAGATTGTGATGGGTGCCGACCAGAAAGTCGACTACGCGACTTGGATCACGAATCATACCACTAACCCGTCGGTGGAAACGGTACCGTGGACGACAGCTACGGCTGACGACAAGAAGTTCTGGGTCAAAGGTAATATCTACGGCGGCGGCGAGATGGCTCGCGTGGGTAAGTATAGCACCTCCGGCGACGACCTCGTCTGTGACGCCAACACCGGCAAGACCACCGTCGAAATCGCTGCCGGTAAGGTAGGCCCCCGCACCCTCGTCATGCCCATGGACAGCGGCATGGTGTTCGGCGCCGGTAAGGGCATCGTGGGCGACCCCGCCACCAACGCCAATATCCCCCTCCTCAACTATGTCAACAACACCGAGGTCATCATCGGCAAGGAGTCCGACCACAGTGGTCCTTTCATCAAGGGTTCCGTCTATGGCGGTAGCCAGAACGGCCACGTGCTCCACGACACCTGGGTCAAGATTCAGGGCGGCCAGATAGGCTGCGGATGGGATGCCTCTCAGGCTACCGATGCCCAGCGCGACCTCAACTGTGCCTACACCGATGCCGAATGGGTCTATGCCGACCACCCCTCGCTCTTCGAATGCAACAGCTGGGCCTACGCCTCACCGTGGGCTCCCTACGATATGTACGCCAGCACTGCATCGGGCCATGAGGAAGAATACGAGGACGGCTCCTCGACCAAGGGCGGTCGCCGCGTGGCCTCCGACGGCCACACCTTCTATGGCAATGTCTTCGGCGGCGGCTCGGGCTACTTCCCCTACGCCCCGGGCAAATGGCTCGAGTCGGCAGGTGTTGTCTACGGCAACACTCGTGTCGATGTCAGTGGCGGCCATATCCTCACCAGCCTCTACGGCGGCAACGAACAGACCGACGTGAAGGGTAGCAGCATCGTGAACTTCAGCGGCGGCACCCTCGGCGTGCCCCGCACCCTCGCACAAATCGACGGCCACCCCGTCACTTGCTACCTCTTCGGTGCCGGTAAGGGCGACCAGCGTACCTTATTCAACACCTGGACCAACATCTCCAGCGTCGAGGTGAACATCACCGGCGGCTGGATCTACGGCTCCATCTTCGGCGGCGGCGAGGACGGCCACGTGACGGGCGATGTCGTGGTGAACGTCAGCGGCGCCTCCACCAAGATTGGCACCCTCGGCACCTCCTACGTCGACGGCAACATCTTCGGCGGCGGCCGCGGATTCAGCGGCGAAGCCCTCACGGCAGGTGTCGTCTCGGGCAACATCGAGGTCAACATCTCCGACGGCACCATGCTCGGTTCTATCTACGGCGGCGGCCGTCTGGCCTCCGTGGGCACCTACCTCGTGCCCCCCAAAGTTCCCGGCACCCAAACCGACAACCCCAACTACGGCAAGATGCAGCCCGATGAGGGTCTCAACACCCACGGCCACATCACCGTCAACATCTCCGGCGGCACCATCGGCAACACCAGCGAATATGTCTATATCGCTCCCGATGCTACCGACGAGGCCGCGGCTTCGGCCAAGGCCAATATCCCCAAGACCGAGTTCTTCACCGATGGTACCCACAAGAATTGTTTGCGCCACACCAAGGGCGGCAACGTTTTTGCCGGCTCCATGGGACGCATCGTCGGCATGGACGGCAGCAGCGTCAACCCCCTGTGGCCTACCATGGGTCGCGCCAAATCAACCACGCTGACCATCAGCGGCGGCACCATAAAGAGTAATGTCTATGGCGGCGGTGAGATGGGCTCGGTGGCCGAGAACACCACCATCACCATCACCGGCGGCACCATCGGTACCGAGGTGGGCACCATCGGTAGCGGCGGCTACTACTTCGGCTCCGTCTACGGCGGCGGCTACGGCAGCAGCGACAGCCGCGCTGTGGCCAACGACTCCACCGAGGCCCGTATCAATGTGGAGCTGCCCTGGACAGCCGACGTCCTCGCCGGACGCGTCTATGGCAACACCCAGATCGACATCACCGCTGGCACCGTCCGGGGCGATATCTACGGTGGCGGCGAGATGGCCTCCGTGGGCTACGAACGCTACGCCAGCGCCACCGACAAGGGCAACACTACCGTCAATATCGGTGCCACCGACGGCGGCAATCCTGCCACCCTCACCGGCAGCGCCACCATCCTCGGCAACGTCTACGGCTCCAACAATATCGCGGGCACGCCGCACGGCAATGCCAATGTCAATATCTACGCCACGGCACACAACACCACCAATGCGGCCTCCTACACCACCAACAATGGCAGCGGTGAGCCCACCTTCGCCCTGGCCAATGTCTTCGGCGGCGGCCACGAGGCCGGCTATGCGCCCGAAAACGGCTCGCAGAGTTCCACCAAGCGCGCCATCGTCCATGTCTATGGTTGCGACAACACCATCGAAGACCTCTTCGGTGGCGGCGACGCTGCAGCGGCACACGGCGTGCGTACCACCATCGATGGTGGCCGCTATGCACGCATCTTCGGCGGCGGTAACGGCGAGGTGGCGGCAGCCGACATCGGCGCCGGCGGTACCGACCTCACCGTCAACGCCGGTATCATTGACTCCCTCTTCGGCGGCTCCAACATCCTCGGCTCCATCAACGGACCCCTCAACACCACCCTCACCCACACCAGCTCCTGCTCTGAGACCATCGGTGTCTTCTTCGCCGGCTCCAACCGCGCCGCCATCGCCGGCAACCTCGAAACCGACATCCAGTGCGGCGTGAGCACCATCAGCAAGATTTATGGCGGCTGCAACATGGCCTCCATCACCGGTAGTACCACTCTCAATGTCTACGGTGGCACCTTCGATGAGGTCTATGCTGGCTCCAAGGGCGTGAGAGACGATCCCGCCACAGGCGGCGTGGACGAGACGGTCGACGCCTCCATCAGCGGCGATGTGACCCTCAACCTCTACGGCGGCACCATCACCGACGCCTTCGGCGGCAGCGACGCCAAGGGTAATGTCGGTGGCATCATCACCGTCAACGTCCTCGACCAGGAAGGCACCTGCTCTTTGGCTCTCACCAACCTCTACGGTGGTGGCAACCAAGCCGAATACACTCCCAGCAGCGCCTCTTCGGCCTCGCCCCTGGTGAATGTCCAGCATATCAAGAGCAGCAACAGCATCCTTGGCAGCGTCTATGGCGGCGGCCTCGGTTCCACGGCTGTCGTCACGGCCAACCCCGTCGTCATCATCGGCGACGAGGTCTCTGGCCATTATGCCAAGATTACCGGTAGCGTCTATGGCGGTGGCCGCGAGGCCAATGTCGTGGGAGCTACCACTGTCCTGGTGCAGAACAGCCACAGCCAGATAGGCGTCGATGTCTACGGCGGCGGCGCCCTGGCTAGCCTCACCGGCGCTGCAGCAGGCTCCACCGTCACCATCGACGACGGCACCGTGAATGGCAACGTCTACGGTGGCGGTCTCGGCGACGGTTCCCATGCAGCCAATGTGGCAGGCGATGTGGCCGTCACGGTCAACAATGGCACCATCGATGGAGATGTCTTCGGATGCAACAATATCAACGGCGCCCCTTCGGGCGATGTCAGCGTCACCATTACCGGTGGCACCCTTGCCGATGTCTACGGCGGTGGCAACCTGGCTTCCTATACCGGTGCTACCGAAGTGACAGTCTCCGGCGGTACCATCGCCAATGTTTATGGTGGCGGTAAGGGCAATGTGGCCGAGGACAAAGCGGCCAATGTGGGCAGCAGCGAAATCACCATCAATGGCGGCACCATCTCTACAGGTGTCTATGGCGGATGCAACGCCAAAGGCACGGTGTCGGGCAACAGCTCTGTTTCCCTCGTCAACGGTACTGTAGGTTCCGATGGCATACGCGCAACAGGCGTTTTCGGTGGCGGCTACGGTCAAAACACATTGGTCAGTGGCAATGTTAGCGTCACCCTCGACGGTGCAACCCTCTATTGCGACCTCTATGGTGGCGGCGCCCTCGGTAATGTCAACACCAACAACAGCAATACCACCACGGTTAACGTCCTCTCGGGTTCCATCACCGGCGATGTCTACGGTGGTGGTTTAGGCGATGCAGATAACTTGTATGCAGCTCAGGTCAACGGAGTGGTCACTGTCAATATTGGAGAGAACAACGGAGGTGACTATAACGGCTATGCTACGTTCAATACCTATGGATATAAAGGTGGTTGCATCTTCGGTGGAAATAATATGTATGGTTCGCCGATGGACAACGTCAATGTAAATATCTATGGTACAGCCCACACGGCTAGGAATGTGGTCTCTGGCGACCAATTTGCCATTGATCAAGTTTTTGGCGGTGGTAACTTGGCTGACTTCCCTAATAATGGCAAAACCATTACTACTCGTATCTACGGTTGTGACAACACTGTGCGTCGAGTTTTCGGTGGCGGTAATGCCGCTGCTACTCCCAGCGTAGTACTCACCGTCGACGGTGGACACTTCGATTATGGTTGGGGTGGCGGTAATGGTGAGTCGGGTGTCGATGCCGATGTCAATGGCACTGTTACCTTCCTTTACAGTGGTAAATGGGAACATTCTGTGGTAGGTGGCTCCAATGCGCATGGCAATATTACGGGAGGCGCACCTCATATTAGTGAGGATCCCAGCAAGTGTGGCTCTGCAATTGCCGATGAGCTATATTGTGGCTCGACGAGTACGGTGGTTGTCGGTAGTAAGACTACGCAAACGACCTGTGCTTATGGTACCTATAGAAATATTTATGGAGGAAGTAAGGAGAACGATTATTATGGAAATATTACACTTATTCTGGCAGGTGCAACAGCCACCAACGTGTACGGTGGTTCAAAGGGAACTGCAACCACGCCGGCCGATGTAAGAGCTTTCACTAATGCCAAGAAACCCACGGGCGAAGGTGTTCCTGACTCTGTAGGACAGGGTGGCAATGTTACCATCATCCTGCGAGGCGGCACTTTCGACAATGTCTATGGTGGTTGCGATGTCAATGGCACCGTGGAGGGCATAATAAACATTATTGTGGACTCCGTCAACTCCGAGTGTCCCCTTGTGGTACACAATATCTATGGTGGTGGCCACGATGCGGCCTACACCCCCAAGACAACCCTTGCTCATGTGGGTAACAAGCCTGCCACTCCTGTAGTGACTATCAACAGTGGTTCCGTTACCAAGAAGAATGGCAACGGTGGCAATGTCTTCGGTGGTGGTCAGGGTGCTGGTGCCACCGTTACCGGCAACCCCGTGGTGAATATCGGTAACGCAGCCGGTGGCAAGGTCACCGTCGAAGGTACCATCTATGGCGGTGGCGACCAAGCGCAGGTGACAGGCAGAACCACTGTCAACGTTCAGAAAAAAGGTACACGCGCTAAGACAGGTTCTATCTATGGTGGCGGTAACCGCGCCGCAGTGACCAACAGTACTGATGTCATCATCGGCGACGGCTCCGCAGGCCCCTCCATCACTGGCGATGTCTACGGCGGCGGCGCCCTGGCAGCGGTCAATACCGCAAGTCGCGCCGACACCTGCCACACCAAGCTCGTCCTCAACAACGGTACCATCACGGGTAACGTCTACGGCGGTGGCCTAGGCAATGCCAGTATTGCGGCCAACGTCAACGCCCCTGTCCAGGTCACCGTCAACGGTGGCACCGTGACGGGTGCTGTCTACGGCTGTAACAACGTCAACGGTGCTCCGCAGCGGACGGTCAATGTCGATGTCTATGGCACCGACGCCCAGCCGTTCTCGGGCTTTGCCATAGGTTCCCTCTTCGGCGGCGGCAACCAGGCGGCTTACGGCAGCACTCCCACCGTCAAGGTCCACAACTGCTCCAACGTCAGCATCGGCGATGTCTACGGCGGTGGCAACCAGGCCACGGTCGCCGGAACCAATGTCTCCATCTATGGTGGCGACAGCATCGGCAACGTCTATGGCGGTGGTAACGGCATCGGCGTGGCAACCAACTTCACTATGGTCAGCGGCAACGCCGTAACCAATATCTATGGTGGCACCATCGGCAATGTCTTCGGTGGCAACAATACCAGCGGCAACATCCTCGGCACCATCGCGGTGACCGTCAATGCACAAGGCGACAGCGACCCCAACGGCTCCTCTTCGCCCTGCACCATGAAAGTGGGCAATGTCTACGGCGGTGGCAACCTGGCTGCCTATGCTCCTACCGCTACGGCGGCACTCTATCCCAACACCTCGCCCACGGTCACCTTCACCAAGGGTACCATCAACGGATCCATCTACGGCGGCGGCAAGGGTAGCGCGACCAACGTCAACGCAGGTCTCGTCACCTCCAACCCCATTGTGCTCATGAACGGTGCCGATGCCCGCGTCAACGGCAATATCTACGGCGGCGGCGAGATGGCCTCCGTGGGTAGCTACACCCGCAACCCCTCCACACAGGCCGTCACAGCCTGCGCTGCCAATACAGGTCTCACCACCGTCACCGTCTCCGCCGGTAAGGTCGGCCCCCATCCACTCAAGATGCCCACCGACTTCGGCCATGTCTTCGGCGGCGGCAAGGGCGTCGTGGCCGATACCACGACGGACACCGGCAACCCCCTCATCCCGCACCTCAACTACGTCAACAACACCCTCGTCACCATCAACGGCACCGCTCTCGTCAAGGGCTGCGTCTACGGCGGTGCCGAGGCTGGACACGTCAAGGGCAACACCCACGTCGTCATCGACGAGAACTGCCAGATTGGCGCCGGTTGGGATAACTCGCAGGCTACCGACGAAGCTCGCGACCTCGATGCGCTCTACACCGCCTCCCAGTGGGAGACCAGCTCCAGCCTCTTCGAGTGCCACGCCTGGCCCTACACCAGCCCCTATAACGTCTACGACAAATATGCTACCAGTGGCTATTATGCCACAGGTGTCTCGGCCGATGGCGGCGACCAAACGGGTCACGACGGCCACACCTTCTACGGCCAGGTCTTCGGCGGCGGCTCCGGCTTCTTCCCCTACCTCGGCAAAGACCACACTGGCACCAAGGACAGCGCCATCTGGATCCGCTCCTCCGGTCGCGTCGAGGGCAATACCCTCGTCGAAATCAAGGGCGGCCACATCCTCACCTCCGCCTACGGCGGTAACGAGGTCACCGACGTCCTTGGCGACGCCGTGATTACCATGACTGGCGGCACCCTCGGCGTGCCCCGCACCCTCGACCAGATTGCGGCACACCCCGTCACCTGCTACCTCTTCGGCGCTGGTAAGGGCGACGCACGTATCTTCTTCAACGAATGGACCAACGTGCGCAATGCCACCGTCACCGTCTCAGGCGGCTGGGTCTACGGCTCCGTCTTCGGCGGCGGCGAGGACGGCCACGTCCTCGGCAACGCCACAGTCAACATCTCCGGCAGCGAGGGCTCCAACGCCCAAGCCATAGCAGGCTCGGCCACCAAGATCGGTACCCTCGGCACCTCCTACGTCGACGGCAACATCTTCGGCGGCGGCCGCGGATTCTCCGGCGAGGCCCTCACGGCAGGTGTTGTGGGTGGCAACATCGAGGTCAACATCACCGGCGGCACCATGCTCGGCTCCGTCTATGGCGGCGGCCGTCTGGCCTCCGTGGGTACCTACCTCGTGCCAGTCTCCGACCCCAACTACGGCCAACTGCGCCCCAATGCCGGCGGTAACACCCACGGCCACATCACCGTCAACATCTCCGGCGGCACCATCGGCAACAACGCCGAGTATACCTACCCCTCCGATGCCCAGAAGGCCTCCAACGGTGACCTCCGCAACACCTCCTATCAGGAGAGCAACGCTGGTAACCGACTGCTCCATACCAAGGGCGGCAACGTCTACGGTGGCTCCATGGGACGTATCGTCGCCATGGACGGCAGCACCCACAACCCCCGCTGGCCTTCCCTCGGACGTGCCAAGCAGACCACCGTCAATATCTCCGGTGGTATCATCAAGAGCTCCGTCTACGGCGGCGGCGAGATGGGTTCTGTCTCGCAGAACACCACCGTCAACGTCACCGGCGGCACCATCGGCACCCTCGTACCCGCATATACCACCACTTCTGGCCATACCGGCGGCGACGCCTACTACTTCGGCTCCGTCTACGGCGGCGGCTACGGCAGCCTCGACAACACATTGGACGACAACGACTCAGTGACTGCTGCCACCACCGACTATGCCACTGGCAAGCGTGCCCAGGCCGACGCCACTCCCGCGGTCCTCGCTGGTCGCGTCTACGGCAACACCTTCGTCAATGTCACCGGCGGCACCCTCCTCGGCGAGGTCTTCGGAGGCGGCGAAATGGCCTCCGTCGGCTACGAACAAACCGGCAGCCGCGGCAACACCAACGTCAATATCGGCGAAGCTGGCCCCACCGGCACCGGCGCCACCTTCAGCGGTACTGGCATGGTCTTTGGCGCCAACAACGTCGCGGGTACCCCCTACGGCAACACCTCCGTACATATCTATCGTACCGCCCACGGCGCTGACGCCGCACACAACCTCTATCCCACTGGCATCACCAACAATGAAGAGCTGGCCACCAACGCCCTCTCCCAGACCTACGCCCTCCAGGCGGTCTACGGCGGTGGCAACCTGGCCGCTCATACCCCCTATGCCGCCAACGGCACCACCAACGTCTATGTCCACTACTGCGAGGAGAACACCATTTGCGACCTCTATGGCGGCGGCAACGCGGCAAACACCAAGAACAACCACATCATCATCGACGGCGGCCGCATCCACCGCCTCTTCGGTGGCGGCAACGGCGAAACGTCGGCAGCCAACGTCAGCGGCACCGCCCGCACCGACATCCACGGCGGCCTCATCGACACCGTCTTCGGTGGCTCCAACACCAGAGGTAACATCGGCACCGTTGCCCTCAACCTCGACAACGACCGCGCCGACGCAGGGCCCTCTTGCGAAAACCTCATCGGTGTCATCTATGGCGGCGGCAACCATGCCCCCGGCTCCGGCGGCGAGATAACCATCGCCTGCGGCGACTACCACTTCGACGAAATCTATGGCGGCGCCAACCTCGCCAGCATCACCGGCAACGTCACCCTTAACATCTATGGTGGCACCTACAACTACGTCTACGGCGGCTCGCGCGGCAGGCTCGACGACCCGAACGTGGCTGGCGACCAGTCTGTGGCTTCCGACATTTCCGGTAACGTCACCCTCAACCTCTATGGCGGCACCATTGCCAATGCCTTCGGCGGCAGCAACGCCAAAGGCAACATCGGCGGCGTCATTACCGTCAACGTCCTCGACGACGAGAATGTTGAGTGCCCCCTCAACCTCACCAACCTCTACGGCGGCTCCAACGTTGCCACCTACACGCCTGCCGACGCCACCATCACCTCGCCTGTGATCAATGTCAAGCACATCCCCAACGGCATTACCGGCAACGTCTTCGGCGGCGGCAAGGGTGACAAGAGCACCATCAATGCGGCGGATGGTACGAGTTCGCGCGATGCTGCTGACTTGGGTCGCTGCACCTCCAACCCGCAGGTCAACATCGGCGACAACGTGGCGGGCCATACCGCTTGGGTAAAGGGTTCCACCGTGCGCAACTATAACGACACCTACGACAGCCTTCCGCCTACCTCCGGTAATGTCTACGGCGGCGGCGAGCTGGCTGAAGTCTACGGCACCGCCTATGTCAACATGCAGAACGCCAACAGCGTCATCGAGGGCAACATCTACGGCGCCGGCAAGGGCTACACCGGCGACTCCATCGCAGCCAATGTCTCGGTGGACACCTATGTCAACATCACTGACGGTACGGTGAAGAAGAATGTCTACGGCGGAGGTGAGCTGGCCTCTGTGGGTACCTTCGGCCCTGCTCCGGGTGGCGGCTACACTATGACCCACGGCAACACCCACGTCACCATCACGGGTGGCTTCATCGGCGCCGACCCTAACGACCACGCCACCGAAAACGATGCCTTCGGCAATGTCTACGGCGCGGGCTACGGCTACGCCGGTAAGTCCACGATTGGAGGTTACACCTACAGCTATGCCTATTATAATTATGTGGGCGACGCTAATGTCACCATTGGTGGCACCGCCCGCGTCTATGGCTCCGTCTTCGGCGGCGCCGAGAACGGCCACGTCTGGAGAAATACCTCCGTCAAGATTAAGGACGGCGAAATCGGCACCGAACTCACCGCTGCCGAGCATGCCGAAACCTCCGAAGGTGTGGGTGCCAACATCTACACCGGCAATGTCTACGGCGGTGGACGCGGTATCGATGAGTCCGACGCCCAGCACCACCACAGCCTCACAGCCGGCCGCGTCTTCGGCAACACCTATGTCGAGGTCACCGGCGGCATCATCCACCACGACGTCTTCGGCGGCGGCTCCCTGGCCTCCGTCGGCGACACCATCCACGACATCGTAGGTGGTGCCCACGACATCATGGGCAACCCCATCTCCGGAACCTACTCCTTCGACGACGATATGAACTCTGCTACCGCTGCCATTACCCGCGCCTATAAGAAGGGCGACCCCGTCACTGGCACCGGCCTCGCCCATGTGCGCATCCTCGGCGGCCGCATCGGTAACACAGGCCACAACGATGGCTACGTCTTCGGCTCCGGCCGCGGTATGGCGGGCACGGGAAGCGACGACGAATACTACCACATGGCCTACGCCCACAACACCTTCGTCTTCATCGGCGACACCACCATAGAGGGAGTTAGAAGTGTGGCCGACATCCGCGGGGCTGTCTTCGGCGGCGGCTCCAACGGCCACGTCTCCCAAAACGCCCACGTCAAGATGACCAACGGCGTCATCGGCGGCAAGACGGCCGAGACCTATACCGCCATGGGCGTCCCACTGCCTGCCACTGTCGACGCCACCGTCAACGGTGTCGACTACTACTCCGGCATCGACGCAGCTGACACCCTCACCGACCACTGGGGCCGTATGACCACAGGCCACCACACCTTCCTCGGCAATGTCTATGCCGGCGGCCGCGGTGTCGACCATAACATCGATGAACATGATGTCGACCACGGCCTCAGCCGCTTCGCCGGACGTGTCTTCGGCAACGCTAAGGTCGAAATCTCTGGCGGCATCGTCTATCACTCCGTCTACGGCGGCGGCTCCATGGCCTCCGTGGGCGACTATACCAATGGCCCCGAAATCGCCAATATGATTGCTGTCGCGGGTACCGGAAAGACCTTCGTCAATATCTCCGGCACCAACACCCGCATCGGCACCAATGGCCGCAACAACGGTCGTGTCTTCGGTGGCGCACGTGGTGTGGCAAGGAGCGATGGCTTCTACAATACCATGGCCTTCGTCAACATTACTAACGTCACCGTGGACGGCAGTGCCCAGGTGCGCGGATGCGTCTTCGGCGGCGGCGAGAACGGCCGTGTCCTCGACTCCACTCTCGTCACCATCTCCGGCTCCTGCGAGATTGGTAACGGTAAACGCAAGGACGATAACCGCTGGATTAACGACTACGTGGGTAACGTCTACGGCGGCGGCCGTGGTGTCGACCTCGACCAAAACAATTTGCCCAACCTCACCACGGGATGGGTTAAGAACGCCACCCATGTCGTCATCTCCGGTGGCCACGTCCACCACAACGTCTTCGGCGGCGGCTCTCTGGCCTCCGTCGGTCGTCAGACCGGGGTGGGCTATGTGAACACCACCCCCACCCTCACCAGCCCTGAAGGCCGCTCTTGGGTCGACGTTACCGGCGGCCTCATCGGCATCGTCATTGATGCCACCGACTCCTCGCAGAACCTCTATGGCAATGTCTTCGGCGCCGGCCGCGGTCGCGCGGGTGTCGGCATTATGTACGGCAACTGCTGGGACTCCGCCACCTGTGTCACCAACGCTGTCGTCCGAATTAACTACACCGATGCTCCTTCGTCCACCAACTACATCACCGGCAACGTCTACGGCGGCGGCTACAACGGCCACGTCAACAACTCCACCGACGTCCGCATCACCAAGGGCAAGATAGGCACCGCCGGCGACCGGAACTACGGCTCCCTCGAGGGCAATGTCTTCGGCGGCGGCTGCGGTGAGGACCGCTACGAAGCCTACCTCACCCGCGACGGTAAATATATCACCAACGCCCAGCGAGCTAGCGGCACCGGCCACACAGACATCGCCTACCGCCGCAACGACCGCTCTGTCATTAGAACGTACTACAATACACCACGCTCCTTCGCCGACTCCCTCGCCGTCACCGACTCCCTCTCCGTACGCTCGGGCCTCGTCTACGGCAATACCAACGTCCTTATCAACGCGGCTTCGGCCTCCGATGTGCAGATTCTCCACCATGTCTACGGCGGCGGCGCCAATGCCTCTGTCGGCGACTATTGGATTGCTTCCCACGACTATACCAGCGGCTCTATCATCCTCGAAAAGGGTGATGTCTTCCCCCTCACCGCCTCCCTCTCCAGTGTGTTCAGCTGCCCGACTAATCATGCCGGCAGCGACGTGTCTTCAGGCAACTGCCACGTCACCGTCACCGGTGGCACCATCGGCACCTCGGGCCACAACAACGGCATGGTCTTCGGTGCCTCGCGAGGCGAGATTGGCGCTCCGGGCTCCATCTACGACTCCATCGCCTACACCAACGCAACCTTCGTCACCATCGGCACCTCCGGCACCATTACCGACTCCGTCACCCCCAACCCGCTCATCAACGGCTCCGTCTACGGCGGCGGCGAGAACGGCCACGGCTACGGCGACGCTAATGTCAACATTTACAGCGGCTCCATAGGCGACCACGGCGACAGAAGTGGATCGAACACCGAGAGCATCGTGGGTGCTAAGACCTACAACCGCGCCAAGAAACTCGAGGACCTCATCGAGGCAGCTGTCGACGAGGCCACGAAGGCAACCCTCCAGGCCGAACTGGATGCCACCCTCGCCTACCTCTCCTTCTGCGGCAACGTCTACGGCGGCGGCTGCGGTACCGACAAGTATGTCGATGTCAACGACGGCAATAAGGAGAAATACAACCCCCGTGCTGGCGTCGTCTATGGCAACACCAACGTCACTATGACCGGCGGCTATGTCGAACGCGCCATCTACGGCGGTGGCTCTATTGCTAACATCGGCCGCAGGCAAGGTGCCTTCACTTACCACAACGCCGACCCCAATACCCACTTCGCTCTCTCCTGGCCCGTCGAGTTCCACTATCGCCCGGGTACCGGCAAGGCCACCATCAATGTCTCGGGCAACGCCCGCATCGGATACTCCGGCAAGGACAACGGCGACATCTTCGGCGCCTCGCGCGGCGAAGCAGGCGACCCCGCCGACATGGCACCCTTCGCCAACGTCGACACCACCATCGTTACTATCAATATTCCTGTCCCCGAGGGCTTCACCGAAGCCACCTACTACGGCAACGGCAGCAGTACCCCGGGTCTCTTGGGTGTCAACCCCAAGAATGACCACTTCACGCCCCTCATCGCCGGTTCCGTCTACGGCGGCGCCGAGAACGGACACGTCATCCGCGGCACCAATGTCACTCTCCAGTCGGGTATCGTGGGTCACTCCATCTACGGCGGCGGCAAGGGTAAGGGTACCTATCAGACTACCCTCCGCCATATCACCGATGGCGACGTCAGCCAAGGCCAATACTGGCACAAGGACGACGACTCCATAGCCTACATCTACTCCCTCACCGCTGGCCGTGTCTACCGCAATACCCACGTCACCATGACCGGCGGCCGCGTCATCCGCAACATCTACGGCGGCGGCAACATGGCCTCCGTGGGCGTCGGCAACTATGCCGGCGGCCCCGGCGACTACCGTGAGGCAGGCTACGGCGAGCGCTGGACCAGCGACAACTTCTACCTCCGCGACTCCCTCGCCCACACCGGCCACACCTACGTCACCGTCACCGGCGGCATCGTGGGTATCCTCAATCCCTCCAAACCCAAGGACAGCTTCAAGGACGACCTGCCCCTCGGCAACGTCTTCGGCGGCTGCCGCGGTGAGGCGGCACCTAGTGTCAGCCCCACGCTCTCGCCCCGTCACGCCTATGCCCCGGCCTTCTTCTCGGGCTATGTCAACCACGCCCACGTCGTCATCGGCGACTCCACCTCGGCAGTCGACGCTGCTGGCCCGCGCCTCTTCGGCTCCGTCTACGGCGGCGGCCAGGACGGCCACGTCCGCGTCGAGACCGACGTCAAAGTCTACCGCGGCGAGATAGGCGTCACCTACACCAACCCCGGTGATGCCAAGGACCTCGTCGGCGTGCCCTCCGAGGCCGACATCCGCGCCGGCCGCGACATGACCGACGATGCCCACTGGGTGGCCCGCGGCAACGTCTACGGCGCAGGCTCCGGTATCGGCAAGTACACCAAGAAAGAGGTCTCTGGCGCTGTCACCGAGACCTACGCCAGCTCCTCCGGCTCCGTCACCTGTTCCACCTATGTCTATATCAAGGGTGGCACCATCCACCGCAATGTCTACGGCGGCGGCGCCCTGGCTTCCATCGGACCTCTCGTCCTCCCGGGCAACCCCGTCCCGCAACCCGAAACCACCAAGACCATCGTCGACATCCGCGGCGGTGTCATAGGCTCTGCTGCCGACTTCGCCGGCGGCAGCTATACCTACAACTATCCGGCCTCCGGCGACGACCCCAGTGCCGAGGGCTACTACCCCGCTGGCAGCGTCACCTTCGACTGGACCAGCTACGGCTCGTGCGTCTACGGCGCCTCACGCGGTCTCCAAGAGGCCAATCCCACCGACTTCGCCACCGACTGGTGGACCTTCGTCACCGTCCGCGATAATGCTCACGTCTTCGGCTCCGTCTTCGGCGGCGGCGAGCTGGGCACCGTCAAGAAAGACACCCGCGTCAAAATGCTCGGCGGTAACGTCGGCGGCGACCTCTACGGTGCCGGCCGCGGTATCCCGGGCGACAGCTACAAGAACTACTGCGATGTCGAGAACACCTACGTTACCATCGAGGGTGGCCAAATCCACGGCGACGTCTATGGCGGCGCCCGCGACGGCCACGTCACCGGCAACACCAACGTCCTCGTCAAAGGCGCCGCTGTCATTGGCGACGAGGGCGTGGCTGCGGTCGATGAGCACGGCAATCCCGGCTATTGGGCCTTCGACGGCAACGTCTTCGGCGGCGGCCGTGGCTCCGGCGACAAGATTGACACCGACGGGGACAGCGACATCGACGACCATGACGAATACCGTATCAACAAGACCTCCGGCCGCGTGGGTGGCAACACCAAGGTCGTTGTGGAGGCCGGCACCATCCACGGCTCCATCTTCGGCGGCGGCCGTCTGGCTCTCACTGGTGTCGACGTCGACGGTGGCATCACCTCCTTCCTCAAGGATATCGAGACTGGCATCTACGACTCCGTCAACCACGGCATGGCTACAGTCCGCGTCCTCGGCGGCACCATCGGCGACGCCAGCGACGTCAACCTCCTCAAGTGCGACTGGAGCGTCGGCGACGTCCTCGGCTCCGGCAAGGGCGACATCGACAACTACGAAGACATCTATGCCGGCCGTGTCATGAACTCCCGCGTCTACATCGTCGGTGGCGCCACCGTCCGCGGCTCCGTCTTCGGCGGCGGCGAGATGGCCGGCATTGGCTGGTGGAACGACAACGGCGTCTTCGTGCCCCATACCGGCACCTCCACCGTCCACATCAAGGACACCCTCGGCGCGGCTCCCACCATCGGCCTCGCCGCAGAGTTCACCTACGACAAGCCCACACACGCGGCTCTCAATGAGCGTACGGGCAACGAGAACCCCGGCGCCTGGACTATGTACAACACCGACGGCACCATCCTCCACACTTGCACTGGCAACGTCTACGGCGCCAGCCAGGGCGATGTCGACATCACCTATCCCCACTGGGTCTCCATGGCCCGTTCGCGTCAGTCTACCGTCACCATCGACGGCGGCAACATCCTCTCTTGCGTCTACGGCGGCGGCGAGCAGGGTATCGTCACCGGCAACACCCATGTCACCATCAACGGTGGCACCATAGGCACTGCAGTGGGTACCATCGGTAGCGGTGGCTACTATTTCGGCGACGTCTACGGCGCCGGCTACGGCTCCGACGAAGCGGCCGACACCTACGGCAACGACTCCACCGCTGCCCGTACAGCCCTCTCGCTGAACTGGACGGCCGACGTTCTGGCCGGCCGCGTCTACGGCAACACCACCGTCGACCTCCTCGGCGGCACCGTCAACGGCGACGTCTACGGCGGCGGCTCCATGGCCTCTGTCGGCGACGAGAAACCTGGCCAGACCGCCAACGGAAATACCTACGTCAATGTCGGCTCCACCAGCCAGTACGACAACCCCGCCCTCGGCCCCACCATCCACGGAAGCGTCTTCGGCGCCAACAACTATTCCGGCACCCCCTTCGGCAACACCAACGTCCACATCTACAGCACCGCACATACCGACACCGACCCGCTTGTCTACGATCGCTCGGGTACTAATGTTACGGTGGTCGTGGGTGACCAGTACCCCTCCGGCCTCAAGGCCGTGGCTGAAGATGTGAATGTTCTCGACGCTAACGATTTGCAGGCTCTTCAAGGTGAAGCTAATGAAAGTCTTGTGGCTGCCAAACGCTATGCCATCAAGGAGGTCTTCGGCGGTGGCAACAAGGCCAACCACGTGCCCCTCAACACCTCCACCGGCACCACCCTCGTGTATATCCACGATTGCGACGAGAACACCGTGAAGGATGTCTACGGCGGCGGCAACGCGGCAGCCACACAGAACAACCACGTCATCGTCGAAGGTGGTCACCTCGACCGCATCTTCGGCGGCGGCAACGGCTCCGGCGGTGTGGCGGCCAATGTCGTGGGCACCGCCACCACCGAGATCCACGGCGGTATCTACACCCAGGTCTTCGGCGGCTCCAACACCTTGGGCAACATAGGACTCACCAAACTCACTGTCGACGACGAGGGCGACTGCCCCTTGCTTATCAAGGAAGCTTTCGGCGGCGGCAACAACGCCCCCGGCGGCAACGGCGAGATTACCCTCAAGTGCGGCTCCTCCTTCAATACCTTCTATGCTGGCGGCAGCAAGGCCAATCTCGGCACCCCCGAGAATCCTGTCACGCTGACCCTCAACGTCGAAGGCGGCAGGGTTATGCACCTCTTCGGCGGCTGCCAGGGCACCGATGACACGCCCGCCAACATCTATGGCGACGTCATCGTCAACCTCCACGGCGGCTCCGTCGAAAACCTCTACGGTGGCTCCGATGTCAACGGCAACATCTCCGGTACCATCACCGTCAATGTCGACATCGACCCCGACTACTCCTGCCCCGACGGCCTCAACCTCGTGAACGTCTACGGCGGCGGCCGCAATGCTGCCTACACGCCCGACGACCCCTTCCGCGGATCGCCTCTGGTCAACATCATGAACAACCGCTACTACAGCCGCGAAAGTGGTGAACCTACCACCAATATGGATGACTCCGCCTACGTCCAAATCCGGAATGTCTTCGGTGGCGGCCTCGGTTCCACAGCTACCGTCACCTCCTACCCCCGTGTCATCGTCGGCGGCTTCCCCGACGGCTACGGTTACGACCGTAGCGCGCGCGTCTTCGGCAACCTCTACGGCGGCGGCTCCGCAGCCCCCATCCGAGGCAACACCCTCGTCATGGTGCGCAGCTCCGTCATCGGTTTCGATAGTGACGATAGCATCGGCTCCTTCCACACCGGCAACATCTTCGGCGGTGGCCTCGGTACCACGGCACGCGTCAGCGGCGAGACCTACATCGGCGTCTTCGGCCAGTCCGACATCAAGTCCAACGTCTACGGCGGCGGCTCCGCAGGTATCGTCGACGGCAACACCGAAATCCAGATGGGCTTCCAGGAACAGGTCCTCCCGCCCGAATTCATAGCCTACCTCGACGACGACTGTGCCGCCTCAGACAAGATTAAGGGTAGCTTCTCCTGCGCCACGCCCAACGTGCGCTTCAGCTACACCACCGACGGCTCCACGCCTCCCGTCCCCGCCACCAACGAAACCCTCTACACCGATGCCAACGACGACTTCTGCTTCGGCTGGGGCGACATCGTCCAGTGCATCGCCTACATCCCCTCCGAGGGCGGCATCGACAGCACTATGATGCCCTCCATCGCCGCCTTCGACAAGGCCCCGATGCCCCTCATCTCCATCGACGGCGACAACGTCACCTTCGACGGCTGCAAGGGCGCGCGTATCTACTACACCCTCAACGGTGATGATCCTACCACTACCGTAAGTGCCACTAACTTCCTGTGGGGTACAACGGTAGAGAATCCAGGATCATCCTTCACCATCGGTGCCACCGATGTCGTCAAGGCCATTGCCGAGCAGCGTGGATGCTTCAACTCCAACGTCACCTCCCTCCAGGTTGATGCTCCTGTGATTACCTTCGACGGTGTCCATTGCACCATCACCGCCCCCGAAGGCTCCACCATCACCTACACCACCGACGAATCCACCCCCGTGACCAACATGCTCGGTGCCACCAGCCACGGCACCTACGTGCCGAGCAACACCGCCTCCTTCAATGTTTCCTCCTCACAAGATGTAACGGTCAAAGCTGTGTGCCAAAAACCTGGTTACCAACCTAGTAAAATCGGCGCCGCCGTCCATCGTGTACAATAAAAAAACGACCATTTGTAACTGAATGATTCTTAACACCATGTCCGTATCAACTCCGACTCAACTCCGTACCAACTCCGTATCAACTCCTACCACCGTAGGAGATGATACGGTCTTGGTACGGCGTTCGGAGGGTCTTGAGGCGAATGATCCCGTTAGGGATTATCTTTCAATAAAATTTGAAGTGTCGAAAAAAAATTGTATCTTTGCACCATGGACATCGTCTCGCCGTTTGATGCACCGCGTTGTGTATCAAACTGCTGAGTAACGATGGCCACTTTGATTAATTGTTGAGATTATGATGAAAACTGCAAAATATAAATATATTACACCCGCCTACGCGCGGTATGCGGGTCTGTTGGTGCTGCTGCTGCTCGGCATGGTGGCACAGGGACAGGGATACTATACGCTGACCAACGGCCGCCTCTGGTGGTCGAACGGTCTGGAGAGCCAGCCCGACGAGGACTGGCGCGACCCCGTGGCGTTCGACGCTTCGCGCACCGACGCCAAGGGCAACTGGCTCGAGGTGCACCCCCATGGCAACGAACATGTGACCAACATCACCGCCCAGGGCGACACCTATCTGGCCCTCGACCTCCGCGACGGTTACACAAACCCCAAAATCGCCTCTTCCGACCACTTCACCCTCTACTGCGTGTGGCAGCGCACCGGCACCACCGGCTACTACTACCAGGAATGGCACGACGACATTTCGGGCAACACCTACAACTACTACCTCATCGGCTCGTCGGAGGACAGTGAGCCCCTCAAGGTGATTGCCGTGCAGAAAGACCGCCCCATGACCCAGTCGACCTACTGGTACAACTGGGACTTCGGTGCCGCCGTCTGGGAAACCCCCACCATCGACGGTGTGAAGAAGAACCGCTACTACTGGATTATGCTCCAAACCCGCGAACGCGACAATGATGCACACACACTCGCCACCCCCGTCTGGACCCTCTCGGAACACTGCTACCAGCGCCCCGAGGACATCTACTACACCAGCTACACCGAGGGCGACGCTTCCGGCAATGCCCGCCGCCTCCGCTACTACGACACAGTGTACGACGGATTCAACTACTTCCCCGTGGGTAACGGCGCCCTCTTCATGCCCGTCACCGTGACACCCCACGACAAGGCCATCCTCGCCATCGAGAACGACGGCGACGGTAACCCCTACGGCCTCCAGGCCACCTTCGACCCCACCACACTCAAAACCCTCCACACGGGTATCACCATCACCGACGACGAGTCGAACCCCGTCTCCTCGCTGGAGTATGTGAGCGGCGGCGTAAGCGTCAACCTGGCGGCGGTGATGAACTACAAGAACGGCGACAAGGTCCCCATGACCGTCCGTCCGGCCTATACCGACTACTTCGAGGAGAAATACCGTCGCGGTATCCACCTCAACTACCGCAACCGCACCGAGGAAGGTGTCTTCGGCTCGGCGGGTGTGGCAGTGATAGACTCCTTCTACCTGTATGGCGACGAACTGCACGACAGCAAGCCCAACCAGATATCGGAAGAGGCCACGGTCGACAGCATCTATTTCACCATCGACAACCGTAGCCTCCGCTATGTCGAGCTCGACACCGTCTACCCCATGAACCCCGCCGCCAACCGCGGCAAGGCCATCCTCACCTTTAAATCGCCCGTCAGCAGCCCCACCACGGTGAAAATCTACCTCCGTGTGAGGTACAGCAACGGCTCGGAACAGTACGACACCGCCGAGCTGGCACTCACCTACACCAAGCCCGATGTCGACCTTAAACCTGTCCACGGTCCCGTGGTGCGCGGCGCCGTCTTCGGCGGCGGCCGCATGGCCAACGTCACCGGCGGCACCGTCGTCACCGTCCATAGCACCGACAGTATCCCGACCCTCTACGGTGGCAACGACATCGCCGGATGGGTGCAGGGCACCGCGGGTGCCAACATCACGCTGGGCACCGAGTTCACCTCCGGAGAACACCCCATACACATAGGCAACGTCTACGGTGGCGGCAACGGCTACTACACCTACCAGGGCATCAATGCCGGTTACGACGAGGCCACGGACGCGCACTACAATCCCTATTGGAAGAAGCAGAGCACCTCGCTGATGTACAGCGCCTATTACTTCAACGGCAAGGTCTACCCCTGGAACACGCTGCCCAGCGGCTACCTCACAGGCGACAATGACAACGCCGACCGCATCAACAAAGACGAGACCCTATGGACCAGTTTGCCCCTCGTGACCAGCCATGAGTTCACCTACACCCCCTACTACATCGGTCATCCCGACCTGGTGGACCAGGCCGAGACGGGCGACGACGGCGACGGCACCATCCCCTACATCAAGACCGCCCACATCACCGTGGGTGTCCCCGAGGGTCGTGACAACGAGGACAATCCCACCTACTTCATCTGTGGTGATGGCGACTCGACACACTGGCACAACGACTATATCCTCATCGACACCCTCTTCGGCGGTGCCCGCAACGCCTTCATCGGCGTCACCGCCAACGAGGGCGAGACCCCCGAGAACGGCGTCACCATCGACATCCACGGCGGCACCATCTTCTCCGTCTTCGGCGGCAACAACGTGGGCGGCTCGGTGGCCAACACCTCGACGGTCTTCGTCAACGTCTACGACACCAAGCTCATCGATGCCGACGCCGAGGTCGAGGACACCTACCTCAACGGCTTCGGACGCGACTTCGGCATCCGCTACCTCTTCGGCGGCGGCAACCTCGTCGACGGCTCCCACGCCAACGTCGCCATCCGTGGCGGCCTCCTCGACACCGTCTACCTCGGCGGCAACAACGCCACCGTGAAGACCCCCATCGGCCTGGTCGACTGCCCGCGCGGCGACGAGAACGAGTACGGCTACACCGGCCACTTCATCTGCACCAACGAGACCTACCCCGACAACAGCACCTTCACCGACCCCGTGGCGGCCCTCGACGCCAACGAGGACTTCTTCGAAGGCTACGGCCCCGACCATTTCAGCCCAGAGGAGGGCATGTACAACGTGCGCTGCCTCTTCGGCGGTAACAACGCTGCCGACATGAACAACCTCACCACCATCATGCTCCATTCGGGTGGCATCAGCTGCGTCTACGGCGGCGGCAACGAGGGCGACATGACCAACGATGGCACCTTCACCGACCCCCTCTACGCGAGTCTCCTCAACCACTCTTTCGATCTCGACCCCTCGACAGGCAACCCCATCGCCAACGGCTGGGCCGACATCTACGGCAAGTCCACACTGCCGCAGAAGGTGGGTACCATCGTCACCGCTTTGCAAAACTCTAAAATCGTCTGCGACTATGTCTTCGGCGGCAGCCGCATGGGCAACATCAAGAACTCGTGCGGCGTCTACCTCGCCGGCGGCACCTACGGCTATGTCACCGGCGGCAACGACGTGTCGGGCGATGTGGGTTCGGAGACCGGCGGCGGCATCTATGTGGTCATCGACAGCAATGTGCTCGTCGTGGGCGATGTGGTGGGCGGCTCCGACGGCTACTACCACTGCGACGACGGCTCGGGCCACTACGACCACCAGCCCCTCTACGACACCTACTCCGAAGAGGGCAATGCCTTCTCCTACGACCCCTACGACGACTATGTCGAATTGCTCCTCCCCACGCACAACAGCGTCAACCTCTATATGCGCGGCGGCCTCGTGCTGGGTCAGGCGGTCGGTGGCGGAGTGCACACCAACGTGGGCTTCGAGAATCCCACAGGCAACAAAATCAGGAAGCTGCTCCCCTCCGGCGTACGTGGTGAGACCAACTTGGACCTCAGCACCATCGGTGGCGAGCGTCGCGGCAGCGTCCACTTCCTGGCCTCGGGTGGCCGCATCCTGGGTAACGCCTTCGGCGGCGGTTTCCAGTCGAAGATTTTCGGCCTGGCCTACATCACCCTGAAGAACAACATCAGAATCGACGGCTCCTTCTTCGCAGGCAACGACTGCACGGGCTCCATCAACCACTTCGGCGCCTACTATAACACCAACGACTACGACAGCTACAGAGCTGAAGGCAAGACCCACGAGCAAGCCCTGGTGGCCGCCTACGAGGATATGGTGGCCTCCGACGGCACTCCCCTCAACCAGGACAACGGCGACGGCACCTGGAGCGCCACCTATTCGGCCTACCTCCGCATCAAGGACACGCCCCAAATCACCTGCGTCTACGGCTCGGGCAACGGCGCCTACGACTATGATGGCGAGCACCCCGAGTACGGCTGGGTCTCTTTCTGCCCCGACCCCAACGGCTACCTCCCCTTGCCCAAACAGTCGTCGACCTTCATCGACATCAACACCTCGGGCGGTAGCATCGACACCGTCTTCGGAGGCGGCAACGGCGTGGGTGTCGAGGAATCGGTGTTGGTGCTGCTCAACAATACCGGCAACAATGTCCACACCGTCCACACCATCTTCGGCGGCAACAACGTCGACGACATGCTCGACGTGGTGCCCGACATACAGCTCAAGAAAGGTGTCGTCAACACCGTCTTCGGCGGTGCCAACAACGGTGCTATGGGTGCCTCGTGGAGTTTCGCCGACGTCAATGGCGACATGGTGAAGAACGTTTCGACCCATGTGGCACTCAACAGCGCGGATGTCACCATCCTCGACACCCTCTTCGGCGGCTGCCGCATGAGCGACGTCAAGGGCGTCTCCTACGTCGAGGTGCGCAACACCACAGATGACGGCGTGCGCTATGTCTTCGGCGGCAACGACATCAGCGGCAACATCGACGGCAGCACGCGTGTCGACGTCAGCGGCGGCGTGGTGAAGAACCTCTTCGGCGGATCCGACGGCCGTTACGACTTCGTGGAAATTGGCGACAACCGCTTCAAGATTTACCCCTTCGGCTACGTGGAGACAAATCCCACCTACTTCGACGGTCATGAGCTTTCGCCTGCCGATTCGGCCGAGCTGGAGAAGGCGCTTATCACCATCGCCGGACGTCCCGACGTGGATAGCACGAGCGTCAACCTTTGGGGTGGCTCCGTGGGTACCACCAACGGCGGCGTCTACGGCGGCGGCTCCATGGCCGACGCACGCACCACCTGCGTGACCGTCAACGACACCGTCAAGGGTCACGACCGCCTGCTCAACATCTATGGCGCCATCTACGGCGGCGGCATGGGCGACTACGAGCACCTCAACAACTACAACCTGCAAGGTACCCGCTACGGCAACGTCGAGGAGAACACCCATGTCCACCTCTACCACGCCGACCTGGTGAGCAGCGCCAAAGCCTACGGCGGCGGCCGCGGCGGCGACGTCATGAATACCTACATCAACACCTACGATGGCTGGGATACCCCCTTCGAGAGCCTCTTCGGCGGATGCTGGGGCTCCGATGTCCACGGCACCGCACACCTCGACTTCAAGGGTGTCAACCTGGTGAACAACCTCTTCGGCGGCAACGACTTCGCCGGCGATGTCTATAAGAGCGTCATCGATATCCACTCCGGCCGCTTCAACAACATCTACGGCGGCGGAAATGGCGACTACCCCATCTCCGATTACAATTCCGGCATTTACGAGGACGACTTGACCGACCCCAACAATCCCATCATACGCCACCTGCACCGCCCCAACACCGAATTCATCACCATCACTATCAACGACGGCGTGGTGAATGGCAACTTCTACGGCGGCGGCAAGCTGGGCTCCACATGGAACTACCAGAAGGATGAGAACCGCCAGTATGTGCTTGTGAACGGCCACAAGGTGCCCGACATCTCGCTCACCACCGCCCAGGCCCACACCAACCCCTTGGATTACTCCTATATTATTTCCAACATCCACGGCGGTGTGTTCAATAACGACGTCTTCGGCGGCGCCAGCGGCCGTGGCGGCGAGGACGGAAACGCGCTGGTCTACGGCGTGAAGGTGATAAACATGGATGGCGGCAAAATCAACAGGAGCCTCTATGGTGGCTCGGAGAGCGTCGACGACGGCTATGCCAGCGAATGTACGGGTGTAGGAAGTTCTGAGACAACCTTGCGTCCCTCGTCCATCATCAATATGACGGGTGGCATCGTGGAGAGCAACCTCTACGGCGCCGGTTACCTCGGCACCACCTACGGCTCTGTGTATGTCAATGTCGGCCCCGATGCCATCGACAGCTGCGTGGCCTATCGCCGCTCCTACAGCAGCGGCGGAGCCAAGAGCACCGTAGACAATGCCTACTGGGTCTTCAAGCCCGGCGAGGAGGGCAGCCTGTCGGATACTCTGGTTGAGACTCCTACAATGCTTAATCATTCGGTCTATGCCGGTGCTAACTGGGGTGCCGGTTCGGGTTCGGCAAGCTTCAACACCAGCGGCTTCGTGGGTGGCGAAAGTATGATTCGCATCGACGGCAAGGGTTATAATACTGGTGCCGATGAGACAAACCTGTTACCCTCAATGAATGTCAGGAAGAGTCTCTTTGGCAGCGGCACCTCGGTAAAAGGCGGCGATGTGAGGAGCGATATCAACCTCTGGAACTACGGCGAACTCAGTAATTGTCGTCCCACCAAGGAACTCGAGTCGGTACAGCGTACAGGTCAATTCTTCTCGCACAACACGGCGGTACACTACCTCGGTGCCACCGATGCCTCGGATGCCTACATCAGCGAGCCTTACACCATCCTCCGCGCGGACACCATGTCTTTCCGTGGCTTCAACGTCGCTGAGTATGATGAACCGTTGAGCTTTGTAACTAACCTGTATAACTATGAAGAAGACCTGGATGAGGGTGAACTCGAATTGGTTCCTATTCAGCCCCTTCGCGAGGTGGCGACAAGTGACAATGCTTGTGCCAATACCTCCACCATGTGCGATTTTACTCATGTTGTGAGCCCCACTGATACCGATAAAAAGCACACCTTGTTAGTGCTTAATAACGGTATCGATTTCAAGATTCAGTTGGACGAGACCCCGATAATGCCGAACTACTATACGCCAGGTTACGTTTATGGCTTCTGTTATCTGACCACTCCATACGGCTATAGTTCCTCAGTTACAGCTCTCTCCACTGCTTATTATGATCCCGATACAATCCCCCATGTACAGTCTTGGTTGGAATGGGGCTATGACTGGAATAGTGGATTTGCAGGATTTGTGTCACCCTGCAAAAGCACAAACAAATATACTACAAAACGTGATGGCTACCCAATGAATTGGCTTGATGAAAGTGCAGAAGGTTATGTATCCAATAAAGCCGAACTACCTTATGAGAACTTTATCAGTGAAGAACTTGAATTCTTGAACTACCGCGAGTGGAAGGTCGGCACCGGCGTTCGTCTCCGCGAGGCCGCCATCCGCGCGCATATCGACCCCACTCAGTTGGCAGAGGATGTGAACGTCAAAATCAACGACACCAACTTGGCCTTGGCAAAAGCCACCATCACGCTCCCCGCAACCTCGGAAGGCCACTACTACAAGTTCAACAACGACGGCATTATTATTTCGGGTTCCAACTCGACGGCGAACCTCGTGGATGAGGCTTGGGCTACTACCACCGACTTCGAAACGCTGGCAGCAGACTATAGCGCTGGCACCGACGTAAAGACTAAAGGTGCGTGGAAGAAAGCGTCCCTTGAAGAAGGCGGTCTGAGTACAGGTAGGGACCTGATATTAAGCTACCCCGACAACACTTTCGGCCTCGTAATGCAACCGGGCGAGAATTTCAAAACCGATGCCGGCCATTATGTAATGCCCTCCATTATGGGTGTGACTGAGGCAATGAGTTCTGTGGTGCTCTCGGGCAACTCCTACTACAATGCGTCGGCCAACTTCTGCTCGCCAAAGGTGGCAGAGGGTGACCGCATCATGCCCTCCATGGACCTGCTGCTTACCTACAGCCCCACTTTCGCTTCCACCTTCCTCGGCACCGTGGAATTCACCCTCGACGAGTATGATGAGAATAATGACTATGTGGGACCCGTCAAGGTGAAGGTCTATATCAGCACCATCATCGAGAGCTTCCGCGACATGGAGACCAGCGTGCTGGCCATGTTCAACAACGATGTCACCAACACCTTCACCCGCCGCGTCATCCTGCCCATCACCCTCGACGAGAACCGCGAGCTCTACATCACCAGCGTGAAATGGGAGCCTACCAACGGCGACGGCTCGCCGTATACCGGAGATTATGATGATTTTGACCCATTCTACATGGTTGAAAATGGCAGCACCATCACCAGCGCACCGCATGACGTCAACAACCTGTTTGGCATGCACCTGGTGCCCAACGATGCCGTCACCGGTGACCTGAACGAGAACCTGGGTTGGACGTCCATCGACGAAGCCGACATCAATATCTTCCGTCTTGCACGTGCTGCCGGTGCCGATGCGCAGAGATATGCCGCCGACGGCAACACTGCGGTTGACCTGACCAGCGGTGGCGAAACCAACGGCCGGCGTCTGGGTATCCTCGACGGCCGTGGCTCGGCAGCCCTCAACGTCACCCTGCTCTTCGACGGCTCGCGCATCTACCCGGCCATCGACGACAAAGGCTATCTCGGCAAGGTGGTGCTGGGCATGAGGTGGAAGAAGGGTGAGAACTCTGGCGATTACAACTTCACTATCAATGTGAAGAGCCGCTCGCACGGCGACACCATCTATCTGGCCTCGGCCGAATCGGTGACGCGCGGCAGCTATACCGTACACCCCTATACCTACGGCACCAGTTACTATCATCAGTTATTAGAATCAGGTAACACAGACAGCGTGGCTAAAGCCCCAACGGTCATTGGCAAGAGCCCCGACTGCTATGTGCAGAGCTTCCAGCATGCGCTGAGTAGCAACGTCTATCAGGAGGGCGACGTCATTGCCATCATCGACCAGGTGAATATCAATGAGAGGCCCGTCCACATACAGGGAGCCGACGGCCCCCCAATACAGGTGATACGCTATGAAGGTCACCACCACCAACTGCCTGACGAGGTGGGTGTCTACCGCGGCCCGATGATTGTGGTCAGCGGTCAGGACAACCTCTTCACGGCGAAAAACATCGACTTCCATGGCAGCGCCGGCGCCCATATCAAGCGTGTATGCACTTCCTCCGACCCCGATTCATGTGACAACGGATTCTATAAAAAGCATGAAATCACCGTCGGCGGGAAGACCTACAAATGGGATGATGACACCGTCCCAGGAGGCAAAGTCCACTTCGAGCCCGACACCAACCGCGCCTACGGCCCCATCATTGCAATTAAGAACAATGGTGCGGTGACCCTCTCGGAGGGTACGCTGGTGCGCCACAACTGGAACGCCTACGGCTCGGAGACTTCGCAGCGCGACGCCACAACAGGCTGGCCGCTCAGTTCTGAAAATATGGGCGCCATCAGCGTCACCGGCGGCGGCACGCTGACCCTCAAGGGCGACGTGATGGTGCGCGACAATTTCTCCCACACCCTCACAGGCTACGACAACTTGGATCCCGTGTCGGTGGCCAAGGCCCCAGGCAACGGTGCCATCTACGTCGACGGTGGCCACATAGTGCTGCCCGAGTCGCACAAGAACACCGCTGTCGACATCACCCGCAACCGCCTCATGACTCCCGCTATTCACGACCCAAGTGGTGCTGAATGGTGGCAAATGGCAACCATCGAGGGCGTACCGTCGCGCTTCACCCTCGATACAACGCTGGTCTACACCACCTGGAAGAAGGCCAATGTGTACTTGACCCGCACTGAGCCCACCTCGGGCAGCGCTGCGGAGAAGGAACTCAACGACGTCCAGAGCGACGTCTTCAGCATCACCGGCGCGCTGGGCACCAAGACAAGAATTGGCGTCCGCAAGTGGTTCCCCGGTCCCACCACCCGCGATACCATACGCATAGCCGTCAATAACAGCTACGACTTCGTCGTCTTGGAGAACGCGTATGAGAACAAGAACTTCCAGAGCGATGATGGCTTCAATGTGTTCTATAACCAGAGCGTCAGCAGCAACAACCTCTACCTCTTCCGCTGCGCCACCTTCAAACATCAGCTGGCATCGCAAGACATGCCGCTGGTTCGTCCCGGCGGTACTGCCTACAAGGGACAGGATGTGCTGCACTACGGCATCCAGAAGGCGAACACCTGCCCGCTGGGTGGCGACACCATCGTGTATCGACTTCAGGGCGGCTTCGCTCCCTACACCTATACCTGGAAACTGCACGACAACGACGGTGCAGCCGACAACTACGACATCCTGATGGACGAGCATACCACGCCCTACACCAATGCCGAGATACAGAAAGCCCTCACCGATCACGACACCGCGCACTACTGGTCTTCAATCATCGACACCTTCCTCACCCCGCGTGTCGAGATGGCGCGCGCGGCAGGCTCACGTTTGGCCAAGGTCAAGGTGACGGCTGTCGACGCCACCGGCGAGTGCTCCCTCACCAAGTATCTCAATATCACCATCCGTAAGGTGAATGAGTACACTGATATTCCCGAGGTTCCCGCAGGGAGCGGCGACCGGCCCCTGCTGCAACTCACCACTACGCCCACCAACGGCTGGACATCGGTGGAGACAGAAGACGAGGCCGAGGCTATCCGCTACTTCAAGGGTATCAAGATTACTCCCTATGTCTACACCGATCCTTCGGTGGGCACCATCGATGCCAGAACAGGAGATCCTACAGACGACAGCCTGTACCAGTATATCGATGAGACACACAGCCATGCGCTGACCGACCTGCGCTTCTGCGAGGGCGATGTAATTAAGCTCAAGACCCGCGCCGAGCAGGAGAGCGGCAGCAAGTTCCTGATGTGGAGCTTCAACCCCTACACCACCAACCCCGCTACCTATGTGGTGCCCAACCACGACGACGACGTGATAGCCTACTATGGTCCCACCGAATACTGGAAAGACCATATCAACACCAGCGCCAAAGCTGGTGCGGCACTGGCTTCCGGCACCTCCTATACAGGCCGTCCCACCGTGGAAGGATACACCAGCGGAGATGGTCGCGACGGAGACGTCGGCCACAATGCTGGATACGTCACCACCTATAACGACGACGTACACATCTACGACGAGAACGGTCTGGCTTGGTTCATCTCCGTGGTCAACGGCTTGAACGGCACTCAGGCACGTCCCTTCCGCTTCAACACCGTCTACCTCCACAAGAAAGCCAACGATACGGACTACGACATGAAGGACTACCTCTGGAGTCCCGTGGGTACGCTGCAGTATGGCTTCCGCGGCAGGTTTGTCTGTGTGGGTAAGGAGGAGACCTCTACCACGCCCCTTGACGAGAACGATTTCGTGACGGTGAGGAACTTCATCCTCAACGAACCCGACATGGAGAACGTGGCCGTCTTCTCGTTCCTCGACGGAGCCGAGGTCACCGGCCTCAACATCCGCAACATCTTCGTCCGCGGTGGCCACTTCGTGAGCGCCCTGGCAGCCTCGTCGCAGAAGTCGACGATTCAGGATGTGGGTGTCGACTATGTCGCCAATCCCAACCCCGCTGAGAAAGTGACCTCCATCCTCTCCACGCACTACGCCGTGGGTACCCTCATCGGCAAGTCGAAACAAGACCAGGTGGCCGAGGCCCAAGTGGCTAATATCAAGCTGGTGGGCGACGCCGTCTATGTCGGCGGCGCCGTGGCACAGGGTGTGGCCGACGTCGTGCGCGACAGCTACATCATTGGCTACAACGAGACCAACGGCAACATCTCCGGCGGTATCCAGGGCGAAGCCGACGGCGAACCCGCACAGGGCCTCTTCCGTCGCAAGAGCTCCGGCACCAACACCTATATCGCCAACAACTACGTCCACATGCGCAATGTGGGTAGCTCACAGAACATGGGTGGTATTGTGGGTCATGCCGAGAACACCGTGCTGGAAAACAACTACGTTTACGGCAGCATGAACGGCAGCGACCAGGAAGGCGGCGTGGCCGCCTCGATGGGCAACAACTCGCGCGCCGACAAGAACTACTACGCCCAGGGCGATGCCCGACAGGGTGTGGGTATGGTCAGCGACAATGCCAGCGTGAGCGACATCGCCTCGTTCAGGGGCAAAGGCAACCAGGTGACCCTCGAAGAACCCGTCTATGGCGTCAGCAACCTCACGCGTGTGCTTAATAAATGGGTACGCGAGCATAACGCCGAAGGTGGCAACTACAAGACTTGGCGCAGCGACCTCGAGGGCACCAACAACGGCTATCCCGTCTTCGGCGAGCCCGACATGATTCCCGTCAATGCCCACGAGACCATCGACGGCTGCGAGGTGGTGGTCCTCGGCGGCGTCACCTACACCCGCGACACCGTCATCACGACCCGCGTCATCGATAACGACGAGATGATAGACAGCACCCTCACAGCAACCATACGCCTCCACTACGGCACCCAGACGGCCCTCTTCGACTCGGCACTCCTAGCCGACGGCTACGACGGCTACGGCTTCTCCATCTCGCCCTCTGAGCTCGAACTCCTCAACCTCACGCTCGACAGCGCAGGTCACGTCTCGCTCGTCTTCTCCGACACCCTCACCACCGTCTACGGCTGCGACAGCATCGTCACCCTCACCCTCACCTTCACCGGCGATCCCGACCAACCCATCGTCGAGACCGTCACCACCGTCAAGGTCTATCCCAACCCCACCACCAGCGTGGTCAACGTGGAGACCGACGAGATGTCGCACGTGGAGGTCTACGACAACGAGGGCCGCAAGTTGCAGGACTACGACGCCGCAGGACGCAAGAAGGTGGTGGTCGACATGACCAGCTTCGTCACCGGCATCTACTTCGTCCGCGTACACACACCCAACGAGGTCATCATCCAGAAAGTAATCAAGCAAAGATAGATAACGAAATAACGTTATAACGAAAAAAACAAAGAGATGAAAAGAACATACATAAAACCGGAGCTGGAGCTTTTCAGCTACCTCCCAGAAAAGGGCTACGCCACCACCGTGGCGTTGCACGACGGGGTGCGCGACTACGTCCTCGTCGAAGGCACCGACCGCAGTTCGACTCTCAACTCCGAGGAGGTGTCGGAATACACGGACAACACTGGCGAGTACACCACCGGTAGTTGGGAAAACCTTTAATGTTTAAAGAAAGGATAAAAAGAGAACATGAAATATTGTAAATGGATGGTCATAGCGCTACTGGCGTTGCTCTCTGTCTCCTGCGAGAAAGAGCAGCTCCGCGAAGGCCGTAGCATCACTTTCAATGCCACCATCGAGCAGATGGACAACTCCGACTCGAAGATTTTCCTCTCCCGGGAGCAATGGATCTACTGGGAGATTGGTGACGAAATCAGCATCGGTTCCAACCTCTCGTCGGGAAAGGCCGTGAAAGGCGACTTGGTGAACTCCTCCCCCGGAGATTATGAGGACTTCAGCGGCGTCTTCATCGCCGCCCTGCCCGAGGGGTCAAAGTATTTCCTCGGTCTGCACCCTTACAATGAGGACAACGTCATCAACGGCCGCGGTGAAGGCCGCACCGATTTTGACGATCCTACGCTCGTTCTCCCCACCAACCAGCCTCTGCGGAGCGACTCCACCTTCTCGCGCCGCATCCTCCCCATGGTGGCTGTCTATACCGACGAATGGACTCCCGAGAACCCTAATCCTTTCAACCTCGACTTCCACAACCTCAGCGGCATCGTGCGTGTGCAGCTCTTTAATAGTTCTACCACTACCGATGCCACGGTCCGTAGTATCACTTTCACCTCGCGCGACGAGAAGAACCTCAGCGGAGCGTTCACAGTCAAGAATTTCACCACCGCCGAACCTAAACTCGAAGGGGGTACCAACAACTATGTGACCATCACCTGCGGCGAGGAGGGCCTCGAAATCAAGCAGGACTCCCTGCGCAGCTTCTACCTGGTGCTCCCTGCCCGCGGCACCCGCGAGCAGACCTTCACCTACAACCTCACCATGACGGTGGTCTCTGACCAAGGATCGTTCAGCAAGGACTTCAGTGTGCCCGTGCGCCGCTGCGGCATCACCAATATGCGCGCCATCGGCATCAGCAACTGGGAAAGCGGCGCCGCCAGCGCCGGCCTTGCTGGCAACGGCACCAAGACCCGCCCCTTCAAAGTCTACACTCTGGCCGATCTGCAATATCTCCGCAATTGCTACAATACCACCGGCAAAATCAACAACCAAACCGTCACTACCAACACCTACATCACGCTCATGCGCTCCGACATCGTCCTCACCACCGCCAACTGGGAGCCGATAACCAATTTCACCGGTCACTTCAGCGCCGTTTCCGGCTCCTCCACCCCGGGTATCACCAACAATAGCACCTATCCGATTTTCAGCACCATCACCGAGGGTAGCGTGGTGGAGGGAATCACCGTCCGGTCCGATGCCCACTACACCAATCCCGGTTCGGGCAAGTCGCCCTTCTGCACTACAAACAAAGGCACCATTGAGAACTGTGTCGTCACGTCGCAGACAGGCACCGGCATCGTCTCCGATACCGATGCTGTGGCGGGTCTTGTCGTTGAGAATAAGGCTAGCGGCAGAATCATAGGCTGCAACTGCCGCGCCAAACTGACGACCCTCGAAGACTATAGCATCGCCGGCATCTGCCTCGAAAATAGCGGCATCATCAGGGGCTGCCAGACCACTAGCGACATGTCGGTGACCACCGAAGAAGGCGAGTATACCAAGGTCGCCGGCATTTGCCTCAACAATGCTGCCAGTGGCACCGTGGAGAACTCCTATTTCAGCTCCCGTATCAATGCCAGCACCGCCCAGTGGGGCGGCATCGTCTACGACAACAAGGGAACGGTGAGAAACTGCTACTTCGGCAGCGGTGGTGTCATCGTCACCACGGGCCAGGTGGGCGCCATCGTCCATACCAACAGCGATTATTATGCAAAGGTGGACTACTGCCGCATCAACGGCCAGGTCACCGGCGTCAGAGCCGCCGGTATCGTCGACTCGCTGACGGCGGGAACCATCATCAACTGCTATGCCGATGCGGGACAGGTGATTCTGTCCGATGCCACGGGCACCACGCGTATCGCTGGCGGCCTGGTGGCTGTTATGACCAGTGGCTACATCAGGAACAGCTACGCCCATGGAGTCAGCGTCCAGCACAGTAGCAGCAGCGATATCAAAGGTGGTATCGTGGGCATCTTCACGGGTGGCAACTTCTACAACTGCTACTCCTATGTTGCCAATGCAGGTGTCTTCTATGGTTCCACCACCCTCACAGGTGCTCAAATCGACCAAACCCATGCTCTCAATTGTTGCTACCTTGTCGCCAGCAACCAGTCATACATCACCAGCGTCACCGCTGCCAATGCCTCCGCCGCCTCCGGCGCTGATGCCCTCGTCACCAAACTCGACAACGACAAACCCGACGGCGGCCACGGCTGGTCCCCCGGCCCCACCGCCCCCGTCCTCGATAACCACTAGGCAGCCCTAGGCCCTCCCAGGAATGCCTAGGAAATCCTAGGAGAGCCTAGAACCTCCTAGGAAACCCTAGTAAACCCTAAAAAATAAAAACAATGAACTACCCCACCAAAGCCAAAGTACTAAAGGCCCCGGTAGTATGGAAAGACCTCTTCATCTATCGCAAGAGTGATACCATCTACCAGCTGACGGTGGAGTTCTGCCATCGGTTTCTTCCGCCCCATGGTGACCGTACAGTAGACCAGATGGTGCAGGCCGCTCGCAGCGGCAAACAGAACATCGTGGAGGGCAGCGAGGATGGCCAAACCAGTTCCGAGATGGAGATCAAACTGCTTAACGTGGCCCGTGGCAGCCTACAGGAACTGCGCTCCGACTACCACGACTACCTCAACACCCGCCACCTGCCTTTATGGCCTGCTGATAGCGACAGGCAGCAGCGGCTACGCAACTTCTGCCACTCGCACAACGACTATGACGACTATGCCCCTTTGGTGTCCAAGATGAACGACGAGGAAATGGCCAACCTGCTGCTTACCCTCTGCCATCAGACCGACAAGATGATGTGCTCCTATATAGAGAAATTGGAGCAGCGTTTTGTAACCGAAGGAGGCATCAAGGAGCGCATGCACGCCGCCCGAACAGGCTACCGCCAAGAGGCCGACGCCCGCCTGCGTGCACTGGAAACAGAAAACCAACAACTAAAGAAAAGAATCAAAGAACTAGAATCCCTCCTAGAACCTAGAACCACCTAGGATTACCTAGGACCACCTAGGAAATCCTAGGAAACCCTAGGA
>DECD01000024.1:0-7043 GCA_002349055.1 Bacteroidales bacterium UBA2939 | reverse complement strand
AAAAAACCTATGCAAAACAAACTATACTATTCTATCGGCGAAGTAGCAACGATGCTAGACGTAGCACCGTCGGTGTTGCGATTCTGGGAGACAGAATTCGACTGCATCCGCCCCACCAAGAACCGCCGCGGCAGCCGCAGCTACACGGAACACGACATCGAACTGCTGCGTCGCATCCACTACCTCACGCGCGACTGCGGCTACACCCTCGACGGAGCCCGCGAACAGATGCGCCAAAGACCCATAGAAGACCCCAAAATGGAGGTTGTCAAGAACCTCCAAAGCGTAAGAGAATTCTTGGTTTCGCTGAAAGAAAACCTAGGATAACCTAGGATAATCTAGGATAACCTAGGCTCTCCTAGGAAATCCTAGAAATGCCTAGAAAAGCCTAGGAAATCCTAGAACCCCCTAGAAAATCAATACGAATAATACCCACCGTTCTCCTGGTAGCTGTGGCGCTTCTCGTATTTCAGGTCTTGCAGGGCGGAAGCCTTGATGTTGATTTGGAAGAACCAGCTGCGGTAGTAGCCGAAAGGCACCCAGTTGAAGTGCATCTCCCAGCAGTGGAGGTCGCGCGAGATGTCGATGGTGGTGTAGGACCAACCTTTATTGACGAAATCGTAGCCCGTGGACATAGCGATACGCCAGTTCTTGGTAAGGCTCACGTTACCCGAGAGGGTGATGCTGCGAGTGGTCTGGCTCTGTAAATCCATCATGCTGGCCACGAAGGTATTGGCGTAAGAGAAGGTGTAGCTGATGCTGAGGTTCCACGGTACCGAGAAGTCGTAGTAGCCACCTGTCATGAGGACGGGGTTGTAGTTGTAGGGGGTCTGAAGGATGGTGGTGGCGGGACGTCCCTCGCTGCGGCCATCGCTCTTGAAGGTGTTGTTGTTGAGACTGAAGGAGAGCTGTGCGCTCCAGGTGGAGCTCTCGGTGCGGAAGAGGCGACGCTCCTTGTCCCAGAGGAACTCGTCGTGGAGACGACCTAGGGAGTCAATGACATAGGGGTTGAACGAGCCGCTGTAGTTGAGCACAAGGGTACGGAAGAGGGTGGTGCGGCCGCTCACCGAGAGGGCCGAGAGCTTGATGCTGTCTTTGGCGAAGTCGTAGCTCATGGAGAGCGTGAGGTTCTCGATGAGGGGTATCTTCTTCACCTCGGCGGTGGTGTCGAAAGGGTTCTGCCATTTCATCTCCAGGTTGTTACCTAGCGAGAAGCGTAGGGCACCGCTCATGCCGTCGGAGGGTCCGCCGTAGAGGCAGTTCTGGAAGATGGAGTAGCGGTGGACATAGCCCGTGGTATCGGTATACTGTTTCCACCATCCGAGACCGGCGGCGCCGAAGTCGGGGTGGTAGGAGAAGGAGACCGAGGGATTGATGACGTGGCGCAGGGCTTTCATGGGACCGTGCTTGAACTGGAACATGCCGTAGATGCGGGTGGTCAGCGACGAGCTGATGTTGAAGTCGCGGTTGGCGCGGAAGCCGTAGACGGTATCGGTGGTGACGATGCCGGTACTGTTGTCGTAGTCCTTGCGGATGGTACTCCAGTGCCACCGCTCGTTGTAGGTCAGCGAGTTGGTCCACGTGAAGAACTTCAGCACCTTGAGGGAGGAGGAGATGGGTATGGAGTGGGAGACGCCGTACTGCATGCGGTCGAGGGTCTGCTGGCTGAAGAGCTCGCTGTCGGCAGCGGTGATGTTGTTCTCGGCGTTGAGGACGTAGGAAAGTGAGATGTTCTCGTACCAGCGGTAGCCGCCCACGGGGTTGCTGCGACGCAGTGGGTAGATGGTGATGGAGGAGAGCGAGACGGACGGCAGCTTGATGTTCATGACGCCGGTCTGCACGTTGTAGCTCTCGCGGGCCGAAGCGGAGAGGTTGAAGTAGGAGCCGAGCTTGGTGGAGAAGTTGATGGAGGAGGTGGTGGTGGAGTTGAAGTAGTCGTTGCGGTTGGTGGTGTTCTTGTTGTAATTTCGGCTCTGGAGGTTGACATCGGCCGAGAAGCGGCTGTTGGGGTTGGCCTTGGGGTCCTGCTCATGACGCCAGGTGAACTTGAAGTCGCTGAACGAGTTGTAGGTGTTGCTGTCGCCATAGATGCCCTCGTAGGTGATGCCGTAGCGGGCGTCGAAGGCCCCCTTGTACTTATAGCGCTTGTAGTAGTTGCTCTTGGCCTCGAGTGCCCAGCTGAGGTTGGTGTAGATGTCGCCCAGCAGCGAGAGGTCCCAGTTGTCGCCCAGGGCGAAATAGTAGCCACCGTCCTTGAGGTAGTAGCCCCGGTAGTTCTGCCAGCCGTAGGAGGGAATGATGACACCCGAGGTGCGGCTCTTGGTGATGGGGAAGAAGGCGAAAGGCAGTGCCACGGGAGTGGGCACGTCCTCGATGGAGAGCCAGGCCGGGCCGGTGACAATCTTGTTGCCGGCGATGAGTTTCGACTTGGTGAAGTTGAGGGCGAAGTGGGGGTGGGCGTAGTTGCAGGTGGTGTAGCTGCCGCCGCTGAGGTACATCACCGAGTCGTTGATTTTTTTCACCTTCTGTCCGTGGAGGAACCCTTCGCCCTCCTGGGTGATGACTCCTTGGATGATGCCTTTCTTGGTGTCGTAGTTGAAGGTGATGGTATCGGCGTGGTATTCAGTGCCGTCCTGCTTGAAGAAGGGTCGGCCGATGACATTGTCGCCGGTGTCGAGGGTGCCGTGGGCATGGAGGGTCTGGGCCTCGAAGTCCACCTCCACGCGGTCGGCCCGCAGAAGCATGCTGTCGTAGTCTATGCTACCGTCGGTGTAGAGGAAGGCCCGGCGGGTGACAAGATCCATGGCCACAGAGTCTTTGGCGCTGTATTTGATGACATGGTCAATCGCCCCCGACGACACCCGCATCAGGGTGTCTATGTCGCTCTGACCGGCCGCACGAAAAGCCAGCGGAAGGGTCAGCAGGAGGACAATAAAAAACTTATTTTTGACCATTCAAAAAAACTTCTTATCTTTGCATTTTCGATTTGCAAAGATAGGACTATTTATGCAAATGAAAAAATATAAAAATATCGGATTGAAAATGAAACGCTTACTAACGCTCTTTGTCGCTATTGCACTCTTCTCGGCACCTGCTTTTTCACAAAAAAAAGACACTTACAAGGTGCGCACGGTAGTCATTGACCCTGGCCACGGCGGTGTCAAACCCGGTGCCCAGGGAAGCCGTTCGCAGGAGAAAAATATCACCCTCTCCATCGCCAAGAAATTCGGCAAACTTGTCTCCGACAACTACCCCGACGTGAAGGTCATCTACACCCGCACCACCGATGTCGACATCTCGCTTGCCGAGCGTGCCCATATCGCCAACCGCAACAAGGCCGACCTCTTCATCTCTATCCATGCTAACTCGCACCCCACGGCCGCGCCCACGGGCGTCGAGACCTTCGTGATGGGTCTCTCCGAGAGCCGCGCCAACCTCGAGGTGGCCAAGAAGGAGAACGCTGACATACTGCTCGAGGCCGACTATAAGAGCAACGAAGCATACAAGGGTTTCGATCCCAACAGCCCTGAGAGCTACGTGATGCTCGCCATGTTCCAGAACGCCTACCTCGACAAGAGCCTCAACTTTGCCCAGGCCATCCAGACTCAGTACAAGCAGAACCTCAAGACCATCAACCGCGGCGTAAAGCAAGCCGAGCTCTTCGTGCTCTACAAGACCACCTGCCCCTCGGTGCTCACCGAGGTGGGCTTCATCAGCAACCCCACCGAGGAGGCTTTCATGCTCAGTGACGAGGGTCAGGCCAAGATAGCCATCAGCCTCTTCAATGCCTTCATGAACTTCAAGGCCACCGAGGAAGGCATCAACCGCATCGCCAATCCCAAAATCGACATCCCCGGCTATGCCGCCCCGGCTCCTGCTGTGGCCGAGAAGACTGAGACTGTCGAGGAACCAGTGAAGGAAGAGAAGGTGGAGAAAGAGGTGGCTCCGGTGAAGGATGAGGTTGCCGAGGCTCCGAAGCCCGTTGCCGCTCCCGAGCGGCCGGTGCCCACGCGCGAACTGGCACCCCGTGTGGAGCTTCCCGAGGAGCCTGTAGAGACGCAGCCTGCTGCGTCTCCCGCCGAACCCAAGCCCGAACCCAAACCTGTTCCTCAACCCGAACCCCAACCCGTACTCGAACCCCTCGCTGCTCCCCGCAACACGGCTGCCAGCCCCAGCGAATACTTCACCGTGCAGTTCCTCACCTCGGGCAACGAGTTCAAAGAGGGCGACCCCGCCTTCCATGGTCTCCAAGATGTGATTGTCACCCACAACGGCCGCTTCTTCTGCTACTCTGTGGGTCTCTTCGCCACCTTTGCCGAAGCCTCCGAGTATTGCAAGGAGGTCCAGGCAAAGACCCCCTTCAAGGATGCCTGGCCCATGCGCCGCAAAGTGGAAATCAAACCGGAACAGCTCAAGGAAACGGCCGAGGTCAAACACGAACCCAAACCCACCTCGACTGTAGAGACGCGGCCTGCCGCGTCTCCCACCGAGACCAAACCCACCTCGACCGTAGAGACGCGGCCTGCCGCGTCTCCCGCCGAGACCAAACCTGAACCCAAGCCCAAGACCCTGGCCCCCGAGGACAAAGGCACTCACTACCGCATCCAGTTCATCACCTCCACGCGCATCCTCAAGGCGGGCGACGCCGACCTGCACGGCATCAAGGATATACGCTATTCCAGGAACGGCAAATTCTACATCTACTCCTGCGGCAACTACAAGACCTTGGCCGAGGCCCGCAAGCGGCTCGACAACATCAAGAAAAACACCCCCTTCACGGATGCCTACATCTACGGCATCAAGGATGGCAAACGTTTCAATGTCGAATAAGCGGTATTGTCTTATCTCCTTAACTCCTGTCTCCTTAACTCCTGAAAAAAAATGATTGAGATTAAAGATATAACCAAGACCTTCGGACCTCAGTTTGCGCTCGACCATGTGTCGTTCAGTGTGAAGAAAGGCGAGATAGTGGGACTGCTGGGACCCAACGGTGCCGGCAAGTCCACGCTCATGAAAATCATCACCTGCTTCATCCCGCCCACCGAGGGCGAGCTGACGGTCTGCGGCCACAGCATCTACGACGATTCCCTCGACGTGCGTCGCCACATTGGCTACCTGCCCGAGCTGAATCCCCTCTATCCCGACATGTATGTGCGCGAGTATCTGCGCTTTGCCGCCGGTCTTGGCGGATTGAAGAACCGCGCCGAGAAGGCCGACGAGATGATAGAGCTTACCGGCCTCACCCCCGAGGCACACAAGAAGATAGGCCAGCTCTCGAAGGGCTACCGCCAGCGCGTGGGCCTCGCCCAGGCACTCATCCACGACCCCGACGTGCTCATCCTCGACGAACCCACCACGGGCCTCGACCCCAACCAGTTGGAGTTTATCCGCACCCTCATCCGCCGCACCGGCAAGGACAAGGCCGTGCTCCTCTCCACCCACATCATGCAGGAGGTGGAGGCCATGTGCAGCCGCGCCATCGTCATCAACCGCGGCCGCATCGTGGCCGACGAGAGCATGGACGGCGTCAACGCCAAGAAACTGACAGAACAATTCCATAAATTAACAGAATAAATATGACAAGACAAGAACTTATCGCCCTTATCAGGGAAAGAAAATCTTTCCTCTGCGTTGGTCTTGATACCGACCCTGCCAAGATGCCCGAGCACCTGCGCAACGAGCGCGACGGCGTCTTCCGCTTCAACCGAGCCATCATCGATGCCACCATCGACGCCTGCGTGGCCTACAAGCCCAACCTGGCCTTCTACGAGGCCCTTGGCCTCGAGGGGCTGCGCCAGCTCAAGCTCACCATGGACTATATCCACCAGCTGAAGAAACCTGTCTTCACCATCGCCGACGCCAAACGCGGCGACATCGGCAACACCAGCGAGCGCTACGCCAAAGCGTTCCTCGACCCCAAGGGCGACTTCAACTTCGACTCCATGACCATCGCCCCCTACATGGGTGCCGACAGCGTCACACCCTTCACCGTATACGAAGGCAAGTGGGTGATACTCTTGGCTTTGACCTCAAATAAAGGTGCCTTCGACTTCCAGCTCACCGAAGATGGCAACGGCACGCCGCTCTACCAGCGCGTCCTCGAGACCTCCAAGCAGTGGGGCAACGAGGAGAACATGATGTATGTGGTGGGAGCCACCAAGGCCGAGATGCTCGGCGACGTGCGCCGCATCGTCCCGGGCAGCTTCCTGCTGGTGCCCGGCGTGGGTGCCCAGGGCGGCAGCCTCGAGGAGGTGTGCAAGCATGGATTGAACAAAGACTGCGGCCTCCTCGTAAACTCCTCGCGCGGAATCATCTACGCCTCCAACGGCATGGACTTTGCCGACCGCGCTGGCGAGGAAGCTAGCAAGTTGCAACAACAGATGGCTGCCGTGTTATGAGAAAGAGTAAGATAGGACTCTGTATCCTCTTGGTGATGAGCATCGTGTACGGTGCCATGATGTTCTTTGGAAGCCTCTCCATGGCCGTGGCCCTGCCCATGCTCGACGCCATCTATAGCGCCAACCCGACGATGATTCCGCCCGAGATGCACACCGCCTGGGAGCGCATGTCCTCTCTCCCGAGAGCCTTCTATGCCGTCATGGCCCTGCTGGGGGCCCTCTCGGTCACGGGCTGCGTCCTCATGTGGAATCTCCGCAAGTCGGGCTACCATTTCTACGCCATCGCCCAGCTGCTCATGCTGGTGCTGCCCCTGCTTTTCATCGGCAAGGGCTTCCTCGGTCCCGGCGACATCATGTTCACCGCCCTCTTCCTCTTCGTCTACTACTTCCAGCTGAAGCGCTTGGGTGTCTTCGACCCCCAGGAGGAGGTTAATGAAACAGAGAATAACGATTAAAAGAAAAACCCCTATGGGGTAAAACAACGTATCCCGTTAGGGATTTTCCATTAATAGAAAACGCCTGGCGGCGTAAAAGACCCCTACCCCGTAGGGGTTTTCTTTTCATTAGTGTCCACTAAAAATTTAACATTTTAAAAGTTTAATAATAACTGTCCATTAGAATCGTCCGAACATCATCACCAGCAAC
>DECD01000042.1:5803-6110 GCA_002349055.1 Bacteroidales bacterium UBA2939 | reverse complement strand
GAGGCTCCTTCGGCAATGTAGAGGGGTTCGCCTTGCTTGAGGAGGTTGAGGATGGGGAGGTTGTAGATGGTGCAGTGGGAGCCGCGGGGGAACTTGAATCTCAGCTGCGCCGAGGAAGGTGAAAGGTGAGAGGTGAAAGGTGAAAGGTTGCCTTCGGCGGCGGGACAGACCCCTCTGTCCGCCCTTCGGGCATCCACCTCCCCTAACTCAGGGGAGGAGCTGGATAGTGTGGGATTAGGGGAGGAGCTTGGGTTACCTTGGTAGTTGAGATTTCTGTTCTGCACGCCGACTAGGTGGCCGTCGCGGT
>DECD01000042.1:5471-5628 GCA_002349055.1 Bacteroidales bacterium UBA2939 | reverse complement strand
CTTAAATAGGGGTGGGCGAAGAATTTTTCATACTTTGAGGCATCGAAGGGCTTGGTGTCACATACCCCTTCCCCCCTTCGGGGGACTCCCCCTAGCTTAGGGGGAGAGCTGCTGGCGCGGTTGGGGGCTGCTCCGAGCCATTGGCAGGCTTCTTTGA
>DECD01000042.1:0-5266 GCA_002349055.1 Bacteroidales bacterium UBA2939 | reverse complement strand
AGCCGCTCGGCGACTTGCTCGATGGGGAGGTCGCGAAGCTGTTGTAATTCAAACTTGTCCATAGTCATTTCCGATTTAAGTAGTTTTGTGTCTTGGTGTAAAGTCCTGTCTGCTCGGAGTACTCGATGAAACCGCGGCTCGTCCACACGCGCAGCTGACGCTTGGTGCCTTCCTTGGGCTTGTCCACGCTTGCGCGCAGCGCCTCCAGCTCGGCCTCGTTGAAGCTGTCGCGTAGGTCGTCGAGCATGTTCTTCGGGCCACTCTTGGCGGCCTCGGTGGTGCTGGTGTCGCCATCCTTCAGCAGGTCGCCGAATACCTGCATCTTGCTCCATAGGTCGTGATAGGCCATCCACTCCACGAGGTGTCCCATGGCCGCCGTCCAACACTGGTTGTTGAGGATGTAGAGTATGCAGCCGTTCTTCCAAGCCGAGATGACGGCGCGCTTGCCCATATCCCACACCACATCGTCGTCGGCCAGGTCGGCCACAGTGGTGATGTCTTCGGCCAGCTTGTCGGCCAACTTGTTGAGCTGAGGGATAATTAAACGGCCTTTGCAGGATTCGAGTTTGACGATGTAGCCGTCGATTTCACGGAGGATATTCTCATCATATTTGCCCTGACGAGGAATCTTGCCGCTACGCCCCTCGCGTGGTTTGAAGGAGACTTGGACGCGGGTAAAGGTTCCCACGTGGAGGTCGTTCTTGTAGAACAGGCGAGCCGAGTAGGGAGTGGACGAGAGGGTGAGGTTTGCTCTCAGCGTGGGGTTGCCGGTGATGCCATCGGCGGTAGCCCTTAATGCGCCATCGTGAGTGCGGTCGAAAATATTTCTGAACATGACACTTACCCGCTTGTGTCCGCCGCACATGCGGTCGGCCATTTCGACTTCGGGCATGTTAAGATATTGAACGTGGCCACCCAGGCTCTCGCAAGCCATAGCGTTCTGGAGGAAGGCCGCAGAGGTGACATCCGAGGGAGGGAACCAGAAGGCCACGTCGGGACGGGCGGGTTTTTCCTTGTTGGCTCCCTTGCTCTTGACGGACTTCTGCCACTCGACGAGTTTCTGTAGTTCCTCCTCGTCGTGACGGCGCGACTTGCGCATGATGGCTTCGATACAGGAGGTCAACTGACCCTTTCCCATGCCGGAATCGGCAATCAGGTGTGCTATTTGTCCGCAGGGTTCCTTCCAAGTGTTGTCGGGGTATTGAAATTCCACGCCGCTGACATAGGAAGACAGGACAGAGGGGATGATGCGAATGATGGATTCGCGCATGTCTGCGGATATCTGCGAGGCCAAAATTTGGATGAGTTCGGTGCCTTTTCCAAGGCTAGGCATCTTTGGTGCCGTCTTTGTTGTAATGTCGTACATATTGATAATCTGCTTTTTAGGTGAATTTTGAGAGACTCGGGCGTTTCAGTTTCAGTTGTTTCAGTTGTTTTTTTGAGGGTGGGTATTTCACCTTCCTTATATATAATATACTTATTATTAATTAGTTATATACTCTTAGAAAGGGATTTTGAAAAACAACTGACCCATTGAAATCGAACTGAAACTGAAACAACTGAAACACCCGGGTCGTGGATTGGATGGTTTACTTCGTCGTCGGGATTCTCCCTACGAGGCCCTTGCGACCTTGTCTCTTAATGATTTTCCGCTCCACCTTTTGAGCGATGGCCAGCGCCTGCAGCATCAGGCGTTCGGGCAGTTCGTCCACCAGCTCCTCGGGCAGGGTGAAGATGAAGTGGTGCTTGCCGTCGCGGCCGAGAGTCAGCGAGCAGTTGTCCTCGCGGAACAGCGGCGTGTTGTGGATGCGCTTGGCTTTCTCGGTGATGTAGACGTTGCCGTCGCGCATCACTTGCACTTTGCAGGTGCTGATAGAGGCAGGCACCTCAACCAGTTCGGTAGCCATGAATTCGAGGACGTTGAGTCCGCTGTCTGTTCTGTCGAAGGCCATCATGCCGTCGACGTTGATTGTTCTTTCTGGGTCGATTTGAATGTTAATCTCCATAATTAAAAAGTGTTGTGAGGAAGGAGTGTTGAGATTGGTACCTATTTCACTTGCAAGACTCTCTTCACCCACATCACTCGGGTTAATAAATCAATTTTACTCTTGTTCCGTCCGAAACACGATGCAAAAGTACTATGCGATTATGCGACCGAAACAATCGGAAAACCGCATTTTTTTCAGTCGCAGACAAAACCGCCGTAACCCCCTGTGGCCATGTACAAAAAAAATTGCAAAAAAAAATTGCGACTGAAAGCCGGAGCCCCCAGTCGCATGTCTCAATCGCAAAATGCCAATAGACAGTTAATCTTTCCCTTCCACATATTCTTTCACCCACTCAGTGTAGGGCTGCTTCTTGCCCCGGGCCATATAGTCGGCGAAAGTCTTGTATGGGTCTTTCTTGTTCTCCTCGTTCACGATGATGCCCACCTTCCGGGCGATGCTGCCGTAGCTGCCCTTCACAACGCCTGCGTCTTTCAGCAATCCCACCACATAGCCCCTCACCTGGGCCTTCTTTTCTCGTGCCCCTTTCACCGCCCAATCGTGCGCAATTCCCTCGCCAAATTCCGACCCCATCAGTGCTTCCACAAAGGCATCCGTCCACTCGGCGGTGTATTTCTCGTCGCTTCGAGCATCTGAGAACCACGGCTGCCGCAGAAGATGCTGCAGATTTATTTTCGGTGCCTCATAATTCAGTTCCTCTTCACCTGCTTTTGTAGAGCCACGGGTGATATCGGTTCTCTCCGTCGCTCCCTTATTCTTGTCATACGCCACCACAAGGGCGATGCCGGAGAGGAATGGGTCGAGATACTTGCGAGGGATGCGAGCATAGTAAAGTGTTCTCACAAACTCCTGGGGGTTGGTATGGAACAAGTGGTAAAGGTGGTGTGGGAAATTCTCCACTTGTTGACGGATATCTTCGAAAGCCTCGGAAGGTAGGGTCCTCAGATAATACTGAGCTGTCTCTGATGACGGAAGCTCCTTTGTGACCAATTCTGTAAGGCGTTCAATATAGGCCGTGTAAGAGACGTTGCGTCCCAATTCTCCCCCTATCTGAGAGCTGACGTCGGTAAGTATATCTTCGAAATCTTCGTCCACAATAGCGCCCGGCTGGTGCCAGCGGTCGTACAGATAATCCAAATAGCGAAGAATATCCCATCGGTCGCGCTGACCTTCCAAGGAGATGTCGTATTGGCTGCTTTCTTTGTATTGTTCCAGTTTGGGCGACAACTCTTCCTGAGTTGTGGAGCCATAGCCACCAAAAAGACTTATAACGAACTCCTTCATTTGGATGATGCAGGCTTTTGCATCTTCCTGATGGCGACCATGCACCAGAAAACGCTTGATTGCATCATGCTTCCACGAGCTGTATTGTTCTTTCTTCTGTCTGTCAACCTCTTTGCGATAATCGCGTATGTCATCCAACGTGACTATTCCGGCGACAGACAAATCCAACAGATGGTCGCCCGTATTACCGAAGAAGAAGTGGCCCGTCAAATGGTCAGAATCTTCTTTCCCTGCAAGGATTTGATACTTTTCCAAATCGTATACTGATACATAGCCAATCTTTCTGTTCCCCGAACGACATACCACCGATGCATGGTCGTACTGGTTGGCCTCTTCGGGCATAAGTATCACATTCTGCATTTTTTGAGCAGCATCACGGATGAAATCATCCGCCTTGTCCTTAAAGTCGCAATGGCGGATTCCTGTGATGTGGAATTTGGTACTACCCCGTCTACTTATCAGGTCATTAATCTCTTTCTTATAAACGTCCTCGATTTTCATATTTTGCAAAAGTACAAATATTCTCGCAAACAGGGAAGTAATAGTTATAAACAACATCAATAGTTTGCTATTCCATCCCTCTTGCAGCACGGAAGATACCTTGTTAAAAAACGCCACTTAATAGATGCCCGTGCGAAATATTTTTTGTCATTTCAGGAATTCTTTGTAATTTTGCAAATTGAAAATTTGCATTCGATGAAACGTCCGAACATAACAGAAGCCATCAAGAAAGGTCTCGAAGCCCTGCCCCTTGACATCGAGGTGTGGCTCTACGGCAGCGAGGCCCGTGGCGATGCACGTCCCGACTCCGACATCGACCTGCTGGTGCTCTTCAACAAGCCGAAGGTCACTTTCGAGGACGAAAGCCAAATTTACAACATCACCACACCCATCGAATGGGATTGCGGAGTTGCCATTAACCCTATGATTTACTCAAAATCACAGTGGGAGTCACGTATGACGCCCTTTCGATTGAACGTAATCAACGACGGAATTAGAATATGAAAACACGCCTTGAACTCACTCCACAAGAGCGTTATGACATTGTCAGTTACCGCATCGAAAACGCCCAGAAAACACTCGACGAGATAGAGAACCTCGTCGCCCTAAAATATTACAATACTGCAGCTAACCGTATGTATTACGCCTGCTATTATGCAGTATGTGCCTTGCTGATAGCCAATAAGCTTAACACGAAGTCACACGACGGGGCAAAACAGATGTTCAGCCTTCATTTCATCAAGACCGGCATCCTGCCTATGCATTTGAGCGGCATATACTCCATACTTTTCAAACAGCGGCTTTCTGGCGATTACGACGATATGTTTGACAACACACTTGAATCCGTCACCGAACTCTACCCAAAGGCACAAGAGTTCATTGCCGCCGTCAAGGAGAAGGTGGATGAATGGCTGTCAGAAAACAAGGCATAGCTGGCATCTTTGCACCTCGAAAACGAAAGGATAAACAACGAATAAAACAGAATGAAAACAGAGAAATAGAACAATAGAATAAAGACATAATATAGAAGCGTTTTTGCTTTTCTTTGTACAACCGAAATCTCGACAATTTCGCTATCATTACACAGGAAAGGGAAACGCTCGCGGGTATCCGTGAGCTTTCTTGTTTGTAATGATAGGTAGTCGAGAACCTCGGTTGTGAACAGAAGGATTCACGGATTTCTTTTACCCTAAAAAAAGTCACATGAAAGACTCTGATTTAAAAACAATCGGCTTTAAATTATCAAAAAGTTCTAATAGTATCTATGAAAAATCATATCCTGATGGAACTATTCTTAGAGTGGACCTGGCAAAGGAACATATATCATATGGAAAAATAAGGATTGATAGAAACACCATAACGAACTTCAGTAAAGAAGAAAACTTTGTTGTATTAGAATGCGTTGATAGGTTATTGTGTTTAGGGTATCTGGGGAAAAATCTTTATTTGGAGAATATTACTGGTGCGTTAATATT
>DECD01000053.1:1700-9333 GCA_002349055.1 Bacteroidales bacterium UBA2939 | reverse complement strand
AGTTGGAACTCCTTTTTTTTGTTCCCTTTTGTGACTTTTTCTGTTTTATTGCGTTTAATAATAGTAGAAAAACTCAAGGCGCAATGGATGAGCACCCTTTCATAGAACTGATTGAACGGCACGAGGCGGCTATCGGTCGCATATGTCGCTCGTTCTGCTCTGTCGCCGAAGATCGAGAGGACTTACGGCAAGAAATTTTGCTTAACCTTTGGCGCGGGTGGAAAACCTACCGTCCCGACCACAAAACTATTACGTGGGTTTATCGTGTGGCGCTGAACACGGCCATCAGTTGGCGACGACAGTGGAAGAGACAAATTGAAACACTGTCGCTTGACGGTTTTGACCTGCCTGATGATTCCATTCTGCGGGAGCAGTCGGCCAACCTGAAAGCGTTGATCGCCCAGCTCCCCGTCAGCGACCAGCGGCTCATCGATCTTTACCTCGATGGCTTTTCGGCCGAAGAGATAGGCCGCCTGATGGGAATCAGCCAAACCAACGTCACCACGCGCCTCGGGCGCATCAAAGAAAAACTACGCAAAATAAAAGATATATGAATACCGACGAATTGATAGAACGAATACACAACGAAAACGCCACGCTTCGCCGAGCGGAACACCGTGCTTCCCAACGGCCTGCTGTCAGGATTTGGCGTATTGCAATACCTGTTGCTGCGGCTGCTGCCATCCTGCTAATAGTCTTGCTGCCGCGCGAAAGGGCTGAAGTCAGCTCGTCTGGCAACACAACCTACACTTCTGCCGGAATCTATTGCAACAGCCAGTGCAACCCCGACGATGTGCTGGCCTTGATAGATAATAATATCAACCATATTAGAACAATACAATCATTATGAAACGTATCATAGTCATCATAGCCCTGCTGGCTATAGGCATTGTTGCCAACGCACAAACCGCCCTCTACAAACATTATGCCAATCGGCAGGGCATAAAAGCCTACTGCGTCGAGCGCTACCCCCTTTCGTGCGGTGACATCGTGACAGTCACTTTCTTCGAGGCCGAAGATAAAGAGACCTATGACTCATTGCGACGCGAGTTGATTCATCTCCCATACGCTCCACGTCGATGGAGCGGCGAGGGCGAGGTGGAATACAATCCCCATCCACGATGGCAGCAGGTACGGGAGAAGACAGAAAAGAAGAGGGCAGAGATAGAAAAGAAAAAGAGGCAGAAGGAGCTTCACATAGACTCGGTGATGCGCGCGAACGGCTATGGGGGCAAACACCTCGTCGTCTTCAATGCCGACGCCCTACCGGGTGACAAGGGCTACTACGCCATCTACTGTCCCTCCGACCGCATGGTGATATTGGCCTTTCACGTTACCAATGACGATGAAGCACGGAAGATTGCCACGCATATGATGGCCACTGAATACTAAATCTTTATTCTCATGAAGCAGCATTTGTTGTTTGCGGTCGTAATGATGACCGCAGGGGTGCTCTATGCCCAAACCACCGACAGCATCACACAAGCCAAGTTGGACAGCATTGATGTAAAAATGAAGATGCTGAAGCTGAAGGAAATCAGCATCTCGGCACCGAAACCCGTATACAGCATGACGGGCGAGGTGGTGAACTACAATGTGGAGAACGACGAGACGGTGCGTGACCTCACCGCCTGGGACGCCATCCGCAACGCACCCACGGTGCAGGTGGACGAGGAGGGCAACCTCACGATGCGCGGCTCGGAGCAGGTGGAGGTGTGGCTCAACGGACGCCATACAGGTATGAAAGGCGAGGTGCTCAGGGCTTTCTTTGAGAGTATGCCTGCCGAAGCATTGGCCCGCATCGAGGTCATCAAGAACCCTTCAGCCAAATATATGGTGGAAGAGGGCAAGCATATCCTCAATATCGTCACCTCGGCCAAGCTGCGTACCAGCGAGCTATGGCTAATAGGCTTGAGCGGCAACACGCGGCCCTATTTCTCGCCGTGGGTGAGCTATGTGCGCAACAGCGACCGACTGAAGTTCAACATCCACCTGGCGGGCAGCCATAGCCATGGGGAGAGCAACAGTAGCGGCGATGCCACACTCACCGACGGAACCGATACCACCAGCCATTTCTATTATCGCACAACTAATGAAAGTGCCCGTTACTTTGGCGACTTGATGTTCAACATTGACTTCAAGATTGACTCCGTCACCGATCTCCACGTCAACAGTTTCAATCTTCTGCAAGGCGACTACAACGACCGAATGGTCACTTATCGCGAACAATGGGACTACCGTCCCGACACGGTGCACTATCGCTACTGCGACAGTTCCGATTCCCGTTTCGCCATGCTCAATGGTTCCTTGAGTTTCGACATCAAGCGCCGTTTCCGCCGCAAGGGGCAGAATCTGAAATTTGGCGGCGTGTGGAATTATATGTTCAACGGAAACCATTACCTCCAGCAACGCCTCATAGGTCTTGCCGAAGGTGTGCCGACGACCGCACTGCCCGATAACTACGACCGCACCAACAACAAATACGGCAGCCGCAACACTATCGACCTCTCGCTCACCTACAACCACCCGTTGGACAGCAACGACGCGCTATCTCTCCGTATTGCGGGCCGCCCCTTTGGCGACAGCCACAACCGCAGCGACATCTGCTATCTCGACCCCACAGGGGGGCTCTATTCTATTCCCGATACGCTGCGCAACGGCATCGCCGACTACTATACTCGGTCGCTCTCGGCTTTGGTCTCGTGGCGGCACGAATGGGCACGCACCACGTTGACCGTCGACCTCTATGGCAAGCAGTCGTGGCTGCATATCCAAAATACAGGTCTTTTCCCCGACGACACCCTTTTCCGCTTCATCACCTTCGAGCCGTCGCTCAGCCTCACCCACCGCACCAAGGGTATGCATTATTGGCGCTTCCGGCTGTCGCACAACGTGAACACACCCACCGGTGGCGACCTCACCACTTCGCGCATCTACAGCGACGACAGCTACAGCACTGGAAATCTCAATCTCCACAGTTCCTATACCGAAAAAGCCACTGTCAGTTGGAACAAATACTTCCAAAAGGTTGGCAACATGGGCGTCGAAGCCTACGCCAACTACACCTCGGGCGGCATCGAGAGCGTCACCGCCTCCACTCCCTACGCCGACGAGTATCTGGGACGCGTCATAACCTACTCCATGCCGATGAACATCGTCTCGTCCTACAAGGCGGGAGCCGACGCCAATATCACCTACCGTCCGGCGGCGTGGGCCAGCGTCAGCCTCAATGCAAGCCTATATCGTAGCGGTTATGCGGTCGAGGATGAGCAGATGCAGGAGCAAACTTCGTGGAGCATATACGCCCGATTGTGGACAAAGGTGGCCAAGCTGGTTAATATTGATGCCAACATCAGCTACGGCACACCTACCCTTGGCCTATACACTCAAGAGCAGAGGGCCGTCAGCATAGGTCTCGGAGCCTCGGCCACATTGCTTGAGGGACGACTTTCGCTGCGTGCCAGCATCAGCGACCTGCTCAACAACAATATGACCAGCACCACCGTAGCAGCACCCACTTACGCCGCCAACAGTTCGAGTCACTTGAGTTCCCGATACCTCACCTTCGGCCTCACTTGGCGCATTGGTAAACTTAATCTCGAATACCAAGCCCGCGGTGGTGCCGCAGGACAATAAGGGAATAAATCAGGCAGTAGCAACTCCCCATGGGATTCCTTTTTATCTGGAGCTACATTAAAAACTATTTTATGTTTTTGGAAAAAAAAGTGTATCTTTGCACCTCAAATTGGATAATACTAAAGTAGGCAATGAATAGAATATTAGTTGTATTGTTCTTGTTTTGCGCCTTGAACGGATGGGCGCAACAACCGCTCCTCACCACGAAGTGGACTCAGGATTACCCCTACAACCAACATTGTCCAGCCGACCCGTTTGAGAACTTCAAGCATAGTTATGTCGGGTGTCCCGCTGTTGCTATGGGGCAGATTCTCAATTACCTGCGGACGACGCAAGGCACACGCTTCGACGATGGCGACGACTATTTCACGGGTAATTATTTCGGCCGCCAATTTCATATTGATGACGATTGCGACACTTTCTGTTTCCCTTCATTTCCGCAGTTGAACGAGATGCTTGATTCCGCCGATGCCCGGTTTCAACGTGGCGAGGAACTTACCGGCTCATTGAAGGGCGCTGTTGTTTTTGCGTGCGGCGTGGCCTGCAAGCAGGTCTATTCTGCGTCGGATTCATACGGTTCAGGCACCTTTTCCGTGGATCAGGCGTTCGACGCCTACCAGCGGTTTGGCTTCGCCGACTGCCAGCTGCTCCACGAACCCGATTCGGCGATGTACGCCATCCTGATATCCAATTTGCAAGCCGGATATCCAGCCCATCTGGCTGTCGAAAATCCCGCCGGAACCTCCGGGCACAATGTCGTGGTCGACGGCTATCGTGAGAGCGATGGGAAGTTCCATCTTAACTTTGGCTGGGGTGGCACCAAGGACAACTGGTATAAGCTCCCCGACCCTAATGGTTTTTCTTACGGCTGGACAAAGATAGAAGGCATCATCGTGAATATCATTCCCACGGCCGAGCCTATGGCTGTCCACGAAGCCACGTTCCCGCAGTTGCTCGAGGTGTATCCCAATCCAGCCACCGATATCCTCTGCTTGAAGGGCCTTCCTGATGAAGCGGTGGATTATGCTATCTTCAATATGATGGGCCAGAAGGTGAAAGCTGGCACCACCCACGGGACCCTCCCCGTCGCGGAGTTGGGCAAAGGCGTCTACTTATTGCAAATCGATAGCAACAAATGCTCTAGTACAGCAAAATTCGTTGTTAAATAACTTTTGCTCTTAATACAATATTATTGGTTCCCTTGCGTTATGTAATAAAAAATCAGTCTAATGCCGGTAGCATATACAAATACCATCCGCGACTATTTCGCCACCTTGCCTATAGACAAGGCTTGGGTGTATGGCTCTTTTGCTCGTGGAGAGGAACGACCGGACAGTGACATAGATATTATGGTTCGATATTCTCCTGAAGGTGTTTCGTCAAGTGAGTGTAAAACAGGTTTGGAAGGTTATTAACGAGGATATTCCGCCACTGAAAGAGCAAATCCAAAGATGTTTGTGTGAATAAATAAAGGGAGGCTCCACAGAGCCTCCCTTTTCTATGTTAGGAGGATTGTTCAATCTTTGCGGATGGGCTCGGAAGTGAGGCCGACGCCGAGTTTCTTGAAGATCTTGCGGTCTACCTCGCTGGTCATGACGGTGGTGTGCATCTGGCAGCCGTCGAGGAGGGGGAGGCAGTCGAGGGCGCGGCGGCAGTTGTCGTCGAGGAGGCTCAGGATGGAGAGCGTCACCAGCACTTCGTCGGTGTGCAGGCGCGGGTTGCTGCCGTGGAGCATTGAGACCTTGGTGTGCTGGATGGGCTCTATCATTTTCTGCGATATAAGCTTGACGCTGTGGTCGATGCCTGCGAGGTGCTTGAGGGCGTTGAGCAGCAAGGCGGCGCAGGCACCGAGGAGGTCGCCGCTGTGGGCGGTGATGATGGTGCCGTCGGCCAGCTCGATGGCGGCGGCGGGCACACCTTCCTTGTCGCGGCGCTCCTTGGCGGCGACGGTGGTGCGTCGGTCGTCGGTGGATATCTTGGCCTGCTTCATGAGCAGGGCTATCTTGTTGATTTCGCTGTCGGTAGCCTTGCCGTCGGCGTAGTTGCAGAGGGCGGTGTAGTAGCGGCGGATAATCTCGTCCTTCGACGCTTGGCAGCAGACCTCGTCGTCGCAGATGCAGAAGCCGGCCATGTTGACTCCCATATCGGTGGGCGACTTGTAGGGATTCTCGCCATAGATACCATCGAAAATGGCATTCAGCACAGGGAATATCTCGATGTCGCGGTTGTAGTTGACGGCGGTCTCGCCATAAGCTTCGAGGTGGAAGGGGTCGATCATGTTCACGTCGTTGAGGTCGGCGGTGGCGGCCTCGTAGGCGATGTTGACGGGGTGCTTCAGCGGGATGCTCCAGATGGGGAAGGTCTCGAACTTGGCGTATCCAGCCTTGATGCCGCGCTTGTTCTCATTGTATAACTGGCTGAGACAAACGGCCATCTTGCCGCTGCCGGGGCCCGGGGCGGTGACGACCACCAGCGGGCGCGTGGTCTCGACGTAGTCGTTCTTACCGAAGCCCTCGTCCGAGTCTATAAGCTCGACGTTGGTGGGGTAGCCCTCGATGATATAATGATAGTAAGCCTTGATACCCAGGCGCTCGAGGCGTTCGCGGTAGGCGGTGGCGCTGGGTTGTCCGCTGTAGTGGGTGATGACAACGCCGCTCACCAGGAAGCCGCGCTCCATGAAGACTTCGCGCAGGCGCAGCACGTCCTCGTCGTAAGTGATGCCGAGGTCGCCGCGTTTCTTGTTTTTCTCGATATCGACAGCGCTGATGACGATGACAATCTCGGCATCGTCCTTCAACTGTGTCAGCATTTTAAGCTTGCTGTCGGGCTCAAAGCCAGGCAGTACGCGGCTGGCGTGGTAGTCGTCGAAGAGTTTTCCCCCAAATTCAAGATAAAGCTTATTGCCGAACTTGCCGATGCGTTCCTTGATGTGTTCGGATTGTATCTGAAGATACTTCCCGTTGTCAAACCCGTATTTCATAGAAAGTTAATAATTTATATATGATTGAAATAAAAATACGGGATACAAAAATAGGATTTTTTTTTCAACCGACAAAATTTTTCGTAAATTTGCATCCCGAATGACACAAACAATCGACCGATGTACGACGTGAAAATCACCGCCATCCGCAAGGCGGATTACAAGGACCTTCAGGCACTTTATGAGAACCCTATAGAGCACACGTGCGACGTGGAGGAGGGGCAGGAATGGGTGAGTCGCGACGGCCAGATGCCCGAAGGCATGTGCGACAGCGCCTGGGAGAGCATGCGTCCCTTTGTGGAGGCATTGGCGCGTGGCGAAGGCGATTTCTTTGACGGGTGGATGAAGAATCCGTATAGTGCGATGATTAGCTGCAATGACGGTTTCCGTCCTGTCAGCTTTCTTTTGGAGAGAATTTAGCTTGATTTTTTAACGGCGAATTAAGCGAATTGCTCGAATTGCTGACGCAGTTTTTTCTTTTAACGCGAATTGCCATTAATTATTCGTTAATTGTTTTTGGGAGGCGAATTACTCGAATTTGCTGACGCGGTAGTGATTGTTTTTTGGTTCATCCGCTAAATGGATAGGAGGAGTCGTGTAGTGAGAGGAGTTTGAGTTTAAAGAAAGGCATGTCTCTGTAGCCATAGGCTTGGCGTTTCAACACCAAAGCCGCGTTGTGCTTGTTGTCCTGCCACCATACACGGCGCAGAGATTCCTGAAGCTGGTTTCCATTCCGTACTTTTTTCCCCATTCACAATACGAAATGCCAGCTTCTTTTATTGCATCTCACCTACGCATTTGTCGGAAGAACCAGAATTTTTACTCATACGTTTTAGTTTTAGAGGTTAATAAATTGAAATGTTAATTTTTTTTCGGATGAATGTTAATTACTCGGACTTGACTCGGACTTGACTCGGAGTTGACTCGGAGGAGAGTCGGAGGAGGGTGGGTGATTTTCATGATGAATACGCTTTTGTTTTGGTTGGTTTACTGGGGTTTGTGTATCGTTGTGGCGCC
>DECD01000053.1:1363-1625 GCA_002349055.1 Bacteroidales bacterium UBA2939 | reverse complement strand
ACGAATATGGACGAAAATTTTTTTACATCTTTTTTTTAACGCGAATTATCGTATAATTATCCGTTAATTATTGTATTGCATTACAGTGTTTTACCACACGGTGCGTTGATTTTCTCACCACAGGTAGTTGGACAGTTGGGACAGTTGGGACAGTTCAAAATTGAGGTATGCAAAGTCAAAAGTAAAATTTTATATCTATAAATATAGATATAAAGAGTATTTTAGGGTATATCATGGCATGAAAAGTAACTGTCCCAACTGT
>DECD01000053.1:873-1113 GCA_002349055.1 Bacteroidales bacterium UBA2939 | reverse complement strand
TCTGGTAGATCTTTTCCTATGGGATTGTCCGGGTACGGGGTTAGGAGAATCTGATAAATCTTTTCTAAGGTATCGCTAGCTACGCGCGATGGATTGGCTTTAAGTTAAAATTAACATTCATTTTCCCAGAGTTGACCCTGACTTGTCCCAGAGTTGTCCCTGACTTGGTACAGAGATGGTGATTTGGTCGGAGGTTGGCCTTTGTTGCCGCCCGTATCGGGTGCGAGGGTGGGGTTTTGG
>DECD01000053.1:333-502 GCA_002349055.1 Bacteroidales bacterium UBA2939 | reverse complement strand
TAAGATTCGGCTATTGATTTTGTGGTTCCTTTCATTCTTCACTATGAGGCGTTTATGTGGATTTTATGGATGGAGTGCAGTCTCAGTCTCAGAGTCACAGTTGTTTTTTTTAGAACGGAAAAGAAATTATATCTCAATCAGATTGTAAAAGAAACGGCGGATTTAACGA
>DECD01000053.1:0-134 GCA_002349055.1 Bacteroidales bacterium UBA2939 | reverse complement strand
TTTGATTTTGTATCTTTGCAGGAAACAACATGCAGATGAACCAAGACAAATATGTTTTCGCACAGTTGATTGAGTTTCTCGACAACGACAAATTCCGTCGAATTGTAGCCGAGTATGGTGGCGACCGCTATGTG
>DECD01000018.1:48029-48394 GCA_002349055.1 Bacteroidales bacterium UBA2939 | reverse complement strand
GGCGCCTTCGTCTGCGGCGAGGAAACCGCTCTGATCCACTCCATGGAAGGCCAGCGCGGCGAGCCCACCCTGAAGCCCCCGTTCCCCGCTGTCCGCGGCTACATGGACAAGCCCTCGAACGTCAACAACGTCGAGACCTTCGCCAACATCCCCGTCATCATCACCAAGGGCGCCGACTGGTTCCGCACCATCGGTACCGAGAAGTCGCCCGGAACCAAGGTGTTCGCCCTCGCCGGCCAGATCAACAATGTGGGTCTGATTGAGGTTCCCATGGGCATCACCCTGCGTGAAATTATCTACGAGATTGGTGGCGGCATCAAGGACGGCCGCGAGTTCAAGGCCGTGCAGACCGGCGGTCCTTCCGG
>DECD01000018.1:23403-47970 GCA_002349055.1 Bacteroidales bacterium UBA2939 | reverse complement strand
GGCGGTCCTTCCGGCGGCTGCCTCACAGCCAAGCACCTCGATACCGAAATCGACTACGACAGCCTCGTGGCTGCTGGTTCGATGATGGGCTCCGGCGGTATGGTCGTCATGGACGAAACCTCTTGCATGCCTGCTATCGCCAAGTTCTATCTTGAGTTCACCTGCGAGGAGAGCTGCGGTAAGTGCAGCCCCTGCCGCATCGGTAACAAGCGCCTCTGCGAGCTCCTCGAGAAGATCACCAACGGCAACGGCACGATGGACGACCTCAACGCCCTCCGCAACCTCGCCGCCGTCATCAAGGACAGCGCCCTCTGCGGTCTCGGCCAGACCTCGCCGAACCCCGTGCTCTCCACCCTCGACAACTTCTGGGATGAGTACGTCGAGCACGTCGTCGACAAGAAGTGCCGCGCCGGCGTCTGCAAGAAACTCATGCAGTATGTCATCGACCCCGAGAAGTGCATCGGTTGCGGCAAGTGCGCCAAGAACTGCCCCGCCGAAACCATCAGCCGTACCGACTACACCGCCCCGGGCCACAAGCTGGCTTCCATGGTGATCGAACAGTCCAAGTGCGTCAAGTGCGGTGCCTGCTACCAGAACTGTAAGTTTGGTGCCATCTCGATTAAATAATATGAATCAGTTTTAGTTATTAGTTTTCAGTTTAAGCAGTCGGGGCCACCCTGCCGCAAGAACTAAAAACTTAAACTAAGAACTTAAACTAAAAAAGGAAATGATCAACGTAACAATAGATAACAAAGCGATCCAGGTCCCCGAAGGCACCACTATCCTGAAAGCTGCCCGCATGGCCGGTATCGAGATTCCGACGCTCTGCTATTTTGAGCTCGACGGAATGAAATTTGAAAACAAACCCGGCGGATGCCGCGTCTGCATGGTTGAAGTCACCAAGGACTTCAACGGCAAACCCCGCCGCAACCTGGCCCCCGCCTGCGCCACCGATTGCGTAGAAGGTATGGAGGTCCTCACCGCTTCGCCCCGCGCCCTCAACGCCCGCAAGACCGTCCTCGAGCTGATCCTCAGCGACCACCCGAACGACTGCCTCCAGTGCGAGAAGAGCGGCGACTGCGAACTTCAGGCCCTCGCCGCCAAGATGGGCATCCGCGAGATCCCCTTCAAGGGCGAGCAGAGCCACTATGAGAAAGACACCACTCTCAGCGTCTATCGCGACATGGACAAATGCGTCTACTGCCGCCGCTGCGAGACCATGTGCTCCAAGTTCCAGAGCGTCGGCGCCCTCAGCGGCGTCAACCGCGGCTTCCCCTCGGTGGTCGCTCCCGCCTTCGAGCAGAAACTCGGCGACAGCTCCTGCGTCAACTGCGGCCAGTGTGTCCAGGTGTGCCCCGTGGGTGCCCTCACCCTCGTCGACAACATCAATGATGTGCGTAAGGCCCTCGCCGACCCGACCAAGAAGGTCGTCGTCCAGACCGCTCCCGCCGTCCGCGTCGCCCTCGGCGAAGAGTTCGGCATGGAACCCGGCACCATCGTCACCGGCAAGATGGCCGCTGCACTCCGCCGCCTCGGTTTCGACTATGTCTTCGACACCGACTGGAGCGCTGACCTCACCATCATGGAAGAAGGCACCGAGCTCCTCGGCCGCGTGAAGAAGCTCCTCGCTGGCGATAAGGACGTCAAGATGCCCATGTTCACCAGCTGCTGCCCCGCTTGGGTCACCTTCTACGAGAAGAACTTCCCCGACCTGCTCGGTCATCCCTCGACCGCCAAGTCGCCCCAGGGTATGTTCGGCGCTGTCACCAAGAACTACTTCGCCCCGAAGATCGGTGTGAAGCGCGAGGATGTCGTCTGCGTCTCCATTATGCCCTGCCTGGCCAAGAAGAGCGAGTGCGCCCGTCCCGAACTCGGCAACGGTACCGACCAGGATGTCAACTTCAGCCTCACCACCCGTGAGCTCGCCCACATGCTCAAGCAGAGCAACATCGACCTCAACAGCATGCCCGAAGAGGACTTCGACAGCCCCCTCGGCCAGTCCACTGGTGCCGCCGTCATCTTCGGCGCCACCGGCGGTGTTATGGAGGCTGCCCTCCGTACCGCCTACGAGGTCCACACCGGCAAGACCCTCCCGAAGATCGACTTCGAGGAGTGCCGCGGTATCTTCGGCGAGAGCATCCGCGAAGCCACTGTCGACTTCGCCGGCCTGCCTGTCAAGATTGCCATCTGCTACGGCCTCAGCAACGCCCGCAAACTCATGGAAGAAGTCCGCGAAGGCAACCCCAACGGCTACCACTTCATCGAGGTGATGGCCTGCCCGGGTGGCTGCATCGGCGGTGCTGGTCAGCCCTACCACCACGGCAAGAGCGACATCATCAAGCGCCGTATGGACGCCATCTACCGCGAGGACGCTGGCAAGCCCATCCGCAAGAGCCACGAGAACCCCGACATCATCGCCATCTACAAGGAGTACTACGGTGAACCCTGCGGCCACCTCAGCCACGAGCAGCTCCACACCCACTACTTCGACAAGAGCGACAAAGTCGAGATCACGAAATAAAGTAACAATAGGATTGGATAGAAGCAATAGAACCTATAGAAATCTATCGTATCTATCGCCTCTATCCAATCTATAAAACCAAGAACAATGGCAAACATCAAAATCTCTGAAGATAAAATCAAAGTTATCAAAGACATCGCCAAGAGCTTTGGTAACAAGCCCGGTGAGGTTATCAATGTCCTCCACCAGGTGCAGGGCAAGTTCGGCTATCTGCCCGCCGAGGTTCAGGAAGTCGTGGCCCACGAGCTGAACATCCCCGTGTCGCGTGTCTATGGCATCGTCTCCTTCTACAGCTTCTTCACCATGGAGCCCAAGGGCGAGCACCCCATCGACATCTGCCTGGGTACCGCCTGCTACGTGCGTGGCGCCGAGAAAGTCCTCGATGCCTTCCAGCGTAACCTGAACATCCAGGTCGGCAAGTGCACCCCCGACGGCAAGTTCTCTCTGAACACCCTCCGTTGCGTCGGTGCCTGTGGTCTCGCCCCCGTCGCCATGATTGGCGACAAGGTCTACGGCCGCCTCACCCCCGACATGGTCCCCGGCATCATCGCCGAGTACAAATAATCCCCACAAGGATTGACAACAGCAAGGGCGCCCATTCGGGCGCCCTTGCTTCGTCTTCTCCTCTGCCTATATAACTTTAATTTTGCCGTTCCAGAAATAATGCGTATCTTTGCACCATGATAGCGTTTATCGACACAGAAGTAAATCCACAGACACGCAAAGTTGAGGATTATGGGGTGACACTGGAAAATGGCTCGGTCTTGCACACTCGGTCCAGTTCTGATTTTGTGGCCTTCGTGTCTAAATGCGACACTCTGTGTGGACATAATATCATCAACCATGATCTGAAATACCTAAAACTCCCTGGCAGCTATACTCTCATCGACACATTGCCGCTTTCACCGCTTCTGTTCCCGAAGAAACCGTATCACAAATTGCTGAAAGACGACAAGCTGCAAGTTGACGAACTGAACAATCCTGTCAATGACGCCAAGAAGGCGAAGGACTTGTTCTATGACGAGGTTGCCGCGTGGAGACAACTACCGAAAGCCAAACAGGAAATCTACTGGGAACTACTGAAGGATACAAAGGAGTTTGAGGGCTTTTTCAAATATATTGTTGCGACGCAACAGACAGGGTTGCCTCTCGGGGAGTTAATCAAGGCTGAATACAAGGGACTGCTCTGCGAGAATGCCAATATTGAAGCTGTCGCCAAACGCTATCCTGTAGAATTGGCCTACGCACTGGCATTGATTGGAACCAATGACTTGGTGTCGATGACTCCTGCATGGGTGATGCATAGCTATCCCAAAGTTGGGAACGTGATGACCTTCCTGCGAAATACGCCATGTGGAGAATGTGAATATTGCAAACAACGGTTGGATGCCCATAGCGGTTTAAAGGAGTTCTTCGGATATGACGAGTTCCGCCAATTTGACGGCGTACCGATGCAGCAACAGGCAGTGGAAGCAGCCATTCGTGGCGAGTCGTTGCTGACAATATTCCCGACGGGTGGTGGCAAATCACTTACTTTCCAGTTACCGGCATTGATGGCTGGCCGCAATATTCATGGTTTGACGGTAGTTATCTCGCCCCTGCAAAGCCTGATGAAAGACCAGGTGGACAATCTTGCCGACCGTGGAGTGAGCGATGCTGTTACTATCAACGGATTGTTAGACCCCATCGAACGTGCTGCTGCCATCGAGCAGGTCGCCAACGGTACTGCCAATTTGCTCTATATTGCCCCCGAGATGTTGCGCAGCAAGACCATCGAACGATTGCTTCTCAGTCGCAACGTGGTGCGTTTCGTTATCGACGAGGCACATTGTTTCTCGGCATGGGGACAGGATTTCCGCACCGACTATCTTTACATCGGAGATTATATCCGCCAGTTGCAGGAGAAGAAACAACAGGTTCAGCCAATAGCTATTTCTTGTTTCACGGCCACTGCCAAGCAGAAAGTGGTGTGTGACATCTGCGACTATTTCAAGCAAAAACTCGGCATCGACTTGCAAATCTTCGCAGCCAATTCCGAACGTAAGAACTTGCGTTATTCGGTGCTTCACGCAGACACAGAAAACGAGAAATATACTCAATTGCGTAACCTTATATTCGGACACCGCTGCCCAACGATAGTATATGTAAGTCGAACCAAACGTACAAAAGAACTTGCAGGGCGTCTGCGGCGCGACGGCATTGCCGCACTACCTTTCAATGGCAAGATGGAGTCAGCAGATAAGGTGGCAAACCAGAACGCCTTCATGAGTGGCGAGGTGCAGGTCATTGTAGCCACTTCGGCCTTCGGAATGGGGGTCGACAAGAAGGATGTGGGGTTGGTTGTGCATTATGACATCAGCGATTCGTTGGAGAACTACGTACAGGAGGCCGGACGCGCCGGTCGCGACCCGCAGATGCGGGCCGATTGCTATGTTTTGTACAGCGATAGCGATTTGGATAAGCATTTCATCCTGCTCAACCAGACAAAACTTTCCCTCAGTGAGATTCAGCAGGTGTGGAAAGCCATCAAGGACTTGACTAAAATACGCGACAGCGTCAGTTGTTCGCCTTTGGAGATAGCCCGGCAGGCAGGATGGAACGATGATGATGGAAATGATATCGAGACACGTGTAAAGGGGGCCATCACCGCGTTGGAGGAGGCTGGATACATCCATCGGGGAAGCAATGCCCCGCATGTTTTCGCCACAGGAATCAAGGTGCGCTCCATGGACGAGGCTCGCAACCGATTGATGGCTTCTGCGCTCTTCGACGAAGTCACACGTGAGGAATCTGCACGTGTGATAGGTTCACTTATCAGCAGCCGTGCAACTGCAAGCGGTCGGGGAGCAGAGGCTGAGAGCCGCATCGACTATCTGGCGGACATTCTTGGAATGACAAAAGAGACGGTAGTGCGCTGTGTCAACCTGATGCGGCAGGAAGGTATTTTGGCTGATGCTCAAGACATGAAAGCCTACGTGGATCGAGCTAATATTGCGCGTGGTCTTGAAGAGGTTTTGAAGATTGAACGCTTTTTGTTGAATTGCCTAGATAAGGAGGGACACACATACAACTACAAACAACTCAACACCGAGGCGCAATCGGCGGGGAATGTCCGATGTACGGTAAAAACGTTGCGGACGCTACTACATTTCCTGAATACCAAAGGATATATTTACAAACAGGAGCATCATTCTACGGCAGACAATGTTATGGCGCGTTTGCAGGTTGACCGTGAAACGACGCTTGCCCGCTTCGAACGTCGCGTTGACTTATGCCGATATGTTGCCAAAACATTGAGTACACTCGCCTCGTTGGACAGCGACAAGATGACCACCTTCTCTATGGTCGAGTTGTTGGAAAGGTACAATGCAACCCTACAGGGATTCACCTTTGGAAACAATGAGAAACCTACATTGACCGACATGGAAGAATCTCTTCTCTACCTTTCACGGATGGGGTTACTGAAAATCGAAGGCGGATTCATGGTGATATACAGCACTATGCAACTGCATCGGCTGGTTGTTCCACGCACCTATTACGGTAAAGAGCAATACCGAATGCTTGACGAGTTCTACCGCCATCGGATACAGCAGATTCACATAGTGGGCGAGTACGCCAACATGATGGTTCGCGACTACGATGCTGCCCTGCAATTTGTCAGCGATTATTTCCTCATGAATTACCAAGCCTTCATCGACAAATATTTCAAAAGCGAGCGACGCAAACAAATTGTCAAAAATATCACTCCGGCAAAATACAAGCAGATAATTGGCACTCTCAGCGAACGCCAACGACAGATAATCGACGATAAGCGAAGCAAATACATTGTTGTGGCTGCTGGACCTGGCAGCGGAAAGACCCGTGTGCTGGTACACAAGTTGGCTTCGCTGCTTTTGATGGAGGATGTGAAACACGAACAGTTGTTGATGCTCACTTTCTCGCGAGCAGCCGCCACCGAGTTCAAGAAACGACTCATCGAATTGGTCGGTAACGCCGCACACTTTGTAGACATCAAGACCTTCCACTCCTATAGTTTCGACCTTATTGGTAGGCAAGGGTCGCTTGAGGAGATAGAAAGTGTGGTGAGTCGTGCAGCAGAAATGATAGAGAATGGTGAAGTGGAGGAAAGCAAAATTGCCAAGAGTGTGCTCGTTATCGATGAGGCTCAGGACATGGGCACCGACGACTTTCGGCTGGTAAAGGCACTTGTGCAGCGCAACGAAGAGATGCGTGTCATTGCCGTGGGTGACGATGATCAGAATATCTATTCCTTCCGAGGAAGCAACTCGACTCATTTGCACTCACTCATCACCGACTACGGTGCTACCCTCTACGAACTCACGGATAACTATCGCTCCGACGGTGCTATTGTCGACTATGCCAATCGCTTTGTGCAGCAGATTCCCAACCGCATGAAGCAGACACCTATCGTTGCGGTAAGCAACGAAATGGGTGTTGTTGATGCGGCTGCCCAATTTTCAATTTCAAAGGGTACCTCCGCCGTGCTTACTGTCACCAACGAGCAGACCCTGCAAGTCGCCCATCTGTTGCATCAGCAAGGGAAGCATGTTCGCATGATTCAGGCTACCGATGGATTTCGCTTCGTCAATTTGGCCGAGGTGCGATACTTCTTTAAGCAGTTGGGCCAGTCGGAGGATGGTGCCGTCAGCCGAGAACGGTGGGCCGAAGCCAAGAGGAAAACCGAAGAGTCTTATGTCACCAGCAATTGCCTCGATGCCGTGCGACAGTTCTTTGCCGACTTTGAGGCCACCCACCAAACCTACTATCGGAGCGACTTGCGCGAGTTTGCCCTCGAATCGAGCATTGAAGACTTCATCGCCACGGAAGACAATACCGTTTTCGTTAGTACCATACACAAGGCCAAAGGTCGCGAGTTCGATACCGTCTATTTGCTGCTTGGAGGCATTCGCGATATGGATACCGACATGCTCCGTGCCATTTACGTCGGCATCACTCGAGCCAAGCATAAACTGTTCATTTACAACGATACCTCGTTCCTTTCCTCACAGCCGACAATAGCCCTCTCGCTCTCCATGAAAGATGTTTGGCTCGATTATTTCCGCGAAAGGAAGGAAAAGGTGCTCCGCTTGCGAAGTGGCGACAAATTGAATTATAGAAATGGCTATATGATTACCCAGCAGGGAGATTATGTAGCATCTCTCTCAAAGGCCATGCGTGAACGCCTCAAAGAGTTGGAAGAAAAAGGCTATATCGTCACCGATGCTGAAGTGAGTTATATCCTCGCTTGGCGACCCCGCGAAGAACCGCAGGAAGTGGCCGTCTGTCTCGCCAATTTATACTTAGAGAAAACATAGCACACCAATTTTGCAAATATTTTTAAATCCATATGACTAATTCTCGCGTGATAGGTATCGGAGAAACCGTCCTTGACATCCTCTTCAAGGACGACCAGCCGCAGAAAGCCGTTCCCGGAGGGTCGACGTTCAACAGCATCGTGTCGCTCGGACGGGCAGGGGCGAACTGCGCTATGGTGACGGAGGTGGGGGGCGACCACATAGGCGACATCATCTGCCGCTACCTGCAGGACAACGGCGTGTCGTCAGAGTACGTCTGCCGCCACTCCAACGTGAAGTCGCACATCTCGCTGGCTTTCCTCGACGAGCACAACGACGCGCAATATATTTTTTACAAAGACCACGCCTCGGTAGAAACAATTCAGAATTTCGAATTTCGAATTTCAAATTTCAAAATTAATTCTGATGACGTGGTACTCTTCGGCTCCTTCTTCGCCATCAACCCCGTGATACGCCCCGTGGTGGGCAAGATGCTTCGCGAGGCCCGCGAGGCGGGTGCCTGGCTCTACTACGACGTCAACTTCCGCAAGAATCATATCGCCGAGCTGCCGGAGGTGATGCCCAACATCGAGGAGAACATGCGGCTGGCCGACGTGGTGCGCGGCTCGACGGAGGACTTCGAGTACCTCTTTAACCTGCACGACGGCGATGCTATCTACGAGCGGGTGCGCCACTATTGCCCGACGCTCATCCTGTCCGACGGAGCGCGTCCGATACGCCTCTACACGCCCGACGGCTGCGAGAGCTACCCCGTCGAGCCCATCGAGACCGTCAGTACCGTAGGCGCTGGTGACAACTTTAACGCTGGTTACATCTACGCCAAGCTCAAGGGCATCGACGACCGCATCGCAGTGGCGCAGCGCTGGAGCCAAGATGTCTGCCGCCAACTCGGCAACAACATCAGCGACGAATTGGTTAAACACCTGAAAACACGTATAAAATGAAAAAAATAGTACACACATTATTCGTCTCCGCATTGCTGCTGGCCATGATGACCGGCTGCGGTAACGGCAATCAGGATCGTAACGATACCACCCCGGAGACGGCGGTGGAGGAGACAAATCCTCTGGTGTCATTATGCTTGGAGGACACATCGCGCAATCCGATAGAGATACTGGAGCGGCTGATGTCGCAGCCGGAGTGCCGCATGCATGGCCCCGAACATCATGTGCTGGTCGGAGCCGCGCTGCTGACGGCTTATAACAACTGTCTGCCCGACAGCGCAAAGTTGGATATGACGACGGCACTCGCCGAGGTGGTGAAACGCGGACAGCAGGTGCCCGGTGGTGCGTGTGGATATATGGGGGCCTGCGGCGCGAGCATCAGCACCGGCATCTTCCTCTCCATCGTCACCCGCAACACCCCATTCTCAACCGACACCTGGCGCCTCTGCAACCTCTGCACCGCCCGTGCGCTGGAGCAGGTGGCCCTCAATGGCGGCCCGCGCTGCTGTAAGCGAGACTCCTACCTCTCGGTGCTGACGGCCATCGACTTCGTCAAAGAAAACCTCGGGGTGGAGATGGTGAAGCCCGAGGTACACTGCACGCGTAGCCAAATCAACGAGCAATGCATCGGCAAAAAATGCCCATTTTCACCACAAGAATAAAACTATTCATGCGTTACTATATAGTCGATGCTTTCACGGACCGTCCCTTTGGGGGGAATCCCGCCGGAGTTGTGCTTCTGGGTGAGGAGGCCTTCCCCGATGAAAGTCTGATGATAAAGGTTGCGGCGGAGCTGCGCTATTCCGAGACGGCCTTCGTGCAAAGGTTGTCGGCAACGGAATACCATCTGCGCTACTTCACGCCGAAGGCCGAGGTGGAGCTGTGCGGCCACGCTACCATCGCCACATTCTCGTTGTTACACAGTCTTGGGATAGCGGAAGGTGAATGCCGGTGTCGAACTTTGGCGGGAGACCTCTGTATTGAGGTGGGCAAGAAGGTGCTGATGCAGATGTCTGCGCCTCGCATTGTGAAGACTATTGCCGACATTGCTCCAATCTACAAAGCGCTCGGCATCAATGGCTACATCCCCTCGTTGCCCGTTCAAGTGGCCTACACTGGTTTGGAGGATATCATGATACCCATTCAAGATGTTGAAGCACTCAATGCTTTGCATCCCGATATGGAGGCTGTCGCTGCGCTGACGGAGAAGCACAAGGCCGTTAGTTTCCATTGTTTTGCCCTCCCTACTCAAGCAATCGGGCAATCAGGCAATCAAACAATCACAGCCCATGTGCGCGACTTCGCCCCCTTGTATGGTATACCGGAGGAATCGGCCACCGGCACAGCCAATGCAGCCCTGACACATTATCTGTCAACCCTCGGCGTGATTCCCGCAATGGGTGACTTCTCATATATGCAGGGTGAGGCGATGGGAAGGCCTTCGTCGGTGGCCACACGTATCTCTGCCGACGGCACAATCTATGTGGGTGGCACCGCCGCCATCGTTGCAAAAGGAGAAATTAACTGCTAATGGATATGGCAAGGATTAAGACATACTATTTCAGCCCTACGGGTGGCACACGGCAGGTGGCGCAGCATCTGGCAGAAAGGCTGGGCGCTCTGCTGCACGCCGAGGTGGAATACCATTCCTACACTTTGCCGCGCGAGCGTGAGGCGCTGCCGGTATTCGATGCCGATGATATCGTCCTCTGGGCCACACCCGTCTATGCGGGAAGAATTCCCAATAAGACACTCGACTATGTCCGTTCCGCCATTACCCACTCAAGCCATCAGGCACTCAAGCTATCAGGCATTAAAAGCATCGCCCTTGTGACCTTCGGCAATCGCGCCTACGACAATGCGCTGGCCGAGTTGGTGGGCCTGATGGAGGAGGGCGGCATGAAGCCCGTGGGTGCCGCTGCGATGGTGACGCGCCATTCGTTCAGCGACACCCTCGGTGCGGGGCGCCCCAACGAGGAAGACCTCGCCGCCCTCGACCGCTTCGCCGAGCAGCTGGCCGCAAAACTCTCAATTTTCAATTCTCAATCCTCGATTTTAAAAGTTCCCGGCGAGGCTCACCCAGAGAAATACTACACTCCGCTGAAGACCAACAACGCCCCTGCGGGCTTCCTGAAGGCGAAGCCTTCGTGCAACCCCGACCGCTGCACACGCTGCGGCAAGTGTCTGGAGGTATGCCCGATGGGAAGCATTGAGGCCAATGACGGAATACCGGCCTTCGACGGCATCTGCATCAAGTGCCAGGCCTGTCGCCGCCGTTGCCCGACAGGAGCCATCGCCTTCACCGACCCCGAATACCTCTCCCATGTGGCCATGATAGAGCGCACCTTCGCCGCACCGAAAAAGCCAGAGTTCTTCTGCTCGGAAACGGTACAATCCAGGCAGATTCGGACGGAATCTCAAAACAAATTGTCTTTATGACCGACAAGATGACAACTATCGATACAACCAATATGTGCTCGCACCTGCAGCGGAAACTCTTCGACGTGAACGGCGAATATCATAAAATATGGCTGGCCCTGCAGGACGACCCGGAGCTGACGGCCGTGGTGCGCTCTCGCCAGCTGCATATCTACCGTGACGGGAAAAAGATATTGGTGCTGGCCGGCAAGTCGGCCCCCAAGATTCTCCGCGAAGATCCCGTCTGCGAGATTCTGAATAAATAATGATGAGGGCATGTGACCTTTTTTTGAAAGAAACAGACAACGACTATGGATACACAACAGGAGAAAGCGCTGCAACTGGCCACCGATGCAGGCCACATACTGCTCGAGAACGGAGCCGAGATTAACCGCGTGGAGGACACCATGCAGCACATCGCGTCGGCCTACGGCATCGAGGGCGAGAGCTTTTATGTGCTCAGCAACGGCATCATCTCCACTGGCGAACATTTTGCCCGTGCCGAGTTTATCCCCATCAGGGGTACCCAGCTGAGCCGTGTGGTGGAGGTGAACCAACTCTCGCGCGAGATAGATGCTGCCGCACCGATGCCGCTCAATGAGCTTGAACGCCGGTTGCGGTCCATCCGTCAGAGTCCATCCAAGCCGTGGTGGGAGCTGGTGGTGGGCATTGCACTTGGGGTGTCGTCGTTCAGCATCTTGTTCGGAGGTGGCCTCGTCGATGCGGGAGCCACCTTCGCGGCAGGCCTGTTGCTTGGCCTCTTCATGACCTTTGTCGGAAGTCGTCTGAGCCGCATCTTCAGCAACCTTCTGGGCGGCCTCGTAGGTGGTCTGTTGTGCATAATGTGTGTCCGCTTATCTCAATTTTCAATTTTCAATTTTCAATTCAACCTTCATCTGCCCAATATGATTATCGGCACCATCATCGCCCTTGTCCCAGGAGTGCCGTTCACCAACGGCATGCGCGACCTTGCCAACGAGCATTACCTCGCAGGCACCACCCGATTGCTCGACGCTTTCCTGGCATTCCTCTGCATTGCCCTCGGTGTGGTGGTGTCGTTGCTCGCCGACGGCATGCTCGCCGGAGGTATGGTGCAATTGGGAGTACCTGTGGCCGATGCCGTCACGCAGCACTGGTATGTGCAGCTCCCGGCGGCTTTCATCGGCACGATGGGCTTTGCGGTGCTTTTCGGAACGCCGCGCCGCTACTATCTCACTTGTGGCCTCACGGGGATGGTCGGCTGGGCGGTGTACATCATGCTCAACTCTCAATTCTCACTTGCCGGTGCGGCTTTCTTCGGGGCGCTGGCGGTGGCGCTGACCAGTACGCTGCTGGCCCTATGGGGCAAGTGTCCCACGACGGTGTTCCTTATATGCGGCATCATACCTCTTGTGCCCGGAGGTGGCATCTTTTGGACGGCTTATCATCTTGTGGCCAATCATTTGCGGCTTGCCGCCACCACCGGCTTCACCGCCATCAAGGTCACTATCGCCATCGCTGGCGGCATCATCATCGCCGCAGCCATATTTAACCTTATCGGCAGAAAAGGAAAAAGATTGAAAAAGGTGTAACTATTATCTTAGGCCTACTGCTTGTCGCCGCTGGATATCAAATAACAAAATGACAACACTATGGAAGAACAAAAAACAATGAAGCAAGTAGAGACCACAGAGCTTTTCCGCACATCTCAAAGTTGGGACGGAGCGGAGCTGCCCGACTACCCGCAGGGACGCCCCGAGCTGGTGGCGGTGAAATATGAGATTCCGCAGGGAAGCAAGCTCGGCTGGCACCACCACGATGCCATGAACCACGGCGTGCTGGTGCAGGGCGAGCTGACCATCGTCGCCCTCGACGGCACCGAGAAGGTCGTCCACGAGGGCGAAGCCATCGTCGAGATGGTCGGCACCGTCCACCACGGCGAGAACCGCGGCACCAAGCCCGTCATCCTCTACATGTTCTACCTCTCGCAAAAGGGCCTGCCCCTTTCCGTACCACACGAATGAACGACCTTTACATTGCCTTCGCGCCGTTGCAGGGCTACACCGATGCCGTCTACCGGCGGGCGCACTGGGAGTGCGTCGGCGGTGTGGACGAGTACTACACGCCCTTTGTGAGGATTGAGAAAGGGGAAATCAGGAAGAAAGACCTGCGCGATACTGACCCTGCCGCCAACGAGGGCGTGCCCACGGTGCCGCAGGTGATAGCACGCGACGGTGACGAGTTCGCCCGGCTCTGCGACACGTTGCAAGGGCAGGGGTGGGAGAGGATAGACCTCAACATGGGATGCCCGTTCCCGATGCAGGTGAAGGCCGGCCGCGGAAGCGGACTGCTGCAACACCCCGAACGCATCGGGGAGATACAGAAAGAAATGCTGCGCCGCCCCGAGGTGGCCTTCTCCGTCAAGATGCGCCTGGGACAGGAGTGCGAGGCGGAAGGACTGGCGGCGATGCCAATCATCAACGAGATGCCACTCGTCCACGTTACACTGCACCCGCGTTTGGGGAAACAACAATATAAGGGAATAGCCAATCAGGAGGCGTTCGCGAGGTTTATGGAGAATATCACTCATCCGCTAATATTCAATGGCGACATTCAGCAATTGTCCTCTCACTCCCTCTCCCTCCTTTTCACTCCCTCTCACTCCATAGAAAAAATAAAAGGTGTGATGATTGGGCGCTGGCTGTTGGCGCGGCCGTGGATGCTCTCCGACAAAGAGCCTCACGAGGTTGTCAGAAGCATGCACGCCATCGTCTACCGCCACGCCACGGAGCACCTCTGCGGCGACAGCCAGATTCTCTCCCGCCTCCACGCCTTCTGGGAATACCTCGACATCCCGCCCAAAGAGAAGAAAGTCATCATGAAAGCCACCACCCTTCGCCGCTATCATGAGGCTGTAGCATTCCTAAATCGCTAAGGGTAAGTGTTTTCGACGGTACTTCAACGATACTTCAACGATAGTTCGACGATGCGGCATCGTCGAACTATCGTCTAAATGTTGTGAGAGTATTGCTGTCGGGGGCTAGGGGGTGGCAACCGGTCAGCGGTTGGCCTCCTTCCGCTGGCCAATGAAGGAGAAGGGTTTATCGCCCATTTTGCAGGTGAGGCTCAATTGCTTGCTGTCGGCGGTGCCGTCGAGGTTGCGGATGGTGTATTTCTCATAGCGTTTGCCATTCGACACGGGCACCACCCCGTCGGCCGTCAGGCGGCCGCCTTCAAGCTTCATCCGAGGGATGTCGAAGTCAATCTTCACCGGCATCAGGCGTGCGAACTTCACACGGTACATCGTCAGCACAATGCCCTCTTTCTCAGTCTTTTTGAGCGTCACCCTGACATTCTCGCGCCGATAGCCGTCCACCGTCATGGTGCCAACGTAGGTCTGTGCCCCTGCGCTGAATCCCAATGTCATCAGGCCCAGTAGGATAAGTGTTCTAAAGTGTTTCATGAAAGAATACTTTTCACAATATCTGTGCCGTGTGGTTCTTGGTGTTCACCTTGCCGATGGCGTCGACGATGATGCCGTTCTCGTCGATGACGTAGGTGGTGCGCAGGGTGCCCATCGTCACCTTGCCGTAGTTCTTCTTCTCGCCCCATGCCTCGTAGGCTTTGAGGACGGTCATATCGGTGTCGGCTATGAGGTGGAACGGCAGCTGGTACTTCTCGATGAAGCGCTGGTGGCTGGCGGCGCTGTCCTTGCTCACACCGAGGATGTTATAACCCAGTGCGAGGAATCGCTCGTAGTTGTCGCGCAGGTCGCATGCCTCGGCGGTGCAGCCAGGGGTGCTGTCCTTGGGGTAGAAATAGAGAACCAGTTTCTTGCCCTTGTAGTCGGCCAGCGAAACACGCTCGCCAGTCTCGATTATGCCCTCGAAATGAGGTGCTTTGGTGCCAATCTGTAACATATTCCTTTATTTAATGGGTTCAACATGCAGTGTGATAAGCGTCCTTTCGCCGAAGCGGTCTTTGAGGGCGCGCTCTATCTCGCAGGTGCGGGCGTGGGAGGCGGCGAGAGGCATCTGGCCGTCCATGCGGATGTGGAGCTCGATGGCGTAGCGGCTGCCGATGCGGCGGGTGCGCAGGTGGTGCGGGTCGCTGACATCGGGGAAGGAGGTGACGATGGCCAGTATCTCGCGCTCCACCTCATCGGGCAGCGAGGCTTCGAGCAACTCGTTGAAACCACCTTTCAGCAACATCCACGCCACGCGGAGGATGAAGAGCGAGACGACGAGTCCTGCTATCGGGTCGAGCACTGTCCAGCGGTCGCCCAGAAGAATGGCTCCACCGATGCCCGCCAACGTGCCGAGCGACGAGAGGGCGTCGCTGCGGTGGTGCCACGCGTTGGCTTCCACGGCGGGCGAGTTCAGATCTTTGCCGCGATGTACGGTATACTGATAGACAAGTTCTTTAATCACGATGGAGACCACCGCCGCCCACAGCGCCAGCATGCCGGGAGCTTCGAGCGTGCCTCCGCCATACCAGGAAAGCAGCGCCTCAATGGCCTTCCATCCGAGGCCCATGGCCACCGCCGCCAGCGCGAGGCCAACGATGGTGGTGGCGAGGGTTTCGTACTTGCCGTGGCCATAGTCGTGGTCCTTGTCCTCGGGTTTGCTGCTGATGCGCACAAAGAGCAGCACCACGGCATCGGTCAAAAGGTCGGAGAGCGAGTGCACGGCATCGGCCGTCATGGCGGCACTGTGTCCCACAATACCCGCCACGAACTTGAACACCGTGAGCAGCACGTTGGCCGCGCTGCCCACCAGAGTCACCTTGTATATCTCGCGCTCGCGATTCATTATTTATCGTCGTTCGTTAATTCAATTATTTTATATACAGCCTTCGATGCAAAAGTGGTGGAAGCGTTCTTGTGGGCAGGGGTGTCGCCGGCGGGGCCGATGTCCTCGATGTCCAGGTCGATATTGTTGGAAGATAAGCCATTTCTGATGAGAAAGTTGTACGTATTTTCTTAATGTGGAACAAGGCTTTTTGTTTCTCTTGATGGTGTTTTTTTCGGATGCAAAGATACAAATAATTTGTGATGTGGAAAAATATTTATACTTTTGCACTTTCAAATCACTAACACTATGGAAAATATTCACAATTGGTTTGTGTCGGCGGTGAATACCTTCAGCGATTGGGTATGGAGTCCTGCGATGGTGGCGTTGTGTCTGATAGCAGCGTTCTATTTCTCGTTCTGCACGCGCTTTGTGCAGGTGCGCCGCTTCGGCGGAGATGGTTAAGCTGCTTTTTGGCGGCAGCGGTAAGGACAAGAAGGCACCTGGCATCTCGTCGTTCCAGGCTTTCTCCATGGCCCTCTCGGGCCGTGTGGGCACGGGCAACATCGTGGGTGTGGCCACGGCCATAGGCTTCGGTGGCCCCGGAGCCATCGTCTGGATGTGGGTTATTGCCTTCTTCGGAGCCGGCAGCGCCTTTGTGGAGTCCACGCTGGCACAGATATACAAGGAAAACCACAACGGACAGTTTCGCGGTGGCCCGGCCTACTATATCGAGAACGGCCTCCGCAGCCCCTTCTTCGGTGGCCTCTTTGCCGTCATAGCGGCTATAGCCTTCGGCATCCTCTTGCCCACCGTCCAAAGCAACAACATAGCCATCAGCTGTTCCCATTCCTTCGGCGTGCCGATGTGGAGTGTCGGACTCTTCGTGGCCGCACTTATAGCCCTGATAATCATTGGTGGCGTGAAGCGTATCTCCAACGTGGCACAGGTCGTCGCCCCCGTGATGGCCGCAATCTACATCATCCTCTCGGTCGTAGTGTTGCTGGTCAACTGGCAGATTGTCCCCGATGTCTTCATGGAGATGCTGCGCGGTGCCGTAGGTGTCAACGAGGTGTCGGGTGCTTTGATAGGCAGCACCATCGCCTGGGGCGTGAAGCGTGGCATCTACAGCAACGAGGCCGGCCAGGGCTCGGGAGCCATTATATCAGCGGCTGCCAAGGTGTCGCACCCCGTCAAACAGGGTCTCGTCCAGTCTTTCTCGGTCTATATAGATACCCTCCTTGTCTGCACCGCCACGGCCATGATGATTCTGGCCTGCAAGACCTATAATATCATTGAGTCGGTGGGGAATGACGGCAGTGTTTCCTACCTCCTTCGGAACCCCGGGGCCCCCGCAGGCGAGCCCGGCGTTTTCTACACAACCGAGGCCCTGGGTACCATTGTCGGCGCACATGCGAGTAGTATCATCATTGCCATCGCGCTCTTCTTCTTTGCCTTCACCACTCTCATGACCTACTATTACTATGCAGAGACCAACCTCGTCTACCTCTTCAACCGCTGGCGCCGCCGCATCTACAAGAAGCATCCCGAGCGTCTTGACGAGCTGGAGCATGCCGACATGCACTTCGGCGACGACCGTCGCGAGAAACTGGTTATCTGGGCTTTGCGCATAGGTATTATCGTCTCTGTCATCGTTTCCTCGGTGCAGAGCGGTGACTTCGTGTGGAAGCTGGGCGATATCGGTGTGGGAGTTATGGCATGGATCAACCTCGTGGCAATCCTCCTCCTCTCGCCCCAGGCGTTCCGTACCCTCAAAGATTATGAAAGGCAGAAAAAGGCTGGCAAGGATCCCGAGTTCCATCCCCGCGACCTCGGCATCAACCACTCCGAGTACTGGGATACCCCGGAGGAGTAGTAATGGTTATAACTTTATGATTTTGATGGTTTCCCCGTCGATGCGCAAGAAATAGATTCCGCTGTTTAGGTGGCTTATATTGAGCGTGTTTGATTGAGATGCTTCTTGGGTGAGGATGGTGCGGCCTTGGAGGTCGCGTAGTTCGATGGTGGCACCCTCGGCACCGCTGACGGTGATGATTCCTGTCGTCGGGTTGGGGCCCAGCGTCAGCTCGCGGTCGTGAGTCGGGTTGATGCTTACGTCCTGTGGAAGGTTATGTATCTCAGCGATATAGTTGATGAACGATGGTGCCAAGAAGTACCAATACTCGGGCAGGCGGTCGCTACTGAGAGTCTTCTGGGTGGAGATTTCCATGGTCATCTCCAGGCAGTTGTGGACGGCGTTTACATAGTCCTGCCGACCGCCAGAGATGACGTACCAGTCGCCGCCGGCGGTATAGCCGCAGGTGTAGGTGTCGCGGAAGTGGCTGTTGTTGTAGGTCCGGCTGGTATCGACAAAGCGTTTGCATACGTCAATCCACCATTCGGCCTCCGGGTGCGGATTGTCGCGCGAGGTGAAGCTGTCCCAGGGATAGTTCATCACCTCGGCTCCGCCGTGGAGGTTGGCGCTCAGACGGAACCGGTGCTCCGTGAAGTAGTCAATCATGGCCTGATTCTCCTGAGGGATAGTGGTTTTGGCAGGGAAGAATGGATTGGGGAAGTTGCGGTTGAGGTCGATGCCGTCGGCATTCTCGCGCTGCGCCCCCCGTATGGTGGTGTCGCTGTTGTGATAGGTGCCGTCGGGGTTGGCCAACGGATTGATACTGATGCGGGTGCGGTTCATTAGGTCGGTGAGTTCCGGGCTGATGCCATAGCTCGTCAACAGGGTGTCTATCAGCCTCAGCATCATCACATAACCCGTCACCTCGTCGCCGTGTATGGTCGAGGAATAGAAAAATTCCGGTCTCTCCTCTAACTCCTCCCCTGTTTCAGGGGAGGTGCCCGAAGGGCGGAGGGGTGCGATATACATGCTGAGTATCAGTCGGCCCTGGATGCTGGTGCCGATGGTGTCCACATGGCATAGCGTAGGAAACGTTTCGGCCCAGCGAGCCATCATGGTCAGGTAGGTGTTGTAGGTCGGATAGCGATCCCACGAGGCCATCTCGTCGACGGTCGTCGCCATTGTTATGACTCTTTTTTCAAGGTTTTCCGGCTCTGACGGGAAGGCGTCGGGACGCGGCTTCAACTGTGCAAAAGCAATGCCGCTCCAGAGCATCGAGACTATAAATACTATGGACGCTTTTTTCATTGTCTCATGTGGATTCTTTTTCTGTGTTTCGGTTCTTCGACAGGCTGAAGGAGGGCTTGCTCGATGACCATCACCAGTGCAACGTTCAGTCCGGAAATGTTGATGCCGAAGTTGCCTTCCTCGCAGTCGCTGATAAGTGTGCCCTCCATGCCCTCGAACTGACCACCGATGATGCGGACACGTTTGCCTTTCTTCAAACGGCTGTCGTTCACGGCATTCACCTCGGCTTCGGCCTCCATCAGACGGCGGATGATTTCAATCTCACTGTCGGGGATGACGGCGGGCTGGCTGTGCCACGATACGATGTAGCTCACCCCTTCGGCAGCCCGAACAGGCACCACGTCCTTGGCGCACATTTTCACAAACATGTAGGAGGTAATCAGGGGCACGTCGACATTTTTCCAGCGGTCGCTCCAGCGGTGAAGCTTGCGCTGTAGTGGCAGATAGGTCTCATAACCAAGCTCTTTCAGGCGCTCGTTGGCTCTTTTCTCGGCTCGAGGATTGGTATATATGGCCACCCACTTGGGGGTATCGTTCAGCATAATTCGTTGTCTTTTGTGCGTTTATAACGCAGTGACCCTATATTTATTGTTACAAATGTAAAAATAATTGCCATCGACAGTAAGGCAATGTGCCATGGGCTTGGCTCAATGTTGGCTATCACGGCACCGGGCAGACGCGAGATGCCAGCGGTGAGCCAGTCGCAGAACCATAGCGGCCATTTCACGAGGAAAGCGGTGAGGCCGCAGGGCAGGGCCAGATAGATGAGAGAGAAGCCGAGAATGAATGCGGCGATGGGAATTATCACGATGTTGGCTATTAGGAAGTAGGGGTAAAATTGATGGAAGGTGGTGAGAGTTACGGGTAAGGTGGACAGGGTGGCGGCGAGGCTGACAATGGTAGTTTGCCACAAAATGTTGCGGTGGAGAGAGAGGGCTGGCCTCATGAGCAGGATGCCTGCAACTGCACTGAACGACAGTTGCCAACCGACATTGAAAAGCAACATGGGGTCGACGGCCAGCATGGTGATGGCAGCGGCCGCCATGAGGTTGAGTGCGTCGGTGCGACGCCCCATCATTCGACTGACAATGAAGAGACTGAACATCAAGGCGGCCCTCACCGTGGCGGGCGACAGGCCGCTCAGGGCGACGAAGGTCCAGATGGTGATTAACTGTATCGACCCACGAATGATGCGTCCGCGGCGATCTTTGCCCACGAAAAATAGCAATCCTCCTATTAAGGCGGCTAGCAATCCCACGTGCAATCCGCTGACACACAGCAGGTGCATGATGCCTGCGTCGCGAAACTGTGCGTGGATGTCAGGCTCCAAATCTCCGCGCCAACCTAGGGTCAGCGTTGCGGCGATGCCGCTATAACGAGGTTCTAAAGGCCCTTCTTGCATGCGCCGCAGAAGTTTCATCCTAAGAGCTTCGCAACGTGCACGGAGCGAGGTGCTATCACGGTTGATTACGAGGTAATGGTCACTGGTGATGTAGAGCATTCCGCGCTCGCGGTCGGCATAGCCGTGTGCCAGCAGACAGTCGCCGTAGCGCAGGGTGGCGGCGGTGCTGTCTTTGCGCAGATAGAGACGCAGCTCTCCCCGCGTTGGACGATTGTCGATGCTTGTCACCTCTGCCATCGCCTTCCAACTGCGCTCACGTGGCACAGGTGTCTCTTTTATCTTGAGTGTCAGGTAGGAAGAATGTTTCTCGGAGAGGGTCGCAGCATGGGTCCAGTGGCGGCTGTCGTGGCGTGAGTCGTCAAGGTGGCAGCGTAACGCTCCAATAAAGAAGAAGGTGAATATCAGTGCGATGGTGAAGATTAAGGTGCGTCTGCTTTTGCCGAACAGCATGGATAAGCCGAACATGATTGCCGTGACGGCCAACAGACTGAGCCATAAATACAAAGAATGGATGTTCGACAAGTGGCAGACCGCGATGCCTGCCACCATCGCCAAAGCCATGGGGAGTAGAGGTGTCCGCCTCACAGTCAGATGATTAAGTCAGAGAGTCTGACCTTCGGCACAAAATGGATGCCGTCGCGACGGTAGTAAGCGTGGCTTTCGTCTTCGGTGATGGGTACCAGCTCGATACGCTCGTCGCCTTTGCCGATGGCAATCACCAGCAGCGGGGGGTAGGGGAGAGAGAGTTCTTCCTGTAGCTTGGTGCGGTTGAAAGCGGCGATAATCAATCCGTTGAGTCCCATTTCCGCAGCCTTTAGCAGCATGCTCTGGGCGGCGATGCCAAGGTCGATGTCCACCATGGGGTTCTCCGTCACGGTGGAGCAGACCACGATGAATGCCTCGGGTTCGGTACCGGGGAAGGGGAGGTGCAGCTCGGGCAGGGCGGCTCCCATCTTGACCAATGACAGCACTCGTGCGCATGCCTGTTCCTCCCCTAAGTTAGGGGAGGTGCCCGAAGGGCGGAGGGGTGTGTCCTTTGTTACCAGCTTGAATCTCAAGACCTGCTGGTTACGTGCCGAAGGGATTCTAGTACACACGCCAGCGATGCGTTCCAACTCACCGAGACTCACTTTATAGGCTGTTTTATACCCTCGCGTGCTGCGGTTTTTGAGGAGCAGTTCGTCGATGGTATGACCTATTTTTTTTACCTTGATTTTTCCGCTACCGAGGGTTTCTTCGTACCTTTTTTCCAGATAATTGTCAGCCATGTCGCATTATTTTTGTAAAAATATTGTTTCTTTATTTATTGTTGATATTCAGTTTTGTATATCTGTTTGTATGCCGATTGTGAGATACAAAAATACAACTTTTTTTCAAATAATTTTGTCAGTTTCAAAAATGTTCGTACTTTTGCATCCGATTTCGAGAGTGAAATTGGCAAAAGAACACGAGCGTGGCGAGTGAACTTTTGCATCCGATTTCGAGAGTGAAATTGGCAAAGGAACACGAGCGTGGCGAGTGAACTTTTGCATCCGATTTCGAGAGTGAAATTGGCAAAAGAACACGAGCGTAGCGAGTGAACTTTTGCTAAGATTTCGAAGAAATCTTATGATCTGCTAGCTCAGTTGGTTTAGAGCGCTTGCTTGACAGGCAAGAGGTCACAAGTTCAAATCTTGTGCAGATCACCAAGAGACAACCCAAAGGTTGTCTCTTTTTTATTTGAAGTCGAGGTAGGGGAGAAGACGGACGAGCATTGTGTCGGTGCAAGAAGGAATGGCACGGAGGTCGTCGGGGGAGGCAAAAGTGCTGCCGCGGGAGCGAAGATTGATAATGTCGCGCGCAAAATAATATTCCACGTAGGGGTGTTTGATAAACTGCTTCAGCGTCACGCTGTTGATGTTGATTTTGTGCAGGTTCGAAGTGTCAAGGGCCAGGTTTGGGGTGATATGTTCCAATAGTTCGGGTGTGAAACCGTAGACCTCCAGCAGTTGCTGTGTGTTGACGAATCCACCTAACCGTTCGCGGTAGCGCGCGATGCGACGGGCGAACGTCGGCCCGATGCCGTGCAGCAGCTGTAACGTGGTGGTATCGGCGCTGTTGAGTTCTACAATCAGGGCCTTCCGTGTGGGGACGGGAGGCTCTGAAGAAAAGAAGTTTTGTGTCTCATTATACTGACGCTGAGATTGTTGTTTTGTATAAGTGCGTTGTGGACGTCCAGAGTGGTAGGCAGAATCCTCCAATTTTTCCAATCTTGAGATATTTTGTGCCTCTATCGTGTCGGAAACAGGGGTGTCAGAGGCACTGAATCTAGAAAAAATATACACGCCGATGGAAATAACCAATGCTATTGCTATCCAGGAGATTCCGTTGATTTGCGACTGTGTTAATTTACTTTTTTTCTTGCCCATAGTGAAGAAAAATTTTGTCAGTTTCAAAAATGTTTGTACTTTTGCACCCGCTTTCGCTAGAAATGAAGCTGATTATTGGGTATGAAATTTCATTTTTCAATTCTCAATTTTCAATTTGAATGGTCTGTTAGCTCAGTTGGTTCAGAGCGCTTCCTTCACACGGAAGAGGTCGAGAGTTCGAATCTCCCACAGACCACCCAGAAGCACCTCCAGCAGGTGCTTTTTCGTTTTGTAAAACGAGAGATAATGTGGTTTTATTGTGCCACGTCAATAAAAAAGAATTTAGTTTTGCTTCATTTGAATTAATGACCTGTGAAAATGAGGTCTTTTTGCAACAGGCTAAGATACAGGGTTATGATAACACTATTATATATATGTAATACAATATTGGAAAAATAAATTTTGTTATTTGGAAAATGTTTCGTAATTTTGCAAATCATTATTTGAGCCATCAAGCCTCGAAAAACATCGGAACAGGAACCCGAAACGTGTCCGCGAAAAAGTGACTTGTCGATGTGAGTGAGGTTGCTACTGCATTTTATTTTGCTTATCGTTGTTTTGGTTGCAATGGCTTAAAAATTAATACTTTGAATAAAGAAACTAGTTATATGAAAATTTCCGTTGCAGGTACCGGCTATGTCGGTCTCAGTATCGCCACTTTGTTGGCACAGCACAATGATGTCACCGCTGTCGATGTCGTCCCCGAGCGTGTTGACCTCGTGAACAACAAGAAGTCGCCCATCCAGGACGACTACATCGAGGACTATCTGGCCAACAGGCCCCTCTGCCTCAAGGCCACCCTCGACCAGGAGGCCGGCTACCGCGATGCCGAGTTTGTAGTCATTGCGGCCCCGACGAACTATGACTCGCAGAAGAACTTCTTCGACACCTCGGCTGTGGAGGCCGTCATCGATGCTGTGTTGAAGGTGAACCCCGATGCCGTGATGGTCATCAAGAGTACCATCCCCGTGGGGTATACCCGCTCGCTGTATGTGAAATACCAGAAGCAGGGCGTGAAGAAATTCAATTTGTTGTTCAGCCCCGAGTTCCTGCGCGAGAGCAAGGCCCTCTACGACAACCTCTATCCCAGCCGCATAATCGTTGGCGTCCCCAAGATGATGGAGGGCAAGGAATATGAGGCGGAGAACGAGGCTATCAAGGCGTTGACCGACATCGAGTGGCTCACTGAATGTGCCCACATTTTCGCCGACCTCCTCGTCGAAGGCGCCATCGGCCCCAGCAAAGATTCACTGACACATTTACACATTGACGCATTGACACATTCGAATTCCAAAGGAATTCCCACGCTCTTCATCGGCATGAAGGAGGCTGAGGCGGTGAAGCTCTTCGCCAACACATATCTTGCCCTTCGCGTCAGCTACTTCAATGAGCTGGACACCTATGCAGAGATGAAGGGACTCGACACCCAGGCTATTATCGACGGCGTCTGTCTCGACCCGCGCATCGGCACCCACTACAACAACCCGTCGTTTGGCTACGGCGGCTACTGCCTGCCCAAGGACACTAAGCAGCTGCTGGCCAACTACGAGGATGTGCCCCAGAACATGATGTCAGCCATAGTCGAGAGCAACCGCACCCGCAAGGA
>DECD01000018.1:23046-23267 GCA_002349055.1 Bacteroidales bacterium UBA2939 | reverse complement strand
GTGATTGGGGTTTATCGCCTGACGATGAAGTCGAACTCCGACAACTTCCGCCAGAGTGCCATCCAGGGTATCATGAAGCGTATCAAGGCCAAGGGAGCTGAGGTCATCATCTACGAGCCTACTCTCGAAGACGGCACCACCTTCTTCGGTTCCAAGATTGTCAACGACCTGGCCACCTTCAAGGCCCAGAGTCGGGCTATCGTCGCCAACCGCTACGACGC
>DECD01000018.1:0-22919 GCA_002349055.1 Bacteroidales bacterium UBA2939 | reverse complement strand
ACAGATGATTAACGTTGGTATTATCGGCTGCGGATTCGTTGGTGGAGCTTTGAAGGATTGGCTGGAGCACAACAATCCCGACTGCAAGCTTTTTGTCAGTGACCCCGCCAAAGGCTATAATGACGATTTGAGCAGTATCGACGTTGCATTTCTCCAGATACATGTCCCCACCGAGGATGACGGCACGCAGGACCTCACGCTTATGAAGGAGCTCATTTGCAAGCTTCCCGATGTTCCTGTCTTTGTCCGAACTACCATTCTTCCAGGCTCAAGTGACATGCTCACCCGCGAGACGGGCCACAGGGTCTACTATATGCCGGAGTTCCTCAGCGAACGTACCCACATAGAGGATTTCAAGAAGCAGACGATGGCCTTCACCGGAGAGCAAGACCTCCTCTCCAGAATTTTCGTGGGTAAGAAATTCGCTGTGATGACTCCCTTGGAGGCTGAACTTACCAAGTACATGCACAACGTGTTTGGCGCCTACAAAGTCACTTACTTCAACGCCTGCCGCGAGTACTGTGTGCAGATGGGGGCCGACTGGCGCAAAGTGCATACCGGCATCCTCCTCTCGGGCTACATCAACGACACACACACCTACGTTCCTGGCCCTGACGGTAAATACGGCTATGGCGGCAAGTGCTTCCCCAAGGATGTCAACGCCTTCGCCAAGATGACCGAAGGCACCCCCCTCGGCACCCTGCTTGAACACCTCCACGAGTTGAATGTTCACTTCAGAGGAGTTGAGGAACACATTTAAGCCAAGCGAGTGGCAAGCCAACAGTAAGCTCTAAGCTCATAAGCAGTAAGCCAGAAGCAAGCCGCAACCCATGTTCAACCTACGTTCAAGTACGCTTGAAGCACGCTTCGAACCCCCATTCCGGGCTTGACCCGGAATCTCTTGAACCCAAAAATAATATTATTTTTGCAAATAATTTGAATAGACATGTGTACAGTCCAAATAAAGATAGATGATGCCAAGATGCGGCAGATCAACCCAAATCTCACCACTGCGCAAAGCATTGGCGATTGGCTGCAGCGCGAGGTGAACGACCTGCTCGACGACTATGTCAGCGACCTGTCGATGCCTCCTTGTAGCTACACCCGCGAGGAGATGATGGCCATCTGCAACCAACGTATGGACGACATCCTATCGGACAGGGCCGCCACCGTCGCGCACGACGAAGTGATGCACCGGATGAGTGAGAAATACTAAACAACCGCCGCAATCCCGCCGCCTTGCGAAGATTGTTATTGGGATTAAGATAGGATAGTTCTGTGCTTTCTGTGTGACATATTAACCAAAACCAAAACGAAAAACAGTAAGCGGTAAGCAGTAAGCAAATAAACATAAGACATCTATAGCATCTACCGGTCTTTACGTGCAGCCTTGCCGCATGGGCCTGAGAGATCATCCCCACAACATTGCAAGTCCCCAACGAAATAATTAAATACAAGATATTATGAAAGGTATCGTATTAGCAGGTGGCAGCGGTACCCGCCTTTACCCGATTACCAAGGGTGTCAGCAAGCAGCTGTTGCCCATCTACGACAAACCGATGGTGTATTATCCTATCTCGGCTTTGATGCTAGCCGGCATTAGAGATATTCTGATTATCTCCACACCTTATGACCTGCCGGGCTTCAAGCGCCTGCTTGGCGACGGTGGCGACTACGGCGTGCATTTCGAATATGCCGAACAGCCTTCACCTGATGGTTTGGCTCAAGCTTTTATCATCGGAGAGAAGTTTATCGGCAACGACTGCGCCTGCCTCGTGTTGGGCGACAATATATTCTACGGCTCAGGTTTTACGGGAATGTTGAAACGTGCCGTCGAGGATGCAGAACAGAACAAAAAAGCCACAGTCTTTGGCTATTGGGTGGCCGACCCGGAAAGATATGGTGTGGCTGAATTTGACAAAAACGGCAACTGCCTGAGTATTGAGGAAAAGCCTCAGAATCCGAAGAGTAACTACGCCGTCGTGGGATTGTATTTCTATCCCAACAAGGTGGTTGAAGTAGCCAAAAATATAAAGCCATCGGCACGTGGAGAGCTCGAAATCACCACTGTCAACCAGCGATTCCTTGAAGATGGCGAGTTGAAAGTCCAAACTTTGGGTCGCGGTTTTGCATGGCTCGACACCGGCACTCACGACAGCCTTTCAGAAGCATCAACATTTGTTGAGGTTATTGAGAAGCGTCAGGGATTGAAGATAGCCTGTTTGGAAAGTATCGCCTATCAACAAGGTTGGATTTCGGAGGAAAAGATGCGCCAATTGGCCCAGCCGATGCTCAAGAACCAGTATGGGCAATACCTCTTGAAGGTGATTGACGAATAGAAAGAATAGCCGTAAAACCATGAGTGTGAAAACTATCCTCGTCACTGGCTCGGCTGGATTCATTGGGGCCAACCTCGTAAAGCGCCTCTTTCATGACATGAAAGAAGGTACCATCGTGGGTATCGACAATCTGAACGATTATTACGATCCGAGTCTGAAGGAGTATCGGCTCCGTGAATTGGAGAAATTGGTGCCGCAGGGATTTGAGTATAAGTTCTATAAGGGCTCGATTGCCGACCGAGAGCTTATCAATAAGCTTTTTGAGGAATACCACTTCGACATCGTGGTGAACTTGGCGGCTCAAGCTGGTGTGCGCAACAGCATCGAAAATCCCGACGTTTACATTGAAAGCAATATCATCGGGTTTTACAACATCCTCGAAGCCTGCCGACACCATCCCGTTGAGCATCTTGTGTATGCATCGTCCAGCAGCGTCTATGGCGGCAACAAGAAAGTACCGTTCAGCACCGACGACCGTGTGGACAGCCCCGTGAGCCTCTATGCCGCCACCAAGAAGAGCAACGAGCTGATGGCGCATTGCTACAGCAAGCTCTACAACATCCCCTCCACGGGCCTGCGCTTCTTCACCGTCTATGGTCCTGCCGGTCGTCCCGATATGGCTTACTTTGGCTTCACCAACAAGCTGCTGCGTGGCGAGACCATCCAGATTTACAACTTCGGCAACTGTCGCCGCGACTTCACCTACGTCGATGATATAGTCGAAGGCATATGGAGAGTAATGCAAAGACCACCAGCCTCTCCCCATCCCTCCCCTAAAGGGAAGGGTGACAAGTCCGTCCTTTTAGGGAAGGATTTAGGAAAGGCTGGGAAGGGCAGGGGAAAGGCCGACTTGGGAATACACACAGCAGATCCAATGATGTATGGAAAGCTGAAGGAACGTGCAGAAGAAATGCGCAAGAACCCCACTGAGGCTGAAAAAGTGCTTTGGGAAGCACTCAGAGCCAAAGGCTTAGGTGTTAAGTTCCGTCAGCAGCACATCATTGAAGACTTCATTGTGGACTTCTACTGTAATGAGTACAAAGTCACTGTTGAGGTCGATGGAGGCTACCACGATGAAGCCGACCAAATGAAGTCTGATGCTGAACGTACAGCACGTCTTAATGAACTTGGCTACACCGAACTACGTTTCACCAACGAAGAAGTCCTCCACGACCTAGATTCAGTTCTGAAGAAGATTAAGACGTTCTGTAGCGGAACACCCTCTCCTTTAGGAGAGGGCTTGGGAGAGGCTGGAACACCCACCCCTTCAGGGGAGGGTCGGGGAGGGGCTGGAACTCCCCTCCTTCAGGAGGGGCAGGGGGAGGCTGGAACTCCCGCTCCTTCAGGAGAGGGTCGGGGAGAGGCTGAGGGATTGGGGGAGGCTCCCTATGCTGTCTATAATATCGGTGGCGGCCAGCCGGAGAACCTGCTCGACTTTGTGCAGACCTTGCAGGAAGAACTGGTGCGGGCCAAGGTGCTGCCTGCTGACTACGACTTCGAAGCCCACAAGCAGCTCGTCCCCATGCAACCGGGCGATGTGCCCACGACGTATGCGGATGCCACGGCACTTGAAAGAGACTTTGGCTTCACACCCAAGATAACCCTCCGCGAAGGCCTGCGCAAATTCGCAGAGTGGTACAAAGAATATTACGGTTAGCGAGCCGATTTATCCTGAGCTTGTCGAAGGAAAAAAGTCCCCGCGTATGTGCGAGATACGCAGGGACTTGGTTCAGACATTCTGGAATCAGGGCCCTTTGAAAGTTGAGAGTTGATAGTTTAGAGATAGTTGAAAGTATGAAATATGGAAGTTGAAAGTGTATTTATGGTCGATGGTGCGGATAGCTTCCGCGAAGCTTACTTTGAACTTTGTGCCGTAGGCCGCAAACACCTAAGAATTAAATAAAATGAAGTGAGTCAACCTTGAACTTTGAACCTTGAACCTTGTGCTGTAGGCCATGAACTGAAAGTCGCGAACACCTTAGAATAAAAAACATGACAGTGAGTCAGCACCTTTGAAATCAAGATAATACAGCGAATAACACCATAGAAAAAAACAATTCGGTGAGTCAACACCTAAGAATTAAATAAAATGAAGTGAGTCAACCTTGAACTTTGAACCTTGAACTTTGAACCTTGAATTTTGAACTTTGATCCTTGAACTAATGAATGTGAAGAAATAACTTCTTCCCTCTTTTTCAATTTGAAACACACAGCGTGGATTGCGGGCGGATGGCCCAAAATCTAAAGACAATGAACAAAATATTCAAAATCTCAAACGCTGTAATCATAGCAATCTCCTGCCTCCTTGCCGCCTCCTGCTGCAAGGACAACGGCACCGCCAAAGTCCACGTCCGCGTCAATGACTTCACCATCAGTCAGGAGGAAATCGGAACCAAGTCCTCCACCGACGTGGCCGACTACTCGGGCGTCAAAGCCATCACTCTGGCTTTCTACACCTCCAACGGCGATGAACAGTGCAAAGTGACTCAGATGCGTGCCGACGCCACCACCTATACCACTTTTGGTGAGTTCGACCTCTCCCTCCCTATGGGCAGTTACACGATGGTGGTTCTCGGTTACGGCCTCAACGACGGCGAACCTGCCATCACGCTCACCAGTCCCACTTTGGCCACCTTTGGCGACAACCCTGCCCGTGAGACCTTTGCTTACACCCAGACGGTGAATATCACCAATACTGATGCCGTCACCCTCAGTGCCACCCTCAACCGCATCGTCTCCAAACTCAAGATACACTCCACCGATGGATGCACCGAGAACGCGGTCAGTGTGCGGACCACACTCTCCGCTGCCGGCAAGGCCTTCAACCCCACCACGGGTTTGGCTACCAGCAACACCGGTTTCGTCAATACACTTCCTATCCAGAGCGCCGTGGGAAACAGCACCAACTCAATCACCTACCTCTTCCTCGCTACCGATGAGCAGACGGTGAACGTCACCATCGACGTGCTTGACGCAGGTGGCAACTCCATCTCCCATAAAGAGGTCAGCGGCGTGCCCTTCAAACGCAACCGTATGACGGTACTCACCGGCTCGCTCTACTCCTCCGGTGGCAACGGCTCCTTTCAGGTAGAGACCGACTGGCTTGATGACTATAACACTACATTCTAACACTAAAGAAATTGATTAATTAACCCGCCATCAGCCCGCTCCACGCTGTTAAATCAATAAAGTTTAAAGAGATGTTTTCCTTTGGACCGACGGAGCAGAGAGAGTAGAGCTAAAACTCATTTTGACTATGCCGAGTCGCGGGCCGAAGGCTGCGAGCCAAAGGCCGCGTGGTATGCCCGTGAGCACCTTTGAAATCAATATAATACAGCGAATAACACCGATGAATCAAATTTAATGTAGCGAAGAAGCACCTAAGCACCTAAGCCAACTTTTCACTCTTCACTTTTAACTTGAGCGAAGCGAACGTTACCTTTATCCTACCTTTATCGTACCTTTATCGTACTCTTATCGAAATCCTATCCCGCGAAAGGCCGAAACAGGGCGGCGCAAATGTTAAAAAAATACTTAAGCAAATAATCAACGGTAAGCAGTAAGCATATAAGCAACTAAGCAATTAAGCCCAAGTTAACGGTTAACAGTTAACAATAATCTCAAAACAAGCCGACGGCGAGGTGCGGATTTTAACATTTCGAGATACATAAACATCAAATTTTAGATAATGGCCACAAAACTCCGTTTGGAAATCCATCGCATAGCTTTGCAACATCTGGTTGTGAAGGATAAGGGCAAGTCGTGGGAAGACTGCAACTTCTCTGAACTGATTGACCTTTTCGACAAGAACGACAAGCAGAAGGCTCTTGCCATGCTGTGGACTAAATTCGTGGAGCAGTTTGGCGACAAGTTTGTGGTCAATACCGATGGAGACAAGGCGGTTACCGCTACCGACAGCTGCCAGCACACGGTGTCGCCCCTTAAGAATGTCATCAACGGCGAGGTGTATGGCGGCACCACCAACCGCGAGCAGTCCATCTACAAGCGCAAGAACGCCAAGAAATCGACCAACACGGTGGCTGCCGACGATGTGGTATCGTCCAACTTCTACATCAAGATGTGGCTGCCTTACGACTATACCACCGGTGCGTTGATGATACAGAGCTATTCCACATCGAATATCTCTGACCTGGTAAAGGTGCATTTCGCAAAGTTTGTGCAGAAATACCAGTTCCGTCTGGGCGTTACATCCTATTACCCCAAAACCTTTATGGAGGAACGCAACAAGCGAAGCGAGGTGGTATCGGTGACCTATGTGAAGGACAAACTCTCCAAGGGTAGCCTCCGTCTCATCAATCCGCTCTTTGCCAACCTCGAAGGGTTACGAATCAAGGTGGAGATTACAGGCTTCAGGAAGTCGGTCAATGATTTTTGGAAGCTGTTTAACAAGAATGGACGCTCGTTGGATGCCGACATCGACCCGCTTGCCCTCAAGAAGGATGACAAAGATGTTACGGTGATGGCCAAATATGTGGATGAGGAAGGCCGTTCCACCACGATGAACCTCGACCAAGACCGCATCCGCAACTTCGCCTATTATCTGTTGCCCGAAGAGGTGATGCTAAAGGATAAGAATACCTACGACTTCATGGAAATCAGCAAACACACCGACTCCATTCTTGAAACCATCAAGAAAGAGATAGGGTACACCAAAACCAAGTAGCCATGAGAGAGATTATTTCCAAAGCATGGGCCTCATTGATCAAGGAGAGGTTTTGGTTTATCATTGTGCCGACGGTACTTGCCCTTGCGGTGGGTTGCCTCACATGGTTTTCAAATAGCGAGGTGAAAGTGTTCGCCGATGTGATTGGCTCCATCGGCATCTTCTCAGCCTTGATGTTTTCGGTGATTTTCATTGTGGTGGAACATTTCTTGAAGCGGCGTATGGACTACAGCAGCGACAATGAGGAGGATAAGCGGTATGTAGAAAACTACCAGGAGTTCACCAAAGAAGTGGTCACACGCATTTCCTTCTCCATCTTTTTGGCTGGTTTGATTATTGTGTTGGCCTTCATCCTGCCGCAGTTGCCCTTCGCCAACAAATGGTATTTGGCCATTCGCAATGCGGTGTTTGTTTTCCTGCTGCTCCAGTATGCCGGACTCATCATCATAGTGGTGAAGGATATGTATGCGATGCTGATGGACGACACCGAGCAAAAAAAGTAAAGAACAATGGCTTTTATAACAGAAATAACTCAACTCCAGCAAGCCTGCCTGCACCATATCGGTAGCAAGGCCGCCGCCGAGGGCATCGTGCTTTCAGGTGAGCCGTTGCAGCTCGACGAGGCTTCGCTGAAGAACCTTTTCACCTATTGTCTCTCGTCGTTCAAGGAGGGCGAGACCTTCTGCTTCCACCATGAGTTAGGCTTGCAGTTCAACGAGGCTTGTACTTGCGTGGGCAGGCTGTTTGCCGACCCGCAAAGCATAGTAGAGCAGTCGCAGAACCTCGCCAAGGTGTTGTATGAGCATAGCGAGCATCCCGGCATCAAGTGCGGCGACTTCATTGTGGCCTATTTCACCGACTGCCAAATCAATGGCTATGTGACCGATGCCGTGGGCCTCTACAAGTGCGAGAACCCGACCAGTTTTCTCTCAGTGGTGTGCGAGGCCGACAATGCCCATATCACCACCCTGCAAGGACTGGATTTGAAGCATGTGGACAAAGCCGCCCTGATTTTCAACACCGATGCTGACGAGGGCTACCGCATAGCCATCATCGACAACATCAACCGCACCGAGGCCAAATATTGGGTGGATGATTTCTTGCAGGCCAAACCCTGTGCCGATGAGTATCAGCACACGCGAACCTTCCTCAATGCCACCAAAGCTTTCATCATCAAGGAGCTGCCTGCCACGCAGGAGGTGTCGCGGGGCGAGCAGGCAGAGCTCATGGACAAAGCCCTGCGTTACTTCAAGGAGAACGACACCTTCGCCATGGACGACTTCAACCAGCAGGTGATGGGCGACGAGTCGCTTTCAGCCGGCTTTGGGCAGTATGTGGATGACTATATGGCCAAGAATGATTTGGAGCCTGCCGAGAGCTTCGCCATTTCGGAAAGTGCCGTGAAGAAGTCGCAACGCTCCATGAAGAGCGTCATCAAGCTCGACCGCAACTTCCACATCTATGTGCATGGCGGCGAGGGTCTGATTAAGAAGGGCTACGACGAAGAGACGGGGATGGAGTATTACCAGTTGTATTTCAAGAAGGAAGAATAGGTAAACGAAGAAACAATAAACGGGAAACAATAAATAAGAAATAAGCACGTTGAAATAACCTAACTATAGAAGAATTATGGCAGAAACAAAAAAAATATTTTCTGATAACGAGAAAGCTGAGGTTTGGAGAAAAGCTACACCAGTGGAGGGCGTGAATAAGGATATTTTTCGCCAAGACTATGCTGGCGCATGGATTCGTTATGCCGATTATGGTAATCGTAATTCACAGTATGGATGGGAAATTGACCATCTTAAGCCTTTAGCCCAAGGCGGCGAAGAAGAAATGGACAATTACCTGCCTCTTCAGTGGCAAAACAACGTGAAAAAAGGTGATGATTATCCACGTTGGACTACTGCTGTTACTGCCGATGGCCAAAATAATGTAGAGCAAGAGAAGTATTGGAAGCTTAATTCATAATGTTATGCCAGTTATTGAGAGTTTTAGCATAAAAGGGCTTTTCGGCAAGAAAGACGTTGACCTTGTCTTCAAAAGCAAAACACAAATATATATTGGTGAGAACGGCCTTGGAAAGACAACGATACTCAATGCATTGAACTATTTGCTGAGTTGTGATTTCAAAAATCTTGTCAATATCATTTTCTCGCGCATTGATATCTCGTTGCAGGGCAAGCAATTTACATTCTCCAAAGACGAGATTAAAACCTATCTTCATGCGAAAGAAAGAAGAATTCGCCGGATGGGTTTATATCAGTCAATATCCCAACTGCTCAGTGAAGACGATGTTAAGAATCTTCAGGAAATTATACGTTCGGGTAAGGAAGAAATGGCTAAAATGCAGGATGTACTTGATTATTTGGAAACAAAGGACTTAAGTTTTAAAGCCCCGAGCGAGTATATTCTGGATGTTATAACATGCATTGTTGTTGATCGGGCCGAAATCAACCAAATCAATGACTTCCAGAAAACAATGGAAGAGTTGCATCTGCGCATATTATATTTCCCGACATATCGAAGGATAGAAAAAGATGTTCGAGCTATGCTCCGTGAGCGAAGAAACCGTATTAACGATAGTTATCGATTAAGGGGGCTTGATTTGGAATCCTCTTTTGTGGAGGAACTGTCTGAGGCTGTCCATTCAGGCATGTCTGACATCAAGAAACAACGCGACCGTATTCTCAGACGTATATCAGATATATCCCGTAAAGAGCTTGATACTATGTCGGTCGATTTGTTGAAGAAGCAGATAGCAGGTATTTCTGAAACAATAACTCTTGAAGAGGGAGATAATGAGAAGATAGAAGCCATCATTAACAAGAGTCAAGTTGGGTTGTCGCCCAAGGAACAGACCGAAGTGCTTCGCAAGATTTCGACGCGCGAAATTTACAACGAGGAGAACAAATTTCTGCTCTATTTGTTGACCCGTCTGAAAGATATATACAATTCATACGAGTTGTACGACCGTAGCATCAAGGCTTTTGTGGAAATATGCAATGCTTATTTGAAAGACAAGCAGTTTTCCTATAATGAAGCCGAGTTGAGTTTGGACTTGGAATCGACCGAAAATTCAGGCCCGATACAGGAGGTGTTGGATTTGGATTTGCTTAGCTCGGGTGAGAAACAATTGATAGCCTTGTTCGCAACCATCTATTTTGACCCTCAAAGTCATTTCATAGTGCTTATAGATGAACCGGAGTTGTCGTTGTCCATATTTTGGCAACGCAAATTGTTGCCCGATGTCGCGAAGTCGCCCAATTGCGATTTCCTTTTTGCTGTGACCCATTCGCCATTCATTTTTGAGAACGAGTTGCAGGAATTCACAACCGGTATGAACGAATATGTTAAATCATGACACCTACGGCTTTTACTGTTGATGAATTAATAGCCGTGCGTGACAAATCTGTTAACGCGGCATTTATGGATTTCAATCATGCGGTGGTGTGTAATCCAGAAGCATTATTTGTATTTTATGAAGGGCAAGACAACGACTACTATTACCCTCGTTTGCTTCGATATGTCAACCGCTCTATTGAGCCAATCAGGTGCAATGGGAAGGAAAAAGTAATGGCTGTGTATAAAATGTTGGTGACCAAGCCTGAATACGACAAGTATTGCAAAGGTTTTTTCGTTGATAAAGATTTTGATTTAAACGAGGAACCTGTTCTTGAGAACTTTTATGTGACAAGTGGATATTCAATCGAGAATTACTACTTGACAGATAGTTGTATGGAGTCTTTCTTGAAACAGATGCTCAACTTTCATACTGGCGATCCGATGCTTGCATCAATAATGGACGATTACCGATTGATGCGACAAAAGTATTTTAATGCAATCTTGTTGTTTAACACGTGGTATTGCGCAGTTAAGCGTAAATATGGCAAAGTCAACAAAGATATATGCTTGGACAAGAAGATGCCTAAGGGGTTTGTGTTGTTTGACTATGACACAAAGGACGTTTTACAGCATTATACAATGGCTAACATTGATGAGAAGTACGATACAATAAAATATCCTGTGACTGTTGAAGAACTTTCGAAGGCGGAAGAATATCTTCGAATTGATTTGCTTAAAAATCATAGAGGCAAGTATGGGTTGAGCTTTATGTATGAGTATATCGATAACCTCTTATTGCAATTGAAAAACACTCCTTCACTAACGGCGTATTACCGTAAAATTACAATTAGTTACGACAATATTCTTTCTATTTTGTCACCGTTTGCAGATACGGAGCAAGCATTGATTGACTACTTGACCCGTATTGCTGCATAAAGAAAGATGGACGGAAAGAAAACAACTTCTGGTTCACGGTTCAAGGTTCAGGGTTCACGATCTAAGCAGAGTGAAACCAAACCGACGTATAAACCCAAGCGTGGCAAGTTAGCTCCTTTGATGTCCGAAGAAGATAAGCAGAAAGCTGGGATACATGAATTGAGTTACGACTTTGCGTGCCGTATAACCAGACTGTTTCAGTACTTAACCGAAGATGCAGAATACAAAGAATATACGCAGTCAAAGCAACTTTATCGTAGTGGTACGTCTGTAGGAGCCAACGTCCGTGAATCGAAACACGCCCAAAGCGATGCCGACTTCCTGAGTAAGATGAGCATAGCCTACAAAGAGGCTGATGAAAGCGACTACTGGCTGAATCTCTTGCACGACAATGGCTATTTAGATGATAAGCAGTTTGAATCTTTGAATATAGATAGCACCCGTATCCTCAAGATATTAACATCGATAGTAAAGACAATGAATGAGAAGGTAAAAAAGAAATAACCGTTCACCATTCACCATGAATCGTGAACCGAAATAATGGCGGCATCTTGGAGTTATCAGATCTTACGCGCAGTCTGTTGCTCCTTACGGCTACGTAATTATGGCATCAGAATAGTGATTAATAAGTATATGAATCGTTCACTCTTCACCATTCACCATGAATCATGAACCCTGAACCCTGAACCAGTAATCGTGAACCATTAATCATGAACCCTGAACACTGAACCATAAGTATCGCGCAGCCGGTGCCGCTCAAGGGGCTGAAAGGTCTTCCATGGATTAATCAAAAAAACGATAATAATAACTAAATAGAAATATAATGTCAGTATTCAAAGACAAAGTCCTCCTGATTACTGGAGGCACAGGCAGTTTTGGTAATGCAGTATTAAACCGTTTTCTCCGTACTGATATTGGAGAAATCCGTATTTTCAGCCGTGACGAAAAGAAACAGGACGATATGCGCCACGACTTCCAGGCACGTATGCCTGAGGTGGCCAACAAGATTAAGTTTTACATTGGCGATGTGCGCAACAAGAGCACGTTGAAATACGCTATGAAAGGCGTTGATTATGTGTTCCATGCCGCGGCCCTCAAGCAGGTGCCGAGTTGTGAATTTTTCCCAATGGAGGCTGTGAAAACCAACGTGATGGGAACGGACAACACCTTGGATGCTGCCATTGATGCTGGTGTTAAATGTGTAATTTGTCTCAGTACTGACAAGGCCGCATATCCTATCAACGCCATGGGTATCACCAAGGCCATAGAGGAGAAGATTGCCGTGGCCAAGAGCCGTCTTTCAGGTAACACCAAAATCTGCTGCACTCGTTATGGCAACGTGATGTGCTCACGTGGCAGTGTGATTCCGCTTTGGATTGACCAGATCCGCAAGGGCAATCCCATCACCATCACCGAGCCCAGCATGACCCGATTCATTATGAGCCTTGAGGAAGCTGTTGACCTCGTTCTCTTTGCTTTCGAGCATGGCAATAATGGTGATATTATGGTTCAGAAAGCCCCGGCTTGCACCATCCAGACGCAGGCCGAAGCCGTGGTGGAGCTGTTCAAGCATCAGGCTCCTAACACCCCGGAGATTCGCGTCATCGGTATCCGCCATGGTGAGAAGATGTACGAGACCCTGCTCACCAAGGAGGAAGCCGCCAAGGCCATCGACATGGGCAATTTCTACGCAGTCCCGGCCGACAATCGCGACCTGAACTACGACAAGTTCTTCAAGGAAGGCGACGTGAAGCGGGCGACCATCGAGGAGTTCAACAGCAATAACACGAAGCGGCTGAACCTCGAAGAGACCAAGGCTAAAATTGCCTCGTTGACGTATATTCAGAACGAACTCAACGGCATCCCCAACCTCGTATAACGCTACAGATTACACGGATTAAACAGATTTCTAAATCCACAGTATGGACTTACTTAAAGAGTACGGACTGACAGGCAAGAGTGAGAAGATGGTGCTGAAGCATGAGACCTATGCCATAATAGGTGCTTGCATGGAAGTCCATAATACTCTGGGTAGGAGCTTCAGCGAGAAGGTGTATCAAGATGCATTAGAAGTTGAGTTTAAACTAAGAAAAATACCTTATGAGCGTGAAAAGCACATGCTTGTCAATTATAAGGGAGTTAAGCTTGCGCACGACTTTTTCGCTGACTTTATTTGTTATGACAAGGTAATCGTAGAATTGAAAGCTGTCTCTGAACTGGATAATGAAAATCGTGAACAGATAATCAATTATCTCCATGCAGCCAACAAACAAGTAGGCTTATTGGTGAACTTCAGGTCAGCCTCGCTGACACACGAACGTTTTGTGAATTTTGACTTTGAATAATCCGTTAAATCTGCTAAATCTGTAGAGAAATGAAGATATTAGTAACAGGAGCGAAGGGATTCGTGGGCAGGAATCTCTGCGCGAACCTCCGCAATATACAAGAAGGCAAAGACCGTAGGTTTCCCGACCTGAACATCGAGGAGATATACGAGTATGATATTGATACCGACCCATCGCTGTTGGACGGCTTCTGTGCAAAGGCCGACTTCGTGTTCAACCTTGCTGGCGTGAACCGTCCTCAGAATCAGGAAGAGTTTATGCAAGGCAACTTTGGGTTTGCCTCAACGCTTTTAGATACATTGAAGAAGCATGGGAATAAGTGCCCGGTGATGCTCTCCAGCAGCCAGCAGGCCAGTCTCACCGGTCGCTTTGGCAACAGCGAGTATGGCCGTTCGAAGAAAGCTGGAGAAGACCTCTTTTTAGAGTATGAGAAAAACTTTCTACTTGCCAACTCTCAACTTTCAACTGACTCTAAACTCTCAACTCTAAACTCTAAACTAAGACCACGGGTCTTAATCTATCGCTTCCCCAACCTCTTTGGCAAATGGTGCCGCCCCAACTACAACTCAGCAGTCGCCACTTTCTGCAATGCCTTTGCAAACGACCTGCCTTATACCGTGAATGACCCCAGCGTGGAACTGGAACTGCTCTATATTGATGACTTGGTAGATGAAATGATAGCCTGCCTCCGTGGTGAAGAGCACCGTTGCGAGTTCAACGGCCTCGAAGTTATTCCAACCACGAATCTCACTAATGACACGAATAATGATTCGTCAGATTCGTGCAATTCGTGTTCAAAACAAGGAAGATATTGTTACTGTCCAGTAACACATAAAATAACATTAGGTGAAATAGTAAATTTGCTTCAGAGTTTTGCTGCTCAGCCGCAGACCCTGATGATTCCTGAAATCCCAGCCAAAAGCTTCGCCAAGAAGCTCTACAGCACCTACCTGAGCTATCTCCCTAAGGAAAAGGTCGTTTTCCCGTTGAAGATGAACGTGGATGACCGTGGCAGCTTCACCGAATTGGTCCATACATTGAATTGTGGCCAGGTTTCGATTAATATTTCCAAGCCTGGCATTACCAAGGGCCAACATTGGCACAACACCAAATGGGAGCAGTTCATCGTGGTGAAAGGTCATGGGCTTATTCAGCAACGTAGTCTAAATGACCCAGAAGGCAAGGTGCTTGAATGGGAAGTGAATGGTGACAAGATAGAAGCCGTCCACATGCTGCCTGGCTACACTCATAACATTATCAATTTGAGTGACACCGAGGATTTGGTAACTGTAATGTATTGCAACGAGATCTTCAATCCCGGCAAACCTGACACATACTTCGAACCAGTAAAATAGAACATCTAAAAACACGGAAGACACGAAAAAAGCTGCGAAGCAGCAAATATCTGTGCTATCTGTGTTATCTGTGTGACAAAAAAATAAAAACATAAATTCAGTGAGAAATGGCAAAATTTAAAGATAACGGGAAGCTGAAACTTCTCATCATAGTAGGAACAAGACCTGAAATCATCCGCTTGGCGGCGGTAATCAATAAATGCCGTCAGTATTTCGACTGCCTGCTGGCGCATACTGGACAGAACTATGACTATAACCTGAACGGTGTCTTCTTCAAAGACCTGAAGTTGGCTGACCCTGACATCTACATGGAGGCCGTTGGAAATGATTTAGGTGAGACCATGGGCAACATCATCGCCAAGAGCTATCAACTAATGGTGGAGGTGAAGCCCGATGCTGTGCTGGTGCTGGGCGATACCAACAGCTGCCTCTCGGTGATTGGTGCCAAGCGTCTCCATATCCCTATCTTCCACATGGAAGCTGGCAACCGCTGCAAAGACGAATGCCTGCCCGAGGAGACCAACCGCCGCATTGTGGACATCATCAGCGATGTGAACATGGCCTACAGTGAGCATGCCCGTCGCTATCTGGCCGACACAGGACTGCCGAAGGAGCGCACATACGTCACGGGTAGCCCGATGGCCGAAGTGCTGCACAACAACTTGAAAGAAATTGAGAACAGTGATATTTTCGATAAGTTGAACTCCAGACTTGACACTATCAACTTACCACTGACTCTAAACTCTAAACTCTCAACTCTACACTTAGAGCCGAAGAAGTATATACTTCTGAGCGCCCACCGTGAGGAAAACATCGACACAGAAAAGAACTTCATGTCGTTGTTCACCGCCATCAACAAAATGGCCGAGAAGTACGATATGCCTATCTTGTATAGCTGCCACCCCCGTAGCCGCAAGCGTTTAGAGGCCAGTGGCTTCCAGTTGGACAAGCGAGTGATTCAGCACGAGCCACTTGGCTTCCACGACTACAATTGCCTCCAGATGAACGCTTTTGCAGTGGTCTCTGACTCTGGCACCTTGCCTGAGGAAAGTTCATTCTTTACCAGTGTGGGGCATCCTTTCCCGGCAGTCTGCATCCGCACCTCAACCGAACGCCCCGAGGCCTTGGACAAGGGCTGCTTCGTGTTGAGCGGTATCGACACAGTAGGTCTACTCCAGAGTGTTGATGTGGCTGTAGAGTTAATCAAAGACGGTAACCACGGCATCCCCGTTCCCGACTATGTGGACGAGAACGTATCGACGAAGGTCGTCCGCATCATTCAGAGCTACGTGGGAGTAGTGAATAAAATGGTATGGCGCAAAGACCAGTAGTCTATATTCTGAGCTGTGACAATGGTCAATATTATGTAGGTAGTACAACCAACTTGGACCTCCGCTTTCAGGAACATACTTCAGGTAATGGAGGCTTCTATACCAAGGCTCATCGCCCAGTCAAGTTGGTTTACACCGAAGAATATGATACCATTCATGAAGCTCGCTTGCGAGAAAGACAACTTCACAAATGGTCACATGCGAAGAAAGAAGCACTGGTTAAAGGCGACATAACAAAATTAAAAGAACTATCTAAGAAATGACCTGTCCTGAGCACCGTCGAAGGAACAAGATGGTTTGGCACAAGTTCTGATAAATAACTGCGGCCATCCGGTCTTTACGCGCAGCCGGAGCCGCAACATGGGGCTGAAAGGTCTTCCGCACAGTCTGAAAGCCCCAAATATAAGGGAAGTGGGTTGTCCGCTGGTCTCTCAAATATGGTTCAATTTCCAGCGGACACCACCAACCTTAATCCCCCAAAAGCTCAAACTAATTATGATAGATAATATAAAAGTATCTACCCGCGGTGCTGAACTACAGAGTCTCGTAGCCAACGGGCGGGAGTATCTGTGGCAAGGCGACCCAGCCTTTTGGGGACGACGTTCACCGATATTGTTCCCTGTGGTGGGGAGGCTTGCGAACGATACCTTACGGATCGATGGGCACGAATACACCATGAAGCAGCACGGCTTTGCCCGTGATGCTGAGTTTGCTTCACTTCAGCTTTCGGCATCGTTCAGTTATTTAGGCGGATGGTCTATTATACCGAGTGATGGACCGATTATCATGGGTATGGTGAATGATGAGTCTATAGCCAATTATCCTTATCGTTTCGACCTTAAAGTACGTTATGCAATATTTGAGAAAACACTTGAAGTAAATTGGGATGTGAAGAACCTTGGCGATAAGACTATGTATTTCCAGATAGGAGCCCATCCGGCTTTCTTGTTGCCTGACTATAATGCCGACGAGAACCTCCATGGTTTAATCCGCTTCTACGATAAAAACGGAAAAGCCATTTCGCCAGTGTTGCATAACTATCTGGATGATGGTTTACGCTGTCCTTATGATAAGCCTCTGGCATTGAATAATGACGAAGGTCTTCTCGCACTCAATGATACAACATTTGAAAAAGATGCTTTGTTGATTGAAGGGAGCCAAGTGAAAAGTGCGGCTTTGTTGGACAAATATGGTCATGAAGTTTTACGTGTCTCTTGTCCTCAAGCCGATGCTTTCGGTATTTGGGCACCCAACAAGTCTGGCTGTCCGTTTGTCTGCATCGAGCCTTGGTGCGGCATTGCCGATAACGTAGGATTCAAAGGCGATATTTCCGAACGCGACTGCATCCACAGTCTTGAACCTGGCAAGAACTTCGAGTTCTGTTATTCTATAACCTTGAACTTTTGAACTCTTAAACCCTTAAACTGCTTAAACTCTTAAACTCTTGAACCTTGAACCGTTAAACTTAAAACTTGAACCAAAGGTCATGAGCACCTTTGAAATATAATAAATGAAGCGAATAATCCTGAAACTTGAAACTTATATAATATGAACAATCATGTAGTAATCATGGCAGGTGGCGTGGGCAGTCGTTTCTGGCCCATCAGCACCCCCGAATACCCCAAACAGTTTATCGACATTTTAGGCTGCGGTCGCACGCTGATACAACTCACCGTTGACCGTTTCAAAGGCATCGCCCCTATGAGTAACTTCTGGGTGGTAACTAATGCCGCCTACGTTGACATTGTGAAGCAGCAGATACCCTATATGCCCGCTTCACACATACTTGCAGAACCTGCCGCACGCAACACTGCCCCTTGCATCGCTTGGGCTTGCTGGAGCATTAAGAAAGAAGACCCGCAGGCCAACGTGGTGGTCACCCCAGCCGATGCAGTAGTAATGAACCCTGAGGAGTTCCGCAGGGTTATCAAGAATGCACTGGCCTTTACGGAGAAGAATAATGCTATTGTTACTATCGGCATCAAGCCTTCACGTCCCGAAACGGGCTACGGTTACGTGGAAATAGTTGAGAGTTCAGAGTGTAGCGTTCGCTCATCAAGCTCGCGGGCCGAAGCAGAGAGTCAGTTGAAAGTTGAGAGTAGCGAGATAAGAAAAGTGCGCGAGTTTAAGGAAAAGCCGGATCTTAAGACTGCAGAGCAGTATCTAAAAGCTGGCAATTATCTATGGAATGCCGGTATCTTTGTTTGGAATATCGATACCATCACGGAGAGTATAATCAAGTATAAGCCAAACATTGCGGCACAGATGGATGAGATAGTTGGCTCACAACTTACCAACTCTACACTAACCACCGACTCTAAACTCTCAACACTAAACTCTAAACTGAAAGAAATTTTTCCGCAATGCGAGAAGATTTCGATAGATTTCGCCGTGATGGAACCCGCTGCCGCTGATGGCAAGGTCTATACCCACCCCGCTGACTTCGGTTGGAGCGATTTGGGCAATTGGGCTTCGTTGCACGACAAGCTGAATAAGGATGCCAATAACAATGGTGCCGTAGGCAACATCAAGCTATATGAATGCTCGAATTGCGTTATCCATGCCGAGGATGCAAAGAAGGTCGTGTTGCAAGGCTTGGACGGCTACATCGTGAGCGAAAAGAACGGCCAAATACTCGTATGTAGACGTAGCGAAGAACAAAGAATAAGAGAATTTTCTATAGGATAATTTATAAGGAGATAATATAATGTCTACTAGTTCTACTAGTAATAGAGCTGACAGAATTGTTAAGAATACAGCGCTGTTGTATTTCCGCAGTATCGTCGTAATGATACTTGCGGTATATACATCAAGAGTCCTATTGGCAACCCTTGGTGTTAAAGATTACGGGTTATATAGCGTTGTTGGAGGTATAGTAGCGATGTTCTCTTCCATCCAGAGTGTTCTTGCAGCCGCTGTTCAACGTTTTATTAATTTTGAAAAGGGTAAAAATGATTCTGTTGCAGTGAATGATATTTTCTGTTCAAGTATTATTATTCATTGCATTTTGGCCACAATATTTGTGATTATTATAGAACCTATAGGTTGTTGGTATATTAATAATAAACTTGTAATACCAGATGGATCATTGTCCAATGCTTTGTTTGTTTTCCATTGTTCAGTAGCGGCAACATTTGTGTTATTAATAACTATACCGTATGATTCTATCATTATTGCAAACGAAAGAATGTCATTTTATGCGTGGGTGTCATTATCCAGTGCTACATTTAAACTGCTTATCGTTTTTTTGCTCCCAATACTTCCTTATGCTTATTTAAAGAGTTATGCAATATTGTTATTAATGGTTACTGTCATCCACAGGTTGATAACAATCTTTTATAGCAAAAAATTTCCTGAAACGGAATTCCTTCTTCGTGTTAATATGAACAAGGTGAAAGAGTTGGGGTCATTCGCTGGTTGGAATTTCTTGGGCTGTACAGCTTCAAGTCTAATTGAAGAAGGCTCAAATTTAATACTAAATGCGTTTGGAGGTGTTGTAGCCAATACGGCACGAGGCTTGGCTTATCAAGTTAAGTCTGCGGTCGCACACATTTCAAACAATGTTGTAACCGCTTCACGGCCGTTTGTAACACAACAAGCTGCAGTTGTTGAGAAAGAGCAGTTTTTTAGATACATTCATCTTCAATCAAAAATTGTTTTTTTGTGTACATCTCTAATAGTCTTGCCATTATATGTATTTTGTGAGGAAGTATTATCGATATGGCTTAAAGAGGTGCCACCTTATGCACCTCAATGTGTACAATCCGTGTTAATATATACAGTAGTTCTTTGTTTTCAAAAATCTATTGATTTGTCCTTCAAGTCATACGGCAGGATAGCAAAATACCAGATCGTTGATTCACTTCTATTGCTGCTAACCCTTCCTGCCGCTTATACTATATTAAAACTGGGCCTACCAATTCACTATGTGTTTTATGGGTTTTCAATTGTGCGGATGATAGATTATATTGGAGTATTATTCTTGGCGAAAAAGGAATTGGGTATGAGTTTGAAGAATTATTACAAAGAAGTTGTGGTACCTGCGTTTAAAGCATGTGTAATATTTGTTGTATTGTCTTTTCTATTTATGACATTTTGTAAAGCGAATTCAATTATCTTGTTGATGGTTTGGATTGTTGTATTGTTGTTAATATCATTATCTCTTATATATGTTATTGTGCTTAATAATGATGAAAAAATGTTGACCCAAAAATTCTTGTATAAAATCTTAAAAAAGTCAAGAGTATGATTTTCTTAGCTGTTCTTAATATACTATTAGCTTTATTTGGTGTAAAAAGGGGGTTTAAACACAAGAGTTTTATAGTGTTTATATGGCTAATTGTATTTTATTATTCAATCACGTCCCTGGTTTCTTTACTAGAAACATCTTTTCCAGTGGCAGTCAAGATGACGTATACATTGAATATGACACTTTGTTTAATTGCATTTTTATTAAGTGACTTTATTTTTAATAAAAAAACGAAAGAACTAGTATCATTTGACCCCTTTAAAAAAATATCTCGTACTCTTATTATTCTTGAGATTGTTTTTTGGATTTCTATTATTTTGACTTTTATTGAACTAAGAACTCAAGACTATACGCAATACATTAATACGAGTGGCCAAGCAGGATGGGCGCAAGCTATTTTTCAGACTTCAAGTTGTATTATTTGTTATTTTATATATAAAAAGAAGTGGTGGAAGCTAATAGTAGCCACTTTACTTGTTGTAGGTATGGTTGCTTCAACTGGTGTGAGGTCATTGATTTATTTCATAATGCTCCCATTTCTGCTCTATTACTTGAATTCACTGATGTTAAACCAAAGTAATCCTTTTAAGATTATTATCAATAGTATCCCAATTTTCATACTTGTTGTACTGGCAGTTTTTGTGGTAAATAGTTTGAGATTCGGTGAAGTTAGACTGCCTGAAACAGAGCTCACAACAATTTCTTTGACAGTTCTTGAACAAGGAGGTTATCCGCTACAATATGCTAATTCACTTATGCAATATATAACACGACTGTTTACTCCTTTTTTTAACGCATTAAACGTTTTGGGATTCCATATTGTTTCACCTGTTAGTGTGCTCCCTCCATCAATTCCTCGATTGAACGATTTATATATGGGCGGTTATCATACTGGGGAAGCGCACATGCCAGCAACTATATTCTTTGATTTTTATATGTCTTATGGTTATTATGGAGCAATATGGGGTTTCGTTGTGTTCTCTTATATTATACTCATTTGTGATTTTGTTCAAAAAAATATGGCCTCCTTTTTTGTGTTTTCTAGTGTGATTAGTTGGCATTTATATTTCTTGATAAGAGGCTCTTGTGATACATGTGTTGGTGGTGTGTCTTATTCTCTTTGGCTGGCACTCATATTATTTGTTATAATAAATAGAAAGATTAAAGTATAGTTCCATGAAATTAATGCTAGTAAATGTCCAATTTAAAACTGGTGGTGCGGCAAGAGTAGCTGCCATTATGTGTAATGGTTTTTTTTATAAGGGGTATGATTTATTAGTTATTGCTGACACCAAAAACACAGAAATAGTATATGAGTTAGATTCGCGAATTCCAATTCTTCCTCTTTATACCAGTGATATGAATAGGAGAAAAAATTCAAAATTTAAGTTGTTATATGAAGCTGTAACAAATCTTAGACATTATATTAAACAATACAATCCCGATGTGATATTAGCTGTTGAAGCTTATATTTATGTTCGTGTTTTTGTAGCTAATTTATTTTTGAATTATCCTGTGATAGCTGCCGACCATACCTCTTTCAATCGAAAGATGGACAGACTGATTAATTTTACAAGGCATTTTCTATATAAATACGCTGATGGTTTGTCAATATTGACAGAAAGAGATAATAGAATACTTGGAACCAAGTTTCCAAGAAAGGAAGTTATTTATAATCCACTATCTTTCCCTTGTCTTGATTATCCAACAAATCGGCGCAAGAATATATTATGTGCTGGTCGTTTAGACGTATGGAGAATAAAGGGTGTTGATATCATTATTGACATATGGTCTGAATTAGCAGCTAATTATCCGGAATGGACTTTGGAAATTGCTGGTGGAGGTAGTGATACTTCTACTTCCATTGTAAATGATATGATCAATAAACATAATCTTTCAGGTAGAGTGAAACTATTAGGTTCAGTTAATGATATGCAAACATTGTATCAGGAAACTTCAATTTTTGTTTTGCCATCACGGGTAGAAGGATTCCCGATGGTGTTGATGGAGGCTATGTCTCAGGGCTGCGCTTCTGTGGCATTTTCAATACAAGGGGCATCTCACGAAATGGTAGATAAAGGGGCAGGCTTTGTTGTTGAAGACGGAGATAAAACCTCATTTAAAGATAGTCTGGTTATGTTATTGGAAAATGAAAAGGTCAGGAATGAAATGTCAAGAATGGCTATAGATTCAGTAAAAAAATACTCGCAAGAGGCTTTCATTCAGCATTGGGAGGATTATATTAATAAAATACTTAAGAATCGAAATAACGGCAAATCCATATATACTGAAATGTAATTTTTATAATAATGAAATAATACTGGTGCGTTAACTT
>DECD01000046.1:2332-3834 GCA_002349055.1 Bacteroidales bacterium UBA2939 | reverse complement strand
TCTCAGAGTCACAGTTGTTTTTTTTAAAGAACGGAAAAGAAATTTTATCTCAATCAGATTGTAAAAGATTTTAAAAGATGATGTGTTAGTCGCTAGTGGGGAGATGTTAAATAATGTTAAATTTTAGGGTGCGTTGTAGATTTTCGGGGTGTTTGTTGGTTATATATATGTAGAGGGCATTCTGTTTTATGCAGGACGGATATAATCCATACAGGGAGTTCAACCAGCTGATTGAACGGCACGGCAAACTCATCATGAGTATCTGCCGGGTGCGGTCTTTCGGTCGGGCGAAGGTGTGCCGCGAGCTGATGCAGGAGTGCTATGTGGCTCTGATAGAACATATTGAGGACTTGCGGCGGCTGCCGGTAGAGCGGGAGCGCGGATGGGTGAAGCGCCAGTGCCGAGGTGCCATATCGCACTATTGGCGCAGCCTCAGCCACGGGCAGGGCGAGCCCATCGACGAGGAGCTGGCCGAGACGCTGGCGGCTCCGCGGGAGGTGACGGCGGGCACCTTCGACGAGCTGATGGTCCTGCTCACCGCCAAGGAGAAGGAGTTTTTCACCCTGGTGGTCGAGGGGGCTTCCGACGAGGAGCTGGCGGAGCGGCTGGGGGTGGAGCACAAGACGGTGGTGCAGATGCGCTACAGGATAAAGAAGAAGATAAAAGAATACATAGAACAATGAGCATTATGGAAAGGAAAAGAAACAAAGAGAGGCTTGACCGCTATGCCGCTGTGCTGGCGGCCCTCGACTGCGAGGAGCTCGAGGTGCACTGTCGCCGCTACCGAAGACGTGCTGCCCTGCGGCGAGTGATGAGTGTGGCGGTGCTGATGCTGGCTGTCGTCCTTGTGGCCGGCAGTATGGGCTCCGCCGTTGCCGGGCAGCTGTCGGCCGAAGGGGCCCTGCCTGTCGACAAAGCCGCGGCGAGTGTCCATCTAATACTTGCAAGCCTATGATTCCCGGGAGGATAAAGCTGTTCTGGTTGGTGGCGCTCGCCATGGTGGTTGCTGCTGGGGCTGTCACCTTCGTCCTGGTGTCGAAGTCGCGGACGGAGGTCGGCGACCTCTACCGCACCTATGCCGACGTGCCGGGCATCGACGCCACCTTCCTCCACAACTTCCCCCTCAACGACACCCTTACCATCGATGTCACCATCCTCCAGGCCACCGACTCGGCTGGCTGGGAGCGGCTGAGGAAAGATTTTTCCATTGCCGACCTACCGCCGGAGGCATTGCCTTTTGTCGCCCCCGATGCTGTTTGGTTTAAATACGCTCCCAAGAGAGACCACTCTCTACCCATGGATTCGGTGCGGCTCAATAACGACTATGTCGTCTCCTCGCTGGGGAAACAGGAAATATCGGTTTTCGACATACAAAAGGAAGAACAGATAGAAGCAATCATGTATTATAAACTTAGAGAACAAAAAAGCAACAAGTATAAAACAAAACAGATTAAATAACATTATTACAATTAAAAAAACAAAAAAACCATGAAAAAGACAGC
>DECD01000046.1:0-2258 GCA_002349055.1 Bacteroidales bacterium UBA2939 | reverse complement strand
GTGGACAATACCAGTTTCGCCCGCAATAGCTACTATTACAACAAACTCCCGGATTTAAAAAAGAATTTCCTCATGGAGTGGGTTCCCTCTGTTGGGCATCATAATGCAATACAGGCCAAAGAGATGTATGTGGAAAACAAGGAACCTTTGAAGGTATATGGCGTGGCGGCATCCATGGTGACTGGATTGGACATGTTTTGGATTGCTTTTCCTACCGATTCGATAGTTGCCGCAGAGGGGATTGACACAAACGAGTGGCTTCAAGACGGATTTTTCGCTTTTTGCCGAGACTCCTCGACCGAAAACTGCTATGAGTATCTTGGAATCTACCTGGCGGATGCCGACTCCATCGTTGTGCAGCGCGATGTGAGGGTGCACCGTAGATACGACACCCCGGCGTTCTATTACGAGACATCAGTAGATTGTTATGGTAAAATGGAATGTTATCCCATGTATGAGAAGTATTTCGACTCGTCGGTTGTCGTTAGAGATACCTTCTATGTGGGTGTGACTCAACGGACTATGGGCGCTTATGTAGGGCCTCAGGATTCCATGTATTTTGGCCTTATTTCCGTGATAGGTGCCGCCTGCAACGATTCCTGCGAGACCCATGTCTACCGTTTCAACCCCGAAGAGCAGATACCCGGGTATGTGGAATGGGTAAGGGAATGCGAACGCTCGTTCTACATGATTTTCCCCATCCTCACCCCCGAGCCTGATACGGCGGGTGGCGGCGACACCCTGGCGGTGACGCAAGCCGACATGATGGGACGCTATGTGACGGTGCAGCCGAACCCGGCGGTGGACGAGGCACGGGTGCTGTCGAGTTTCGGGTTGGAGCGCATCGAAGCCTATAACGCCGAGGGCCGCCTGGTCTTCAAGCAGGAGGCCACGGGCCTCGAGGCCACCCTCGACGTCAAGGGCTGGCCCCGCGGCACCTACCTCCTTCGCATCCAGACTCCCATGGGCGCGGTGACAAAGAAGCTGCTGGTGCAATAGATTTTTCGACCCAAGAGCATTTTTTTGCGGTCTCGATTTTTATTCGTATTTTTGCAAATTGGAAACAACACGGAAACACTAATACAGAATTGTTATGAAAAGAATGTGTTTGACTCTGATGCTTTTTTTTGCCGCCAGTATAGTGGTGGTGGGATGTCAGAAGAAGAAGGAGTGTTTGTCCTTTGCTCCATCGGAAAAGGAAATTTCATGGACCGATTACAACACTGTTGGAGAGGTATGGGACTATTTTGGCTGCTATTCGGAAACGGCAGCGATGCACTATGGGGACACAATGAAAGTAATGGGATATATTGTTCCGGGAACTTTGGGGATAGTGGATTCTTTCAATTATGAAGCTAACATAATCCCAACAGGTGGAAGTTCGTTGTATCTGGATATGGGAGACTACTGGGATGTTCCTAATAATAAACAACATGTTTTGTTTCTTTATGGTAATCTTGGCGATTCTGAGTCCAATAATGCTGAGGTAATGACAAAGTTTCAAGATTATCAATGGGGACAGAAAGTGTATGCAACGGTGGTTATCATGAGTCGTGCGGTTGATGAATTTTGTTGCGACTCTCCAGTGCTAAAACCAATAGAAGTAGAAATAGGAAACAAGGAGGGAGAAAGATGAAAGCATTAAAGATGATATTCTTAATGATTGCACTGCCGTTTCAGTGCATTGCTCAAGTCAAACAAGTCACCGCGTATGAGGCTGAACTTGCTGCAATGACATGGATAGAAGCAAGATTTAATACCAACAATGTTTCGGTTGTGCAGGTAAATGTAGAACCAGGATTATATGGAAATATATTGTACGAAGTTGAAACATCATTGGGGAAAACAGTGTTGTTGTCTGGTAGCAGAGCGTGCCTGCCTGTTTTGGGTATTTATGACGATTCTCATTTGAAAGATAAGAATTTGCCCTGTGGATTACAGTTTATGCTGGATTACTACAAGGAGAGAATTGATAGTAGTTTTGCAGATAACCGATGCCCCCTTTATTACGAGAGGAAATGGGATTCCCTAATCAATGGGAAATTGCTAGCTTCTCCCAAGGGAGCGGCCATAGCGCCTCTAATATCAAGTAATTGGAGGCAACAGATACCCAATAGTGGAGAAAATATTGATGCCGATTACTAAAGATTCTGTGGAGAAAGTGAGAGTCTGCAATTATTGATAAGTAAATGTTTCAAAACAAAAAAAATTAAAAGAAGATGAAAAAATATGTTTTTTTTGTAGCATTTGTCGCCCTT
>DECD01000021.1:33182-33714 GCA_002349055.1 Bacteroidales bacterium UBA2939 | reverse complement strand
AAAAAATTAACGAACAATTCACGTAAAAACAATTCCTAATTCCTAATTAATAATTCCTAATTAAAACAAAAGCATTATGGGTAAAATGAAAATGGGAATCCTCGGCGATTTCCGCAACAAAATCGGTACTGTGGTAGGCCAGCGTTGGCGTGCCGGTCAGTACACCACTCGCGCCTACGTCAAAGACGTCCGCAATCCTAACACCAAGGCGCAGCAGCTCTGGCGCGCCCAGTTCAAAGTCCTCGTCCAGCTCGCCACCCAGTTCCAGGTGGCTACCGAGTGGGGTTTCCGTCCCATCCTCGACAAGAAACCCACCACCGCCGGCGCCGAGTTCGTCCGTCGTAACAAAGGTGCCGTCCACGCCAACACCGTCGACAGCGTCACCATCGACTACGCCGACCTCGTCATCGCCCACGGCGGCCTCACCAACGTCCGCTTCGGCACTCCTCAGTTCGACACCCCCCAGCAGGTCGACGTCAGCTTTGCCGACAACATGGGCTCCGGCATCTACACCTCCCTCACCGACATCGTC
>DECD01000021.1:13236-32993 GCA_002349055.1 Bacteroidales bacterium UBA2939 | reverse complement strand
AGAAGTACACCGGCCGCGTCTCCACCTCCACCTACATCGGCACCGGCAACATCGGTTAACCCGGGTACGCAGGCGTCCCGCCTGCAAAAACAAGCAATCCAATAACCAAGCCCACCGTCCCCGGTGGGCTTTCGTTGTCTCTTGTTGCCTTTGTTGTCGTAAAAAATCCCCGTTGTCGTCCAAAGCAGTATTGTCCCTCTCACTCTTTTTCACTCCCCTCTCACTCCTCTTCACTCCTTATAATAAGGAAATAAGGAACATCATGTATTTTCATGCCCCCTTTTTTTGAAATACAAATTTGTATCATCAATCACCAACCAACCATGCCCACAGCCGCCGGCGCCCCACGGTAGGAGTTGGTTAGGTGTTGATAGGGAGTTGATAGGTAGATGGTACGGTGTTTATCGCTATCAGGTACAATGTGTTAGTCTTGTTTTTCTGAGATGTAGCGAAAAACGAACCTATTGGACGAGGAAGAGGTTCGGAATTTAAGTTAATAAATATTAAATAAAGGCTCTAAAAATAATATTTTGCCATATCATAAATAATTTGTATTTTTGCAGCGTCGTTCGGTTCTTATATGCAATAGACGTTATGAAGACAAAAATATTTCTTTTGATTGCTGCATGTATGGCGATAGGTTCAACTGCCAATGCCTATGAATTCTCCGTCGTGGTTCCAAGTGGACAAACATTGTTTTTCAACCGGATAAGCAGCAGTACCGTTGAAGTGACATCAGAAAATACGAATTACCCGTATTATACGACTCATCCCACGGGTGACCTTGTCATACCTTCGACGGTAACATTCTATGACGTTGAATTCAACGTAACTTCTATAAGCCACAATGCTTTCGATGGCTGTAGCGGCCTAACATCCGTCACCATCCCCACCAGCGTCACCTGGATAGGTTGGGAAGCCTTCGCTTTTTGTAGCGGACTGACCTCCGTCACCATTCCCAACAGCGTCACTTCGATTTCTGATAATGCGTTTTCTTATTGTAGCAGCTTGACCGCCGTCACCATCCCCAACAGCGTCACCTCGATGGGCGATGAGACTTTCTCTCACTGTACGGCTCTGAACTCCGTCACCATCGGTAGTGGTGTTACCTCGATAGGCTCGGGTGTTTTCTACGGCTGTAGTGGTTTGACTTCCATCATTATTTCCAACAATATCACCTCGATTGGAAGCTCTGCTTTCAAAGGCTGTGGCAGTTTGGGTTCCGTCACCATTCCCAACAGCGTCATTTCGATTGGTTCTAATGCTTTCTTTGGGGTTCGTCATATCGAATATTATGGAAGTGCTACAGGAAGTCCGTGGGGAGCCATTTCAATGAATGGTGTTACAGAAGGTGACTTCGCTTATTCCGATGCCACAAAACACAATTTGATAGCATATTTGGGTACGGGAGGTGCCGTCACTATCCCCAACAACGTCAATACAATAGGTAGTTATGCTTTCTCATATTGTAACAGTCTGGTCTCCGTCAATATCCCCGACAGCGTCACAGAGATAGGCAGTTATGCTTTCGCGTACTGTAGTGCCCTGACTTCCGTCACCCTCGGTAGCAGTGTCACATCGATAGGCGTAATGGCTTTCCGTAACTGCAGCAGCCTAATCTCCATCACCATCCCCAATAGTGTCACCTCGATATATAATTATGTTTTCGACAGTTGTATCAGCCTGACCACAGTCACCATTGGTGACAGCGTCACGCGAATAGGCAATAATGCATTCCTGGATTGCAGCGGCCTGACCTCCGTCATAATTCCCAACAGCGTCACAACGATAGGAGAATATGCCTTCTCTGGCTGCCGCAGCCTGGACACTGTGTATATGATGCCGTCCATACCGCCTATACTTGGAAATTATGCTTTTGCCAATAATGCATCCGGCAGGGTGTTTATGCTTAATGGTTGCTCTTATAACTACTATTATACAACCAGTTCAAGCAATCGTTGGTACACCTACCGCGATTGCCTCCGTCATCCATTAATCGACATCAGTGTCAATTTATCTTCATCCGACACGATCCGCGGTGCAGCCGATGTGGTATTGGGGCCAAGCGACCGCATTGTGCGCTGCGACTCTACATCTGTTATTCAAGCCATCGCCAACCACGGTTACCACTTCACTCAATGGAACGACGGCGTGACGGATAATCCACGTACAATCGCACTAACACAAGACACCTCTTTTACAGCATTCTTTGGTATTAATACATATACCGTTAGTGTACAGAGTTCCGATACCGTTAGAGGCTCAGTGACAGGTGGCGCCACTACAGAGTATCTCGACACCACGACCATCTCTGCCACTGCCAACTATGGCTTTTATTTTACACAGTGGAACGATGGTAATACGGACAATCCCCGCACGGTGCAAGTGACAGACGACGTGACCTATACTGCCTACTTCGAGAGCACACAAGGCATCGAAGATATCGACGCTGCCGAGATAAAGATATACGCTACCGAAGGTCGCATCGTGGTGGAGGGAGCCGAAGGGATGGAGATGAGCGTCTTTGACCAGATTGGCCGCGAGGTGATGAAATCCACGCAAAACGGAGATTCTTCACTGCTTCCTGCGGGTGTATATCTTGTGAAGGTTGGCGCACTGCCGGCAAAAAAGGTGGTGGTGGTGAGGTGACTCTTTGTTTGTAGATTATTGATTTTTAATTTCGTGTCACGACAACTTTTTGGGCGGGGCGGGGACCGACTTTGACCATATAGACACCTGAGGCAATTGTTTGGTTGCTTGACTGCTTGAAAGCTTGAATCTGGCGGCCCAGGATGTCGAAGACTTGGACGGTCTCGTCGTCGGCACCGGTGACGATGATGCGGCCGTTGTCGACATAGATGGCGACGGAAGAGTCGTCAGCCACAGGCTGGATGGCGGCGGGGTCGGAGTAGGAACTGGTGAGAACGCGTATCCGCCAGGTGCTCCAGAGACCGATGCTGTCGAGGGTGTGCCACCCTGTCTCATTGCGATACCAACAGCCGTCGGAGTTGCCGCCGTATGTGGTGTGGCCATACAGATCTTCTATGATTCCGTTTTCATCCTCGAAGACAATCCAGAGGTCGGCGGTGGTGTCGATGACTACGGAAGAGTCGAGGTTGAGGGTAATCCACCCCACGGCATATCTCGGGGCAAGGAAAGTGTGCCGAAAGGATGAAGAGTCTTCTTCGGGAGGTGTTGCGCCACTATGGATATACAGGTTCATGATACGGAAACTCGGGAGGTTTTTGTAGAATTGCACAGCGTACACGGCCCGTTCTCCGTGGAGGCTGCTTGAAGGAATCCGTATGCCCAATCGGGTGATGGTTCCTACGGTATTATGATCCCAGTTATTGTCCTCTATAGGAGTGCAGTAATAAAGTGTATCGGAGGCGATGCTGTGGATGAGGGCAGTGTCGGAGAAATGGATGGTGGCTGGGAAGTGGCGTGGGTTGTCTAAGTGGCCGCTGGTCCATCCGTCGAAGCGGTAGCCTTCGGCGGTGTGTGCCATGAGGCTAACGAGTTGTCCATAGGGATACTCGCCGTTGCCTGTGCAGTATCCGCCGAGGGTGTCGCTGGCAACGCCTTGGACGATAGCGGTGTCGACATTATCGGTATTGGGCCGGATGCCAATGATAGCTTCGTGCGGGGTGTAGGGAGACAGCCCTGAGGCGAGGCAGAGGTCGTCGATTGTGTAGAAGCCGTTGCACTGGCCGCCCCAGCCAAGGTTAAAGTGAAGGCGGCGGTCGCCGTCGTAGCCGTCGGCCACCAGGGCGTGTCCTCCGGCGCTGTAGAGTATGGGACGTGCGGCGTCCAATTCGGATTGCATGAGGTCGAGCCATTCGGAGTCTGTGTATTGGCTTCTGCTGACACAATGCAGGGTGGGGTAGTAACGGAAATGGGTGAGCAGTGCCTGTTCTGCCGATGGCTCTGTGGTAGACCTTATAAGGGCACCACTCGCTTCGGGAGAATACCTTGTCCTGGTCGCCACGCCACAGTCGAACATCAGTCGCGCCACAGCATAGATTTCGGCGTCGCTGCTGCTAGCACCTAGCGCGTCGGGCATCAGGTTCCATTGGTAGTGTACGGTGTCGAACTGTTCCGACACCAGGGTGGTGTCCAAAAGATAGCTCCCGTCGCTGAAAATTCGAGTCCAATTTTCATCATATTCATACTGCCCCCAGCCAATTTCGGGCCATTGCCAATAGCGCATAATCTGTGCCATGGCCGTAGCCACACATCCTGTGATACTCAGTGCGTTGCCCCAGGTGGGTGCGGGAGGACAAAGGGCGTTGTAGGGATAGTACTGGTTCCAGGTACTGGTGAGCATGGGTACCACGCCAGTACCGTCCTTGGAGGATTGGACTTGTTTCCATGCGGGATGCTGAGGAAGGTTATTCTGCCGGGCATAATCAACGATGTCGATATAGGACTGGATTAACGCCTGCACTTGAGGAGGGAGACTGTCGGTGGGGAAAGGGGAGTCGGTGGAGTAGGCGAGGATGGGCTTCACGGCGGCGTCGGCCGACAGGAGGACGAAGTCTTTCTGCCCGGTGGTGTAGAGGTAGAGGGTACCTTCCCAGGTGGCAGGTGTGATGTTGTGCAGCTCCGATTTTACTCCCTGGGAAGAGAGGACTGATTGCGCAATACGTTTTGCCTCCAAGGAGTCGACTTCGTGTGCTCCTGCGAAGGAAAAGGCGATGGCCCTCGATTGCGGAGCAAAGACCGTCAGCAGCATCAGGGCTGAAAGAAAGACTGTTTTTTTCATATCAATATTTTTAAATTTTTCTTTTCTACTATAAAGAGTGCGGAAGTCCGTTTTTGGCTCAGATTTTAACATAATTTTAACATTATATCTTTTTGGAAAAATTATTTTTTGCGGGTTCGGTTTTTCTTCGTATTTTTGCAAATTGTTTTTTTGTATATTATATATTGTATCTATATGAATATTACCACCACACTATCTCAAGCAGTTGCCGAGGCACTGAAAAATCTCTATGGCATTGACGCCGATGCGAAAAGTATTGTTTTGCAGGACACGCGCAAGGAATTCAAGGGCGACTACACGCTTGTGGTGTTCCCCTACGTGAAACAGGCCCGCAAGAGTCCCGAGGCCGTGGCCAACGAGATTGGCGAGGCCGTGAAGAACGCCCTGCCTCTCGTCGAGGGTTTCAACGTCATCAAGGGCTTCCTCAACTTCGAGGTGGCCGACTCGTACTGGACCAATTTCGTGGCCGAGAAGGCGGCCGACACCACCTTCGGCATCGCCAAGGCCAACCCCGACGAGGCTCCAGTGGTGGTTGAATACAGCAGCCCCAACACAAACAAACCCTTGCACTTGGGTCATATACGCAACAACCTGCTGGGCTGGTCGGTGAGCCAGTTGCTGGCCGCCAACGGTGCCAATGTGAAGAAGGTGAACCTGGTGAACGACCGCGGCATCCACATCTGCAAGAGCATGCTGGCTTGGCTGCGCTACGGCAACGGCGAAACCCCCGAGAGCACCGGCATGAAGGGCGACCACCTGGTGGGCAAGTACTATGTGGAGTTTGACAAGCATTACAAGGAGGAGGTCATGCAGCTGATGAAGAGTGGGGTAGAGGAGGAGCAGGCCAAGAAAGATGCCCCCCTGATGGTGGAGGCTCAGAGCATGCTCAAGCGTTGGGAAGAGGGCGACAAGGAGGTGCGCGCGCTGTGGGAGAAGATGAACGGATGGGTCTATGCCGGCTTCGACGAGACCTACAACCGTCTCGGCGTGGGCTTCGACAAGGTATACTATGAATCGAACACCTATCTGCTCGGCAAGGAACTGGTGCAGAAAGGTTTGGATATGGGCGTGCTGTTCCGCAAGGAGGACGGCTCGGTGTGGTGCGACCTGACGGGCGACGGCCTCGACCAGAAGCTGCTGCTCCGCAAGGACGGCACCAGCGTCTACATGACCCAGGACCTCGGCACCGCATTGCTGCGCCATAAGGACTTCGGCGCCGAAAGACTGATTTACGTGGTCGGCAACGAACAGGACTACCACTTCAAGGTGCTGAAACTTATCCTCGGCAAGCTGGGCTTCGCGTGGGCTGACAAGGTCTACCACCTGAGCTACGGCATGGTGGAGCTGCCCAACGGCAAGATGAAGAGCCGCGAGGGCACGGTGGTCGACGCCGACGACCTCATCGACGAGATGGAGAAGACCGCCGAGGAGATGAGCCGCGAGCACGGCAAGAACGACGAGCTGAGTCCCGAGGAGCAGAAACACCTCTACCATATCCTCGCCCTCGGTGCACTCAAATACTTCATCCTCAAGGTCGACCCAACCAAGAACATGCTGTTCAATCCCGCCGAGAGCATCGACTTCAACGGCAACACCGGCCCCTTTATCCAGTACACCCACGCCCGCATCCGCAGCATCGTCCGCAAGGCGGGAGATTTCAACATATCAACGTATCAACATATCAACCTCGGAGAGAAGGAGAGGGAAGTGGTGAAGGCGCTGCATGCCCTGCCCGAGACCGTGGCTGCCGCCGCTGCCGCCTACAGTCCCGCCATGGTGGCCAACTACGCTTACGACCTGGCCAAGGCTTTCAACAGCTTCTACCAGGACACGCCCATCCTGCGCGAGGAGAACGCCCAGCTGAAGCATTTCCGCGTGCAGCTCTGCGCCATGGTGGCCAACGCACTGAAAAACACGATGAATATCCTTGGCATCGAGGTGCCGGAAAGAATGTAACTGAACCATGGATCTGTTCGAACAAACCCTTGAGACCCCGTCGTATCTATGCGATCGCCACGACCGTCTGCATCCCTGGGCGGCGGTGCGCTTGTGCCAGGAGGTATCAGAAGCTCACAGCAAGGCCACAGGCATTGGATACGAGGAACTTATAAGTCAGAACCGTATATGGATTCTTTCGCGCGCGTACTATAATATATATAGGCGTCCGTCCGCATACGAAAAGGTTATGTTAAGTACATGGTCGCGAGGCAGTGATGGCTTGTTTGCATTCCGCGACTACCGCATGAAGAGCGAAACAGGCGAGACCTTGCTCACCGGCACCACATATTGGCCAATGATAGAATTCACAACCCGTCGGCCGATTCGTCTCAAAGAGATGATGGAACACTATGAATGCCGTCAGGAAGAAGCCACCGACCACAGTGTGCTCGAACGGCTGCGTTTGCCAGATATGTCGCAACCAGACGGTTGTTTTGAACAGCCGGCATTGTTTTCGCTAATCGACCATGCACAGCATGTCAACAATGCAGAATATGTCCGTTTGGTTTTCGACTGTCTGATGCAGACCGATTTCGATCTGGAGAAACCATTTGGATTGGAGATAAATTATCAGCACGAAACCCAACCCAACGATATGCTCTCAGTTTCGCGTAAACAGGACAATGGTGCAACTTTTGTCCAAATATCGAATTCTCGTGGACTTAGCGTCGCGGCAAAAGTTAACAGATTATAGATAAAAGCTGGTGCAAGCCTGGGTTTGTGCCAGCTTTTTATTTTGATTAAATTTTATTAATATCGTGGTTATGTTAAGTAGAATATTTTAATATGTAGGGGCAGCAAATCTGCGGCCCCTATTTCTTTTATGAATCAATTTGCGGCGTTGATGAGCGCTTGGCAATCGATGCGACAATCATGCTTGAGTTGGGTGACGCTGCCATGGGTTACGAATTCGTCTGGAATGGCCAGGATGGTGGTATTGGCGCATTGCTCGGGATGATGCTCGGCAAAATAATTTTCAACAGCCTCGCCAAAGCCGCCGGATTTCACGCCGTCCTCGACGGTGATGATTTTACGGAAATGTCGTGAGGCAATGTCGTCAAGCATCTGCAGGTCGAGCGGCTTGAGGAAACGCATGTCGTAGACGGCAGCCGAGATGCCCTGTTTGGCAAGCTCTTCGGCGGCAGCCAGAGCATCGTTGCCAGGGAAACCGAGACTGACAAAGGCCACGTCGGTCCCCTCGCGCAGGCAGCGGCCCTCCCCTATCTTCAGTTCCTTCATTGGCGACTGCCAGTCGCTGTAAATACTTGAACCTCGGGGGTATCGGATGACCACGGGGCCATGGTTGGGAAGTTGGGCGGTGTACATCATGTTGCGCAGCTCGTGGTCGTCCATGGGTGCGCAGATGGTGAGGCCGGGAATGGGACGCAGGGCCGCGAGGTCGAAAACGCCGTGGTGCGTCGGGCCATCGTCGCCCACCAGTCCGGCACGGTCGAGGCAGAGGACGACGGGCAGTTTCTGTAAAGCCACGTCGTGGATAATCTGGTCGTAGGCGCGCTGGGCGAAGGAGGAATAGATGTTGCAGAACGGCACGATGCCCTGCGCTGCCAGTCCGGCGGCGAAGGTCACGGCGTGCTGCTCGGAGATGCCCACATCGAAGGCGCGGTCGGGCATCTGCTCCATCATCAGGTTGAGCGAGCAGCCTGTGGCCATAGCCGGCGTAATGCCCACAATGGCGGGGTTCTGCTCGGCAAGTTCGATGATGGTGCGACCGAAAACTTCCTGGAATTTAAGCGGTTTACCCTGTGTGTCGTTGACAATCTGGCGGCCGGTGTGGGCGTCGTACTTGCCAGGGGCATGGTAGACGATGGGGTTCTGCTCGGCCTGCTTGAGGCCCTTGCCCTTGCGGGTGACCACATGCAGCAGCACCGGGCCGCTGATATGCTTGAGACGCTCGAGCATCTCGGTGAGCTTGGCGATGTCGTGGCCGTCGACGGGTCCGAAATATCGGATTCCCAGGGCTTCGAAGATATTGGCATCGCCCAGGGCGATGGTTTTCGCGAGTTTGGTGAGACGCTGGAATGTGCTTTTCGACCGCTCGCCAAATCCTCTGCCTGTGTTGAGTTTCTGCCACACCTGCTCCTTCAACCGGTTGTAGCGCGGCGAGGAGGTGATGCGCATCAGGTTGTTGTTCAGGCCACCCACGGCCTTGTCGATGGAGATGCCGTTGTCGTTGAGGATGACGATGATGTTGGCTTTGGAGAGCCCCACATTGTTGAGGGCTTCGAAAGCCTCACCGCCTGTGAGCGAGCCGTCGCCGATGACGGCGATATGTTTGCGGGTGAGGTTACCCTGCATCTTCGACGCCACGGCCATGCCGAGGGCCGCCGAAATAGAGGTGGAACTATGACCGGTACCGAAGGCGTCGTAGGGGCTTTCGCTCATCTTGGGGAAGCCGCTGATGCCGCCGTAGGTGCGTATGGTCTGGAAGGCTTCGCGCCTACCGGTCAGAATCTTATGGGCGTAAGACTGGTGTCCCACATCCCAGATGAGCTTGTCGTCGGGCGTGTTGAAGATATAGTGCAGGGCCACGGTGAGTTCGACGGTGCCGAGGCTCGATGCCAGGTGGCCGGGATGGGTGGAGAGTGTGTCAACAATATATGTGCGCAACTCATCGGCGATGCTTTGCAGTTCGCTGGGGTTAAGTTTTTTGAGGTCGGCAGGACTATTGATATCGCGCAGGGTCATTTGTCTCTTTTTTTGTTGTAATCGTAGCTGGGTAATGATTTGGGCAGCGGTTCGAATGATTTGTTCAGTTTCTTGTCGGCAAGACGCCCTTGGGCGCCGCTGTGGAGTTCCCATTTGCCGTCGACCCAGGAATAGGCCAGCTCGGTTCCCGACGGCACGTAATATTGATACAATCCCTCCATGCCGGGAATCTGCGGTTCCACTTCGTCGAAGATAATCATCTTCTCCTTGCGCTCCTTCACCTTGTCGACGGTGCGGTAGCGGTTGGTGCCCTTCACCTTCTCGCGTTTATGTTCCACATCCTGAACAAACTGAGTCTCGTAGGAAAGGTTGACCATAGCCTCGTTGGTGTATTCGAGGACGACGCGGCGGAGGTTGCGCATGCGGCGGAAAACGGGAGCGCCGAACTGCGGCTTGCCGCTGCGGATGAAGACAGGCTCGATAATTTTGCGCTCGGTGATGTTGTCCACGCCGTTCCAACCCAGCAGGGTGTAATAGGTCCTCTCCCCTGCCGTGGTCTGTATGATTTCCTGGTAAACTGCCCCATACCAATTGTCAGGCGTAAGGACACTCTCCTCAGGGTTCATGATTTCCTCCGACTTGTCGTTGAGCAGCAGATATTCGAACTCCTCTTCTTTCTCGTTGTAGAACTGGATGATACCGAAGCATTCGAACTCGCCGTTGTCGCGAATCACGGCCCAGGTGAAGATGCGCATCTTTCCATCGGGCGAGGTGAGCACCGAGGCATAGTCGGGCAGGCTCCACTTCCAGCGCTCCGACTCCTCTTCCTCCAGCGCCTTGGAGAGCATCTGGATAGCCTCTTCGGAAGCCAGGTAGCGCTCGTTGTCGGTAGGGGCATTGCGCACCTGCCCAATCAGGGCAGAAAGTTTGTCCTGATAGCTCTGCATCAACGCCTTGTCCTGTGCTTGCGTCACTAGGCTCCCGGCTACCAGCAGCAGCGTCACTATGCTCCTTTTTATATTCATTCGTTAGTTAAACGCAACTTTGCAAGAAATATTTTGTCGATTGGATTTTTTTTCGTACCTTTGCATTTTATATTGTACATATTAATTATGACGAAGAATAAGATAGACAATTTGATAGTCATTGGCGACAGGGTGTTGATAGAACCGTCGATAGCCACCAAGAAGACCAAAGGTGGCTTGCTGCTGCCTGCTGGCTATCAAGAGAAGGAGGAGGTACAGACGGGCTATATCGTCAAGTGCGGCCCCGGCTATCCCCTGCCCTCTTCGAACGACGGCGAGGACTGGAACCCCGCCGACCGCGAGCCCCGCTACCTGCCCCTGCAGGTCCGTCCCGGCGACATGGCCATTTTCATGCAGAAGAACGCCGTGGAAATCAAGTACGAGGGCAAGAAATACTTTATCGTGCCGCAGGGTGCGATACTGATGGTTGAACGTGAAGAATTTTGATTAGGTAATAGTTAAGAGATAAAAGATAATAGTTTTTATGACTTCAAACGAAATAAGAAAAGCCTTTTTAGACTACTTTGAGAGCAAACAACACCATGTGGTGCCGAGTGCACCGATGGTCATCAAGAACGACCCGACGCTGATGTTTACCAACGCCGGCATGAACCAGTTCAAGGACATCTTCCTTGGCAACCAGCAGCGCCAGTGGCCGAGGGCTACCGACAGCCAGAAATGCTTGCGCGTCAGCGGTAAGCACAACGACCTCGAGGAGGTCGGCCACGACACCTACCACCACACCATGTTCGAGATGCTGGGCAACTGGAGCTTCGGCGACTACTTCAAGAAAGAGGCCATCGCCTACGGATGGGAGTTCCTCACCGAGGTGATGAAGATAAACAAGGACTGGCTCTACGTCACCGTCTTCGGCGGCGACGAGAAGGAGGGCCTCGAGATGGACATGGAAGCCTACAACTTCTGGAAAGAGCACATCAGCGAGGACCGCATCCTGCGCGGCTCGAAGAAGGACAACTTCTGGGAGATGGGCGACCAGGGGCCCTGCGGTCCCTGCTCGGAGATTCACGTCGACATCCGTCCCGACGAGGAGAAAGCCAAAGTTCCCGGCAAAGACCTGGTGAACAAGGACAATCCCCAGGTCATCGAGATTTGGAACCTCGTGTTCATGCAGTTCAACCGCAAGGCTGACGGCACCCTTGAGCCACTGAAGGCCAAGCATATCGACACCGGTATGGGCTTCGAGCGCCTCTGCATGGTAATGCAGGGCAAACGCTCGAACTACGACACCGACGTCTTCCAACCCCTGATTCAGGAGATTGCCGCCAAGTGTGGCAAGAAATACGGCGACAACGAGGATGCCGACATCGCTATGCGCGTCTGCGCCGACCACCTGCGTGCTGTGAGCTTCAGCATCGCCGACGGCCAGCTGCCCTCCAACGTCAAGGCCGGCTATGTCATCCGCCGCATCCTGCGCCGCGCCGTGCGCTACGGCTACACCTTCCTCGGCTTCAACGAGCCCTTTATCAACACGTTGGTTCCCACGCTGGTCGCCCAGATGGGCCATCAGTTCCCCGAGCTCAAGAAACAGCAGGAACTCATCCAGCGCATCATTCTCGAGGAGGAACAGGCATTCCTGCGCACCCTCGCCGGTGGCATCAAACGCTTCGAAGACTATGTGGCCAAGAATGCCAACAAGAAGGTCGTCGACGGTGCTTTTGCCTTCGAACTCTTCGACACCTACGGCTTCCCCGTGGACCTCACGCAGCTGATGGCCAGCGAGAAAGGCTGGACGGTCGACATGGAAGGTTTTTCCAAAGGGCTTGCCGAGCAGAAAGAGCGCAGCCGCGGAGCCGCCAAGGTGGAAAGCGACGACTGGGTGGAGCTGCTGCCCGGCATCGAGGAGGAGTTTGTGGGTTACGACACCCTTGAGGCCGACGTGCACATCGCCCGCTACCGCCACGTGAAAGCCAAAGACAAGGAGTTCTACCAGTTGGTCTTCGACCGCACCCCCTTCTACGGCGAGAGCGGCGGCCAGACCGGAGACACAGGAGAGATAAAAGTGGAAAGTGGAAAGTGGAAAGTGGTGAATACCAAGAAGGAGAACGGACTGATTGTACATATTGTCGACACCTTGCCCGAGAACTTGACGGCCACCTTCCACGCCAGCGTGGATGCCGAGCGTCGCCAGGCCATCGGCAACAACCACACTGCCACCCACCTCATGCACTATGCCCTGCGCCAGGTGCTGGGCGACCATGTGGAGCAGAAAGGCTCGAGCGTCGACGACCAGCGTCTGCGTTTCGACTTCAGCCATTTCGCCAAACTCAGCCACGAGGAAATCCGCGAGGTAGAGCGCCGTGTCAACAGCATGATACGCCAGTGCCTGCCCCTTGAGGAGCACCGCGCCATGCCCATCGCCGAAGCCCAGAAGCTCGGCGCCATGGCCCTCTTCGGCGAGAAATACGGCGACAAGGTGCGTGTGGTGAAATACGGTCCCAGCGTCGAGTTCTGCGGCGGTACCCATGTGGCCAACACCGGCATGATTGGCTCCTTCCGCATTGTGAGTGAGGGTGCTGTGGCTGCCGGCATGCGCCGCATCGAAGCCGTCACCGCCGTCGCTGCCGAGCGTTTCGCCGACGAGCAGCAGGACAAGCTTGCAGCCCTCGCCGAGATGTTCAAGGGCACCAAGGACCTCGCCAGCTCCATCGCCCGTTTGCAGGAAGAAAACGCCCAGGCAAAAACCGCCATCGAGCAGATGCAGAAAGAAAAAGCCGCTGGCATCGCCAAAGGCATCGCCGAGCAGCTGAAATCCTCCTCCATTCTCATTGCCCATGTGGACTATGACGTGAACAGCGTGAAAGACGCCGTCGTGGCCCTGGGCAACGAGCACCCCAACATGGCCGTGGTGCTGGGAAGCGTCACGGGCGGCAAACCCTCGCTGCTCATCGCCTTGGGCAAGAATCGAGTCGCCGCCGGACTCAATGCCGGACAGATGGTGCGCACACTCGGCAAGGAAATCCAGGGTGGCGGCGGCGGACAGCCCCACTTTGCCACCGCCGGCGGCAAGAACCCCGACGGCATCAACAAAGCCCTCGCCGTGGCTAAAGAACTGATTGGATAACGATTATCAACCTTTTAAACAAATATATTATGGATTTACAGACCATCACCTCGTTAATGCTGTCCACCGACTACAAGGACAGAATGAAAGCCGAGTACTATCATGTGCAGAACCGCAAGGAGAACCTCGAGGCTGTAATCAAACTGTGGGATAGCGGCAAGCTGCCCTTCACCCCCGACTGCCCGCGCAGCATCTACGATCTCCAGCTCCGCGCTATGAACGACTACATGGCCGTCCTCGAAGCACGTGCCAAAATCGAAAAGATCGTCCTCTGAGAATGCTGACATTCGACCTCAAGGCCATCTGCGGTGACGCTCGCGCCGGTGTTATCCACACCGATCACGGCGACATCGAGACACCTATCTTCATGCCCGTAGGAACGGCAGGAACGGTTAAAGCAGTACATCAATCAGAGTTGCGTAATGATATTGGTGCCCAGATTATTCTTGGGAACACCTATCACCTGTATCTCCGTCCGGGATGCGACTTGCTGCGGCAAGCAGGAGGACTGCACAAATTCAATGGCTGGGAGCGACCGCTGCTTACCGACAGCGGCGGCTTTCAGGTATTCTCCCTGGCCGACAACCGCAAGATAAAGGAGGAGGGTTGCACCTTCCGCAGCCATATTGACGGCAGCAAGCACCTCTTCACGCCGGAGAATGTGATGAATATCCAGCGCATCATCGGGGCCGACATCATGATGGCTTTCGACGAGTGTTGTCCTGGTGATGCAGACAAACGCTATGCGCAACGTTCAATGGAACTTACGCATCGATGGCTCGATCGTTGCATTAAGCGCTTCAACGAGACCGAACCGCTCTACGGACACCACCAGGCCCTCTTCCCCATCGTGCAGGGATGCCAGTACGAGGAGCTGAGGAAAATCTCGGCCGAGTATATCGCCAGCAAGGAACCCGAAGGCTGCGCCATCGGCGGTCTAGCTGTTGGCGAGCCTACCGAGGTGATGTACAAAATGATAGAGGTGGTTAATTCAATCCTTCCTCGAACAAAGCCACGCTACCTGATGGGGGTCGGCACACCGCAAAATATCCTCGAGGCCATCGAGCGCGGTGTGGACATGTTCGACTGTGTGATGCCCACCCGCAACGGACGCAACGGCCTGTTGTTCACCGCCGAAGGAACCATCAACATCAAGAACAAGAAGTGGGAGAGCTGTTTCGAGCCCATCGACCCGAATTCCACCGCCGAGGCCGACCGTGTCTATACCCTCGCCTACCTCCACCACCTCATCCGCGCCGAGGAAATCCTTGGCCTCCAAATCTGCTCAATCCACAACCTTGCCTTCTACCTCTGGCTGGTGCGTGAGGCACGCCATCACATCCTCGAAGGCGACTACGCCGTCTGGAAAAGCGGCATGATAGACAAGCTCGGCCGCAGGCTGTAACGGACAAGGTGTTGATTTTTTTGTTGATATTTTTATTGTACGCGCGCACGCCAATGATTATATAATGTGTATCTTTGCGCATAAAAACTGATGTACTAGGATGTTTGATTTTACTGATTTTATCACTGACACACAATCTATTGTGTTTGCATCGCTGATGCTTCTGGCATTGGTGTTTTGCTGCATGTACTACGGCCTCTTCCACCTGCGCATCGGTCGGTGGCACCGTAAGGCGGGCAAAGAGGGCGCCCCCGAGGGAGGAAACGAGAGCCTGCCGCCCGTGAGCGTCGTGCTGACGGCCCGCAACGACGGTACCTGGCTGAAAGAGAACCTGGTGTATCTTCTCGAGCAGGACTATCCCGACTTCGAGGTGGTGGTGGTGGACTACCTGAGCCACGACGACACCCAGTATGTGCTCAAGCTGCTGAAAGACTACTATCCCCACCTGAAAGTGGTGCCCTTCAAGGAGGACGTGAACCTCTTCCAGGGCAAGAAATACCCCCTCTCCATCGGCATCAAGAGCGCCAAGAACGACATCCTGCTGCTGGCCGACCCCGACTGCACGCCGCAGAACATGCAGTGGCTGCGCGGCATGGTGAAAGGCTACGAGAAGAAAGAGACCCAGATAGTGTTGGGCTTCTGCGGTTTGAAACGCAACAAGACCCTCCTCGGTGCCTTCCAGCAGTACGACAACCTGGCCTACAGCGCCCACTATCTGGGCTGCGCCCTGCTGAAACACCCCTACACCGGCAGCGGCCGCAACCTGAGCTACCGCCGCAGCTTCTTCTTCAAGCGCGGAGCCTTCATCAGCCACTACAACGTGGCCGGCGGTTCCGACGACCTCTTTGTCTATCAGAACGCCACGCGCACCAACACCGCCATCATCATCAGCAGCGATGCCTGTCTGAGCACCGAACCCCGTAAGACCTTCGGCGAATGGCACAAGCAGCGCCTGGCCCGCGTGTCGACCCGCAACTGGCACAGCGTCGGCGGCCGCCTGCTGGAGGACCTCCTGCCCATCTCCGTCGCCCTGTTCTACACCATGGGTGCCCTGCTGCTGGCCGGAGGCAACACCCCCTGGATAGTGCTGGCCATCGCCGCCGTGGTGAAATGGGCGTGGCAAATCGTCACCTTCGCCCAGCTCTCCAAGCGTTTCGAGGGCGGATTGGTCTACCTCGCGGCACCCCTCTTCGAAATTTATTTTATCCTCGCAAATACTATTTTGGTTCTAACTCCGTTAGATAACAACAGAAAATTCAGCAAATAGGTGGAACCGAAAGCCTCGAACGACCGATTGCAGCTGGACTACCAGCTGGTGTGCGACGCCCGCGACCATGGGAGCCACAAGGCATACGCCGACCTCATGGCCTCCTACCGCGAGCCGCTCTATCTGTTGCTCCTGCGCATGACCCACAACACCACCACGGCCTCCGACCTCACCATGGAGACCTTCAGCAAGGCTTTCCTCCAACTCCACCGCTACGCCCCCACGGGCACCTTCAGTTCGTGGCTCTTCTCCATCGGCGTGAACACCTACATCGACCACCTGCGCAAGCGTCGCCTCGACACCGTGTCGCTGGGCAGCATCACCCGCAACGACGACGGCGACTTCATTGAATACCAGATACCTTCCAACCAGCCCAACCCCGAGGAGATGATGATCCGCATGCAGCGCGACGCGGCCCTGAAGGAGATTGTGGCGGGATTGAAAGAGCCCTACCGCCGCATCATCGAGATGCGCTACTACGAAGACCTCTCCTACGAGGAAATCGCCGAACAGCTGCGGCTGCCCCTGGGCACCGTCAAGGTGCGGCTGATGAGGGCCAAGGCGCTGCTGGCGAGCATAGTGAAAGAAAGGGGGAACATCCTGTGAGGCGTGTGGGCATACTCCTGGCCGTCCTGCTGGCCATGTCGTCGGCTCTGGCCGACGACGACGGCGTGCCGAGGCGCGGAGCCTCGGGTCTCTCTGTCTTCGCCAGCGCCGGCACCATCTGGGCCGACGACGGCAATTCCAATTTCTATTCCGGCCGTCCCGGCAACGCCAACACCATCGACCGCGTGCTGCACAGCAACAGCTACGGCACCCGCATCTGGAACGACCTGAAAACCGCGGGCCTCATCTCCTCGTCGGTAGGCAGCTACAACGAGCTGATGGTCGTCGAATACCCCGACATGTACTACCGCACCTCCCTCCAGATAGGGCTCGGCATCCGCTACGACTACGAGAGCGGCTTCGGCTGGCTGCTGCGCTTCGACCTCTGGCGGCTCCAGGCCATCGGCGCCTTCAACCTCAGCACCGAGACCGGGGCCGGCATCATCGGCGACCGCCAGTACATACGCTGCGGCATGCTCGGCAAGGAAGACCGCATCAATATCGACCTGGCCCTGACGCGCACCGTCGCCCTCGGCGACAACCTCTGCCTCGAGCTCGACCTGGGCCTCAACCTCAACAACGCCAAAGTCAGGGAGAGCCTCATGGAAATCAACGGCTCCACCTACTCGATACTCGACGTCTGGAACGGCCAGTCGCCCGACATCGGGGTGGGGAGCTACGAATATGTGAACCAAGGGGGGCTGGGGCTGGGTGTCTTCATGAGCGGCCTCGTGGGCTACAGCATCCGCGGCATTGGCGCCGTCAAGGCCGGCTACACCTGCCACCACTCCAAGGCTAACCTCAAAGGCTACGACTCCTGGGGATGGCACCACGGCCTCTTCGTCCGTTTTGAAATCAACAATTTTAGTTTCCTGTAAGGTCTAAAAGTCAGAAAGTCAAAAAGTCTAAAAGTAAAAAAGTCTAAAAGTAAATAAAGATTTATAAATATAATGATTACATTTAAAACATTAGCAGAAAGCGACCATTCGCACTTTGCGCAAAGCCTGTTTGAAGAGGCGTTCCCCGAGCAGGAACGCCCGCCCTTCTCTAGTCTCCGGCATAGAGATGCCGGCAAATTCCATTTCCTCGTGGCCGAAAACGGCGACGACCCGGTGGGTATCCTCACCTACTGGACTTTCGAAGACCTTATTTACATAGAACATTTTGCCATCGACGAGGAGCTCCGCAACCAGGGCCTCGGCAAGGCCACCTTCCTCAACTTCCTCTCGCAGCAGCAGGAGCAGGTGGTGCTCGAGGTGGAGCTGCCCAACAACGAGGTGGCCGACCACCGCGTGGAGTTCTACGCCAGCATGGGCTTCTTCCAGAACCCCCAGCCCTACGTGCAGCCCCCCTACCGCGAGGGCGGCAAGGAGGTGCCCATGATCATTATGTCGAAATACGAACTCGATGATGACGAATTTTGCGAAATTCGCGACCTTTTATACCGCGAAGTATACGGGATAAATTGAAAATTGAGAATTTAAAATAGAAAATTTTGCTACGTAAAGTACTAATATATATAGCGATACGTTTTTAAGTAAAAAAAAATTGAAAAAAAATTTGGTCAGTATCTAAAAAGTTAGTACTTTTGCACTCGCTTTCAGGGAAAGAAAAGCCCGAAAGAGCAGATGGCTCCTTAGCTCAACTGAATAGAGCATCTGACTACGGATCAGAAGGTTGCAGGTTTGAATCCTGCAGGAGTCACACGGAAAGAGAGAACAGCGATGTTCTCTCTTTTTTTTTGCCCTTTCCTCCCTCTCTTCCCCGCCCTGCAATCCCTTTTCGCCCCTCTCCGTGCCCCACAGGCCAAAAACCAGCATAACAATAAGTATATCAACCGTATGAACGCCCTACCATCTACCTACCAAGACCCTACCAACTCCTACCGTGGTAGGAGTTGATACGGAGTTGAGTCGGAGTTGAGTCGGAGTTGATACGGACTTGGTGCTAAGTATCAAGCAGTTACACATTAACCTTTCCACTATAAATCACAAAACCAGAGTTTTAAGTCGATTTTTTGCCTCGTAACTCGCTGATTTCCGATCTCGGCTAGAAAGAATAAAAAAAATTTGTTTCTAATAAAAATTATTAGTATATTTGCAATAGTGAGAGAAAGCCCCATTTTTACACAATACATTAATAACCATAATAATACAATAAATTATAAAACAAAAAATCTTTTATTTCATCTCTGTCGGCAAGAAAGATAACACATACATACAACAAATAGCCTCACCTTCTAACGAACCAAATTGCGTGGAACTTGGCACATTAAAAGTGTCAACCCTAAAAAATAATCCAACCGTAACTATTTTGGACCCACTAACATGGTCACCCATATCGATAATCCGACCACAGAATACGTTAAACACTTATAATTGGGTATGGGGTTATACTTGTGGCAGATGAACAAATCAAATATAATAATAAGTATGAAACGTCTTTTATTATTCCTTTGGAGCATCATTGCAATGCTGCCCATGTCGGCACAAGATACAATTCCGTTTATGGATTCCTGTTTCAGCCAATCTGTTCTTCTCGAATGGAGAACTGACGCACTTGTAGACCATTCTGTTCTTGCAAGTTATCCTTATATTAGGTCTCACTATTTAAGTAGAGAGCTTGCAATGAACCCTCAACTCATAAAACACATTATTCATTCCGGTGCCAGCATCTGTGGAATAGCCACAATGTCAGACCAACCTGATTTACCCGACGATATGGTATTGGGGGTATTTTCTTACAATGCATCCACCGGTTTACAAATGATTGACTCTCTCTGTGGACAAGATGAAATTTTTCACAAAAGAATGTATTATACATTTCCTGATTGCGAAAGAGAAGATGGTATCCGAATAGTTCCTTGTAACATTTTTCTATTTAATACAAAAGTCAATGTCCCAGATACATTTTATGTCGGGCACTTAAACTTACGCGACTAT
>DECD01000021.1:12916-13174 GCA_002349055.1 Bacteroidales bacterium UBA2939 | reverse complement strand
TCGACTATATTCTACCCATTCTGGAGTTGCCGTGTCCGGCGGCGAAGCCGACGGTGACCGAGAGCCGGCAGGGGCTCGTGCGCTTCAACTGGTGGGAGGGCGACACTAACCTTTATCAAATAGCCATCTCCTCCTACCCCGCCGACAGCACCCTCTTTGTCTCCGACACCCTCACCGACAGCACCTTCATTGTCAACGACAGCGTGATGGCGGCACTCAACCTCGCCGAGGGTCGGTACTACATCCACCTGCGCCGGG
>DECD01000021.1:827-12696 GCA_002349055.1 Bacteroidales bacterium UBA2939 | reverse complement strand
CGTCGCAGGGGGAGACGCGGCAGATTGGGGAGACGCGGCAGGCCGCGTCTCTACAGATTGTCAATCTGGAGGGGCGGATTGTGGGCGAGAGCCGTATCGAGGGGGAGAAAGCCGACCTCGACGTGAGCCACCTCCCGGCAGGCGTCTACCTGGTGCGGCTACAAACACCGCAAGGCTCCGCCACAAGGAAACTGACCATCGCCCGGTGAGAGGTGTGTTTGAAACGTTAATTGCCGTTAATTGTCCGTTAATTTTTTCGTTAATTAAATTTCTGGTAATTAACGGATAATTGACGGAAATTAACGTTCTTCAAATTTCAGTTTTTGTCCATGTCAAATTATTTGTGTAAATTTGCAACGGCATTTTTATATGAATACATTATGAATTGGCACAGGACAGGGCGTTGGTTCGCTCTTGCTATGATATTGACAGTCAGCCTCTCGGCGTGGGCTCGCAACGAGCGCGACACGCTGGGGGCAGGGACCTTGGTGAGCTTCACGGAGAACCTCGGGCAGTGGAATCAGAAGGTGAGATACGCCGTGCAGCTGAAGGACGCGGCGGTGTTTCTGGAGAGCGACGGCCTCACCGTGGCGCTGCGGGAGCACAGGGAGCATCCCGGAGGGAGTGAAAAGTGGAAAGAGGAAAGTGGAAAGCTCCGCTGTCATGCTTACAAGATGACTTTTGCGGGAGCCTCCCCCACTCTGCCGACAGGCTATGAACGGAGGGATGGCTACAGCAACTATTTCATTGGCGACGACCCGTCGCGGTGGCGTTCGCGCGTGGGGAGCTATGTGGCGGTACGCTACGAGGAGCTCTATCCGGGAGTGGCTTTTGAAATCTACGGCGGCCAGCGGGCGCTGAAATACAATTTCATTGTCGAGCCTGGCGCCGATGCATCGCAGATAGTCATCGAATATGAAGGTGTGGATGGTGTGAGTGTGGGGAGTTCCGGGGCATTGTTTGTCCAGACCTCCCTACGCAATGTGATAGAATCTAAGCCCTATGTGTATCAGACGTATGGTGCGGGTGACATGGTGAAGATTGAAAGTCGGTGGAGAGTGGAGAAGATGAAAGGTGAGAAATGGCGGGTGACGATAGAACTGGGTGAGTATAACCACAATAGGAAATTGGTCATCGACCCTGTGTTGATTTTCTCCACCTACACAGGCTCGACGGCCGACAACTGGGGCACCACGGCGGCCTACGACTCGGAGAAGAACGTCTACACGGCGGGCCTGGTATTCGGCGTGGGCTATCCCGTGTCGCCGGGCGCCTACATGGAGGAGTCGGGCGGCTGTGCCGATGTGGGCATCTTCAAGTTCAACGCCCTCGGCGACTTGTGCCTCTATGCCACCTATCTGGGCGGCGGCTCGACGGACATGCCGCACAGCCTGTTTGTCAACTCGTTCGACGAGCTGATAGTGTTCGGCACCACGGGGTCGACCGACTTCCCCACCACCGAGGGGGCCTACCAGCAGCGTCACCAGGGCGGCGACAGCCTGAGCTATGAAAACACCTCGCAGCTGGCGTTCCCCACGGGCAGCGACATCTTTGTGAGCCGACTGAGTGCTGACGGCAGCCAGCTCCAGGCATCGACCTACGTGGGCGGCAGCGGCAACGACGGCCTCAACTACCGCCAGCATTTCAACAACAACTACAACATCATCATGGGCGGCAACGACTCACTCTACTACAACTATGGCGACGGTGCCCGCGGCGAGATTATCACCGACGACCTGAACAACGTCTATGTGGGTAGCACCACAATGAGCAGCAACTTCCCCACCACCGCCGGCAGCCTCCAGCCCACCCACCGTGGGCGGCAGGACGGCGTGGTCTTCAAGCTCGACCACAACCTGCGCACCCTGCTGTGGAGCACCTACCTGGGCGGCTACCAGGACGATGCGGTGTATTCTATCGACGTCGACTCGGCCTACAACCTCCTAGTGTGCGGCGGCACCAACAGCAGCAACTTCCCCACCACGGAAAATGCCTGGCAGCCCACCTATGGCGGTGGCCCGGCCGACGGCTTCGTGAGCAAGATTTCGTACAACGGCGACCGTCTGATGGCCTCAACCTTTGTGGGGGCGCGTTTCTACGACCAGCTCTATTTCGTACGCTCGGGCAAGCACGACGAGGTGTTCCTCTTCGGGCAAACCAAGCCCATGGGTACCAGCATCTTCATCTATAATGCCGGCTACAGCGTCTACAACAGCGGCATGCTGCTGATGCGGATGAAGCCCGACCTTGACAACCGCGTGTGGAGCACCCTCTTCGGCACTCCCGGACGCATCAACCTCTCGCCCACCGCCTTCGCCGCCGACATCTGCAACCGCATCTATGCCGTTGGCTGGGGCCGCGACTTCGTGCCCTACATTGCCAGCTGGCACACCGCGGGCACCACGGGCATGGAGACCACGCTGGGCAGCACCCCGCCGTCGACACCCAACATATACTACAGCGACACCACCGACGGCCAGGACTTCTACATCATGAGCATCGACGCCGATGCCAACAACCTGGATTACGCCACCTTCTTCGGCGAGCTGCACATGGAAGGCGACACCTACCGCGGCGGTGCCGACCATGTGGACGGCGGCACCAGCCGTTTCGACCGCCTGGCCACGCTCTACCAGTCGGTATGCGGCTCGTGCGGCGGGACGCAGGGCTTCCCCACCACCGCCAATGCCTGGAGCGACAGCAACCGGGCCTCGAACTGCAACAACGCCCTCTTCCGCTTCAACGTCACCGACGACTTCCCCGTGGCCGAATTCATACTGCCCACGACAGGCTGCGCCCCCTACAACGTCACTTTCCGCAACACGGGCCGCGGCACCTCCTTCGAGTGGCATTTCGGCGACGGCGCCACCTCGACGGAGCGCAACCCCAGCCACACCTACAGCGCGGGCGGCCTCTACACTGTCACCCTCATAGCCCGCATGCCCGGCGGCTGTTCGGAAGCCGACACCCAACGCCACACGCTGCACGTCATTGGCGACGGCGGCTACAGCTTCGAGCCACTGATTGCCTGCTCGGGGGCACAGATACAGATAGGGCTGCAACCGCGGCTCGGCGCCACCTACCAATGGATTTCGGGAGAGGTGAGCGACCCCACGGTGGCCAACCCCTGGGTCAACGAGGCGGGCACCTACCTGCTGAAAGTCTCGGCCCCGGGATGCTATGAGGTGGACACCTTCGAGGTGCAGACCTACACGCTGGTCGACCTCTGGCAGACGACGGCCATCAGCTGCCACGACTCGGCCGACGGCAGCGTCTTCTTCCGCCTTGGGCCGGGCATCGAGGCCGACTCGACGCAGCTCAACCTCACACGCGGAGGAACCCAGTACACGCCCTCACAGCAGGGCAATACCTTCACCTTCACGGGTCTTGCCGCCGGCACCTACCGCGCCACGGCAACGGGCTACGGATGCGAGTGGGAGCAGGACTTCACCCTCGACAATCCTGCCACGCCCGCCTATGAGAAGACCGTCTCGCCGATGCTCTGCGACGACAGTTGCAAAGGGTGGATAAACATACGCTACGACCTCAGCGCCATTCCCGAGATATCGCCGAGAGACACCCTCATCCAGGGCCTCTGCGAAGGCACCTACATCACCACCCTCACCTCGCTGGGCTGCCCCCTTACCGACACCACGGTCATTGGCCGCAACCATGAGCTCGACAGCCTCAACGCCTGGGCCGACAAATACACGGCCTACGTGGGTGAGCCCGTGGGACTGCATGCCGACGTGGGACAGGCGGCCGACAGCGTCACCTTCCTCTGGACGCCGGCCACCGACATCGACCGTCCCGATGCGCAGAACCCTACGGCTACGCCTTCAGACACCGCCGTTTGCTACACCGTCACCGCCACCACCGCCACCGGATGCACGGCGACGGACACCGTCTGCCTGAAATGCACCGACATCATCTGCGGCGCTCCCGACTATGTCATTCCCAACGCCTTCACTCCCAACGGCGACGGCGTGAACGACGTGGTGGACTTCAGCAGTCCGCTGCTCTCCGAAATCCACATCGCCGTCTTCAACCGCTGGGGCGAATGTGTGTATGAGAGCCGCGACCTCACCAACTGCCGCTGGGACGGCACCTATCGCAACGAGCGCTGCCTGCCCGGCGTCTACACCTACACCTGCACCATCCGTTGCCACAACCAGGTGGAGACCGAACTGAAAGGCGACATCACGATAATCCTATAGTAATGGCCGCACAGCAGAAACAGAAGAAAGACCAGTTTGTGGCCCTGTGTGCCGACAGCCGCGGGGATGCCGAGCGGCTCATGCCGGTGGTCAAACAACTGTCAGCCAGCTTGAAGAAAGACATCATTCTCTTCACAACCAGTCCCGATGCGGAGAGTTGGGTGGAGAGCCTGGGCGTGTCCTTCGCCGCCCTCAAGAGTGACTGGGCCGCGGTGGTGGAGGCCATGCCCACGGCCTTCAACGTGGTGCTGGCGGTGACCTTGGCCAACCCCGACGCACCGAAGGGAAGTTCGTCGCACCCAAGGCAGATACTGAAGAACTTCAGGCAGGCGAAGATAGCCTACTTGGTGGTACAGGCCGGAGCGGCCTCCGAGTTCAAGACCGTGGCTTTGACGCTGAACCACCAGCGCGAGAGCAAGGAGAAGCTCCTCTGGGCTTCCTATTTCGCCCGTTTCTGCCAGAGCGACATCGCGGTTTACCACCACCCCTACACCGACCACGACTTCCGTCGGCGGCTGGACAACAATGTGCGCTATCTGGAGAAAATCTTCTCCTCGCTCAACATTGCCTACCAGCTGCTGCCGCTGCCCGAGGGCAACCAGTTTGCCGACCCCGACCCCAAGGCCATCGCCCAGCCGGGGGTGGACCTCTTCATCTCGCTGGTGGCCGACGAGCGCGACCGCGACTTCCTCGACCTCTTCTCGCCACCCACGGCGTTGCGTCTAATCAAGAAAACTCCTGCCATCCCCATTCTTTTCCTCAACCAAAGGGACGACCTCTACATCATGTGTGACTAAAAAATATCTTGATTGTTCGGATATTTTTTGTATATTTGCAAATATAATCTCTCTCGGAGAGAATGTTAACAAACTGAATTTTAAATATTAAAACCCATAACAACATGAAGAAAAGCATATTATTTGCCGCTCTCCTCTTCGTTTTAGGGGCGCTGACATCATGCCTCCGCGACGACGATTTGGAGCTTTTCCGCCATCCCATCCACGTCTCCGGCGAGGCCAGCCCCCAGTTTGGCGTTCCTGTCGCCTCGGGCGAGCTGAATATCAACGACCTGCTCTCGCGCCTGAGTGCCCAGTTCACGGGTTATATCGACACCACCGAGGAAATCCTGACCCTCACCTACTCGGGTTCCAAACAGGACACCATCAAGGCCACCAGTGCCATGCTCGGCAAACACGCCCCCAGAGTCAATGCGCGCAAGGGTAACGGATTCAAAGGGTCGGACACCGTATGGTTCCCCAAGGACACCGTCTTTGCCGACACCATAGCAATCGACTTCTTCAACGATGTTGATTACCACAACCAGATTAACATTGAGCACATCTGGGTGAATCTCAGCGCACGCGCCTTTGGCTCTTGCAGTCCTTATTACCGTCAATTCATCAGGGGCAAATTCGACCGAGTGGTTATTGCCTACGAAGACCACGACGGCGTCAAGAAGTATTATTCCGACTTCACGGTTCCCGCCATCGAATTCGACAACATCACGGACACCACGGAACGCAATTTCAACAGTATCGACGTGGCCTCTATCGTCAACGACATGCCCCGCAAACTGATGGTCTCCTTCCGCTGCCGTATGTATGTCAGGTCCGACCTAATAGACAGCATTATCCTCAACAATATCACCTATAACGATATGCTCGACAGCCTGAGAATGACGCAGCTCATCTATTCGGCCAAAGTCGATGTGAAGATGCCGCTGAGCGTGGAGTTCAACAACCTGCAATACAACTATGACCTCGACCTCGGCCAGGGTCTCTCCTCCATCAACCTCGACTCCATCCTTGCCTCCCTTGGCGATGGCATCGACGTGGAGATTTCAAAATCGCGTTTCAACCTCACCTTCCTGAACGGCATTCCGCTGAAGTTCAACGTCAATGCCACCATGCAGGATGCCAATGGCAACAACCTTGTCACGGTGTTCACGAATGAGAACATTGCCGCATCGCCCACCAAGGCCAATCCCGCCAACCCCGCGCAACTCATCTCCGACGGAGAGACGAAGACCGTCATGGAAGCCATACTCTCCAAATCCGACCTGGAGAAGATGAAAGATGCCCGGAAACTCAAGGTACTCCTCAAAATCGACAGCGACAGCAAGCATGTCTGCGTCCGTAGGACCGACTACCTGAAGATGAAGGGTTACCTGGTGCTCACGCCGTCGATGAATGTGGACATACCTGTCACCCATAACGGTATTCTCTAACTCAAACTCAGGAGGAACAAACAATGAAAAAGATATTTTTGGCGTTAGCCCTATTTTCAATTTTCAATTTTCAATTTTCAATTTCCCACGCGCAGATCAACTATAGCGAGACCAACAATCTCTTCTATCACGCGCTGCGCACGCCTCAGTCGAACATTGACAACATGGCGTTCTTCCCGACCAACAACACCTTCTACCTCATGCTGCCCGGTGCCGACATCCAGTTGGGAAGTCCCATTGGCGTCAACAATTTTCTCCGCTATGACAAAAAGTCCCAAAACACCCTCATCGACATCAACACCATCTTCGACAACATGAGCGAGAAGAACAACTTCCGCCTTGCCGCCAATGTCAACCTCCTCGGTTTCGGCTTCAAGGTCAACAATATGTTCTTCACCTTCAACACGCGCATTGTCAGCAACCTCAGCTTCGGCTTTCCCAAATCCACCGTCGACGCCATCCTTCAGGGTAATATCACCGAGACTGGAGCCATCGTTCCCGAAGTGGAGATGCTCAATGGCGACATCTTGAATGTCACCTCCTACCTGGAGACCAGCCTCGGCATGGGATACAAGTTCGAGGACCTCGGCCTCACCGTCGGCGGCCGTGTCAAGCTGCTCGGAGGCATAGCCAACATACAGACCGACAACACCAAGATTGTCTTCAACACCGAAGATAATGTCGATTCGGTCTCCGCCCGCATGTACTACGAAATCCATCTCTCGACCTTCGCCCCTTACGACACCAACAAGCACCAGTTCGTCGTCAAGATGGGCGACGTCTTCTCCAACCTCAACACGGGTCTTGCTTTCGACCTTGGTGCCAAATACGAGATGGGTCCCTTCACCTTCTCTCTCGCCATCAACGACCTCACCGCCGGTATCCACTGGAAAAACAATGTCTCCACCTGGACTCCCGAGGGCGGACAAGGTCTCATTGAGTTCAACGGCCTCGATGTGAGCACCATCCTCAACAACGGTACCTTCAACATCGACTCGGTGACCACTTACATCCGCGACCAGATTTCCAGCATGACTCCCTCGCGCGAGGATGCCGGCGACTACTGGTTCCCCATCCCCACCAAGATTAACCTCGGTGCCAGCTACAGTTTCGCCAAGATTCTGCGTGCCGGTTTGCTCTTCCACGGCCAGCTCGACCGCGGTCTGCTCTGCAAGTCTTCCAGCAGCTCGGGCTTCAAACAGTCTGTCAGCAACACCTTCCGCTTCAACACCACCCTCACCCTCGGTGCCAACTTCTACAACTGGGCCGAGGTCATCGTGGGCAACTCCCTGGTCAGCGACGGCTCCACCTTCGACCCCTTCAACCCCGGTATCGGCATCATCCTCACCCCGTTCACCATTGCGCAGCTCTACTTCATGGCCGACTACATCAGCAACTTCTACCTGATTGAATCCAAGGCCGTCAACCTCAAGTTTGGTCTCAACATCCTCATTGGCAAAGGTGATCGCACCAAAATCGAAGCTGTCAAAGAGTAAAAAATGAATATTATCGCTATCGTAGGACGACCCAACGTCGGCAAATCCACCCTCTTTAACCGCCTCACCGAAAGCCGCAACGCCATCGTCGACGAGACCGCCGGCGTGACTCGCGACCGTCAATACGGCCATTCCGACTGGAACGGCAAACGCTTCTCCGTCATCGACACCGGTGGCTATGTCATGGGTGGCGACGACGAGTTCGAAGTCGAAATCCGCAAGCAGGTCTCCCTCGCCATCGACGAGGCCGATGTCATTCTCTTCCTTGTCGATGCCCGCGAGGGCCTCACCCCCATGGACGAGGACGTGGCCGAGATGCTGCGCAAGTGTCCCAAGCCCGTGGTGCTGGCGGCCAACAAGGTCGACAACAGCGCCCAGATGGACTCCCTTGCCGAGTTCTATTCCCTCGGCCTTGGCGAGCCCTACCCCATTGCCGGTGTCACCGGCAGCGGCACGGGCGACCTCCTCGACGCCCTGGTCAAGGACTTCGACTCGGGCGAGGACGACCCCACCGACGGCCTGCCCCGCATCGCCGTGGTCGGACGTCCCAATGTGGGCAAGAGCTCCTTTATCAATATGATTACCGGCGAGCACCGCTCCGTCGTCACCCCCATCGCGGGCACCACGCGCGACAGCGTCTACTCGCACTACAACCTCTTCGGCTTCGACTTCAACTTTGTCGACACCGCCGGATTGCGCCGCAAGGCCAAGGTCAGCGAAGACCTCGAGTTCTACTCCGTCATGCGCTCCATCCGCGCCATCGAGGCTTCCGATGTCTGCATCCTCATGCTCGACGCCAGCCAGGGCCTCGAGCAGCAGGACCTCAACATCTTCTCCCTCATCCAACGCAACCACAAGGGCGTGGTCATCGTGGTCAACAAGTGGGACCTCGTGCAGAAAGAGACCAACACCCACCGCGACTACGAGCGTCTCATCAAGGAGCGCATCGCCCCCTTCGACGACGTGCCCATCGTCTTCACCTCGGTCATCAACAAGCAGCGCATCTTCAAGGTGTTGGAGACCGCCAAGCAGGTCTACGAGGCCCGTTCCCGCCGCATCTCCACCGCCGAACTCAACGACACGCTGTTGCCCATCGTCAAGGAGCAGAACCCGCCGCCCTCGGTCAAAGGCAAATGGGTCAAGGTCAAATACATCACCCAGCTGCCCACGGCCTACCCCCAGTTCGTCTTCTTCTGCAACCTGCCGCAGTATGTCCGCGACCCCTACAAGCGCTTCGTCGAGAACCGCATGCGCGAGCTGTGGGACTTCCACGGCGTCCCCATGACCATTTATTTCCGTGCAAAATAATTTGGCACGGAAATTGCTGTAAAAAAATGAAACAATAAAAATAACATTATGAAAGTCACAGAATCCAACTTCAACGAAATGATTGCCTCCGGCAAGCCCGTGATGGTCGACTTCGGCGCCACCTGGTGCGGCCCCTGCAAAGCCCTCGCCCCCCGTATCGAGGAACTCGAGAAAGAATATGAAGGCCGTGTGATGATCGGCACCGCCGATGTCGACGAGTGCAGCGACCTCGCCGCCAAGTTCCGCATCCGCAACGTCCCCACCGTCCTCTTCTTCAAAGGCGGCAGCGACCAGCCCGTCGACAAGAGCGTCGGCCTCGTGGCCAAGGAAACCCTTGCTGAAAAACTGAATGCATTGCTGTAAGGAGACAGTAGTTAAGGAGATAAGGAGTTAAGGCAATAGTTTTTGCCGCAACAATGACCAAAACAGATGGTATTGTCTTAACTCCTTATCTCCTTTCTCCTTAACTCCAAAATGGATAGAGGTCAAATTTCTCGCTATAAGTCCCTTGACTTCTTTGCCCGTCAGGTGGTGGAAGGCTTCATCACAGGCAGGCATAGAAGTCCTTTTCACGGCTTTTCTGTCGAGTTCTCCGACTACCGCCAGTACAACACCGGCGAAAGCACCAAGAACATCGACTGGCATCTCTATGGCCGCACCGACCGCCTCTATGTCAAGCAGTTCGAGGAGGAGACCAACCTGCGCTGCCAGCTGCTGATAGACCAGAGCGGCTCCATGCTCTTCCCCACGGAGCGCCACGGCGACATCGAGCGCCCCAACAAGCTCACCTTCGCCGTCTATGCCGCCGCCGTGCTGATAGAGATTCTCCACCGCCAGCGCGATGCCTTCGGCCTCAGCCTCTTCAGTGGACAAATCGACCAGCAGACACCCTGCCGCTCCAGCAGCGTCCACCAGCAATACCTGCTGGGTTTGCTCGACAAGTTGCTCAATACTGGGGAGACGCGGCAGGCCGCGTCTCTACAGTCCAACATCCCCGAGGCTCTCCACCTCACGGCCGAGCAACTCCACAAGCGCTCCCTCGTCGTCCTCTTCACCGACGCTTTCACGAACTCAGCCACTCAGACACCCAGTCACTCAGACACCCAGGAGGCCCTCTTCGACGCCCTGCGCCACCTCCGCCACAACAAACACGAAGTCATCATCTTCCACACCTACGACTTCGCCCACGAGGTTAACCTCGACTACGACCCGCGGCCACACCTCTTTATCGACCTCGAGAGCGGCCGCCAGCTGAAAGTTCAGCCCGAGGAGGTCGCCGACAACTACCGCCGACAGATGACCGACCTCTTCGCCACCCTGCGCCAACGCGCCATGCAGTACCGCATCGACTATGTCCCCGTCGACATCGCCCAGGGTTTTCATCAGATACTACTTCCATTTCTCCTCAAACGTAGTAAAATATGAGCTACGAACGCGACCGCCGAGGAGCGAACGAGTCCTACAAGGGCGACCCCTACGCCTATATGTCCAAGGAAAAGCCCTACGCGCTCTATGTCCACGGCATGGGCAGCGGAGCCAAGAGCGGCACCAAGTCGTCGCTCGGCCACTACCTCGACGGCTACGAGTGGCTCTCGCCCGAACTGCCGGTGGAACCCGAGGAGGCTATGGCCATCCTGGAGGATTATGTCAACGTCTTCTCCCCCACCCTCATCGCAGGCACCTCGCTCGGAGGACTTTACCTGCTCTATCTCGACGCCCCCGAGGCCGTCAAGGTGGCCATCAACCCCACCTATAACATCGAGACAACCCTGCGCCGCATCGGTTACGGCAAGCACCCCTACCACTGCGAGCGCGAGGACGGCGCCACCGAATACACCATCGACGAACCCCTCGTGAAACGCTACATGGCTCTCCGCGACCAGCGCACCCCGCGAGCCGCTAAACGCATGGTGGCGCTCTTCTCCACCGACGACGAGCTGGTGGGCCGCGAACCCGCCAAACAGAACGCCGCCGCACTGCAACGCCTCGGCTACGAGATTCATTGGTGCGACAAGTTCGGCCACCGCCTCAACCAGCCCGCCGCCAAGCTCCTCTCCAAAATCCTCCTTGGTTGGTAGGGTGTTGATAGGGTCTTCATAGGCTTTTCGTACCGTGTTGATCAAAAGAAATTCCCTACGGGAAATTAACAAATTACTCAAATCCGTATCAGTGGTACCCCCAATGCATCCGAAATCTTGGCCAGCGTCGCCAATGTGAAATTGTGAGTACCGCCTACCCATCGGCACACCTCGGCCTCCGACCGTCCTATCTGTCGGGCAAACTCTTTCTGGGTCATACCGCGTTCCTTCAAGATGCCATCTATCTTGTCGGCAATCTCGAACGACCATTCCACACGCTGCTTTATGTCCTTCGGTGTGGCAGCGACACATTCATTGTAGAGACGTCGGCCTGCCGCGTCTTTTTTATACGCCGTGGCAGGATTTATTGTGGTGCGGGTCGTATATTGGGTGCATTTAAAATTCACCAATTACCAATTACCAATAAAAACGAGACTCCCCTTGTTTGAGGAGTCCCGCTGGAAAAGTAAAGTAGGAAGGGAAGAAGGAATCAACCGATGTTGCCCGTGCCGATGTAGACGCTGTCGGAGACGCGGCCGGTGT
>DECD01000021.1:0-640 GCA_002349055.1 Bacteroidales bacterium UBA2939 | reverse complement strand
GACGATGTCGGTGAGGGAGGTGTGGATGCCCGAACCCATGTTGTCGGCAAAGCTCACGTCGACCTGCTGGGGAGTGTCGAACTGAGGAGTGCCGAAACGGACGTTGACCAGACCACCAGCTGCGACAACGAGGTCGGCGTAGTCGATGGTGACGCTGTCGACGGTGTTGGCGTGGATAGCGGCGCTGTTGCGCTTGACGAACTCGGCGACGGCGGTGGTGGGCTTCGAACTCAAAAGAGGACGGAAACCAGCCTCACAAGCCACCTGGAATTCGGCGGCGAGTTTTCCGAGGACGGAGAATTTTGCGCGCTGAAGCTGCTGTTTGGCGGTGTTAGGATTGCGCACATCCTTGACGTAGGCGCGAGTGGTGTACTGACCAGCACGCCAACGCTGACCAACCACGGTACCGATTTTGTTGCGGAAATCGCTCAGGATTCCCATTTTCATTTTACCCATAATGCTTTTGTTTTAGAGGTTAATAATTTCGTTTTCCTTAGCTGATGTTGCCCGTGCCGAGATACATGCTGTCGGATGCCATCAGCGGGTACATCCAACCACCGTAGTTGTCGATGTAGGTAGGCTCGTCGACACCAGCGAGAGCAAAGCCCCACACGTGCACCTTCATGCCATTCCAATAGGC
>DECD01000008.1:8200-8352 GCA_002349055.1 Bacteroidales bacterium UBA2939 | reverse complement strand
TTGATGGTGTAGGTGCCGGGAATGGTGGGCCGCAGGGTCACCGTGGCGCTGCTATAGTAGGCGTGGCCACCGTTGGGATCCTGGACGGTCCAGTCGAAGAGGTACTCGCTCGAGTCGGGACCCGGGGCGCCGAAGAGTTTCACCCTGTCGCC
>DECD01000008.1:7508-7895 GCA_002349055.1 Bacteroidales bacterium UBA2939 | reverse complement strand
GACGGTCTTGGAGATGGGGCATCCGTTCTGGTCGAGCACCGAGGCCGTCACCGTGTAGAGGCTGTTGGCCATGGGATAGGTGTGGTAGAAGGTGTTGCCGTCCTCCTCGAACCAGGTGCCGTCGCTGAAGGTCCAGGTGGTCTGCGCTATGGGAGTGCCGGATTGCAGGCTGGCCGTCAGCACGAGCGGGCTGTTGTCGCAAGTGCGCACGGGATTGGCCGAGCCGTTGGAGGCGGTGACATAGAGGCGGTCGCGGAATGTGTTGTTGAACGTCACCGTCCCCAGCAGGCAGTTGAAGGGCTGCGTGAGCTGGAAGGTGTAGCTGCCGCTGGGACTCACGGAGTGGGTGTAGGTTGCGTCGTGGGCGAGGAAGTTGATGCACGGAAC
>DECD01000008.1:5905-7371 GCA_002349055.1 Bacteroidales bacterium UBA2939 | reverse complement strand
TGTTTCTCGAAGGTGAAGTCGGGGATGAAGGTCACGTTGTAGCTGTACTGGCTAAACTGGCAGTTGTCGCCCAGCGAGTAGGCGGTGATGTGATAGAAGTGCGCCTCCTCGAAGGTGATGTAGACCTCGCTGTGGGTGCTGTTCTGGTACTGGATGCTGTATTGGCCGCCGTCAATCCTCCAGCCCACCTGGCCGCTCACCTGGCTCTCGAGGTGCAGGGTGGCCGTGCAGGGGTCGTAGGAGACGACGTTCCACCCCACCTGGGTGCAGGGCTGGGAAGGTTCGTTGAGGCATCCGCTCACGGTCTTGGTGCAGCCCGCCGCATTGGTAATCACGCAGCGGTAGCAGCCGTAGCCGCGGAAGCCGATGGTGTCGCTCGTGGAACCCGTCAGGAGCGTCCCTCCGAAGTACCACTCATAGCTGTAGTTGTTGGGCGTGGGCACATAAACGCCGATGTAGTTGCCGGCCGAGTTGAGGTACATACCGTTCGACACCGGCGCCTGATGCACATAGACGTGTGTGGTCTCGGAGGTGAAGAACTGCGTGTTGGTGCAGTAGTCGAGCACGCTGTACATGAGCGTCACCACATGGTCGCCGGGGGTGTTGAAGGTGTGGCTGAAGGTGGCACCGCTGTAGACGCGGTTCTCCTCGTCGGTCTTCCAGCGGTAGGCAACGGCCGTTCCGCCCACTCCCGTGAAGGTCACGCGGGTCCCCGGGCACACCGTGTCGGCGCTCTGCTCGATGTCCACGTCCACCGACTCCTGACCCTGCACAATGATGTGGATGGTGTCGTAGACCGCAGTGTCGCAATACTTACGCTCCAGCGTCACATAGAACTGCACCGGATAGGTAGCCGAGGTGTGGTTGTTGACAGCCAGCGTGACAGCGTTCGCAAAGGCGTCGCCCTGTATCGAGGCGCAGTGCTGCATGTTTTCTTGAATCTTCCATCTGTAGAGGAATCCATCCTGGAGGGGCACCTCATTGTTGCCCCACTCGATGGTGGTTCCCGGACAGACGGTGATGGGCGACGTAATGGTGATGGGCAGCGGCAGACGCTCGGCAACGGTGTGCACAAATGCATTCTCCGACAGGCAGCCCAGCACGCGGTCGTAGTTGTAAGCCTCCACGTTGCAGACGGTGCTGCCATAGTTGATGGTCACCTCGTTGCCCGAGAGCGAATCATCGCTGCACACAGGCTTCCAGACGATGGAATATTCCGAATGGGTAGGATTGGCTTTCAGCAGTATGCCCGAATTGGGGCAGGCGGTGTGCGGATTGCCCGCATACATGTCGCTGAGGGTCGGCGCCGGCGGCGCATCCTGGACATTGAGGATAAACTCGGCCTCGCGGCAGAAGTCGCTGTTCTCGGCAGTCACCAGATACTTGCCGGGATGAGGGAACGAAATAGCAAGATGGGTCTGATTGGGGAACGAGGCCGCAAACATGCTGCCGCTCGTCATATCGCG
>DECD01000008.1:4954-5725 GCA_002349055.1 Bacteroidales bacterium UBA2939 | reverse complement strand
TCCAGGAACTCACAGTTATAGGAAACAGAAATGGTATAGGTACCCGTGTCGGTGAAGACAAAGGTCTGCTCGTTGGCTCCGTTCACCGGCACCATCGTTACTCCCACATTCGGGGTGACCGTCCAGCGGTATTCCGTCGAGCCGAACAGCGGGATGCTGTAGATCACCGCCTCGCCCACACACGCCGTGGTCTGCCCCTTGATGGAAAGGCTGTCCTCGATGATGGGGATTTTCTTGCTCAACATGGCGGGGCAGGCATTGTTGCCGCAAAGGTTGCCGTCGATGCCGATAATGCCGTAGCCATCATGCGGGTCGTTCCACTCCACAACAATCTTCGGGGTGTTCTGGCCTTCCACTATATTACCGCCATCCACATACCAGAAATACTGGTCGCAGGCGGGGCTGAGGACCGAATAGGTGGCCGTGGAGCCCTTGCACACCGTGCCGTAACAGCTCAGTTCAAGGTTTTCCCCCTCCAGTATCTTGATATCATACACCTCCTCGTCGTAGCAGCCGCAGTTGTTGTACACGCGGTGAACAACCACGTCGTCAGTCCACACGTTCTCTATCCTGTAGTTCTGCGTCGACGCGGTGCCGCCCATCATGCTCTCCCAGTAGTAGCCAACAATATCGGTATTGGTGGTGGACGACAGCTCGGTGAATTCCACCGATGCGCCCTTACAGACGTAGATAGTTTTCTGTCCGCCACCCAAATCGACATACATCGGGGCGCTCTCCACCACGATATGCGGTTTCTCAATCAGGCGGACA
>DECD01000008.1:1597-4695 GCA_002349055.1 Bacteroidales bacterium UBA2939 | reverse complement strand
TCAAAATCGCCCACGACAGAGATACTGCACGGAAACTCCTCCACCTGAGGCGGCTCAGGAGGTGGTGGCGCAATGTTTTTGGGGTCGAACGGCGCTTGTGCGAACGCACTCGCTGCCAGAAGGCACATCAGCAATAGTGCCAGGACACGCTTGTGCCCAAACAATAATGCATTCTTCATAATTTAATGATTTTGTGTTTGTGAATAATGGAATTTGCAATTATTTGGATATAATAAATGCCTGATGGATATTTACTCAAATTCAATGTGTTTGCCGTCAATCTCTCCTTGTTGCATACACCAGTGGATGAAATCACATAGCATTCGCTCACCGTCTCGCCCTCGGGCAAACGGATATTGACGATGGAACTGGTGGGATTGGGGTAAATTGAAAATTGAGAATTGAAAATTGAAAATTCAGGAATGCGCACACCGCCCGTGTCACCCGTGTAGACGTACGGAGTCATGAATGAGGTGTCGACATATTTGGCGATATACGCCACGCTGTTGCCCGTGGGGAAAAGCTGGGTGCCCGCCAGCGTGAGGTCGAACCGCGAGCCACCCATGATGTACAAGATGCTGTCGTGCAACGACACACTCCCCGAAAGGATGACGCTGGGAGCGTCGATGCCGTAGTCGATGAAGTCGATGTAGTTGCCGTCATAGTCGCAGATATAAAGACCTGCACCGAAGCGGTTGGGAGCAATCGAAATCGTGCTGTCGCCGGTTTGTATGTTCTCCTTGTATCCGACTTGTGTTATGATTCTGTTCTTCTGTGCAATGGATTTTAGTATTGAATGTTGCGTCAGGAATGTCGTCTGCGACGAGGAGGGGATATATCCGTATGATTGCAATGCTCCCGTTTGATTGTCAATCCTCACGAACCAGGCACAATTATCCTGAATATCCAACGACTCTTGGCCGAAGAACACCGGGTAGCCATAGTCCTGCGGGATGCGGCCTATCGATCCCAGAATTATTATAGCGTTGGAATCGGGTTCAACAATGCATTGGTTAAACCGGTTGATGGTCATCGACAGGCCCGGTTCGCTACTGCCAATGGTTAGTTGCGTTACGCTTAAAGGCATCAACTCCTCATCAAACTTTATCACCATCCCTTCTGTGAAATTGTCGAGATTGACCGCCAGGGTTGTGTCGCCTGACAATGGCAGTCTTCCCATGTCGGAACTGATGTTGCAAAGGAGTAAAACATGGTTGTCGTTATCGGTAGTAAGTTCACGAGCATCATAATCCCAATAGCTCCAACTACTGTTGGATTCATCGAATATGTACCGGCAAGCCAACATATCGTTGAAATGAGGAGAGAACTTGAACAATCTGTAATTGTAGGGGCTTGGATGAGAGTGAGGCACATCGAAAAAACGCTGACGACCGTTCACCATAACGACAACCTCACCTATCAACCCGTTTTCCAGATTATAGCACTGCGATTGGTATGCGCAAGTATCGCAACGGAGCCACAACACGTCGGTGGCGAGGTGGCCGAAATAGATGTTGCCCTGATTGTCCACATGGAAAACTCCCGGATGGAACTGCTGGTTGTAGATATATACAGAATCGAAACCATTGGTAGTCATTCTGTCAAGTGTGATCAGCTTGCCCTTGCTGTCCTTATATGCCATGTGGAGAATGTAATTCTCGATAAGGTTGCCGTCAAGGTCAAAGGTAGAAATCGCCGTCAACATGCCCGTGAAAGCGAGACTGTCCCTATACAAAAGATAATCTACATTGTCTTTCGTAATCAACGTGTCGTAGAAATACAGGTATTCATCACCCTCTTTGGGTAAGGAGAAGCAGGCATTCACGAAGAGGGCAGTGTCGCCAACCAACTGCAAGCCGTAGATTTGCGACGGCTGCCCATAGTTTGCATGAAGTATCTTCCGCCAGACAATATCCCCTTGCGGAGTGATCTTCATAATGCACGCGTTGGCATTCTCGGTTTGCGCGCCATAAGGAGAGAACGGCAGCAGGTCTTGCCCGTCGACGGAAGCCCCATTGGCGAACTGTCCTGCAACATAGAGGTTGCCCTGCGAATCGGTTACGGAGCTGACAATATAGTTCCAGTATTTGCCCGTCGGCTCCTGACCGGAGTACGATTTCACCCAATCAAATCGCTGGGCGTGGGCAAAAATTAGGGGTAAGAAGACCCAAACCGCTAATAATATCGGTTTCCTGGTTGCCATAACCACGTGTGTTTATGAAGCGTATGTATTTCTCCTATCGAGCGAGATCTGGAGGGCTATTAACTGATGGCGAAGCAGACGTATTTGTCGTTTTCGTTGTCGTAGAAGATGGCCACAGTATAGCCGGCATTGAACATCTTCTCGGTCCAAGCGTATGCCTCGGCGCGGCTTTTGGTTTCGTAGGTGATTACCTTCTTGGTGGAAACGACCTGCGAGGCAGCTTCCTCGTTGCGGAAAGAGACCTCGCGGCCTTCTTCTGCCAAAGCCATCATGCGGTTCAGGAAATCGTGCCAGGCCGCGTCGCCGACAATCGTAAGCCGCTCGGTTACACCGTCAACGGTATAACTCACCTTGTAAACGGTGCCGTTTTCGGCGACGATAGCGTTCTGGTCCATGATGTTTTCTTTCTGGCAGCTAACGGCCAGGGTTCCGATCATCGCAAAGAGAGCGATGGCAATGAATGTTTTACGCATAACAATATTTTTTTAATTTATTGATTTATCAAAATTGTGGAATAAAACGGCATGCCTCTCCACGGGGTTCTTGACATGAAATATACAAATGGTCCGGGTGCCGTACAGATAGGCCATTATCTCACAATCGGTCGACGACGGGGATGCCGGTTTGCCGTAATCGTCTTTCTCGACAAGCCTCGATAGAACCATATCCTTGTTCAGTTCAACGGCCAGCTTCACTTCTGGTTCCAAATCAGGGATGGAAAATTCATACCGGAGGGTGTCCCACTTTGTCGAATCGGTGGCCTCCAAAAGGGTGACATCGACAAAAACGGTATCATTTACTTTGTAATCCTTGATATAAGAGGCAGCTATGCCCTCAACATCTTTGTATCGCGTGTATACTGCGCTCACTTCGTCGGTGGGGAAGATGTATTTCC
>DECD01000008.1:0-1492 GCA_002349055.1 Bacteroidales bacterium UBA2939 | reverse complement strand
CCCTGTTTCATAACTGTGACATTATATTATTGACAGTACTGCAAATCACGGCGTCGGTCTGCTCCGAGGTGGTGGTCACCTTGGTGTAGTCGCGCGTGGCCGCAAATGCCTTGTCCGAATTGATGGCGATGAACATGAGCAAACTGGCAGCAATGGAGTAGGACGGGAGACGGAGGGAGATAAATTCTGATTTTTTGTTGCCTCTGACGGGAGTGCTGTCGAAGCCGTTGCGAAGGACGAATCCTATCCAACGGCGACGACGGCGCGAAAGTCTGTTCAGCTTGTCGGTATATTTCGACATACGGTCGGGATGGGCGCGGAGGCGCAGCGTCTGCCACATGAGCCACAGGCTACAGGCGGCACGCACAGCCACCCATACGACGGCGACAGACAAAACGACAACAACCGCGTTGAACACCGTCACACCCCACGGGGCGGTATGCCACAGGATGCTTGCCGCCAAGGCAAGAACACACAGGCAGAAAGCCAGCAGGTAGCGGTCGCACCGACGGCGAAACTGGAACTGCGACATCCGGTTGCCCCACAGCAAGGCATGAATCTGTTCGGGCGTGAACAGCACTGTCCGTGAGGCTGTTTCCTCCAGCCGCTGCTGTTCGGTTTCTATTCTTTTCATGGTCGTCAATTTTTTTTTATACTTATTTCCCTTGGGCAAATAATACTTTCACTTTGTTCAAAAGGCGCGACATTCGTTTTCTTGCGTTGTCCTCCGTGATGTTCTCTGTGTCGGCGATGGTGCAGTAGGTGTCGTCGTTGAGGTAGTGGTCCAGCATGTTGCGTTCCTTGTGGTCGAGTTGTTCGCGGAGTTCTTCCAGTAGTTGGTTGTCGCCTTGTCCGTCAGTTGATGCTAGTTTCTCAATATTATATGTGTCGCTCATCGTTTGCAGTTCCTGGTGATTCGGGTCGCGGAGGTAATGAACGGCGGCATGATAGGAAATTTGGTGTACCCATGTGGTCTCGGCACTGTCGCCTCGGAACCGGCTTAATCCGTACCGGCTGAACTCCGCCCATATCGCCAACGCACACTCTTGTCTCAACTCGTCGAAAAAGAACACATTACCAGCACAGAACCGCAAACAGATGCTGTTTATGGTCGAATTGTTTCGGTTCAGCAGGGCGCCGAATTCTATTTCTTGTCGCTGCGTAGGCATTTACGTTATCCCGGTCTAATGCTAAATTCTCATAACGTCATTTTAGTTCTTATATTATTATCCCGCTTTTTTTTTCACGAAATGTTTTTATCCGTTTTTTTTTCTTTCTGCCATATTAGAGGCAAAAATTTTTGAATTATGTGACAAAAGGGTAAAATTTTTTTTAATTTTTTTTTCAATCGACACAACTTTTCCCTCCACATTTCAATTACTCGAATGCTGACGAAGGTTTTCATTTAACGCGAATTGCCGTGAATTGTTCGTGAATTTTTGTTTTAACGGCGAATGACTCGAATTACGCGAATGCTGGCGCAGGTCTTTTT
>DECD01000003.1:17089-17427 GCA_002349055.1 Bacteroidales bacterium UBA2939 | reverse complement strand
TTCCACACATACCCCACCACGGGGCCCACTTTCCCGCTGTAACCTCCCAGAATACCAGTCATTTGCTTTGCCATAAACTACTATTTTTAATTATTTTTACATTTATCATAACGTTACTTTCTACTTATTATTGCCTACTCAAGTAAATTTTAACCAAGAGAAGACTAAGAGTATAGTAAGAGTTGAGTAAGACATGGTCTATACAAGCCCCTGGGAGATAGGCTGTTCTGAAGGGCGAAAATAAGAGCAATTCCTCTTTTTTTTGATTTTTCGATTCAACAAGAAATGCCCTTTTGTTATATTTTTCTGTAATTTAATTTTGTTATATCAAATTTTAT
>DECD01000003.1:6432-16952 GCA_002349055.1 Bacteroidales bacterium UBA2939 | reverse complement strand
ATTTTGCATAGAGTCTGAATAGGGATAACTAATTAGTCAGTCACTTCAAAATAGTATCTGGCATCCTCCCCAGTGAGGTTTTCGACGCACCATCCCTCCGCCTCTCGCCAAAGTCGGTCATAGACACGTTCCAGTTCAATGTTATGGTCGTGGTGCTGCCATATTTTGTGATTAAGGACGAGGACAAGCTCGGTAACGTATTCAACGACTTGCCAAATCATCCTCGGGCAGTTTGCAACGAAGAATATAAAGACCTTCTTCGGGCATTATTTCATATTCTTTCGGGGACAATTCGGTGAATTGAAAGATGGGGTCGGTTTGGGTGTTGTTTTTGTTTACCATAACTTTGAATATTTGATTGATTATTGTTTCTTTTACACATATGTATAAAGGAAAACCCTCAAAAGTTAAGTGGTAAAATCGTTAATTAATGTTAAGTATAAAAGTGGGTGTCAATACGACTGAAAATGTAAATCAAACCTCCTCCCAAATGGCAATTATGGGCGTGTATAGCCGTTGAAAGACGAGAAACATGTAATCTATAGTATTGATTTTCAATGTATTTTGTTTCTATATGTCAAAATATTTTTGTCAGTGTCAGAAAAATTGCATACCTTTGCACTATCAAATTAAAACATAATTATATGGCATAAAAACAACAGAATAAAATAGACATAAATAGACAATTAGTGCGTTAATCGCCTTTTTTGCATACGGAAATTCTGGAAAAATTTCAAAGTGTTATCTGCAAAGGAAAGGGGAAACGCTCACGCCACCGTGAGCTTTCTTGTTTGCAGATAAGGTTTTCCAGAGCCTCCGTATGAACAAAACAAGTTCACGGCTTTTTTATTGTCACAAATAGTAAAACCAAACAACATGGAAAATAAAGCAGACAAAGGGTATTCCCGACAACTTGACCTCGAAGAGAAGTTCAATTGTTATTGGAATCAGGCGTTAAAGACGAATGGTGTAGACTATTTGAAACGCCTTACAATTAACGACCTTGTCGAGATGAAGAAAGCCATCAGCAACATCAACAACTTGATAACATTAAGGGTTACGTTAAGTTTTGTTGATGAAATATGCAGATTGGGAATTGTTAATAATGAGCAGGCAGAAAGAATAAAGAAAGAGGTCAATGAGCAACATCCAAATACTAATGGATTTGATGTCCAAGATAGGGAAAGTAGAATCATTGCAGAAATAAAATGCAATATTCCTGTTGGAGAAAAAAGTTTCGGGGCTGCTCAAAAGAATGCACTGAAAAAAGACCTGCAAGGGCTTCGCAACGGAAAAGTCAAAGGTGACATTGATAATGTCGATAATTACTACAAGTTTATGGTAATACAAGATGTTTCCAATGCCCGCTTGGCAATGAAAGAACTCTACGGCGATGATTGCGTAGAACTTGTTGACAAGAATATCGATACTGATCATATTTACATAGTTTATATTAAATTATAAACGTCCGTCAATCTCAATCCTATAAACAAAAATTAACAATAAAAACCGACGGGGCCGATGGGATATAACTGGCCAACAAAAACATGGGTACATCAAATGTTGAAAATGCAGAATAGGTTGTAAAAAACTATCAGAAAGTCATTGCAAATTATTAATTATTTATAGAGATGAAAAAAATAGTATTGTTATTTTTTATTTTTGCCATCGGCATTAACGCTTCTGCGCAAAACAAAAAAAACGTCCATAAAGTGGACAAAATCACCATTCCTGGCAATTTTTTGATTGTAAAGGATTTGGATGGCACTTTTGACTATTATTATTACGAGGATGAGATGGGAAACCACGTAAAAAACGGTAATTTTAGCATTAAAGGATCTGCCACCCACGAGGAAAAACTTAGGAGAGAGACAAATATCTACAAAGAGACCTATAGTGCTACCGGCAAGTACGTAGATGGTTGGCTCGATGGAACTTTAATAGTAAAACACCGTTTTTCTCTGAACAATAACAAATTTCAGGAATGGACCCTCACGGCACGCTTTAAGAACGGTCTGCCTGACGGCGAATGGAAAACGGTGTACAAGGATGTTGGAACAAACAACACCTACGCTGTATGCCACTTTGACGAAGGTATGCTAGTTGGCAAGGTTGACCTCAACTGGTATGGCGGAAACAATGGTGATTTCACTGACTCCCATATCAAGTCCATGACAGGCGAGTTCGATTCGAACGGAAAGTATCACGGAAAATGGATACTGAAAAAGACCGACGGAAATACTTACGAGTTTGAGTTTGAGCATGGTGCGATGTACAGATACATTCGTAGGGACAACAATGGAAAGGTGGCCAACAAAGACGACCAGGATCCCTTCCTTATCCAAAAAGCTAGGGATGCGGCGGTAAGGTATGCCAATGGAGAGGTTACTGTCGAGGATCTTAAAAAGCAGGGGTTCAAAACCTCGTTAAGTGACAGTTACAGCGATATGGTCAAAGGCGATGTCCTGATTGATTTCGTCAGAAGCAAAAAGATTTTCATCGAGTCTTTGTACGGCGGACAAAAGCCCCTCCCCGACTCCAGATACTTCTTCTATGCAGTCCCATCTTATTTGCAAATCACCTATTTGCCACCGGTGCCGGATTATATGATGAACTATATCTTGTCCCAATGGAATCGTCAGGCGGAAGAATACAAAAACCACGGTAGCTATATGGCCCGAAAAGGGATTAACCTTAACGAAAACCTTCTGGCTTATGATGTATTCTTAGAAAAAAATGATGGAGGGGATAAAGTCCTATATAATAGAATATGGACAACAAATATCGATACCCTGATTTATATCAATTATGGAACATGGAATGAGTACACCTCTGCCGACAGGGTTGAGGCTATTCCGGCCGATCAAAACAATTCAATGAAGGTATATTATCTGACGGCGCAGCAAAAGGATACGATGAACGCTATGGCTCAAAAAACGCAGAACGCAGCGCTGCAATACATATTGAAAACACTCGCATCAAAATATCACAAAGTAATTCCTGACACCGCGTACAGTTCAAGCAATGACGCCCGAAGACATTACATCGGATACTACAAAGAAGAATGGGGGGGCGAGTTCGCCGAATCGTTCACTTTGATCATCCATAAAAATAATGCCGAGCTTAAAGATATTAAGAAGGTGACTACGGTCTGGGATACCATCGTGCAGCTCAAATCCGTCCTCGATTATTCTGAAAAACAGCTGAAAAATACCGATGAAACCATATACAGCATATACAAGCAGAACAACAGCGACGATATCCTCACCGACGATCCCGATAAATGCAAGGAAAACATAAACAGGCGCCAGAAAACAGAGATAAACTACCAATGTTTCTCAAGTCTGAAAAACACCATACAGAAAGAACTGAATTCTCGTATAGAGAACACTATGTCGGGAAAAGTGGAATTTGCCGACCTACAGAATAGATATAGAACATTCTATAATGCTATAGACTTCAACATATACGACAAGGCGGCCAAGACGGACAACGAACGTTTGGGTGCTAGCTATCAAACCATGCTCAAGTTCGACACAATTGCAAACCTTTGTGAGGCTTATTACAGCCTTGTCGATTCAATAGATCAAAGTGTTGTGAAATCCAAACATATCAACAAAGCATTCCAAGAATATAAAGCAGGCATACACCTCCCCACTGATACAGAGTCTTTGCCTTCCCTTCGTGCCATCGTTCGTGAAATAGAGTCAATACAAAGACATATCAACTCTTCCGACTTGAAAGCTTTAAACAAACAAATCAAGTCCACTAAGGATCCGTCCGAGAAAATCAGGTTACTGAAAGAGTAATATTTGCGTTATTTGAATATGAGAATGGTCATTGGATAACAGATACATATAAATTATTCATGCACATGGGTTTGCTCGATAAGACTTGTGTCCGACAGTTGAAATGTGTATAATGGTTTTCTTCATAAATAATGAATAAATATGCATACTGGACACTCCATCAATGGTTGCAAGGCAGTAAGAAATCTCTGAATCTGCCGAGTTTAGGAGACTGTCACATGACAGTCTCCTTTTCGATAAAAGCAAATAAGAGTAATATACATGGCAATATTTCTTTGGATATTCCAATTCATTAGTCCAATAGCAATAATACTTGGAGGACTATACCTGCTTGAAGACCCGTCTCCGGCATCACTTGTTGTGGGTGCGTTGAGTGCAGTCCTCGGCCTTGTGATTGGCATTGTCGGTTGGGCTGACACGGTGCCACCCCGTTGGTTTTGGATAAAGAGCAGTATGGATTTGGCGGGAAGCCGTTTTATGACCGCCATAGGTTATGCCATACAATTTTTTTTCCTTACTCTCACCATATTTGGTTTGGTGGAATACTCTGGATGATATGTAATGGAATGGAAAAACACTCACGAAAAATATACAGGGTTATCATAAAAGAATATTAGGAGTAAGCCGAAAATCCTATAATAGAGTAGGCGAGATTAAAAAAAAAAATATGAAAGAAATTGACGAACACGACTATGAACGTGGAAAAGAAGCCCGAGAAAACATTTTAGCTTACTTGGGGTATGCTATAGTGGCAATCGTTTTGTTGGTAATTGAAATTATGGTCACCGAATGGTGGACAATTATCCTTGGTCCCATTACAATCTTTTTAACAGTTCTCATTGCGAAGAATCGTAGTGTTATACGAGGATTTCTTGGTTTGAAATAATAAATCCAGAAGACGAAGATTGATTCATACAATAAGGAATTCTCCTATTACCCTTGCCAATTACCAAAGGAATAGGAGAACTCCTGTTATATCGCAAATAACCGTGCAAAAACAGGATATTTGAGGACTACAATCCCATACGTTTCTCTTTCCCCACATCGGAAAACTTGGGTCGGATGGGATATAATCCCTTTTTGTTGGGCTGCTCCAACATCATAATTCTTAATGTGGCCGTGTTAGTTTTCATATCGGATAATACCTTTATTTAATCTTACACTTATATATAAAGGAAAAATGCTTTTATTTAAGGCATTATCGCATTAAAAATGACTTTCTTAAAGAGAATAAAACGGCATTAACGAATTGATTTTAACGAAGTTTTCTCATCTTTTTATGGTTATATCAAAAATAATTTAACCAAATACAAGATGCATTAATGCAATTGGAAGAGGAAATCGAGGACATAGGGCAGTAAGCAGAATAGGGAAAATGCATATTTTTTGAGGTATATTTTCCGATATGTTCAAAAAGGAGTAACATGCAACAACAAGACCTGATATACCGCAAGCAATACATGCAGCAACTGCAGAGCTTGAAAGACCAAAAATAATATAATGCGTGAATATGTAAAATAAAAGAAAAAATAAGGATATGAATAACGAAGAACTATCGAGAACTACAACGACTGTTGTTGATGATATAAAAACCATTATCGACAAAGGGCGTGCTGCCGCCTATGCAGCGGTGAACACGACGATGATTGCCGAGCATCGGACGCCGCATTGTGGAAGAGGAACAGCACGGCAAAGAACGGGCAGAATACGGTAAGAATCTGATTAACACAATTGCCAACGAGTTAACGCGAGAATATGGAAGCGGTTTTTCAGCGAGATATCTACGTGCTTTTCGCCAATTCTATTTGATTGTTCCCAATTTTGAGATTTGGAAATCGCGGTTTCCAAATCTGCTTTGGACGCATGTGTTCCGTACTCTCCGTGTTGGTGACGAGACCGCCATCCGTTGGTACCTGGAAACCGCATCGCGTGAGATGTGGAGTGTGCGAACATTGGATCGAAATATCAATACACAATATTTTGAACGACATTTTAAGCAACCCGCACTTCCTTCTGAGCAAAAGAACAAGGATATTAAAGCCGATGAGCTAATATTAAACGGCAGCAGTTAATCCGCACAGATGCACAAGATTACTTCATCGACTTGGTTTTCTACAATGTGGTGCTTAAATGCTATGTGCTAATTGATTTGAAAGTGGGAAAAATTACCCATCAGGATGTAGGGCAGATGGATATGTATGTCCGCATGTACGACGAACTGAAACGGACAGAAGGAGACAATCCCACAATCGGTATTGTGTTGTGCTCCGAGACGGATGCCGACATCGCGAGATACTCCATACTGAAAGGCAACGAACAGATATTCGCGACAAAATATAAACTATATTTGCCGACGGAGGAGCAATTGCGCAGGGAGATAGAAAAGCAAAAGGAGCTGTTCTTGTTGCAACATAACACTACCGATGTTGATTTATAGAAGTTTAGGAATTTGTTGAATTTTTTCGCTTTGTTATTTCGGATTTTTTTGTTATATTTGCAAAATCAATGAGATGTGAAATTATTTAACAATTATTAATAATCAACAAAAAATCAACACACTATGAAAAAAGTATTATTTGCATTGGTGGCTGTTTTCGCGATGAGCAGCGTGGCTTTCGCACAGGACGCCGTCGAGATGTCGTTCGAGAACAACGTCCTCAAGGTGACGGTCAATAACCACGACTTCAACTTCAACAAGGCTGACTTCGAGGCTATGGAGACTATCGGCGACATGGACCTCGCCAGCTTGAAGGATGTGTCGTTCCCCACCGAGAATGTGGGCGCCCTCTCGACCGTAAGCCTCGACAAAGTGAAGGGCGGTGACCGCATCGTCGGCGCCATCCTCGCCATCTTCCTCGGCGACTTCGGCATCCACCACTTCTACACCGGCGACACCAAGGACGGTATCCTGCACCTCTGCTTCTTCTGGTGCGGCATCCCCGGTCTGATTGGTTTCATCGAGGGTATCATCTGGCTCGTCGACGAGAGCTCGTTCCCGCAGCCGCTGTTTGGTGGTATTATTTAATTTGTTCAACTTTCTGAAGTAGTTAAGTAGTCAGTAGTTGAAGAAGTTAAGCCAAATGTTGAAGTGCTGAAAAAATAGCAAACAGTAATGGCTTAACTTCTGTACGAAGGACGAGTGAAGCGATAACTTCTTAACTTCTTAACTACAGAGAAGTGAGCGAATGCGAAACTTAGTTAATTAAGAATTGTTGCTCCCTGATTCGGGGAGCAACTTTTTTTTGCTATGTCGAAAAAAGTGTGTACTTTTGCATCTGAAAGACAAAAAGTCGAAAGGTTAAAATGTCTAAAAGTCAAATAATATGAAATATTCTATAGGAGTGGATATGGGCGGCACCAATACCGACATGGGTTTGGTGACCGAGCACGGCAATATAATCCAGCGTCGGAACATCCCGACCAATGCCTATACGGAGCTGGAGCCTTATGTGCGCGACATGATGGCCGAGATTAAGGTTATGGTGGATTTGCAGGCGTCGCGCGACGGCGAGGCCCCTTTGCTGGAGGGAATCGGCATCGGCGCGCCCAACGGCAATTTCTATACCGGCTGCGTGGACAACGCTCCCAACCTGACCATCAAGGGTGTGCTGGATTTCGGCAAGGAGATTAAGAAATACCTCCCCGTGCCGGTGGTGCTGAGTAACGACGCCAACGCGGCGGCCTACGGCGAGTATGTCTATGGCGGCGCCCGCGGCATGAAGCACTTCATCATGTTCACCCTCGGCACCGGTGTGGGCAGTGGCATTGTGGTCGACGGCAAGTTGGTGCACGGAAGTACCGGCGGCGCCGGCGAGCTGGGTCACAACATCCTCGTCCCCCACGGTCGCAAGTGCTCGTGCGGAAGGGAGGGTTGCCTGGAGACCTACACATCGGCACGCGGCATTGTGCAGACCTACTGCGAGTTGAAGGGGGTCCCGGTGACGGACGACATCACCAGCAAGATGATTGGCGAGATGGCGCACCAGGGCGACCCTGTGGCCCTGAAGACCTGGGAGACGGTGGCCGACCAGCTGGGATTGGCGATGGCCAATAGCGTCACCTTCTCGGCTCCCGAAGCCATCTTCCTGATGGGCGGCCCCGCCCAGGTGGGCGAGCCGCTGCTGAAGCCCCTGCGCGCTGCTTTCGAGAAATATCTGCTCAACATCTATGCCGGCAGCTGCCAGATAAGGATGAGCGAGCTCCGCGCCAACGAGGTGGCCATCCTCGGCGCCGCGGCGTTGATTAAAATGCCAAAGGAATGATACCGTTTAACCATAAAAATAAAAGCGTAGTTATGAAAAAAACAGTTCTATTCATGGCAGTTGCTCTGCTATTCGCCGCCTGCGGCGAAAAGAGCTTGACCTCGTATGTTAACCCCATGGTGGGCACCGACGGCCACGGACACACGTTTCCCGGTGCCATTGTGCCGTTTGGCATGATTCAGCCGTCGCCAGATACTCGTCTCGACGGCTGGGACGGATGCAGTGGCTACCACTATTCGGACGACACCATCTACGGCTTCAGCCACACCCACCTCAGCGGCACCGGCTGCTCCGACTACGGCGATGTGCTGCTGATGCCCGTCTGTGGGGAGTGGAAAGTGGAAAGTGGAAAGTGGAAAGATGGGTATAAGTCGCATTTCTCGCACGAGAACGAGGTGGCGCAGGCGGGCTATTACAAGGTGCTGCTCGACAAGACAAACACTACCGTCGAACTCACCGCCGACCGCCGCGTGGCTTACCACCGCTACACCTATGCCCAGGATTTCGACAATGCTTTTGTCCTCGACCTGCATCACCGCGATGTGTTGCTCAGTGGCAAGATTATGCTGAAGGACGGCTTGCTGGTGGGATGGCGCGAGAGCTCGGCGTGGAATCCCGACCAGCATCTCTTTTTCGCCATCTGTAGCGACGACGATTTGACGGAGGTGCTCTTCAATGCCGACTCCACACAAGCCGTTGTCTTTCTGCCTGACGGCTCGAAAGTGCATGAGCTTCAGGTGGCCATCAGCGGTGTGGACATCGACGGCGCCATTGCCAACCTCAACACCGCCGAATATGAGGACTTCGAGAGTGCCCGTCAGGGTGCCGACAGCACCTGGGAGGCCGCCCTCGGCAAGCTGAAGGTGGAAGGTGGCACGAAAGAGCAGAAGCGCTGCTTCTACACCGCATTGTACCATTGCATGACGTCGCCCTACCTCTGGAGCGACGCCGACGGCCGCTACCGCGGCACCGACAACGAGATTCATGTGGCCGACAGCGGCCGCGAGGTTTACACCGTCTTCTCGCTGTGGGACACCTACCGCGCCCTGCATCCGCTGCTGACGCGCATTGAGCCCGAGCGCACCGTCGACTTCGTCTATACCGCCATGAAGAACTTCGAGCAGGGCGGCGAGCTGCCCATGTGGGAACTGGCTTCGCACGAGACGCATTGCATGATTGGCTATCACGCCATCCCGATGATACTTGAAGCCACGCAGCTTGCTGATAACGGGAGTGTGACGAGGGAACCTACCGGTATGCTGGCAGGCTATCGTCCCATAGAGTTGTTGCGTGCTATGGTGGCGACGAGCAACCGCACCGAGGCACATCGTGAATACGCACGGCAAGGATATCTTTCGTCGGAGGTGGATAACGAGAGCGTGAGCAAGACTCTTGAATATGCCTACGACGACTGGTGTATCGCACAGATGGCCGAGTGGGCAATGTACTACTGCAAAAACTTGAGCGATGAGATGGAGGAGTGTAAACAGATTGCTCGCGAATACTGGAATCGCAGCCAGAGCTGGCAGAATATCATCGACAGCAACGGCTTTGCCCACCCCAAGCGCAACGGTGCATGGCTCACGCCCTTCGACCCCACGGAGGTGAACAACCATTTCACCGAGGCCAACAGCTGGCAGTACAGCACCTACGTGCCGCACGATATCGATGCGTGGGTCAAGCATATAGGTGGCAAGGACAAAGCCATCACCTTCCTGGATAGCCTCTTTGAGGGGCATAACGCGATGAGCGGCCGCGACCAGGCCGACGTCACGGGCCTTATCGGTATGTATGCCCACGGCAACGAGCCGAGTCACCATGCCGCCTGGCTCTACACCCTTCTTGGACAACCCGAAAAGACGGAGAAGTATGTCCATAAGATTCTCAACGAACTTTATTCCAGCAAGCCCGACGGACTCTGCGGCAACGAGGATTGCGGCCAGATGAGCGCGTGGTATGTGCTGGCATCGCTGGGTCGTTACAAGGTTTGTCCAGGCAGCATGGAATGGGTGAAGACCAAGCCCATATTTACTCTTCCAGAGATAGAAGAATTTTTGATTTTTGAAGCATGCGACAGGATTCCGTTGGCTCCACCGCTACCCACAGAGGGCGAATTTCTTGGGTTGCGTATCACCCCATGCCCCGTCTTTGCCGACTGGCGTATGCAGAGCAACCGCGACAAGGTGACCGACTCTTCGGCGCAATGGCCCGGTATGCAGCGTTCGCAGACGGTGCGCCACGTGGAGGTGAAGACCTCGACCGACAAGCATGTCACCTACCTCACGCAGCCCGCTCCTCAGTATATCGAGAATGGTCCCGAGGGTATGGTCGACCGCATCTACGGCACCACCAACTACCGCATCGGCGGCTGGCAGGGCTGGCAGGGCGACTTGGTGGCCGTGGTCGAACTCGACCAGGAGCAGAAGGTCTCGATGGTGGGTGTGAACTG
>DECD01000003.1:0-6260 GCA_002349055.1 Bacteroidales bacterium UBA2939 | reverse complement strand
AAGAGTGCGCAGCAACGGCAGGAGGAGAGCACCACGCATCTCTTCGCGGTGAAGAAGAGTGTCCGCGCCAAATACTTCAAAATCACGGCCGAGAACTATGGCAAGCTGCCCGACTGGCACATCAGCGCGGGTGAGCAGGCGTGGCTCTTTGCCGACGAACTGGTGATAATATATTAAATAGAAAACAATTATATGAAGAAACGTCTGATAATCCCCGCTGCATTGGTTCTGACGGCGCTCTGCTGCTCGTCGTGTGACGAGAAAGCTTGCTACTGCTATGAGCGCGTCTCCAGCTCGCAGGTCAGGGAGTCCATCGTGTATGTGGATATCGAAACGCCATGCTCCTCGCAGAGCAGAGGTGGCCGCGGCTGCATTGAGAGCAACGAGCGCGGCACAATCAACCCCGAGGATATAGCCAAGTAAGGGGAGAGGGTTAGAGCAGAAGGATGGCGTTGGATACCGGCCGCTGGCCTTCGTGGTCGTGCCGGTTGTTGTCGGAGGGATAGTTGACCACTCCGCTGTCTTTGATATACATGGTGCTGGAGCCGCCGCCGTCGAGGTTGATGGCTTCGGTGCATCCCAGCCAACTCATCACGCGCTCCAGCTCGGTCAGCGAGAGACCCTCGGCTTTGTGTTTGAAACGGCCGTCGGCCACCACCAGCAGCGTCGTCCCGTCGGGGCGCACGCCCAGGGCGGTGCGGTTGTGGCGTTTGGTGACAAAGGAGCGGTCGTCGCGTTGCGGCACCATAGCTCCTTCGCGCAGCAGCATAGGTCCTGCGGTCATGAGGTTGCGCTCCTGCATCTGCTCCTCGCTGAGGCGGTTGCTGTCGGGCACCAGCAGGGCTGGGCGGCCGCTGTTGAGGGCAAGGGTGGCATACTGGTAGTATTTGCGGTTGATGGAGTCGTCGCGTCCCGGGGTGTTCTCGCCGAGCTTGGTGCCGTCGATGCGGAGGTAGCAGATGGGGTTCCCGAAGGTCATGTCGAAGAAAGAGCCGTTGACGGCGGCGAAAGCTTGGCGCCGCTCGGCCAAGGTGGAGACCTCGGTGAGCACCGAGTCGAAGGCAAAGGCTAGCCGTCGGGGCGAGTCTTTGGGTATCTCGATGACGAACAGGTGCTGCGCCGAGCAAAAGAGTTCTCCCTCGCCGAAATGGTAGCGCTTGAGGGTGAAGCCGTCGAGGCTGTCGACACGCCACTCGGCATTGGCCACCCGCAGCGAGTCGTTGGTATAGTCAACCTGTGAACAGGCCACAAGTCCCCAGGCAGTCAAGGCAAATAGTAAGAATATCTGTTTCATTGTTTCTTTTCTTTTGAGGTTTTCTTTTTGGATTTCTTACTTCTGAAGAGGTCTCCCCAGCGGTCGAAATCCTTGGTGAGTTTCAAACCGACCCCTTGCTTGTAGGGCTGGTCGATGCGTGTATAGTCGTTGGTGTTGGTGCGGTTGTAGGCGAAGAGGTGGAACATGGGGCTGAGGCGGTAACCAATGAGGGCGTCGATGATGGCGCCGTTGACATTGTTGGCCTCCATCTCGCGGCTCTCGCCGCCGTAGCCCAGCGTGCTCTCCAGATACCAGCGGCCCCAGTCCTTGCTGATGTTCACGTCGAGCTGCTGGTTGGTGTATTCGTTGCCCGACTTGTAATCGATGTTCACATCGACAAACTGCACCATGTCGGTCAGACTGTTGCCCACAAACGAGGTGACTGCGCCCAGGGCATCGGCACCGCCACCCGTGGAGTTGTCGTTGGTGACGTTGTAGAAGCTGCCGCTGATGAGCAGTGAGACGGTTTGGTTAATCATGTCGCGTTCGCTGGAGCGGTCGATATAGGAGAAGACCTCCTCTTCCACGCTCTGGTCGGCGCTGGGCAGGCGCAGGTCGAAGCTCATCTTGGGGTCCTGCACCGTGCCCGAGATGGCGATGATGTTCTCCACTTGGAGGTATTTCTGCGTGTTGTCGACCGAGGAGAGTGTGCCTGTGAGGGTTGAGAGGTTGACACGCTGCGAGTAGACGGCTTTCATGTCGAAGCGGGCGTCGGGCACTTTGCCTTGGAAGTTGAGGCTGCTGCCGTTCTCGATGGTGAAGCGTTTCTCGTAGACAGAGAAGAGGCTCACCTTCATCAGACCCGAGGTGATGACATAGTTGCCTATCACCAGTGGCGCCTCATTGCCGTTGAGGTTGAGGTGCAGGTCGCCCGTGCCCGAAGCGGCGACATTGGCCCCCACCTCCTTGAAGTCCATGGGCAGGTTGAGTTTCATGTCGGGCGTGATGGAGAGGTCGAGCTCGAGGTTGAAGTTGCTCTTCTTCTGCTGGACTTCAGGACTGATTGTTATCTCGGTTTCGTCGTTGACGAAGGTGATGAAGTTCTGTTTCTTGACGCTCTGCTGATAGGTGATGGGCACCGTCAGTTCGCATCCCGGGTTGGTGCGTGCGCGCACGGCGATGTCGAGGTTGTCTATCGGCCCCGACACCTGGCCGTCGGCCGAGGCAAAGAGTTTCCCGTAGAACTGTTCGCCGCTCTTCTGGTCGAGGATGAGCAGGTTGTCGGTCTTGACGTTGAGGTCGAGGGTCACATTCTGTTCTTGCCCAAAGGAGATTTCGCCGTTGGCTGTGGCTGTGTTGCCCAGGGGGTCAAGGATGTCGAAGTTGTTGAGCTGTATGGTGTTGTTGGTGAACAAGAGAGTGTCGGAGAAACGATAGTTGACATTGGTGAAGTCAAGGGTCAGTTCGCCACCGTCCACCATTGCGTCGCCCACAATCAGGGGGTTGTTGAGGTCGCCGCTGACACTCAGGTTGCCGTTCAGGAGTCCGGCGAAATGGCTTGCGAACGAGGTGAGCAGCGGCTCGGCGGCCGACATGTCGAAGTCGTTGAAGTCGACATCAAACGAGAGGTCGGGATTTGTTTGTCCCAGCTCAATCCATCCTGTGGCGCTGAGGGGCTGACTGAGCATCTGGAGGGCTAGCATGTTGAGTTCGGCGTTCCAGTTGCTCTCCAGGTGCACTTCGCCGAGCGGATGCTTGTTCAGCACGCAGCTGTCGAGATTGAGGTTGGCGTTGAAGAAGGGAATCTCGTTGAGACCATAGAGCGAGAAGCGGCCGTTGATGCCGGCCTCCACATCGATGGGGATGTCCTGGAGCAGCAGGTCGCTTACCAAGTCGAGCTGGAAATTGTTGAAGTGTAGCTCGATGCAGTCGTTGGATTGTCCTTTGATGCTCAGGTGGGCGTTGATTTTCTGCTGTTGGCTTTCCGCACTTAGGTTGTCGCAGACAATGCCCAGCCGTCCGTCGTCCGTGAGGGTCATCTGCTCGGCGGACAGCGTCCAGGGGACATTGTCGACGAAGAATTCTGAATTCATCACGCGTATGCTGTTGCCCTCGAGGCCTAGCATCAAGTCGCCGTGCGAAGCGCTCTCCACGGTGCCCCATACACATCGGGCCGTGGCCAGCTCGCGCGAGCTGCTGATGGTGGTGTGCAGTTGGTCGAGCAACTCCAGCTGCCCCACATGGAGGTATTGCGACTCTACTTGCATCGCGTAGTGCTCTCCCACGGGACGCCCGATGATGCCTACGTTCTCGAGCTTTATCGAGCCGAAGCTCAAAGAGTCGCTCCTCACCACCAGCTTCATCTGTTCGCCGAAGTTGTAGGTGATGTCGACGCGTGTGCCGCTGGCAAGGGTGATGTCCTTCGTGAGCTTGTGCAGCAAATGACCGTCGTCGTGCCAGCGCAACCGGAACGCTACTGCCTTCTCGGCCAGCAGCGAGGCTGTCGCGCTGTCGATGACCTGCTCCGACTGGAACATCTCAGGCAGGTAGAGCTGCCCGAAATAGCGCACCATCATGGGCAGGTCGCCGTAGTTGAACAGGCCGCGGAGGTCCATGTCGGCCATGTCGCTCTCCAATCCAATGAACTTGCCTCGCGGGTCGGCTTCGACGTCGAGGTCTATGTTTCTTAGGTGTAGGTCTCCATATTGTGTCGACCGCGCCCTCACGATGCCGTTCATGTCGTCCAGCGTGTTGCCTCTGAAGTCGGCGATAAGCGAGGTGGACAGGGGACGCGGAAGGATGCCTAGGTCGAGCTTTACGATATCAATGTCAGCCGAGTAGCTCTTCACGCTGTCGGCGAGGTTGACCTGCATCTCGAGGCTGAGGTTGGCCAGGCTGTCGGTCGACTCGAAGGCGGCGGAGAGTATTCCTTGGTGCATCTCGCCGTTGATGGTGGCGGCACTCAGCGAGTGACCCTTCACCACGCTGTTGGTCAAGTGGCCGTCGATGGCCAGATCCAACCGTCGGCGCCACTGGTTGAAATCATTGAACTCACCGTTCCAGATGCCGTCCACGCTCAGGTCGAAGCCGCTGTGGGTAAACCAGTCGCTCTTCAGCAGGTTCAATCCCAGACCGTCGCTACCGGCGTCGACGCTGAAGATGTAGCGTCCTGGGGTGTGGCGCATCGTGATGTCGGTGCGCAGCTGCCCGGGACGGCAGTCGGCCAGCAGGTTGACGGCCAGGTTGTCCTTGATGCCGCCCTGAATCGTCGCGCTGAGATTCACATGGTCAATCTCTTTGAATATGGACATCAGCGAGGAGTTGGCATTCAGCGCCTTGATGAGTGGCGTCATGTCGTTGATGTTAGTGCTGAGGTGTTCCAGGTTCAGGTCGAACGAGGTGGTGTCTATCCGTGGTAGTCCTCTCACGGTGCCTGCCACCAAGGCCGACGACTTCTTTCCCCAGCGCACCATCATGTCGGTGGTCAGCGAGTCGATGGTTCCCGAGGCAGTGCCTTCGGCTTCCGCCACGGCATCGATGCCCCATAGCACCGGTGCCCAATAGGCCACGTCGCTCATCGACACGCGAGTGCCTTCCTTCAGCGTCGCCTGGTGCTGCACCGTCGACACATAGCCGCTGATGCCCTTCCAGGTGTTGTATTTCAGCTCGGCGTCGAGCACAATGGTGCTCGCGCCGGTCTTGATGTGCATGTTCTGCGCCGTGATGCCGTAGCGACTCACGTGTACGTCGCCCGCCATGTCCTTCAGCACAAAGCCACTCTTCTCCTCGGTGGCAAAGCGCACGATGCGGCATGTCACGTCGTCCTCCACCACGAGGATGTTCTTCATCTTGGCGTTGATGTGATAGTATTCCATGTGAGGAATCTGCACGCCATAGGGGTAGATGGTCTGGCGGTGGTCCTTTAGGTCCATGCGGTAATGCACGTTGTCCATCAGCAACGTCTTGGCCTTCACATAGAAGGGCGTGTGCTCCTTCTTTTTTTTCTTCTTTACTTTGTCCGACTTGAAGTAGTCGATGAGGAACTTCAGGTTGAGACCCTCTTCTGAAATTCCCAGGTGGTAGTAGACGTTCTTCAGATGCACCTCGTCGAGGTCGAGGCCGCTGCCGTCGAAGGGGAACTTGTCGAAATTCACCCTTATCGACTCGCCTCGGCAGATGGTGTCGCCTGTGGGCGAAATCCAGAGGATATTGTCTATGATAAGGTGGTCGAAAGGCATGGCGTGGAGCGAGCCGATACTCACCTTGCCGCCCCACTCCTTCGAGAAATAGTTGCCCACCATCGCGCCGACATACGACTGCACAATGGAATAATTGGCCAGAGCCACAATGATATACACCAGCAGCCCCAGCGCTAATAGCACCCTCGATACTATCTTCCAAAACCTTTTCACTGCCCTAATAACTACAAAAAATCCTTTTTATTATATATTCATTAATATATTTTTGTCAATATTTCTTAGTTACAAATTCGTCTCATCCCCCTACCATCGCCCTACCAACGCCCGACCATCGCCCTACCAAGACCCTACCAACGCCCTACCAACTCCTACCGCGGTAGGAGTTGGTAGGGCGTTGATAGGGGGAAGACAGGCAGTTGGTAGGTAGATGGTAGTTAGTGTACATTAATTTGCTAGTATATTGATATTCAATGAAATATTTAAATTCTGCCTGTTTTGCGGCGTTTTTGTCCTTTTGTATGCCGAAATTTGGGAGAAAAGCTACCTTTTAGGGTGTTTTGCGGACTGGTTGGGTGGGTGTGATGAAAATTTTTTTGACTTTGTTGGCGCTGTTTTTCATGCAGTTGTAATTTTTTTTGAGTGAAAGATGAAAAAATATTTTGGTAGTTTGGAAAATGGTTGTATCTTTGCATCCGCTTTCGACAGAAAAGCAAGAGTGATTTGAAACGGATGAGAAGATAGAGATAGCGTGTGACAGACATCCTATACAAGGAAGGGCGTGGACACGAAGACGAGTCAATAAAGGT
>DECD01000030.1:38885-39242 GCA_002349055.1 Bacteroidales bacterium UBA2939 | reverse complement strand
TCGCTGGCTTCGCGCGATGGATTGGTTTTAAGTTAAAATTAACAGATGCGGAGTGAGAGTTGATAGGGCGTTGATACGGAGAAGCCTCACCCCCGGCCCCTCTCCCTGGGGAGAGGGGAGTAGATAGGGATATTGGGAGAAATGATAACTACGCTTAAAATGGGTGCAAGGGTGGGGTTTGGGATAGAAAAAGGCTTCGGAATGGGGTTGGGGTGATGAAATTTGGAAGCGATGATGTGGGCTTTGGGAGGGTGGAAAGGGTCGGAACGAGGGGTGAAAGGGTGCTTTTTGTGGCCTTTGAGAGGGGAAAATGGATGGTTTCTGAGACTTTTCTGGAAGTTGGAATGGCTAATGCCG
>DECD01000030.1:22078-38835 GCA_002349055.1 Bacteroidales bacterium UBA2939 | reverse complement strand
TTTATTGTCTATTTGCCTTTTAGGTGATTGCTAATTTACAATTTCCATCAGTCATCAATCCATCAGTTGTTTTTTGAGGGGTACCAAATTCTCCATTATTTATATATATTATTAATTATTAATTAGTTATACGGTATATAAAGGAGTGATTGATATCTTTTTTATAGTTGATGGATTGATGACCGATGGATTTTAATTATTAATTATTTCTCTATGAAGCTGTTGCGTGGTTTTGTAGGCAGAGTGCATACCTGTCTGCGTTACAGCGTTACAGTGTTACAGTTCAAAAAAGGGATATGCAAAAGGTGCGACTTTTACTGAGATGGTTGACAGTTTTCCTGAAAAGGTTGAAGGTGCAGGTGCCAAATTTCTATTAATCCGAAAATCGATGTCTATTTAAGCTCCGGCAGATTGGAAAAGATTGGAAAAAGAATCGTTAATTGGTCGTCAAATAACTAATTATTGTTTTGGAACAGGTGCCAACCCGTTCTTCCCTTGTTTTTGGGGTGCCTTTTCCCACATGAAAGACCTGTCGTAGGCATCGCGATACGCCAGCGTCTCGTCGTCTACAAAGGTGACCAGAAACATGCGTATCACCACACCCCCTAAAGTCATCGGGTGCTCGAAAGTCAGTAAATTACTGTCCATCGTCCAATGGAATTTTTGGGCCTCTTCTTTCCGTATATCCTCGTCGGTGTCCCAATGGCTTCCGCCACCGTCGGCGGTGAATTCCATGTGTCTGGAGCCGTTCACCCATTCGCCGACCATTAGCGTGGGGTTGTAGATGGTTCTCTGCTTTTTCTTGAACAGGCGCAGATTGGTTTCCTCAGGAGTCTCCTCTTCAGGGGTGAGAATGATGGGTTTGAGCTCCGGGGAGGTCTTGACGGTGGGTTCTGTCGGCGCGGTGTCCACAACGGTCACGGGCGGCACCTCGGCAGGGGTACTGTCTTCCACTGGCTGCTGTTTGTCGTTGTTGTGACAGGATGCAAACAGCAGCAATGTCATCGTCGCTATCCACCACCTTCTCATAACTTGATCAGCTTGGCACTCTCATTCTCGAACATGGGCATTGTCTGACCTATATCAGCACCGATATAGGTGGGGTCGCACACCGTATAGTGGCGGCCGTCGACGGTGAAATAGTCGCCGTCCACCTCCTCGGGAAAAGCCACCGCTGTAGCCAAGTGGCCGGGCCAGTGCACCAGCACCACATCCAATCCTATCAGGTCGCGCACCAGGATGGCGTAGAAGATGCTGCGGTCCTCGCAGTCGTTTTTGGGATAGAAGATGCTCTCGTCGCCGAACAAGGGACGTTCGTATCCGAACTGCTCGTTGTCGGTGGCATAGTCGAAAGCCGTCTGCACAAAGTCGAGCAGCATCATGGCGGCCTTCTTCTTGCTCTTGCCCTCAATCTGGCTTCTCAGGGCTGGGTAGAGTGTCGCCTTCACGCCGTCGCTCAAGCCCGTCAGGGCGTAGTATTCCCAGGCGTCGCTCAACGGATAATCGTTCAGGAAGTCTATCAGCCGCTCGTCCACCTCCACAGTGGCCTTCATCGTGCCGAATTTCTCGCCTTGCAGCGTGCGCTTCCTCTTTTTGGTTCCGTCGAAGGTCGGCAACTGCCGCATCATGATATTGGCCACCTGTTCGCGTGGAAAGTCCACATCGCACACCTCTATCTTGCGACTCTTGGGCGGCGCAAGCACATAGTGTCTGATGCCGTCGAGGGTGACGAAAGAGTATTTGTAGATGGTGTGGTTGAAGGGCATGAGTAGCACCAGTTGTCCGTCGGAGCGGGCTATACGCACGCGGTAGCCCGACTGTGTCAACAGGTACATCTGTAACAGTACGGCCTCGTTGCTGCCTTTGCCTAGCAGCTGCTCGCTCATGCGTCCCAGCAGGCACAGGTAGCCCCAGTCGGAGAGGTGCATCGCCTCGCGTTGCTCTATGCAGTCGTGCAGCAGGCCGTCGTATTTCTTCTGTGACAGCTGTTTCCATGCCGCGGCGATGCTCTTCTCCTCTAGCGACGGCAGCTTGAAGCGCAGCCCGTTGATGTCGGTGTGTACGTCGCAGGTGGTGCCGAAAAAAGCGAATTGCATTGTCGGCGCCGCAGGCTCTGCCTCGGGGATGGCGGGCAGGGGCACGGGGTCGAGTTTGGCGGGCGGTGCCACCTCGCCTTGCGGCAGCGGCTGGGTGGTGGGCAGCTTGTCCACCGGCGGTTTCGGTGGCCTTGGCGGTTCCGGTTCCTTGGGCTTTGGCACCGCGGGTTCCACGCCCATCTGCGTCCACGCCCGCTGTAGGGCGGCGGCATATTCCTCGTTGGCCTTCTGGCGGAATGCCGCATACTCCGTCTCGGCTTTCTTCCGCGCGTTGTCGTATTGCTTCCGCATCTGCCCTTTCTCGCGGTTGAATTGTTCGCGCATCTGCTGCCGCTGCTTCTCGAAAGCGCTGCGATCCACCTGCGCCGTGGCCGTCCCAGCCACCAGCAAGGTCAATAGGAATAGTGCCGTCTGTTTCATCATAAGTCTCTTTTTTGTTATATTGGAATCTCCGAAAAGAGATCGTCCATTGTTGCCTGATACTGAACTTCTGCCGAATACATATTTTCCTTTAGCCCGTATGGGGTTATCCACGTCGGTAGTATTCCACAATGGACGCCTGTGTCGCGGAGAAATGCCTCGCCCTTGTTTCTAATACTGCGATCATCATTCGCCGTAATGGTGTATTCGGAGCGGGCAAACTTTATCTCACAGAGATTGACAAGCTGGTCGGCTCTCTCAATCACCATATCTACCTGTGCTCTCGGCTTCTCATTTTTGCTACGCCACGAATAATATTCCACGGCGACACGGCCAAGCCCCAGGGCCTGTCTAATCTGTGCAATGTGGTTTATGCACACATGTTCAAAGGCCAGTCCTTGCCAGGAATTTACCATCGGACTGTTTACCCGCTGCTCCCAATATCCGTCGGAAACCGCCTTGCGGGAAAAGGTAAGATGGAACAGGGAGAACAGGTCTGCCAATTGATAATAGGAGTCTCTGACTTTCAACTTCTCTTTGGCCTTGACCGAATAGCGACGGATGATGTCGCAGTTTTCCAAATTCTGTAGTTGCTTGGTAAGGGTTCCGCTTGAGGCCTTTCCAAGTTTGTCTACGATTTCCTGTCGGGAAAGACCTTTCTTGCTCTGGAAAAGAATCTCAATGATTTTAAGATAGGAGTCTGGAGATCTGAACAACGAGGAGTATAAGCGATGGTACTCGTTTCTGAGTTCGGCGTTCTTCCTGAAATAGAGCCAGTCGATATTTTGAGCGAGGCTACGCCGATTGTCGAGAAGGCTCAGGTAGTAGGGGACGCCACCGAAAACCATATATGTCTCTACTATGGTTTGACGAGGCCATTTCATCCCATGAGCTACAAGGTAACGCTCTGTTTCAGCAAGAGAGAACTGATGTAGGTAAATCGTGTGTGTGATGCGGTCGTGCAATCCCCCATGGTCATCAATAATGTTGTCCACCATCCATGACGTGGCAGAACCGCACACAATCAGAATAACATCCTTCTGCAAGGATCCCCACGAATTCCAGAAGTGTCCCAAAGCCCTAACAAAGTCCGACTTGGGTGTATCAAGGCACGGCAGTTCGTCTATATAGATTACGCGGCGCTTCTTGCTCTTTATCTTGTCCATGACGCTCTTCAGGCACTCAAAAGCCTCAAGCCATGTATTGGGGAGCGGCCCGTCATAGCCAACATCCTTCAAAGAACTCCTGAAGGCAAACATCTGTTCTTCTGCTGTTCCCTCAAGGATTCCGGTGGTTTGGAAAGCAAACCTTTTCTCGAAATACTGTTGGATGAGGTATGTCTTCCCCACTCTACGCCTTCCGTACACTGCGACAAATTCAGCCTTGCCAGATTGTTCTATCTTTTCAAGCTGATTAATCTCCAACTTTCTACCAATGAAATGTTTATCCATATTTGCATTAATTTTATAGTGATGCAAAGATACACATTTTTTGATTATATTTCGCCAAAAATGATTTTTTTTTACACTTTTGGCTGAAGATAATTTTATTTTCCGCCAAAAGTATGTAATAAAATCAGTTTTGGTCAATCATATTGTTTTCTTTCAGGCGTTTCTCGATATGTGCGAAGAGGCGTTGGTAAGCGGGGCAGAGGAAGGTCTTATGTCGGAAGTCGCCGGAGGCGAGGAATCCGTCGTGCATAAAACTACATTATTCATTTCTCATGCCGATGGTCTTTTTGGGTAAATATTTGTCCCATTCATAAAAGAGAGACATATTCCAACATTTATTCACAACCATCATTAAATGTCGTGCTTGGCATTTCAGATACACTGAGTTAGGAAGTTTCTTATATTTCTTGTAAATATCAAAAAGAGTCCTCTGTGTCGTGACAAAAGCGACATTTTCAAGCAACTCTTTTATTTCCTCCTCCGTATTCCGTGGTTTTAGTATGGGAATATCATCCTCTGCTTTAATCATATACGAATTATGACCGCCACACACTAAACATACATGCAGACAATTAATTTCCTGTAAAACTTCTTGAGGAAGAACCAATAGATGTCTAAAGGCGAAATCGCTCAATGCTCTATCTATTTCTTTGCATTTCTCTATAGGAAATGATTCGGGAATTAATGACAGATAGAGAACATCCTTTAAAACACCGGATAATTCCTGGGCGATATTCTTATACTCTGTAAATAATGTTTCACGGAATTTATCTTTGCTCTCTTTACGAAAAAAGAAATATCCCATAACGCCTCCTAAGAGAATTCCAGTAATAGTTCCTATTATTTCTATCATATTATTAATTTTTAGATTTATTTATCCAATTATGACATTGAGCGGCAAATATTACTTTTCATTCTTTCTTTTCTCCCTTGTGGCATGTATCTTTTTGAAAATTGGAGGGCTTATTCCAAACACGTAATCAACAAACAAGATAAGTAATCTCATCATTGCTGGAATGTAAAAACTACGCATAAATACAAATCAGAAGAACCGTACTATTGCCACTCCTATATATGGTCCAGTATTTTTTATTATTGTATGATTTAATATTCCATTCGAATTGGTCGGCAATAAAGATAGTACTGATTATCACCATAACAAATATCAGCGCTACTAGAGTAGTAAAAAAGTGAGCCATAATGTGTATCCTCGGAACATGCGGTGCTACTCCAATGTTCACGAACATTCCCGGTGTGATTGACTATGTCTATAATATGGGCCATTTGAGTGAGTTCATTTCTTGTTGGAAGGCGCCAGTCAGAATAACCATAAATTGTCAAATTGTTACAATAAGAGTTGGCATCATCCCAATGATAAGGGCCTACTCTAGGACCCACTCTATAAGTATGTCCACCATATTGGAATGTGGGCAAAGTGTCATATGGTTGAATCACGGAATATTGTTCCCCATAAGATGTTCCGTTGGCATTGGTGGCATAGGCTCTTACATAGAAAGTTCCGCTACCCCCCGGCAGGCTAAACTGCGAAGAGAAGTAACCCGTGCCAGTCCCATTCGAAGTATGACTATAGGTGCTTGTCAAGTCGGGATAAGGTAACGGACCATAGCATATTCCGCGAGCAGTGACAGGGAAACCGCCGTCAGATGTCACATTTCCTCCTGTGGCCACCGTGCTGTCTGTCAGCACCGGAGCGGTGGTTGCCACTGTGGGCAGGCCGTCGCTAGTGGTGAAGCTTATTTGTTCTCCATATGCTGTTCCTGTACTATTGGTTGCATAAGCACGTACATAATATGTAGTTCCTATTGACAGGTTAGTCAACGAACCATTGAAACTGCCAGTACCGCCACCCTCGTTGCCATGCGTCCCGCTCACAGTGGGATACTGCGCCGTACTCCAACAGAACCCTTTCGCTGTCACTGCAATTCCACCATCAGATGTTACATTGCCACTGCACACAGCCGTAGTGGCGGTGATATTGCTGACCGAACCGGTAGTTACTTGCGGCAGACCGTTGCCAGTAGTGAAAGTCTGCTCGGCTCCATAAACGGTGCCTGTGCTATTGGTGGCATAAGCGCGGACATGGTAGGTGGTGCTTGGATTCAAACCGGTAATATTGGCAGTGAAGGTTCCATTTCCTGTGCCATTTTCTGTATGGCTTCCGTTGAGGTCGGGATTGCCTATGGTGTTCCAGCAAACGCCCCGGGCGGTGATGGCAAATCCTCCGTTGTCGCTGATGGTGCCTCCGCTTTTAGCCGAATTGGCAGTGATGTCGCTGACAGTGGTGGTGGTGATGGTTGGCAAACCGCTACTTGTGGTGAACGATTGTTGCACTGAATAGAATGTGCCGGCACCGTTGATGGCATAGGCGCGTACATAATAGGTGGTAGAAGGCTGTAACCCTGTGATTGTCGAGTTGAAACTGCCCGAACCCATACCCAGGTCGACATGCTGTCCCTCGTTGGTGGGGTACTGAGTGGTGGCCCAGCAGAGACCCCGGACGGCGATAGGCACTCCGCCGTCATCGGTGATATTGGCGCTGCATGTGACCGACGAGGCAGTGATGTTGGTTGGTGCGGAGAGTACGATGGTGACATTGCCATTGGGTGTTGAAAAGCTCTTCTCTTCACCGAAACTGGTCCCCTGGCTGTTGGTGGCATAAGCACGCACGAAGTAGGTGGTGGCAATGTCCAGATTGGTCATGTTGCTAGTGAAGGTGCCATTGCCGCTGCCGTTGGTGGTATGCTCGTCGCTGAGGTCGGGGCTGCCCAGAGTATTCCAGCAGATGCCGCGGGCGGTGACGGGGAAGCCGCCGTTGTTGGTGACATTGCCACCGCTCTTGGCGGTGAAAGCGTTGATGTCGGTAACATTGGTCGTGGTGACAGTGGGCAGACCGTCTCTGGTAGTGAAACTGACGATGTTGGACGAATAGTAAGTGCCGTTGCGGTTGGTGGCGTAGGCACGGGCATAGTAGGTGGTGGAAGAGGAGAGACCTGTGATGTTGTGGCTGAAGGTGCCGGTACCAGAACCATCCTCGGTGTGGGTGCCGTCGATGGTGGGCGTCTGCGAGGTACCGTAGCAGATGCCGCGGGCTGTTACGGGACGGCCTCCGTCGTCGGTGATATTGCCACCCACGGTGGCCGATGTGGCTGTGACCTCGGTGGCCTGTTGTGTGATGATGGCAACAGCGCCACGGAAGGAGGCTTTTATCACCAATTCGTAGCTACCATTGCCCGAGGTGATATAGAGAAAGGTGGTGTTGACACCGTCGGCCAAAGCCACGCGGTCGATCCTCACTGTCACAGGGGCGGTGTGGCCGGATGGGATTTCATTCTCCAATCCCGACACATTGGTAATCCATTCGCAGTCGTAGGTGGCGGTGCAGGTCAACTTCTCGGTGCCGTTGTTGAAGACGTTAAAAGTCTTGACAGACACCGATTCTTCATCGCCAAAGTCGAGCGTGTCAATTGGATTGCCTGCCATGTCGGTAATCTGGAGCGAGGCCACCTGCTTGCGCATCTGCACGTCGCGCCGCACCTTCTTGCCAGCATCCAGGTCGATGATATAGTCATCGTCGAGGTCGGCATACTCGGCTTTGCTGAGTAGCAGCGAATACTTGCCTGCCTTGAGGTCGTTGAACTCATAGCCGCCATCGTTGCCCGTCAGCGTGGTCTCGCCGCTGGGACGCAGCTTGACGCTGGCATTGCTTATCGGCTGACCGGTGCTGTAGTCGGTCACGGTGCCATAGATGGTACCCATTTCTTCGGTGTCCGTATCCTTCGTGCAGCCATACCACACAAGGCTGCCCAAAACCATGACGGCTGCCATTGCAGCCCAGATGTACCTCTTCTTCATATTCATATATAGTTTGATGTTATTGCTCTTTTTGCAGTGTCATGCTGACATTGACCGTCTCGCCGGCCTTGGCGTTGATGGTCTTGCGGTTGGCCTGGTAGCCACTCTTCTGTGCCTGGAGGGTGTACTGCTGCGCCTCCACGTCGTTGAACTGGAAGAAACCGTCGTTGCCGGTGTAGCTGTTGAGACCGCCGGGACTAAGCGTCATCTGGACGTTGCCGATGGGCTCGCCCGAGTCCATGTCGATGACGGTTCCCGTGATGGTGGCCGTGAGGTTATCGTATTTTTCCTTGTTGCAGGAGGTGGCGACACACAGCAGGAGGGCCGCCAGGGCAAAGGTGCTTATAATCTTTTTCATGTAATGTTACAATTTTAAAAATGATAGCTGAGGGCCAAGCCGAAACCGTCGGAGGCGGCATAGGGAATCAAGGCCAGGTCGCGGGTCTCCACATGTTTGGCACCTCTGGTGACGAGGGCGTCGACGATGTTCCACACATAGACCGCTGCTGCGGCACCGATGCAGATGTTGCGCACGGTCTGCATGGTGTTGGCATTGTCGATAAGGTCGACCTTGCGCTTGGCGTTGGTTTCCACAGCCGCCTTGTTGCTGTAGTCGGCACGCATGCTCTCTGACACGATGATGCCGCCGATGCAGGCCACCTCGCCAACGATAAAGGCGACGCCTTTAGCGGTCTGCCCTTTGTAAAACTGCTGCATGCCAGGAATAAAGGCACGGGCACTGAACGGATATTCGTCGGTGACAGTCACTTTTTCAAAGTCGTACGCCGGATGCTTGAGGGTCTGCACCAGCAGGTAGACACGCCAGCCTCCGTAGCCTATTTCCTCGACATATTTGTCCAGGATTCGGGCATTGACAATCATCTTTTGGTCGCCCGTGGTGGTGATTTTTCCATTCTCCACATGGACCTTGATGTTGGCACCCGCGGCCAGATTGCGCTGCTGCACGATGGCCAGCGCGGCCTTGTCCTGTGCATCGTCGACGGACGAGCCTTCGCCAGTCACCACCTCGACATAGGAATAGGTCAGGTCTGTCAATCCACCGGTTACCCATTTGGGCGCTGGCGACTGGGCATTGGCCGTGGCGTGGAAAAGCAGCACGGCCAATGCAAGGCTGAAACTATAGATGACTATTTTCTTCATTGTTCGACAGGTTCGGTGGCATATTCTTTTTCTCCCTCCATATATTCCTTGGCGAACTGACGGAAGCGGTCGCGGTCGTATTCGGCACGGAGTTTGTCGTTCTTGTCGATGGCGTCGGCAAATTTGTCGGCTATCTCATTCTTTTTAATCTCAATGACATAGTAGACGTGGTAGTTGCCCGAGCGGTCCTGCGACCAGCGTTCACAGGGGTTGTCGGCGTCGTTGAGGACGGCATCGACGACATTCATGAACTCGCCTTCCATCAGCTGGGTCAGTTCGGAGTTCTTGCCACTCTTGTTCATCATCTTCGAGTAGTCGGTGCTGAGACCTTTCACCGAATGGGCCAGGCGTTCGCGCATCATCGACTGTGCCATTTTGACGGCTCCCAGACGGGCGATATTGCGCTTGGTGTCTTCGCCCTCGCCCAGCTCACGGTAATATTCTTTATCGCTGCGGCTCTCGGCATAGCAGGGGATGTCGCGCTGGAACACCTCGCTGGAGGGAATCACTGCATTCTGCATCGAGTCGAGTTCGCGCTGACGCTGCAACTCTCTCATTTTCTGCTGGTGCTCCCATTCGGCCTTTTGGGCGGCTTTTTTCTCTTTGCGCGACTGGGCGTCGGCGGGAGTGGCAATCATCATCATGCTGACGAGCAGCATGGAACCGATAAGAATTACTTTTTTCATGATATTTGTGTTTTTTAGGTTAATATTATTCGCAATTTTGGGTAAAGACAAAACAAAAAAAACCGCGAACTTCTTTGTTCAAGTCCGAGGTCCTGGAATTACCTGTAGTGCTAACAAGAAAGCTCGCGATACCACGCGAGCGTTCTCTGCTTTCTTAGCCACTACAGTCGTGAAATTTTCCAGGTTTCGGACTTGCTATTAGAAAAGCGAAAACGCTTCGTCTTTTGGATTTATCTTTTTATTTCTTTACTATCTGATTAGTTTTGGTTTATAATTTTGTGTCCTGTTTCTCGGGTGCAAAGTTACAAATATTTTTTGATTCTACAAAAAAAATTTGCCACCGCAGTATAATTCCGCGATGGCAAAGCCTGTTTTTTTTCGTATGGTCTAGTATGTTATCGCTGGTGTTACCTTATATTTCCTCAAGTATATCCATGAACTCTTGGCGGGTCATGCCGAGGTCGCGGATGGCGTTGCGGACAACAAACTCGGGAATAGGCTCCACGTGGGTCTGGAAGACAATGGTACGTCGCAAACCGGATTTCATCCATATTTCATGGCCTCCTGCTGTACGCAAGGGCTGTAATCCCAAACGAGCCAGTATCTCACGGAACTCCTTGACGGTGATGTTCGAGAGTTTCTTCATAACCTATGCCATTGCAGCTATACGCATCGGCGCCGACACCTTCTCATAGTTGATGTGTCCGCCGAGCAGGCGGGAGACTTCGGGCTTGCGGACAAGGCGGCTGAACGACGGCGGGGTGAGTTTCTTCTCGGTTACTTTCCAGCCGTGGTCTTTGAGGTCGTCCCATAAGGTGCCCATTTCAAGGCAAGTCTCGACGTATATCTGGAACCGTTCGTAGAAGTTCTTGACGGCATCGCCGTAGTCCTTGCCAGAGGTGCTAATGTCGAGCGACGGGCAGTAGGCGATGAGGTTGTCGCCCTCACGAAAGACGTAGTACTCTATCGAGAAACGATATTCTTCTTTGGTGTTATTGCTCATAATCAAGGTACTTTTTCAAATTGCAAAAGTACATATTATATTTGAATTGGCCAAAATTATTTTCAAGACACACCCCGGGAGACGCGGCAAGCCGCGTCTCTACAGAGGGGGCGTGAGGGGTAGGAAGTAGCGAAACTACTTGACGGTCTTAGGCTTTGAGCCCACAAGGGCGTAGAAGAGGATATAGGCGAGCATGGCCACCACGAGCCAGTAAGAGGCCATGTAGCCGATGGCTCCGGCGATGGCATTCTGGATGAGGGGCATCACACCGCCACCCACGACCATCATCATGAAGATGCCGGAGGCCTGCTCGGTGTAGCGACCGAGGCCTTCGACGCTGAGGTTGAAGATGGTACCCCACATAAGCGAGGTGCAGAGGCCACACAGGACGAGGAAGAGTGCACTGATGGGCACCTGGAACATCGAGAAGCCGTCGCTGACGCTGTAGCCAGGCATAGATACACGTATGTCGCTGGGCATAAGGATGGCAACGACAACGAGAATGATGGCAGCCATAGCTACCGTGGAGAGCTGAGTACGTGACGAGACCTTGCCGCTGATGGCGGCGCTGGCAGCACGTCCCACCATCATGAGCAGCCAGTAGACGGCAGCCACGGCACCACCTATAGCGGCACCGCAGAGGGGGTCGTCGGTGAGGTAGAAGTTAAGTTCGCCGGGGATGCCGACCTCGACGCCCACATAGAAGAAGATGGCGACGACACCGAGGACGAGGTGGCGGAAAGACCAAGCGGAGCGTTTTCCATCGGACGAGTCAGGCAGGTCAGTCTTGTCGGACAGGTCGTCCTTACGCGGCTCGGGAATTTTGACGAAGAGGATGACCAGGAAAGCAAGGGCGAAGACACCCATGGCGATGAAGAGCAGGGGTGCTACGTCGGACATGGCGGTGCGGTCGGTGACGGTGCCGATGAGGGCGCCGACGAGCAACGGTGTGAGGGTGCCGGTGAGTGAGTTGAGGGTGCCGCCGGTCTGGATGAGCTGGTTGCCGCGGTTGCCGCCACCGCCGAGGGTGTTGAGCATGGGGTTGACCACGGTGTTGAGCATGCACACCGAGAATCCGCAAACGAAGGCTCCAAGGAGGTAAATGAGGAAGTTGAGCATCACCGGTTCTCCGCCAACACTAAAGGTAGCCACACTGCTTCCAAAGAGGGAGGAGAGATATTGGACCACCACGCCGACAAAGCCAACGCCCAGCGCCCAGAGGGCGGTGCGCTTGTAACCGATGCGGCTCATGAGCTTACCCGCAGGGATACCCATGATGAGGTAGGCCAGGAAGTTCATCATATTGCCGAGCATGCCGGCCCACTCGTAGTTGGTTTTCCAGATGTTGCCGAAAGGCGCGGCCATGTTGGTCACGAAGGAAATCATGGCGAACATGAAGAACATGGTGATGACCGGGATGACGGCCAAACGGGTTTTAGGGGTTGTCTGTTCCATCTTTTTAAGGGTTATAGGTTATGGGTTATAGGTTATGGATTTATGGTTACTATTTTCTTGACAAAGGCGCCGCAGCGGAGGAGGTAGACGCCGGCGGCGGGGAGGTGAAAGGTGAAAGGTGAAAGGTGAGAGATGGAAAGCTGGCGGCCTTCGATGTCGTAGAGCTCGACGGGCAAGACAGTGGGGTTGGACACACTGAGAGCAAGTCCGTTGAGGGTGTAGCTCAGGGTGTTGCCCTCCACCTCGTCGATGGCCACATCGGACACGAAGTTGGCCACGAGTGAGGCGGCGGCGGTGACGCGGTAGCGGAGCGGATTGTCGCGCTCGCCGGTGCTCCAGCCAGCAAAGCGGAAGCCGGGGGCGGGCTCGGCGGTGAGGAGGGCGGTGTCGCCAGGATAGTAGTCGCCGCCACCACTGACGGTGCCACGGCCGGCCACATTGGCCTCGACGCTGACGGTCACCTTCTCAAGCTCACTGAGCAGCGCCTGCATCATCCACGAATGGTACTCGTTGCGATCCTCGAGGTGTTCCCACGTGGTGCCGGCGCGCTTGTACCAGGAGCCGTCGGGATTGCCCGAATAGGAAGAATAGACGGCGGGATTGGAATACGAGCGGCTGGTGAGGACAATCCAAACGGGGAGGCTGTCGATGAGCGGCACGGACTCGTTGAGGGGAACGGTGTACCATTCGAATTCGTTGGTGTGCTTGGTGGTGGCGAAGATGAGCTGTTCCTGGTTGTTGCCGAGCAGAACCTTGATGGAATAGTCGGCATCGCTGACACCATAGAACTGCACGGCGTCGAGTTTGCGGCGCGAGGGGACGGAATTGGCCGGAATGCGGATACCCCACTCGGGCGGGTTGTTGTTGTATTCGCCCCAAAGGCCCTGATAGCCAGTGAAGCAATAGCCGAGGGTGTCGCCATAGACGGGGACGAAGATGGCCGTATCGGTATGGTTGTTGTTGGGCGAGAAGGTGAAGGGATTGTAGTGGTTACCACTCGCCCAGGAGAAGAAGCGGTGGCCCTCGGTGGCGGTGGCGTGGAGGGTGGTGGCGGTGTAGGGCGCGAAATTGCCGCCGCCGCTGACGACGCCGAGAAGGGTGTCGGACGAGACAACGCTGACTCTCACAGAGGAATTCTCGCTGGCGGGGAAGACATGGAGAAGAATGCTATTATTGTAGGAGTAGGAGTTGCTGGCGTTGCCACCGATGCCGCTGCCCGTGGGGCTGAGGGTGTCGAAAGTGTAGTAGCCGTCGCAGTAGCCACCCCATCCCCAGTTGACGTGGTAGTAGCCAAGGGAGTCGTAGCCGTCGATGACGAAGGCGTGGCCGCCGTCGTTGTCGCGGCCGGAGAAGAGGATGGGACGCGAGGCGTTGAGCTCGGTGGTGAGGAGGTCGTTCCACTCGGCATTGGTATATTCGTCGCGGAAAGCGCTGAAGAGCGCCTGGTTGTAGCGGAAGAAGTTCTTCAGCGCATTCTCGGCACAGATGGATTCAGCGTTGCCGTAGGAGGAGACAACAGCACCGCTGCTGCTGGGGCTGTAATTCATGTCGACCGCCACGCCGGCATGGTGCATGAGTTGCGCCACGGCGGCAATCTCCTCGTGGGAGGACAGAGGGCCGAGGGCATTGGGCATGTTGGCCCAGTCGTAGTAGGTGGTATCAAAGTTGACCGACTGGCGGCTAAAGCCCGAGGGGACATAGCTGTGGGAGCCGCGGCCATGAACGGGATGGTTCCAGTATTTCATCACCTGGGCCATAGCGGTGGCCACGCAGCCGGTGACGGAGTAGGCCGAGTCGGCGATGCTGAAGGGGCACTGCTCGTTGTACCAAGGGGCCTGGTTCCAGGTGGTGGTGAGCAGAGGGCCGACGGCGGTGTCGCGGATGGTGCGGTATTTTGATTGATTACCTGACTGTTTGAGTGTTTTGGAGACAGAGATGTCGTATTGGTAGGCATCAATCCAGGTGCGGATATGGTGCGGGAGGTTCTCGGCGGGGAAAGAGCCGTTCAACGAGTAGCCGAGGATGGGGCTGACACAGTCGTCGGCAGCGACGAGGGCAAAACCCTTGCCGTCGGCACCCACAAAGAGGTAGCACTCGGTGAAGAAGGCGGGAGTGGCGTCGACCACCTGTTTGTGGAGCAAGGCGGAGGCCGTCTTGGAGGCCGTCTGGCGGTCGACAGGCAGGGCCAGGGCCGTAACAGACAGCAGGAGCGAGCAGAAGATGAAAAAGATTTTTCTGTACATTTTTTATTATCTTATTACTTTATTCTATGGCGATGATTTTCCTGGTGGCGGAACCGCAGCGGAGGAGGTAGACGCCGGGAATTGAGAATTGAAAATTGAAAATCGAAAGATTGGAGGTGGCCAATTGGCGGCCTTCGAGGTCGTAGATTGCCACGGGAAGGGCGTCGGGGTTGTCGACGTTGAGAGAAAGGCCATTGACGGAATAGCGGAAGTTGTCGTCAACGGCGACATCATCGATGGCGGTGTTACCGTCGAGGATGCCCAGAATGGACCACGTGTAGTAGCCAATGACGGTGGTGTCGAGCAGGTCCCACACGCCGTCGTGCTTAATCCACGAGCCGTCGTCGATGCCCGTGTTGGGGCTGATGCCGGCAGGATAGTTGACGCTGTCGGTGGCGAAGGTTATCCAGAGTGGCTTGGTGCCGTCGAGGGTTATCGGGGTCTCGAGGTCGATGGTGCGCCAGCCATAGGAGCGGAGCGTGAGGGTGTCCTCGTAGAGGGGAATGCCCGGCTGCTCGCCCTGATAGATGCGCAGAGCATATCGACCGGTGGTGTAGATGAAGTTCATCACTTTCTGGAGGCTGCGGCCGTTGGGGACACGCTCGGCAGGGATGCGGATGCCCCACTCGGTGTGGGCAAGCTCGAAAACGGTGTCGAAATTGGGCACAAAGTTGTGGCTGTAGCCCAAGGTGTCGGTGCTGAGGGGGACGAAATAGGCGGTGTCGGAATAGTCGAGCGTGGGGAAGTAGAAGATGGGGTTGGCGGTGTTGCCGCTGGCCCAATGGTCGAAGCGGTAGCCCGGCTTGGGAGTGGCAAGAAGCAGGACGCGGTCGCGGTCCACGGGATAGGTACCGCTGCCGCTAACGGTGCCACGACTGAGGTCGGACGAGACGACGCTGACCACCGAGACCGAGTCGTTGGGGGTGATGGGGTACACATGGAGAAGGGCGTCGTTCATCTCGTTGAAGGCCATGTAGCCCGACTGTCCCTCACGGCCGTAGGCAAGGTGGCTGAGAGTGAAGTAGCCGTTGGCACCGGGGCCCCAGCCCCAATTGATATGGACGAGGCTATCCTCGTTGTAGCCGTCGACGACGAAAGCGTGGCCCGAGGTGGAGCTGCTGCCGACATAGATGATGGGGCGTGCGGCATCGAGCTCGGCGCTGATGATGTCGAACCACTCCTCGTCGGTGTGGCCCTCCTTGAAAGCGGCGTACATGGCAGGGTTGTAGCCGAAATGGTTCTCCAAAGCCAGCTCGGCAGAGAAGCGTTGCAGCATGCCGCCGGAATGTTCGTAGGCACCGCTGCCGCCGACAGAATAGCTCATATCCATAGCCACACCCACCTCATAGCAGAGCTTAGAGATGGCGTCGATGTCGGCCTGGTTGCTCCAGGGACGGACGCGGTTGGGCATGTGGTCCCAGTCGTAGAACGAGGTGTCGTAGTTGACGGACAGGGTGTCAAATTTCTTGGAATAATAGGCGTGGCTGCCGCGACCCTGCTGCGGGTGGCGCCAATAGCGCATCACCTGCGAGGTGGCGGTGGACACACAGCCGACCAATGCGTGGGCCTGACGGACGGAGTCGTAGGGGCAACGGTTGTTGTAAGGCTCGCTCTGTTCCCACAAGGTCTCCAACAGCGGGGCGACGGCTGACGCATCCTTGGTGCGGACCTTGGGTGTGCCGTCAACCAGGCCTTTCCATTCGGCGGCAATGCGACTGTCGATTGCGCCGCCAAGGGCTTTGACGGAAGCTATCTCGCGCTGGTAACCGTCAATCCAGGCCATCAGATGTTCCGGCATATAGTCGGTGGGGAACGGATTATCCAACGAATAGCCCAGCAGCGGACGCACACAGTCGTCGGCCGAGAGCAGGACGAAGCCTTCGCCGTCGGCACCCATAAAGAGGTAGCACTCGGTGAAGGAAGCAGGCGTGACATCATACACCTGTTTGTGCAACACATTGGCGGCGGCCTTCATGGCGGTCGCTTTGTCGACAGGCTTGGCTATTGCCGAGACACTGAGAATCAGCGCCAGGAGAACAATCTGTATCTTCTTCATAATACCATATAATAATAGGCACCAATGATTTCTCATTGGTGCCTTTGGTTATTTTCGGTTAACCTTTCAGGGCTTCGGAGCCACTGACAATCTCGATAATCTCGTTGGTAATGGCGGCTTGTCGAGCCTTGTTGTAGCTCAATCGTAGCTCCTTGAGAAGCTCGGTGGCGTTGTCGGTGGCCTTCTGCATGGCGGTCATGCGGGCGCCATGTTCGGAAGCCAGCGAGTCGAGTATCATACGGTAGAATGTCGAGCGCAACGTCAACGGCACCATGCTACGAACAATTTCCTCCTTGGAAGGCTCGTAGATGTA
>DECD01000030.1:15729-22003 GCA_002349055.1 Bacteroidales bacterium UBA2939 | reverse complement strand
GGCAAGAACTGTTCGGTGCAGAGAATCTGGGTGAGGGAGTTCTTGAACTGGTTGTACACAACCTCCACATAGTCGTACTGCTTGTCGGCGAACTCGGCCATGATAGTGTCCGAAATTTCGGCAATGGTATCGAATGCGGGAGCATCTAGCACCTCGTCACGAACCGTCAGGTCGAGGTCTTTCTGGCGAGCCAGCATCTCGGACGACTTTTTGCCGATAGAGAGCACTTTCAGTCGTCCGTCGGCAGGGAGGCTGTTGCGGAAATGGTCGATGCGCGCCTGCGCCTGCTTGATGACATTGCTGTTGAAAGCCCCACACAGTCCCTTGTTGGAGGTAACAACCACCAGGAGGACATTGTGCAGGGGACGTATGGAGTGGTAGGGGGTCAGCACCTCGCCGTCCGTCTCGATGCCTGACACGATGTCGCCCAACTGCGTCGCGTAGGGACGCATGCCGATGATGGCGTTCTGCGCACGGCGGAACTTGGCGGCAGACACCATCTTCATGGCAGAGGTAATCTGCTGCGTCGAACTCACGGAGGTGATACGGGTGCGGACTTCTTTTAAATTTGCCATAATTATTTCTTGTATCGGTCGGCGAAGTCGAGGGCGAGTTCCTTCATGGTGGCGAGGTCGCTGTCGACCAGTTTTCCGGCACGGAGGTTGGCGAGAATATCAGCATGCTGGCTGCGCATGGTGAAGAGGAATTCCTTCTCGAAGGAGCGCACCTTGTCGGTGGGCACTTTCTGGAGCAGGCCGTTGGTGCCGCAGTAGATGATGGCCACCTGCTCTTCCACAGGCATGGGGCTGTACTGGGGCTGCTTCAGCACCTCGACGTTGCGGGCACCCTTGTCGAGCACCGCCTTGGTGGCGGCATCGAGGTCGGAGCCAAACTTCGAGAAAGCTTCCAGCTCGCGGTACTGCGCTTGGTCAATCTTCAGCGTACCGGCAATCTTCTTCATCGACTTAATCTGGGCCTTACCACCCACACGGCTCACCGAGATACCGACGTTGATGGCGGGACGCACACCGCTGTTGAAGAGGTTGGTCTCGAGGAATATCTGGCCGTCGGTGATGGAGATGACGTTGGTGGGGATATAGGCGGAGACGTCGCCGGCTTGGGTCTCGATGATGGGGAGAGCCGTCAGCGAACCACCGCCGCGGACTTTGCCTTGCAGCGAGGCGGGCAGGTCGTTCATCTGGGCGGCAATCTGGTCGTTCTGGATGATGCGGGCGGCACGCTCCAGCAGACGGCTATGGAGGTAGAACACATCACCGGGGTAAGCCTCGCGTCCCGGCGGGCGACGGAGCAGCAACGAGACCTCGCGGTAGGCCACAGCCTGCTTCGAGAGGTCGTCGTAGATGACCAGGGCGTTGCGTCCCGTGTCGCGGAAATATTCGCCGATGGCAGCACCGGCAAACGGGGCATAGAACTGCATGGCGGCAGGGTCACTGGCGGTGGCAGCCACAACGATGGTGTATTCCATGGCGCCTTTCTCCTCCAGGTTCTTCACCAGGTTGGCCACGGTCGAACCCTTCTGTCCGCAAGCCACATAAATACAGTAGACAGGGTCGCCTGCCTCGTAGTTGTTCTTCTGGTTGATGATGGTGTCGATGGCAATGGCGGTCTTACCCGTCTGGCGGTCGCCGATGATAAGCTCGCGCTGGCCGCGACCGATGGGAATCATCGAGTCGATGGCCTTGATACCCGTCTGCAAGGGCTGCTCCACAGGCTGACGGTAGATGACGCCGGGGGCTTTGCGCTCCAGCGGCATTTCAAACAGCTCTCCCTCGATGGGGCCTTTGCCGTCGATGGGTTGTCCGATGGTGTTGATGACACGACCCAGCAGTCCTTCGCCAACCTTCAGCGAGGCAATGCGGCGGGTACGCTTCACGACATCGCCCTCGTTGATGGTGCTCACATCGCCGAGCATCACGACGCCGACGTTGTCCTCCTCAAGGTTTTGGACGATACCGTGGCTGCCGTTGTCAAACTCCACCAGCTCGCCGCTCTGGGCGTTGTTGAGGCCATAGACACGGGCAATGCCGTCGCCGACGGTGAGAACCGAACCCACCTCCTCGAGCTGGGTGTCGATGCTGACATCGGCCAGTTGCTTTTTCAATATTGCCGATACTTCGGCAGGCTTAATATCTGACATATTCTTCTTTTGGTTTACGGTTTACCGTTTACGGTTCTCGGTTCTCGGGACCACACCCCTTCAACCTTAAACCCTAAACCTTAAACCATTATAACTTTCTTTCGTAATCATTCTTTGCAAACTCGATGCGCATGCGGCGTATCTTGGTGCGGATGCGAGCGTCGTACATCTTACCGTCGAACTCCAGTTTGAAGCATCCCAGCATCTTGGGGTCGGTGCGGTCGTGCAGTTCCACTGTCTTTCCGGTATATTCGGCCACCATCCGGGTCACCATCTGGCGCGCCACATCGTCGATGGGCTGGTGCGTCACAAAGTCGCTCAAGACGATGCCGCGGTAGTCGCGATACATGTTCATGAAGCTCTCTGCAATGCCGCGCATATGCACCGTGCGGCTCCGCCTGGTGACAAACACCAGGAACGCCATCGTCTCCTTGCCCACCTTACCCTCGAACAGTTCCTCCACGATGGCCACCTTCTTGTCACTTCTGATGACGGGATTGGCGAACAACGCGTTGAGCTCGCGGTTCTCATTCCACACCTTGCCGACGAGCCTCATGTCCTCTGCCACACGGTCCTCCATTCCCAGGTCTTTGGCCAGGAGGAGGAGGGCTTTGGCGTAGTGCGAGTTTATCTGGTAGTTGTTCATCTCTCAACGTTTATTTCAGTTCCATGAGTTCGAGTTCCTTCTGAATCAGGGCGTCGGCCTTGGACTTGTCGCTCAGTTCGGCACGGATAAGCTTTTCGGCAATCTCGATGCTCAGGTTGGCCACCTGGTTCTTCAGTTCGTGCATGGCCTTGAGTTTCTCGTAGTTGATGTTTTCGCGAGCGGTATCGATGATGCGGTTGGCTTCCTCGGTGGCCTTGTTGCGGGCATCCTCCACAATCTGTTCGCTGGTGAGGCGGGCCGAGCGCAGCATCTCGTCGCGCTCAATTTTGGCCTGGCGCAGCAGTTCCTCGTTGTGGGCCACCAGGTGTTTCATCTCCTCACGGGCTTTGGCGGCCTCGTTGAGCGAAACGGTGATGGCCTCCTCTCTCTTGTGCAGCGCCTCCAGAATCATGGGCCAGCCCCACTTCTTGAGAATAAAGGCCAGGATGGCGAACGATACAAGCATCCAGAAGAACGTACCAATGCCGGGACTAATTAATGGGTTGTTCATAGTTCATATTAAGAATTAAGAATTAAGAATCATGCAATTGAATCCTTAGACCTTAAACTTTAAACCTTAAACTTTAATTCTTCAAAAGGGCCGGCCAATCGCCGGCCCGTAGTGTGTGTTTTGTGCAGCCCTTACTTCACTGCAATAAGGAAGCAGATAACCACGGCGAAGAAGGCGACGCCTTCCACCAGAGCGGCGGCGATAATCATCGTCGAGCGGATGGTGCCACCGGCTTCGGGCTGACGGGCAATGCCTTCCATAGCGCCCTGACCGATTTTACCAATGCCGATACCGGCGCCAATGGTGGCGAGGCCGGCTCCGACCGCTGCTCCCAGGTAACCCCAAGCCATGCTTGCGGCAGCCTGCAAAAGAATCAATAATGATGTCATGTTGTTTAGTATTATATTGTTAAACAATTATTGTTATCAATTTAGGGTGCAAAAATAAGGAAAAATTTCGACATAAATGTTAAAATCCACAAAAAACTTTTAAACTTTCATCTCCCGCTCCGCGAAATCCTGGAAATCCGAAGGAATCCAGATTTTATTAGATTTCCAAGATTTAACCGACATCAACGAAGGTATACATCTTTATTTCCATGATTTCCAAGATTTCCGCCGAAGGCGGGGAGCCATCGACCACTAATCCTTTAAACTTGTTGAATAATGCAAGCCGACATTTTCCCGTCTCGCCCTCGCCATCTTGATAATCAGATAGGCGCAGGCAATGAGGTTGCGCAACTCGCTCAACGGCTCCGTCAGCACGCTACGGTTGTACAAGTCCTCCGTCTCGCGGAAAATCAGGTTCAACCTGTCGAAAGCCCTCTGCAAACGCAAGTCGCTGCGCACAATACCCACATAGTTCGACATGATTTCCTGCAACTCTTTCTTCGTCTGCGTAATGAGCACCATCTCCTCGTTCAGCACCATGCCCTCGGCATTCCAGTCGGGGACCTGATTATTCAGAGTACTCGGAGTATTCTGGGTAATCTGATTAATCGCCGACATGGCGGCATTGTGGGCATACACCACCGCCTCAAGCAACGAGTTGCTGGCCAGGCGGTTGCCACCGTGCAACCCCGTGCAGCTGCATTCGCCCGCAGCATAGAGGTGGTGTATCGAGCTCTCGCCATTGCGGTCCACCTTGATGCCGCCGCACTGGTAGTGCGCCGCCGGGCGGATGGGTATCATGTCCCTCGTAATGTCTATGCCTATGCTCAGGCACTTGGCGTAGATGGTGGGGAAACCCTCTATGAGGTGCTTCTTGCCGATGCCGCGGGCGTCGAGGTATAGGTAGTCCTTGCCGCTCAGTTTCATCTCGTTGTCGATGGCGCGGGCCACAATGTCGCGCGGCGCCAGACTCAGGCGGCTGTCGTATTTCTGCATGAACTCCTTCCCGTCGCGGTCCTTCAGTATGGCTCCGGCGCCACGCATGGCCTCGGTGATGAGGAAGGCCGGTTTCTCGGCGGGATTGTACAGGCTCGTCGGGTGGAACTGCATGAATTCCAAGTCACTCAGCACGCCGCGGGCACGGTGGACCATAGCCACGCCGTCGCCGGTGCTTATCACGGGCGTCGTCGTCGTGCTATACACATTGCCCATGCCGCCAGTGGCCAGCAACGTCACCTTGGCCAGGTAGGTGTCGATGCGGTTGGTGTCGCAGTCCAGCGCGTAGACACCATAGCACTCGATGTCGGGCGTGTGCTTCGTGACTCGCTGTCCCAGATGGTGCTGCGTGATGATGTCGATAGCGAACTGGCGTTCCTTAATCTCTATGTTGGGATGCTGGCGGGCGGCCTCGAGCAACCCGCGCTCAATCTCCTCGCCCGTGTTGTCCTTGTGGTGCAGAATGCGGAACTCCGAGTGGCCGCCCTCGCGGTGCAGGTCAAAGCGCTCTCCCCCACCCTCGCGGTCGAAATTGACACCGTATTGCACCAGCTCGCGGATGCGGTCGGGGGCCTCGCGGATGGTCATCTCCACCACTTCGCGGTCGCAGATGCCGTCGCCCGCAACCAGCGTGTCGTGGATATGCTTGTCGAACGAGTCCGAGTCGTACATCACCGCGGCGATACCGCCCTGGGCGTAGCGCGTCGAACCCTCGGCGGCGTCACCCTTCGTCAGGACGCACACCTTGCCGTAGGGTGCCACCTTCAAGGCGAAACTCAACCCCGCTATTCCCGAGCCAACTACCAAGAAATCAACTTCATGTCGCATAATTATCATTTTAATAACAGCTGCAAATATACTAAATAATATTAGCTATTCAAAAAAAACTTTCGCAACACCCTCTCCCTCCCACCGACCTACCATCTCCTACCATGGTGGGAGTTGGGTAGGAGTTGGGTAGGAGATGATAAGGAGATGGTAAAGAGTTGGTATCTCGAAGGGGTTTATTTTCAGGTAGTTGAAAATGTTAAAAAAAAGGCCGCACGGAGCGTTTACGCTGCGTGCGGCCCAAAGGATTCAACCCGTTGGTTTACAGGTTGATGATTGCAGAATTACTCTACGATGAGTTTCTTCACCGTGTTGACATCTGCGCCACTGATGCGGAGGAAGTACTGTCCAGAGGCCAAGCGACTGACGTCGAGGGTCATCTGCTCGCCAGTGACGGTCCAGATGCCTTGCTGACGACCGGCGGCGTCGATGAGGGTCACTCGGGAGCCGACGGCAATGCCGGTGAGGGTCACATGGTCGGTGGCGGGGTTGGGGTAGACGTTGATACGTTGATACGTTGATACGTCGTCGATGGCCACGTCGACCTCGAAGGTGGCGACAAAGGTAGCATCTTCCGTCACGGTGATGGTGCGCGAGGCATTGGTGTCGCCGTCGCTCCACTGCGAGAAGCGGTAGCCCGCGTTGGGCCTGGCGGTGATGGTGACGATGGAGCCTTCGTTGTAGGCGCCGCCGCCGGTGACGGTGCCCATGGTCTCGTTGGCACTGAGGACGGTGAGGGTGTACTG
>DECD01000030.1:12020-15596 GCA_002349055.1 Bacteroidales bacterium UBA2939 | reverse complement strand
TTGGTGTCGCCGTCGCTCCACTCAACGAAGTGGTAGCCCTCATTGGCCGTGGCGGTGAGGAGCGCTGTGCTGCCTGCCGTGTAGGCGCCACCGCCGGTGACAGTGCCCCAGGCGGGGTTGTTGCTGACGACGGTGAGGGTGTACTGGTTAGCGGCATTGGCCTCGAAGTTAGCGATATAGGTAATGTCGGCCGTAACGGTAACGGAGCGCATGGATTGCGTATTGCCGTCGTTCCACTGGGTGAAGTGGTAGCCCTCGTTGGCGGTGGCGGTGATGATGGCGTTGTCGCCCTCGCCGTAGGTGCCGCCGCCACTCACCGTGCCCATGGTGGTATCGGCCGAGAGGACGGTGACGGTGTACTGCGTGGCGGGGATAAGCTCAAAGGTGGCGACGTAGGTGATGTTGGAGGTCACGGTGACAGTGCGCGGGTTGGTGGTGATGCCGTCGTTCCAATGGGCGAAGCGGTAGCCGCTGGCGGGCAAAGCCTCGAGGGTTACGGTGGTGGCACTATCATAGGTGCCGCCGCCGGTGACGGTGCCCCAAGCATCGTTGTTGCTGAGGGCGGTGACGGTATACTGCGTGGGCGGCAGGGGTGCGCTCTGTGCCACAATGGAGAAGTCGTCGATGAAGAGGTAGCTGCGGCCGATGGTGAGGTAGTTGAAGACGATGCGCGTGGTGTCGCCCTCGCCGAGGGTGAAGTTATAGGTACGGAGGGTGAAGTTGGTGTCGGCGATGGAGTCGTAGACCCCTACGGTGTCGACACCGAGGGCGTAGATCTCGTAATTGAGGGTGGCGGGACTGTAGGTACGGACCTTATAGGTAACGACATAGTCGCCGGCACCGGTGATGTTGGGCGAGACGAGGTAGTCGCCCTGGTAGTTGGAGTAGTTGGTGTTGGCGATGCCGAAAGCGCTGGTGCCGTCGACACCGACGCCGGTAAAGAGGAACCAGCGGTTGAGGCCCTCGGAAGTGGCATCCTGATCGGGGTCGTAGACAACCCAGCAGTCGACACTGTCGACGGAGTTGAAGTTGTTGCTATAGGGCACATCGACAACGCAGGGGTTAAATTCCTCGAAGAAAGCGATGAAGGTGGCGTTGGCGGTCACGCCGATGGTGCGCGGATTGTCGGTACTGCCGTCCTGCCACTGTGAGAAGACATAGCCGCTGTTGGGTGTGGCGGTGAGGGTGACAGTGGCACCGGCATTGTAGGTGCCGCCACCGCTGACAGTTCCCATGGTGGTATCGGCCGAGAGGACGGTGACGGTATACTGCGGAGGAGCGCTGCCAACGGTCACCGATACGCCGCCGACGACAAAGATATATTGGTCGTCACTGTTCCAGTGGCGGATGGCGATGTAGACCTGCTGACCGGCATAGGCGGCGAGGCTCACGGTGCGCGTGTGCCAGGAGGTGTCGGCGGCAGTGGCGGTATATTCTTCAAGGAGCGTAAAGCTTGACGGCGCGGTGTTGGTGGTAGACACGAAGACACCGATATGGTCGGGGTAGTTGGGGTGGATGTTCACATAGGTATAGTGGAAGTTGGCGCCAGCGGCGGGTATCGCAATCTTGGGCGAGATGAGCCAGTTGTCGGGTGTGAGGCTCACTCCTTCGTCATACGAGAAGGAGGCAGCACCGTAGTTCAAGGCGTAGAGCCACGAACGGCCGTCGCCGTCGGCATCGATGTTGGTCCAGCAGGGACCAATGCCCTCAAGCACGAAGTTGTAGTCCCACGGGAGGGTGGTAACGGTGCAGCTGTCGTCCACAGGAGCATTAACCTCGAAGGTGGCGGTGTAGGTAGCATTGGCCGTCACGGTGATGGTGCGCGGATTGTCGCTGTTGCCGTCCTGCCACTGCACGAAGTGGTAGCCCGCGTTGGGCGTGGCGGTGAGGGTGGTGGTAGTGCCGGCAATGTAGGTGCCGCCGCCGGTGACGCTGCCCATGGTGGTATCGGCCGAGACAGCGGTGATGGTGTAGCTCTGCACGGGAGTCGAAGTCTCGGTGACGGTGATGCTGTCGAGGAGCAACCAGTACTGGTTGGTGCAGTTCCAGTGACGGAAGGCCACGTGGATGTTCTGACCGGCATAGGCACTGAGGTCGATGCTGACAGAGGTCTCGGCACGGGAGGCGAGGGTGTACTGCTGGAGGAGGGTGAAGTCGGAGACGGCGGTGCCGGTGGTAGAGACATAGACGCCGTAATGCTCGGCAAAATAGGTACTATCGGTACCGGCGACACGCCAACTCAGCATGTAGTTGTTGCCGGTGGCAAGCTGGAACTGCGGGCTGACAAACCAGTTGTCGGGCGTGAGGGCTCCGACCCCATTCATATAGGAGGCACTGGCGATGTAGCCCGGGAAGGAGTTGGTCATCCAGCTGTAGCCGTCGCCATCGTTATCGATGATGTTCCAGCAGGAGAACTTGGTGGCATCGAGGCTGTCGAAGGAGAGATTGTAGGGGTAGCTGTTGACGATGCAAGCAGCGTTGGAAGCGAAGGTGGCGGTGTAGGTGGCATTGGCCGTCACAGCGACGGTGCGCGGATTGTCGGTGTTGCCGTCCTGCCACTGCACGAAGCGGTAGCCCGTGTTGGGTGTAGCCGTGAGGGTGGCGGTGGCTCCGGCATTGTAGGTGCCGCTACCGGTGACGGTGCCCATGGTGGCATCGTTGCTGTTGACGGTGAGTGTATACTGGATGACACCCTGAGAGATGACAATGTTGTCGAGGAAGAGGATATACTTGTCGGCACTAAGGTAGCGCCACATGACGAGGACCGAGTCGCCGGCAGGAACGGTGAGGGTGGCCTGACGGTCGACATAGGTGGTGTCGGAGAAGGTCTCGCTAAAAATCATGATATTGGTATCGGTGCCCATAGCCCAGACCTGATAGGTCTCAGGGAAGTTGGACTGCATGACGCGGGTCTTCCAAGAGACGGTGTAGTTGCCGGGGACGACGACACGCGGCGACATCAGCCAGTCGTCGGCCTGATCCTCATACATCACGTAGGCACAGTTGCTGCTGCCATATCCATAGCTCTGGATGAGGCTCCACGTAGCACCACTGCCGTTGTTGTCGCGGACTGTCCAGCAGGGAGCACCGTTCTCGAAGTTCATGGTATAGGGGAAGGTGGTGATGGAGCAGGTGTCGCCCAGCGGTGCATCGGCCTCGAAGGAGGCGGTATAGGTGACATTAGCCGTCACTGTGACGGTGCGCGGGTTGTCGCTGTTGCCGTCCTGCCACTGCACGAAGTGGTAACCCGTGTTGGGTGTGGCGGTGAGTGTGGCGGTGGTTCCTTCCTCATACTGGCCGCCGCCGGTGACGATGCCCATGGTGGTATCGGCCGAGAGGGCAGTGACGGTGTAGTAGACCGTTGGGGTCGGTATCGTGGCGGATGTAACGGCCTTGATCATCCACGAGAAATCAAAGCCATAGTTAACAAAGTGGTTCCACTGGTCATTCAGATATACCCAGTCGCTGTTGGCAGCTCCGGTATGGTTGCACACCGACATGGGGTAGCCGATTCCCGAGGTAGCGAAGGTTATCCAGAGGTTCTGGCTGTTGTTGAGGGCAAAGATGGTGTCGAGC
>DECD01000030.1:0-11881 GCA_002349055.1 Bacteroidales bacterium UBA2939 | reverse complement strand
CCGTCGGCCACATAAACCATTGCACTCTTGAGGTAGTTGCCAGTCAACGCATCAGCGGGGAACATGATGCCCCACTCCAAATCGCCGCCGCCGGTGCCGTAACTTGAGACATACTCTCGGTTGCCACAGTAACTCACGGTGTCGCCGTCAGTCACCACATCCAACGCGAAGATGCCGCGAATCATAAAGGTGCAGCGGTTGGTATAGGGGTAGAAATTCTCGGTGCCGAGGAAGCTATTGTTGTTGCCGCACCAGTGGGTAACCGTGGCGGGATAATCAGCATCGGGGCAGTTGAAGGAAATGATCACGTCCTGCGTCCCGTCGATGGTGACATTATTGAGAAGGGGGAAAGTGTGCCACTGGTCCACGCCCGTCGAGTCAATATACACTGTCTGCGACGAGGCCACAGGGGTCGTGTAGTTGTTGCCCAGGTAGATGTTGAGCGTATAGGTGCCCGTTTCCTTCACATAGAGCATGGCGGAGGTGAGGTTGTGCCCCGACGTCAGCACCGAGGCAGGCAGTTTGATGCCCCAGGTCTCGAAGCCGTAGCGGGTGAAGTTGTGACTGTTCGCAGTACAATAGGAAAGGGTGTCACCCTGAAGAGGTTCAAAAGTAGCGGTGAAGTTGTAGCTGCCACCGGTGGCTATCAGCTCGCGGCTGTTGCAGTGGTCGTTATCGGTCCATCCAGCAAAGCGGTAACCATCTGAGGTATAGGCTTCCATGGTGATGGTGTCGCCAAAGGCATAGCTGCCGGCACCCGTGACACCGCAGCCGGCATCGCCGCCTGTCGAGGAGAGGGCGACAGTAGTGGTGGCAGAAGTGTTCCAGTTGGTGTTGGGGCGGATGTTGATGATGGCCACGTTGGAATAGCTGTAGTCGTGGTTGCTACTGCTGCCGGCACCGCCACCGCCCGGGGTGAAGACATCGACAGTGAAGTAGCCGTCATAATAACCACTCCAACCCCAGTTGATATAGAACTGGTCCTGGTTGTTATAGCCCTCGCAGACAAAGCTGTGACCGCCGTGGCCGTGGCCCGAATAGAGGATGGGGCGCTGCTGGTCGAGCTCGCCGCGCAGGATGTTGCAATAGGCATCATGCGTATAGTCATCACGGCAGATGACTCGCATGTCTGGGCTGTACTTGAAGTATTTCATCAGCGCCGTCTGCGAGCTGGCTCGCAGTTCGTTGACGTTGTAGTTTTGCGCACTGCTACCGCCGTTGACGGCCAGGCCATAATCCATATTGTCGGCCACGCCGATGTGGTATATCAAGGTGGCAACGGCGTTGACCTGCGTCGTGCTGCTGGTGGCGGTTAGCTCATTGGGCATATTGCTCCACTGGTAGGTGGTGGCGCCGAAGTTGGCACTCTGCGCACCATAGACACCATGATTGTAGCTATGGCTGCCATATCCCGTGGTGGGATAGTTGTGGTATTTCATAATCTGCGCCGTAGCGGTAGCCACACATCCGGTCACCACACGGTTGTTCCCCGTATACTCCTCACTGGCATCGTAGGGGCACATAGCGTTGTAGTAGGGATACTGATCCCAGGTGGTCGACAGCATGGGAGCGACAGCCGTGGTCAGCGGCGCCGGCGGCATCTCGCCATTGGCGAGCATCTGCCACTGGTCAGCTGTGGCTGAGGGGGGCGTCGAAAGGCCGTTGCGACGGGCCTCCTGCTGTTTCCAGTAGCGGATCTGGTTCTCATAGTCGTCGAGCCACGAGCGCACATTCACGGGAATCTCGCCCTTGGCGTCGAACTTCGTCGTCAGCGAATAGCCCAGCACGGGCATCACGCAGTCGTCAGCACTGACGAGGATGAAACCACCCTCGGCGGCGGCAAAGACATAGAACTCCGTGAAGGGAGTCTGCGCCGTGACGTTCTGCAACGCCGATACATTCTTCATGCCCATGGAAGTCATCCAAGTCTCCGCCACTTGGCGGGCCTTGCCGACATCCACAGGCCTGGCATTCACGCTGACTGCAAGCAGCAGCATGGCCATCAGGGATAATAATACTTTTTTCATGATATTGTATGTTTGGTTGATAATTAATTTCTTGGCAGGAAGTGGATATCTCCCGGACTTATCAGCCCTAGCGACAACGCTTTGGCCACCCTCGCGGCACTCTTGTTCACGATGTCGAACCGCTGCGAGAGGTCCTTTTGGTGCTCTTGGATGGCCTTATCGCTCTCGCCCAGGCGGTTGGAAATCTCGCTGGCGGTGCAGCCCGCAGCCTCGAGGAGCAACAGCTGCCGCTCGGCATCGGTCACCTCTATCGATGCCTGCGGTCCCACCAGGTCGAACCACTTCTCGGCGGCCTCCTTCAGGGTCAGCATCACGGGATAGTTGAAGTAGAACTGCTCACCACGCTCCAGGCAGGCAATGGCGCGGAGGATGTTCTCGATAGAGAAACCACCGGCGGCATTCTTGCTAACGAAGGCACTGGCACCCAGCCGCAAAGCCTCCATCACCACAGCACCTATCTCATTGATGCGCTGCGCACGATTCTCTTCTGAGGCAAGGGGATTGTCAAATCGCCCAGAGAAGATGATAATCTTGATGCTGGGATAGCGTTCGTGGAGGCGGCGCGTAATCAAGAGACCGCCCGTAGGCTCGCCCTGAAACTCCATATCCACCAACACATAGTCGGGCACCTCGGCGTTCTCCAGCGCCGCCATCAAGTTTGGCCCCGAAGCGAAGGTGTCCACCATCTCCACGCGGCGCAGCTCAGTGGCGAAGTCGCCCGTGTGGCACTCCACCTCCGCGCCTCTTTGATTCATCTCCATAGTGACGGCCTTCCTAATCAGCGGCTCGTCATCCACCATCATTACCTTGATATTTTTCATTTTTTCTCCTTTCTCATTTCTCCTTTGCAAGCACAACATGCATCTCCGTACCCCTACCCTCTTCACTCTCGGCCCAGATGCGGCAGCCGCGACGCGTGTTGTCGTCGTGTTTCTTCACTATATATCGGCACAAAATCAGCCCAAACCCATGGTCGCCACTCGGCCTGTCGGCGCGGAACAGGTTCTCGCGCTGCTCCTCACTCATACCCTCGCCGCTGTCCTCCACCACAATCTCCACAAAGCCCTCCTCATTTTCAGACGCGGCAGGCCGCGTCTCTACAACTTTCACACTCCCCTCCTCTGTATGCTGCAAGGCGTTGTTGACCAGGTTTCTAAGCAGGATGGTCACCAGCAGCCGGTCGCCCCACACCATAGCCTCAGTGGGTTCGAACGAGAGGAAGACTCCCTTCCGAGGCATGATGACCTGTCGGCTCACGTCGTCGAACACCTCCTGCAACGGAAACTTCGACGCGTTGAAAACCAACCCCGTGGGTATCGACAGCGAGGTCCAGTTCTTGATATTGTCGAAGGTGCGCAGCAGCTGCGACAGCACCTCGTCCCTCAGCTCGGCGCTGAGGTGGGGATTACGCAGGTAGCCTATGAAGGGGCTCACATCGTGACGCATCACGCTCAGGCAGGTCTCCACATTGGCGATGCGCTCCACATCGCGCCGCTTGGCTTCCTCGAGTTGTCGCTTCTCGCGCCTCAGTCTCACGGCGTTATACCACAGCAGCACCGCCAACACCGCCAGCACCACTCCCAGCGCTCCCAGCACGATGGCGAAGATGGTCATCAACCGACTGCGGCGTTGCGCCATCGAAAGGGAGTTCTGCAAGGCGAAATCCTCCTCCTCGTTGCGGGTGATATATTCTTGTATTTCATAGCGATGCTCATACCAGCGACGGTTCTCGGCAGGAGTCTTGGCGATATTGCTTCTAATGAGGAGGTCGAAGTACCCCAGCTCCATCTTGGGAGCCGCAAAGGGAGTCCAGGTGCCGCGCAGGGCCTGCCACTCGCGAATCACCTGATGGGCGAAGGCGGTGTCGCCGATGAGCAGGGCATAGCGCGCCGTGGAGGTGACGCCGCCGAGCATCTGGTAGGGGTCGCCATAGTCGAAGAAACAGCGGCGCGCCTCGTCGTAGAGGGCCAGCACGCTGTCGGCCGACACCGTTCCCGGCATACTCTTGCGTATCGAGGCCGTCATCTGCAACGTGTTGGCGTAGTTGTAGAGGCAGAAAGCACTCACTGTGTCGCCAAGCACACGCATACGCGACAGTCGCCCGAGGATTTCATAGTTCTGGTCGCAGTAGTCGAGGGCTTTCAAACTCTCGCCGGCAGCCTGCAGGCCATAAGCCAGAGCATAATTCAGCGCCATATCCTGCGCATAGTCAACCTTCAACGCCTCGCGACGCTGTTCCACCTCTCGGATGGTCGACATCACGTCCTGCTCCTTGCCGTTGCGGTAGTGGAAGTTGAGGGTCAAGAGGGTGATATAATACTCTGTCTGAGCGTAGTTGTAGAGGATATTGTCGTCGTTGCGCTCGAGGATTTTCGAGCGTCCGATGTCGTAGAGCAGACGGTAGCTGTCGGCAATCTGACAGTTGCGCTGCAACAGCCGCGCCCGCAAAAGGTTGCTGATAACCGACTCTATCTCCCCATTCGCAATCTTTCCTCTTCCCTCTTTCCTCTTTCCTCTTTCCACTTGCCTCTCCACCCTGTCCAGCATCTGGTTGGCCTCGGGGTAGTTCGACATCAGGAAGTAGGCAAAAGCCATGTTGTTAAGCGCGCGAAGCTCGCCGTCGACATAGTCAGGCAGCGAGTCGTGGATATAGTTCAGCGCCTGCTGCGAGTAGTTGAGGCAGCGCTGCGGATCGCGGTAGCGGTTGACGAAAGCATCCTTGTTGAAACCATCCACACGCGACCGCCGCAGTGGGTCTACCCCCTGCTCCTTGCCACAGCCATAAACAACTATCAGCAAGAGCGTTACAATATAAATCGCGCGCCGTTTCATACTGCAAATGTACGTAAATAAATTGATATATATCAAAAAAGATTAAAAAAAACTGCCGCGTCTCCTACACCCCTCAAAAAAACGGTAACGTTCACCAAGAGACGCGGCAGGCCGCGTCTCTACAGATTGGTTGAATAAAAAAAAATAATCACCCATAACAAACTGACAATCAATTTACAATTTTCAATTTTCATTTTTCAATTCAAAAAAGTTTTGCCAGTTGCAAATTTCTTCGTACTTTTGCACTCGCTTTTGAAGCAAAAAAGGTCGTTTGGCCGAGGGGCTAGGCACAGGTCTGCAAAACCTGCTACTCCGGTTCAAATCCGGAAGCGACCTCTCAAAAAAAAGAACTCCAGTTTGGAGTTCTTTTTTTCGGTTATGGGTGAGGGGTTATGGGTTATAGACGGCTGACGCAGCTTATTGGTTGACACGGGTGAACACATGTGTTTCACCATCAGCAGTAATCGCGGCCTCATTGCCGTTAACCGTGAAAGAGCCTTCATCACCACGGATGGTGATAGTTCCCCGACCGCTGGTGATGGTGCCGCTGTAGGTGTAGGTACCTGTCGCCTGATCGCTGTCGCCTTCACTGTCGGAATACACCAGGAGACAGTTCGTTGTACCAAAAGAGACACCCATTGTGATATACAGGCCCTCCTCCTGGAAAGAGGTTTGCCATGTGGTGCCGTTCAGCGGATAGTCGCCACCGGGTTGTGGCTGGGGGTTGCCGTTGTCGTCCTTGCTGCAGGAGGCAAGACCGAAAACCATCGCTGCTATGAAGCAGACTTGAAGAATCTTTTTCATAATAATTTATTTTAAGGGTTAAACTGTTTTTACGCTAGCGCTGCTTGTATGCTCATCTCGTAGAGCTCGGCGGGACTGATGCCCATGGCTTTTGCTTGCTTGGGGACGATGCTCTCGGCACTCTGGCCGGGGATGGTGTTGACCTCGAGGAAGAAGAGTTCGTCTTTGGCGGTATAGTGGATATAGTCGAAGCGCACAATGCCCTTGCATCCCAGCAGGTCATAGAGTTTTGACGACACCTCCTGGATATGCTTCGAGATGCTCTCGGGGCACTCAGCGGGTGTCACTTCGTTGCTGAAACCCTGATACTTGGCCTCGTAGTCGAAGAACTCGTGACCGCCCTTGGGGATAATCTCGGTGATGGGGAAGACCAGCTTCTCGCCGTCGGCCTTACGGAAGACTCCGCAGTCGAACTCGCGGCCCACGATGCACTCCTCCACCAACACGGCCTTGTCCTCGGTGAAAGCCTCGCGGATGGCAGGCAGCAGCTGTTCCTGCGTCTTCACCTTGGTGGTGGCCACGCTGCTTCCGCCAGCGGCGGGTTTCACAAAGACTGGCAGCTTGAGATTCTTGGTTTTCGGCATATCGTCCATGCTGTAGAGCAAAACAGATTCTGCAACCTTGACAATATTAAAACTCTTCACCACAGGGTTGCAGTAGCCCTTCTGGAAGGTCAACGCCGAGGTGTAGAAGCCGCAGGTAGTGTATTTTACTCCCAGCATATCGAAATAGCCCTGCAACACGCCGTTCTCGCCGGGATTGCCGTGAACTATGATGAAAGCCAGGTCGAAACGAATGGTTTGATTGTTGTCACTGACGGTGAAATTGCCGCGGTCGACGGGGCGGTGCTCTTCTCCGTCGAGCCAGTACCAACCTTCTCGTTCGACGACAATCTTATATACATTATATTTATTATGGTCGAGCTGACCATACACCTGGTTTCCGCTGGCGATGCTGATGTCGTGCTCGCCGCTGAACCCACCCATAACAAGTGCTATGTTTTTCTTTCCCATGATGTCAAAGTTTTTTTATCATTAACGCACAGTCCTTTCATTTATTGTGATGTGCTTCTCTCTCTTGTGCTGCTTGGCGTTGAAGTGGGCCTGTTCGCGGATGGCGGGGACCATAGTGACGCGCTGGAAGCGGTCCCACACAACGTCGACGGCCAGAGTCGAGGGGTGCACCATATCGGCTTCGTAGAAGCGGTAGTCGCGCAGCTCGTCGACGACAATCTCGTAGGCGGGGAAATAGACCGTTACGGGATGGTCGGGTTCCTCCACCTTGGCACCCTTCTTCTTCCTCTTGACGGGCGGCAACTCACTGTCCACCAGCTCGTCTATAGCCAGCAGCAGGGTACTCTTGCTCAGTTGGTTACCATGCAGGCCGTCGCCGATATGGCGGATGGGTGAGACAGTGAACAGAGTGGAAAGGTGAGGATGGAATGAGTAAAGTTCTTTCAGCAGCGGCCGCCAGAGGCTCACGATATCCTCCACCGACATCTTCCTTCTCACGAAGTTCTCCTGCGGCAGTTTGTGGCAATTGGCCACCACCTGTCCCTCCCGCTCGTAAATCCAAGCGGAGCCGAAGGTTATCATTAGCAACGAAGCTTGCTTCAGCGCCTCGTGCGCCTGGTGGATGCGGCTGTTGCATGCCTCTAGGCACTCCTCGGCGGTCGCACGCGAGAAGCTGCCGTGATGGTGCCACGAATGCCACAGTCCCTCATGCTCCACAAGGTCCTCCATCCCAATCTCGCGGTCGTACATGATGCGGCGCAGGGCCGACGCTATGGAGGCGGGATTGTAGAGCGTGCCGAAGGGGTTCTGCTCTATATGGAAGTCACCCTCCTGCAACCGCTTCCCTATCTCGTCCGAGAAGCAGGACCCGAGGCTGACGATACCCGTGGCATAGTCGATACCGAACGGCATCGTCGGCACCCCTACCCTTGTATGGAACTCTATCTCTTTCATACTTAGCTTTTCAGTATCGGCTGCACGCCAGTCACTCCCGGCAGCTGCTCCAGCTCGGCAATCACGTCGTGCGCCGACACCCGCAGTTCGGGCGTATTGAGTGTCAGCGAGAGGTTGCGCGGCGCATCCACCACGATGGCCTGCAACGGCACGCCGCCCTTGTGTTTCTTCGCCAGCTTCTCCATGCTCTTGCAGAACTGTTCGTCGACCCGCTCCAGCGGCACCGTGAACGACAGCTTCTGCGTGTACTTGTCCATCACCTTACTCAACAGCATCATCGAGCTGATGCGCATGCGAGTAAAACTCTTTTCGGCACCCGTCTTCTTGTCCTTGTAGCTGATGGTGCGCACGTTGGCCACCACGTAGACGAAGGTGTTGTCGGTGAAGAAGTTCTTGAAACTGGTGTACTCGTCATCATAAAGGCGCAGCTCATAACTGCCCGAGTAGTCGTCTATCACCATCGAACCATAGGGGTTGCCCTTGGCGGACACACCGCCTTTGGCGCCCGACACCATGCCGGCAAACCGCACCTCGCGCCCCGACAGTTGTTCCAAGGCCCCAAGCTGCTCCACGCCGATGTTGGTGAACATCCGCATCTCGTGCTTGAAGTCGTCCAGCGGGTGACCGCTCAGGTAGGTCGAGATGACCTCCTTCTCGGCGCGGCAGCGTTCAATGGTGCTCCACTCCTCGCACTCCGGCACCGGCGGATGGTCCTCCTCGGCCAGCTCCTCGCTCATGCTGAAGATGCTCATCTGGTTACTCGCCGCGCCGTCCTGCCGGCGGATTGCCCATCGCACCAACAAGTCGAGGTAGGTGGGGGTGGTCTCCAGCGCGTTCTCCTTGTGGAAATACTGGGCACGGTGCATGGCGCCTATGCCGTCGAAGGCACCGGCCTTCACCAGCACCTCCATGTTCTTCTTGTTCACCGAGTGCATGTCCACCCTCTTGAGGAAGTCAAAGATGTCCTGGTAGGGACCGTTCTTTTCCCTCTCGGCAATGATGACGCTGCTCGCCGCCTCGCCCATGCCGCTGATGGCTTGCAATCCAAAGCGGATGCGTCCCTGACTGTCGACGCTGAAGTCCATGTCCGAGTCGTTGACACTCGGCGCCGCCACCTCGACGCCCTGCTTCTTGCAGTCGTCCATCAACTCGGTGACACGCTTGATATCCGTTTGCGCACTCGTCATCACGGCGGCCATATACTCCGCCGGATAGTGCGCCTTGAGGTATGCCGTCTGGTAGGCCACCCACGAGTAGCAGGCGGCGTGCGACTTGTTGAAGGCGTAGGAGGCGAATTTCTTCCACTCCTCCCAAATCTTGCTCAGTATCTCTTTCGGGTGACCATTCTTCTCGCCACCCTCGTAGAAGAGCACCTCCAGCTCGTTCATCTTCTCTATCTGCTTCTTGCCCATGGCCTTGCGCAGCGTGTCGCTCTGGCCGCGGGTGAAGTTGGCCAGCAGTCGCGACAGCAACATCACCTGCTCCTGGTACACCGTGATGCCGTAGGTGTCCTTCAGGTATTTCTCCATCACCGGTATGTCGTAGCTGATGGGCTTGCGGCCCTGCTTGCGGTCGATGAACTCGGGGATGTTGTCCATGGGACCCGGACGGTAGAGGGCGTTCATAGCGATGAGGTCGTCTATCACATGCGGCTGCAACTCGCGGAGGTACTTCTGCATGCCCGCACTTTCAAACTGGAACACGCCCACGGTGTTGCCGTCGCAGAAGAGCTTGTAGGTCAGCTCGTCGTCAAGCGGCAGGTGGTCCACGTCAATCTCCTCTCCCCTGCCCTTCTTCACCATGTCCACACAGTTCTTGATGATGGTCAAGTTCTTGAGGCCGAGGAAGTCCATCTTGATGAGGCCCACGGTCTCCACCACATGGCCGTCGTATTGGGTGACGAGCACATCCTCGTCGGTATCTTTATCTTTGATGACGCACACCGGAGCCACATCGCTGATGTCCTGTGCGCCGATGATGACGCCGCAGGCGTGGATGCCCGTCTGGCGGTTGGTGTCCTCCAGCTCCTCGGCATAGGTCAGCATGCGCCGCAGGTCGTCGGGACCGTCCTGCATGATGCTCTTCAGCTCGGGGACGTACTTGTAGCAGTTCTTGAGGTTCACCTTCGGCGCCTTGCCGTTCTCGTCCTTGATGTTGTCGGCGAATCCGCGGTCGGGGATATAGGTCTTCAGCTGATTGACGGTAGCGAGCGGCACCTTCTCCACACGTCCCACGTCGGCGATGGAGCTCTTGGTGGCCATCGTGCCGTAGGTGATGATGTGCGCCACGCGCTCCTTGCCATATTTCTTTGTCACCCAGTCGAGCACCTTGCCGCGCCCCGCGTCGTCGAAGTCCACGTCGATATCGGGCAGCGAGATGCGGTCGGGGTTGAGGAAACGCTCAAACAGCAGGTCGTAGCGCAGGGGGTCCAAGTCGGTAATCCACAGGCAGTAGGCCACCACACTTCCTGCCGCACTTCCACGGCCGGGGCCCACACTCACGCCCAGTTCCTCGCGCGCAGCGCGGATATAGTCGCTCACAATGAGGAAGTATCCCGGGAAACCCATCGTCTTGATGGTGTGCAACTCGAAGATGATCCGCTCCCTGACCTCCTCCGAAAGATCTTCACCTTTGTAAGGAGTGCTAGGAGTGCAGGAGTGCAAGGAGTGCGAGACAATAGCATCTGTCGGAGTAACGTCTTGTACTCCCTCGCACTCCCTTGCACTCCCTTGTACTCCTTTAGAATACCTCTTCCGCGCTCCCTCCCACACCAGATGCTCGAGGTAGTCGGCCTCAAATTTGATGCGGTACAGTTTCTTGTAGCCTCCCAACTTCTTGATTTTCTTCTCCGCCGCCTCCTGGCTCATCACCACCTCGCCCTTCTCGTTGCGGGTAAACTCGTTGAAGAGGTCCTCCTCCGTGAACTTCTCGCGCCACTCCTCCTCTTTTCCGAAACTCTCGGGGATGGGGAACACCGGCATCAGGGGGTCGCTCTCGATGCTGTAGAGCTCCACCTTGTCGGCAATCTCCATCGTATTCTCCAGCGCCTCGGGCAGGTCGGCAAACACCGCCGCCATCTCGTCGGGACTCTTCAGCCACTCCTGCTTGGTGTAGTGCATGCGGTTGGGGTCGTCGTAGTCCTTCTGCGTGGCCAGACAGATGAGGTGGTCGTGCGCGTCGCCGTGCTCCTCGAGCACAAAGTGGGCATCGTTGGTGGCTATTATCTTGATATTGTGTTTCCTCGCCAGTCTTATCAGCTCCGGCTCCACCTTCATCTGCATGCGGTAGGTGTCATAGTTGGCGTTGGGCTTGTCGGTCTTGTGGCGCATCAGCTCGATGTAGTAGTCGTCGCCGAAGCGCTCCTTGAACCAAAGCACCTGTTTTTCAGCCTCCTCAAGCTTGCCGGCCATGATGAGCTGCGGAATCTCGCCACCCAGGCAGGCCGAGCAGACGATGAGACCTTTCTTGTACTGTTCCAGCACGTTATGATCTATTCGCGGACGGTCGTAGAAGCCGTCGGTATAGGCGATGGAGGCCAGCTTGCAAAGCGAGTGATAGCCCTGCAGGTTCTTCGCCAGCAGTATCAGGTGGTAGCCGCTGCGGTCCACCACGCGGTCTTTCCCGTTCTCGGGATTTATCTCCTTGTAGTTCTTGTCCTTGTCATAGAGCGTGCGGCGGGCACAGTAAGCTTCCGTCCCCACTATGGGCTTGAAAATCTGCCCCTTCACCTTCGCCAGCTCCTCCTGCAACTCGCTCAACTTCGGCGTACCCTCCGGCACCTCGGTATTGGTGTACAGCTCCTCCACCTCCTTGATTTTGGCTTCCAACTCCTTGATTTTATCCCTCACCTTGCCGTTCTCCTTGTTCACCGTATCAAGGAAATCCTTGATGCCGAACATATTACCATGGTCCGTGAGGGCCATCGCATACATCCCGTCCTTCTTGGCCTTCTTCACCAAATCGGGAACTTTCGACATACCGTCGAGCATCGAATAATGCGAGTGAACATGCAAATGCGTGAACCGTACCATACCTTTTGACTTTTAGACCTTTTTTGACTTTTTGACTTTTAGACCTTTAGACTTTTAGACTTTTAGACCTCAAGTTGCAAAGATACAACTTTTTTCCCACCCACGGCAGATTGTTGATAACTATTTTCCCCTACCGTCTTCCGGAGGACTGAGTAACGAATTACGCGAAGCTGAGGCGGTGTGTTAAAATTTTCTCAGACAAATGTTAATTTCTCGGACT
>DECD01000002.1:35340-35555 GCA_002349055.1 Bacteroidales bacterium UBA2939 | reverse complement strand
AACCAAAATCAGGAAAAGACACAAAAATGTTGCAGTGTTGCAGCGTTGCAGTTACATTTTAAGGATATCAATCCCCTTAAATTACACTTTAAATATATATATTTATATGTAAATATATATATTTAAAACTTTACTTTTGACTTTTGGTTACCGTATTTTTGAACTGCAACGCTGCAACACCGCAACGCAGAACGCGACCGTAGGGAGCGACCTGT
>DECD01000002.1:30125-35298 GCA_002349055.1 Bacteroidales bacterium UBA2939 | reverse complement strand
TGTGGTGTGGAAACCAACGCACCACGCGACCACAAAAATTAACGGATAATTATACGATAATTCGCGTTAAAGAAAAAAACGAAAAAATTTTCGTCCATATTCGTAGACCGCACTCCCACATTCGTACCTTTGCATCATCGTTTGGCAGCGTTAACTAACGAATGATAGTGCTAGCTGAGTGCTACTTGACTACTACTTGACTGCTAGTTGACTGCTACCCAAAACACAAACATTCAAACATTCAAATCTATGTCCAAAGGTCGCAACATCAAAATGAGACAGCCCCCCGTGGTTGGTGCACAAGAGGCTATCTCGCTATATGTGAAGTTTAACCTAGTTCTGGTCGGTGAGGGTCATCTCGTAGAGGCGGATGGAGCCGTCGATGTCTTTCTCCTTGGCGGAGTTGCCGTACTGGTCGACATCGAAGACGTTCTTCGGCGAGCGCGTGATGCTCAATGGGCCGCCCACGCAGCCGCCGTCGCAAGCCATTCCCTCGAAGAAGTTGGCAGTCTCCTTCTTGGCGCGCAGCAGGGCGAGGTGCTGGCGGCACTGGTCGATGCCGTTCATCACCACGGGCTTCACGCCCTCGATGCCGAGCTTCTCGGCCACATGGGCCACACCCTGGGCGATGCCGCCGCTCTTGGCGAAGATGCGTCCGTAGAAGGAGGCGTTGTCGAGGAAGGTGTCCTCGCACTGCGTGGTGTCGATGCCGCGGGCGTCGAGGAACGCCTGAAGCTCCTCGAAGGACATGACGCTGTCAATCATGCCGCCGGTCTTCTCGAGGGTGTACTCGAACTTCTTGGCGGCGCAGGGGCCGATGAAGACGACCTTGGCGGTGGGGTCGCCGCGCTTGATGAGGCGGGCGGTGGTAATCATGGGCGAAGGCGAGGTGGAGATGGCGTCCTTGAGCTCGGGGAAGTTGGTCTCGATGAAACGCACGAAGGCGGGGCAGCAAGAGGTGGTCATCACGGGGTTGTCGCTCTCGGTGGCCTTGTGCTGGAACTCGCGGGCTTCAGTGTAGAGGGTGATGTCGGCACCGAGGGCAGCTTCGACGACCTGGTGGAAGCCCAGCTTCTTGATGGCGGTGACCACCTGCTCGATGCGTCCGAAACGGCACTGCCCAACGATGGCGGGGGCGATGACGGCATAGACGCGGTATTGGGTGTTATTCTCCGAACCTTTCAGCATATCGATGATGTCGAGCACCAGCGAGCGGTCGGTGATGGCGCCGAAGGGGCAGCTCACCACACAGGCACCGCAGGAGATGCACTTGTCGTTGTCGATGACGGCCTTGTCGTCCTCGGGACGGATGGAGAGGGCCTTGGGCTTGCAGCTCTTGATACAGGGTCGCTTCTGGGCGATGATGGCGCTGTAGGGGCAGGCGGCGGCGCATTTGCCACACTCGATGCACTTCTCCTTGTCGATGTGGCAGCGGTGGTTGACAATGGTGATGGCCCCCTTGGGGCAGACCTCTTTGCAGGCGTGCATCATGCAGCCGCGGCAGGCTTCGGTGACCAGCATGCCGGCGGCGGGACATTCGTCGCAGGCGGTCTCCATGACCTGCACGGGGTTGGGGTTGGTCTTGTCGCCGCCCATAGCCATGTGGATGCGCTCCTGCACGATGGCGCGCTCCTTGTAGATGCAGCAGTTGAGTTCCGACTTGGGGCCCGGGCTTATAATCTTGGGAATCTCCAAATAGGCGTCGTCGAGGCCGCCCTCGTAGGCGCGACGGATGACCTCCTTCAGGACTTTGTATTTAATCCATTGTACGTTGGTGTCGAAGAGTTTCTGTTCCATATTTTAATCATAATTTACGGTTACTTGTTTGCCCATTTTTCTCAGGTTGTCGGCGAGATGCTCGACGAGTTTGAGTTTCATGGTGATGTCGATGTCGAGGCCCTGGTGGGCGGCGTTGACGTTCTGGCCGACGAAGAAGACGACATGCGTGGCCTCCTCGAAGATGATATTGGCCAGCAGCGAGCCGCCGTCTTTCTTGGTGTAGGTCTTTGGGGTGAGGTCCTTGACGGAGACGTATTTCTCGGAGAGTGCCAGCAGACGGCGCAGGGTGATGACGCCCTCGGTGACGAGGTCGATGCCGTCGATGAAACCGATGGGCGGCACCTCCTTGTCGGGGAAATCGAAGGAGGTCTTCAGCTGACGGCCTGTGCAGCGGGCGACGACCTGCGAGGTGGTGCCGCCGCAGACGATGCGCTTGTCGGTGTCGGACATAAAGCGGTGGACATATTCCTCGTCGCGCTCCTTGTCGACGGGCGGGCCCACCATGATGTGGACCATAGTGCGGGGCCGCATGCGGATGGCGGCGACGGTGGTGTCGTCGCCTGGACGGTCGAGGTAGAGGTCGTTGCAGGCGGAGGCCAGCAGGCAGGCGGCGGCGCGGGCCGACATGTGGGGGTCGATATTGTGGTCGAGGTGCTCCATGATTTCCTTGCGCTGCCAGCCGAAGTTGAGCATCTGGCCGATGCCGGCGTGGATGGTGCCGTCGCTCATGACGAAGACCATATCGCCCTCGTCGAGTTCCAACTCGGTGACGAAGACGCGCTTGTCGAAAATCTGCATCTCGGTGCGAGGGAAGTCGCAAGTGTGACCGCGGTGGTACCAGACAGCCTCGGGGTTGTCGAACTCGAAGAGGTGTCCCCTACCCTCGTGGTTCACATGGATGATGGAGAAGGTGCTGTAGGCCACGCCACGTTCCTTGCAGACAGGGAGGGTCTGGATGATGGTGCCGACACAGTCCTCAATGTCGGCACCTCCGGCAACCATAGTGCAGAGGATTTTGCTGGTGAGGGTGGAGAGGATGTTGGCTTTCACGCCACTGCCCAATCCGTCGGCGAGAACGAGGGTCGTCCATTCGCCGTCGGAGGTCATCTCCACATTGTCGCCACACAGCTCCTCGCCGTAATGGTTCAACGATGTATATCCATATTCAACGCAAAGACTCATTTCTCATTTCTCCTTTCTCATTTCTCAGTTCACCTTTGCGGTTTTCCAGTCGGTGGGGCGGCCGTCGACACCGAGGTCGCCTTTGCCATCGGAGAGGGTCTTTTTCAGTTTCAGCAGCGCCACCTTGGTCTCGGCGGTGGTCTCGCCCAGCAGCGAGGCAATCTCCTGGGCCACCCGCATCTGCTTCATAATAAGCTCGTCGGTAGTGGCGAGGGTATCGGTGCGTACCTTCTCAAGTTTCTTGTCGTAGCTCACCTGTTCCGAGATGTCCTTCATGAGGCCGAAGAGCAGGTTCTGCTCGCTCAGAAGGCTCACCGTCAGACTCACATAGCGCCCTGTGGAGGCGATGCGGAGGCAGGAATTCTCGGTGCGGCGATGCTGGCGGTAGGCGTTGTAGAACTCGATGGGCGGGAAGCTATCGGCCACGGAGCGACCCTTGATGCTCTCGGGACTGCCGCTGAGGCCGAGCATACTCATGGCCGAAGCGTTGATGTCGACAATGTTCATGTCGGGGTCGACAATCATCACTCCCTCGGGCGAGTTGTGGACGATGTCGACGGCGAGGCTCTCGGCGCGTTTGCGCATGTAGGGCAGACAGATGTCGATGTCGGCATAGCCGTTGACGACGGCCCATGCCTTCTCGCGGCAGGTGCGGTAGCCGCAGGCACCGCAGTCGAGCTCGTCCTCCTTGGTGAACTTGCCTGTGCGGTGCATCACCTCCTCTATCTCCTTCTCGGTGGCGGGGCGGCTCTTGGCGCGGAGGCGCGGATGGGCGTATGCCAGCGCAACTCCCGCTTCGGGTGCCGGAGTGTGCTTGCGCGAAGCCATCTCATGCTCCACGTATGCGTTGATGTCGGCTTCGGCTCTCACCACACCGCCCTCGCGGACAATGGCGCAGGGACCGTTGATGCAGCCGCCGGGGCAGACATTGATTTCGACGAAGGTGTGGTCAAGCGCCTCGATGTTCTCGAGAACGTCGGCCAGACGATCGACACCGTCGACGGCCATATAGCGGTAGCCCTGGGGCAGCACATCGAACGAGCGGATGATGCCCTGAGTGGCGGGGTAGGCTTTGGCGCGGTTGGCACCGCAGTTGTCGTCGGTGATGGAGAGGCGGTTGATGGTTTGCAGATCGATGCCATTCTCATCGAACAGCTGGAGCAACTCCTCGAAGGTGAGCACGGCGTCGATGCCGTGTTCGTCGGCCTCGCGCTTCTTGGCGATGCAAGGGCCGACGAAGACCACCTTGAGGTCGGGGTCGTTCTTGCGCAACATCTTGGCATGGGCCACCATAGGCGAGTCGACGGGTGCGAGGTAGGGCAACGCCTTGGGGTAGTACATCTGGATAAGGCGGCAGGCGGCAGGACAAGCAGAGGTGATGAAATTTCTCATGTCGCCCTTGGCCAACAGCCGTTTGTATTCCTCGGTGACAGCCTGCGCGCCCACGGCGGTCTCCTCGGCAACGGCGAAGCCCAGCTTGGCCAGCGCGATGCGTAGGATGGAGAAGTCGAGCTGTCCGAGACTACTGATGAAGGAGGGAGCCACGGTGGCAGCCACCTTGGAACCACCCTTCAGCAGGTTGCGAACAACGTCGATTTCGCTATGCTCTATCTTGGCCTTCTGCGGACAGACCATAGTGCAGTGGCCGCAGAGGATACAGTGTTCCTCAATGATTTGGGCGTGATGGTCCTTGATGTTGATGGCTTTCACCGGACACTCACGCAGACAACGGTAGCAGTCTTTGCACTGCACCGGCTTGAATTCCAAATATTCTGACATTACGCGTTGAAAATCTTAGGATAAACTTCTTTTGCAAACAGTTCCTCGACATTGTCGGCATTGACGCCGTGCAGGATGAAGCCCTCGGCGGTCTGCTCCACCTGGGGACCCTTTTCGGCGGCCTCCATACCCTCGCAACACACAGTCACCCCTTTGGCGCAGTGGCCCAGGCAGAAACTGGCCTGTAGCTCCACCACATCCTCCACGTCGTATTTTTTCAACACAGCCTTGAAGGCTTCGATGACCTCGTAGGACCCTTTCAGGTGGCACGAACTGCCCACGCAAACTTTGATTGTCATATTTTTCCCTTTTTTTGTTTATAGTTTTTCTTTATTAATTGCTGATACCGTGATTCATACATCACAAAGCACCTCTTTTTTGGTCTTGCAAATATACAACTTTTTCTTTAATCGTACATTTTTTATCGATAAAA
>DECD01000002.1:0-30083 GCA_002349055.1 Bacteroidales bacterium UBA2939 | reverse complement strand
AAACCTTAAACCCTAAACCTTTTTATAGTGCGGATGATACGCCTCGATGGTGTTCCTCAGCGCGTCGCGCGTCAAATGGGTGTAAATCTCCGTCGTCGATATGCTCTCGTGTCCCAGCATTTCCTGCACTGCCCTCAGGTCCGCACCGTTCTCAACCAACTCGGTCGCGAAGCTGTGGCGCAGCGAGTGCGGACTCACGTGCTTGTTCAGCCCCGCATCCTTCACCGCCTGCTGCAAGAACATGAAGACATAGTTTCTCGACAGGTGCCGCCCCAGGCGGTTGATAAAGACGAACTTCTCCTCGCCGGGCTTGATGTCGTAGTGCACCCGCACCGTGTGGATGTACATCTCCATCATCTCCAGCGCACGCGCATTGATGGGCACCCACCGCTCCTTGTCGCCCTTGCCTATCACCTGGAGCATTCCCTCGTCCTCGTAGACATTCGACATCTTGAGGTTTACCAGCTCCGACACCCGCAAGCCGCAGCCGTAGAGCACCTCCACGATGACGTTGTTGCGGAACTGGTCGGGCAGGCTCAGGTCGAAGGTGGCCTGTATCTTCGTGATGTCCTCGTCACTCAGCACATCGGGCAAATGCCGCGGGCGCACCGGCAGGTCGAGCATCTCAGCAGGACTGTCCTTCATGGCATCCTCCACCACCAGGTGCTTGTAGAACATCCGCCAGCCCGCTATCATCCTCCGCTGACTGGCAGGAGCTATGCCCATGTCGTTCAGCTGTCCCAGCAACAGTTGCAGGTGCTCCAGCGTCACCGCCTCGGGCTCCACGCCCTGATCCTCCATGAAACGCCTCATCTGCCCCACGTCGCGCAGGTACGCCTCAACGCTGTTGTCGGCCAATCCCTTCTCCAGCCGCAACCACGTCTCAAAATCCCGTATATCTCGCTGCCAGTCCATTTCTCATTTCTCATTTCTCATTTCACCCTCATAGTACCATTTCATAAAGTCCCACAGACTCTCCCGGTCCTTGTATTTCTCCACCTTCTTCGGGTCGGGCTCCTCGATGTTCACCTTGCCCCAGCCGAAGCGCCCCTTGATGTCGGCCGTGCGCCGACGGAAGTAGGGCGACTTATGCGCGGGGTTCCGCTCCAGCGGTGCCGGCAGCGTGGCCGCCAGCTGCGCCGCCTCCGTGCGCGTCAGCTCCTTAGCCGAGTGGCCGAAGTAGTGCTGCGCCGCCGCCTCGGCTCCATAGATGCCGTCGCCGAACTCTATGATATTCAGGTACACCTCCATGATTCTCTTCTTGCTCCAGAAGGTCTCTATCATCATCGTGTAGTAGGCTTCCACACCCTTGCGCACCATCGTGCGACTGTGCGGCAGGAAAGCGTTCTTCGCCGTCTGCTGACTGATGGTGCTGCCGCCCCTGAACCGCTTGCCGCTCTTGTTCTCCTTCATGGCTATCTTCATCTGCTTCACGTCGAAGCCGTGGTGATACATAAACAACCCGTCCTCCGAGTAGACCACGGCGGTGATGAGGTTGGGCGAGATGTCGTCGATGTCCACATAGTCGCGCTCGAAACGCACCGTCCGCTCGTCGTCCGCCAGCTGCTGGAAGAAACGCTGCACCATCAGCGGCGTCAGCGGCGGATTGAACACCACCCCCAACAGCACCTGCACCACCGATAGCAGCCACAACCCCACCACCGTCATCCACGCCACTCGCACCACTCGCCTCCCCCACCCTATGCTCTTCCACGGCTTCAGCCACTTACCTTTCTTTCCCATTTCTCATTTCTCCTTTTTCATTTTTTCATTTCCCCTTTTTTCAAACCGCAAAATTACAAAAAAAAAATCACTTACAAAAATAAATTTGTATAATATTAAAATATGTTGTACCTTTGTCGGATTAAAACTTTTATTAAAATAACAACAAACAATTAAAAAACAATACAATATGGCAAAAGTAGCTATCAACGGCTTCGGCCGAATCGGAAGAATGTCCTTCCGCGCCATGCTCGCCCACCCCGAGCTCGAAATCGTCGCTATCAACGACCTCACCAGCGCCGACACCCTGGCCTACCTCTTCAAATATGACTCCGTCCACGAAAACTTCGACGGCGAAGTCCACGCCGAAGGCGACTGCCTCGTGGTCAACGGCAAAAAGGTCAAAATCTACGCCGAACGCGACCCCCAGAACCTCCCCTGGAAAGAACTCGGTGTCGACATCGTGGTCGAGTCCACCGGCCTCTTCAAAAAACGCGAGCAGATGATGAAACACATCAACGCTGGCGCCAAGAAAGTCATCCTCACCGTCCCCGCCGGTAAGGCCGACGACGTCGACGCCACCATCGTCATGGGCGTCAACGACAGCATCCTCACCAAGGACATGCAGCTCGTCTCCAACGCCTCCTGCACCACCAACTGCCTCGCCCCCGTCGCCAAAGTCCTCAACGACAAGTTCGGCATCAAGCGCGGCCTCATGAACACCGTCCACAGCTACACCAACGACCAGAAGATTCTCGACCAGCCGCACAGCGACCTCCGTCGCGCACGCGCCGCCGCCGTCAGCATCATCCCCACCTCCTCCGGCGCCGCCAAAGCCGTGGGTCTCGTTATTCCCGAACTCATGGGCAAACTCGATGGCTTCGCCATGCGCGTCCCCACTCCCGACGGCTCTGTCGTTGACCTCACCGCCGAGCTCAACTGCAACGTCACCAAGGAGGAAATCAACGCCGCCGTCAAGGAAGCCGCCAACGGCCCCATGAAAGGTGTCCTCCAGTATGTCGACGAACCCATCGTCAGCATCGACATCATCGACAACACCCACAGCAGCATCTTCGACTCCCTCCTCACCCAGGTGATGGACGGCAACTTCGTCAAGATCGTCAGCTGGTACGACAACGAGAAGGGCTACAGCACCCGCGTCGGCGACCTCGCTGCCAAACTCGCCAAGCTGCTCTAATATGCTTTTAGTCAATAAGACTGCAATCGTGACCGGTGCCACCCGCGGCATCGGTCACGCTATTGCTATACGGTTCGCCAAAGAGGGCTGCAACGTCGCCTTCTGCGGCCGCTCCCGCAACGCAAACATGGAACAGGTCGAAGCCGAGCTGAACGCCATCGGTGTGAAAGCAAAAGGGTACGCTACTGATGTGGCCAACTACGACTCCGCCCAAGCCTTTGTCAAACAAGTCCTCGCCGACTTCGGCAGCGTCGACATCCTCGTCAACAACGCCGGCATCACCGACGACAGCGCCGTCAAACGTATGTCCGAGGAACAGTTCGACCGCGTGGTGGGCACCAATCTCAAGTCCGTCTTCTGCATGACAAAAGCCATCCAGCCCTCCATGTGGCGACAGGGACACGGCTCCATCGTCAACATCGGCTCCGTCGTCGGCATCGCCGGCAACTACAACCAGGCCAACTACGCCGCCTCCAAAGCCGGCATCATCGGCTTCAGCAAAAGCTGCGCCAAAGAGTTCGCCGCACGCAACATCCGCGTCAACGTGCTCTGCCCTGGTTTCGTCGAAACCGAGATGACCGCCGACATCCCCAAGGAACTCATGGACACCTGGACCAGCCGCATCCCCATGAAGCGCGCCGGCACCCCCGACGAGGTCGCCCAGTGCTGCGTCTTCCTCGCCAGCGATATGTCCAGCTACATCACCAGCGTCGTACTGCCAATGTGTGGAGGAATGGAAGACGCTTGAAAATGAAGAATGAAAAATGAAAAATGAAGAATTAAAATGAGAAAAAAAGCATTCGTCCTTTCACTCCCTTTCACTCCCCTTCAATTCCTTTCACTCCTTCTCATACTCCTTCTTTCCGCCTGTAGCGGACAGCAGAAGCAGACAGCCGTGCTCGACACCGTCACTGACGACTACGGGCGCACCGTTGTCATTCCATCACAGCCGAAACGGGTGGTGAGCCTCTCCCCTGCCGTCACCGAAATCATGTTCGCCCTCGGTGCTGACAACCTCCTTGTGGGTCGCACCGACTTCTGCGTCTACCCAGACGAGGCCTTGAATATTCCGAGCATCGGCGGCATCAGCAACCTCAACATCGAGAGCATCCTCTCCCTCAACCCCGACCTCGTCATCAGCGGCTCCATGGTGGGCAAGAAAGTCACCGACCAGATGGACCAGATGGGCGTCCCCATGGTATGCGTTATCGAAAAACCCAAGTTCGAAGCCCTCTTCGATAACATCACCGCTATCGGCAGACTTGTCGGCAAGGAGCACGAAGCCGACAGCCTTATCCATGTATTAGGCAGCGACCTGAGAAATTTACGCGAGGCCGACGCCATTGAGGAGAGCCTGCAAGACGGCAACCATAGCACACCAGCGGAAATCCCTTCTGTATACTATGTTGTAGGATTCGGTGCAGGTGGCAACTTCACAGCCGGAGGCAACACTTTCATCAACGACATCATCCGCATGGCGGGAGGACGCAACATCGCCGAAGGCATTGACGGCTGGAGTTACAGCCTCGAAGCCCTCATGAAAGAGGACCCCGACTACATCATCGTGCGCCGCGAGGACAGTGCCGCCTTCTGCGGCATGAAGCCCTACAACCGCCTCAGCGCCGTCAAGAACGGTCACGTCATCGGCATTGTGAGCGGAACCCTCGACCTACAGGTGCCCCGCAACATCGACGCCGTAATCTACCTGAGGAGCAGGTTTGGAAAAACCACCATACCCCCTCCCCCTCTCCCAGAGAGTGGGGAGTAAAAAAACTTAAACTTTAAATAACACCAATGGATAAACTTAGCTATGCTTTAGGCCACAACATTGGCCATCAACTGATTGGAATGGGCTTGAAAGAGAGCCTGAATGTGGAAGACTATGCCGCCGCCATTGCCGACGTGCTGCAAGGCCGCCAGCCCCAGATGAGCCACGAAGAGGTTCACGAGGTGCTCGAGCACTACTTCGCCGAACTCGAGGAGCGCCAGCAAGCCGAAGCCGCCGAGCGCGGCAAAGCCGCCAAGGGAGAGGGCGAAGCCTTCCTCAACCGCAACAAGCTGCGCCCCGAAGTGACCACCACCCCCAGCGGCCTCCAGTACGAAGTCGTCAAAGAGGGCACCGGCCGTCAGCCCAAGACCAGCGACACCGTGCGCTGCCACTATGAGGGCACCCTCATCGACGGCACCGTCTTCGACTCCAGCTACCGCCGCGGAATGCCCGCCGAGTTCGGCCTCCGTCAGGTTATCGCCGGATGGACCGAGGGTGTGCAGCTCATGAAAGAAGGCTCCATCTTCAAATTCTACATCCCCTACAACCTCGCCTACGGCGAGCGCGGCGCCGGCGCCGACATCCCGCCCTATGCCGCCCTCATCTTCAAAGTGGAACTCATCAACGTCCTCTAAACGAAAACAGGCGCTTCCTCTCGGGAGCGCCTTTCTTTTTTTATCCACGGTAACCTCGCTTGAGGAGGCTGTTGAGCAGTTTCATGGTGAACCGTCGCCGACGGCCCTCCGGCATGTTCTGCCTCAGCCACCGCCAGCAAAGCTCACGGATACACCAGTAATGCCGCATCCGCAGGTCGCCCTTGTGGGCTTCATACTCTCCGCACTCCTTGAGCATCCGCTCCACCTTGCTCGTCGCCAGCAGCTGGTAGCCGAAATTCCCGGCAAAGTCGGTGTGCATCGCACTCTGCCCGTTGTCGACGAAATAGTTGTAGAGACAGTTGTCGATATGCTTGTAGGAGCTCATGCGGAGAAACACCTGGGTACTGAAGAGGTAGTCCTCGCCGGCTTTCACGGTGGTGTCAAAACGCAGGTCGGCGATGAGCGCCCGCCTGTAAGCCCGTTTCCACACCACAGCTCCGTCGCCTCGGATAATCATGCCGAGATCGCTGTCGATATGTATCTCCTGACGGCTGTCGTCGCCCACCTCACTGTAGTCGAACTGGACAACATCCACGCCGTCGCAACTCCGCGACAGCACCTCAAGCCACGTCGGCTCCACCCAGTCGTCGGCATCGACAAAGAGCACATACTCGCCCCTCGCCTGCTCCAACCCCTTGTTGCGGGCATTGGAAACACCGCCGTTCGGGATGTCCACCAACACAAAACGCGTATCGCCACTCGTCAGCGACCGGCATAACTCAAGGGTGTCGTCCTTCGAGCCGTCGTTGACGATAATACACTCGAAGTCGGTGAAGGTCTGAACCTTCACCGACTCGAGGCATCGTGCGATATAACGACTGGCGTTATAGGCCGGGATGATGATGGAAAAAATCATCGTTTATTTCTTCTTGGCGACAGCCTTCTTGGCCGGAGCTTTGGCGACCACCTTTGCCGGAGCCTTCTTGGCGGCAGCTTTAGGAGCAGCGGCCTTCTTGGCGGCAGCCTTGGGGGCAGCTTTCTTGGCGGCCACGGCGGGCTTGTAGGGGTTGTCCTCGTTGCTCACAAAGGGATAAGAATAGTTGCGGGCGGGGTCGAAGGTCTCCTTCACGGCCTGCGGACTAATCCAGCGCACAAGGTTGAGGTAGGAACCGGCCTTGTCGTTGGTACCGCTGGCGCGGGCACCGCCGAAGGGCTGCTGGCCCACCACGGCTCCCGTGGGCTTGTCGTTGTAGTAGATGTTGCCGGCGGCATACTTCAGTATCTCGGCACCTTTGCGCAGGGCGGCGCGGTCGTTGGCAAAGATGGCACCCGTGAGGGCGTAGGGCGAGGTGGTGTCGCACAGGCGGCAGGTCTCCTCGTACTTGGCATCCTCATAGACGTAGATGGTGATGATGGGTCCGAAAATCTCCTCGCACATGCTCTTGTAGTCGGGCTTCTTGGCCAGGATAACCGTGGGCTCGACGAACCAGCCGACGCTCTTGTCGCAATTGCCGCCGAAGACGATTTCGGCGTCTTTGCTCTTCTTGGCGTGGTCGATATAGTTCTTGCAGTTGTCGAACGAAGCCTCGTCGATAACGGCGTTGACGAAGGCGCTGAAGTCGCGCACATCGCCCATCTTGATTTCCTTCAGCATCTTGCCGATGATTTCCTTCACCTTGGGCCACATGCTCTTGGGCACATAGGCACGGCTGGCGGCGGAGCATTTCTGACCCTGGAACTCGAAGGCGCCGCGGACGATGGCGGTGGCCACCTGCTCGGCATCGGCACTCTTGTGGGCCATGATGAAGTCTTTGCCGCCGGTCTCGCCGACAATCTTGGGATAGGTCTTGTAGATGTCGATATTCTGGCCGATGGCTTTCCAGAAGCCTTTGAAGGTCGAGGTACTGCCGGTGAAGTGGACACCCGCGAGGTTCTCGTCGGCGAAGGCCACCTTGCCGATGAGGGCGCCGCTGCCGGGGAGGAAGTTCACCACGCCGTCGGGCAGGCCGGCTTCCTTGTAAATCTTCATCAAGATATAGTTACTCAGCAGGGCAGTCGTCGAGGGCTTCCAGATGCACACATTGCCCATCAGCACGGGGCTGAGGCAGAGGTTGCTGGCGATGGAGGTGAAGTTGAACGGCGTGATGGCGAAGACGAAACCCTCCATAGCACGGTAGGTGACATAGTTCAGCGTGCCCTTGTCGCTGCAGGGCTGGTCGCTGTATATCTGGCTGGCATACCAGGCGTTGTAGCGCAGGAAATCCACCAGCTCGCAGGCGCTGTCGATTTCGGCCTGCATGGTGGTCTTGCCCTGGCCGAGCATGGTGGCGGCATTGATGAGCCAGCGGTACTTGCCGCTGATGAGGGTGGCAATTTTCAGCATCACGCTGGCGCGGTCGATCCAGGGGGTGTCGGCCCATTCCTTCTGCGCCTTCATGGCGGCGGCGATGGCAGCCTTCACCTCTTTCTCGCCCACCTTGTGGTAGCGGGCCAGCACGTGGTGGTTCTCGGTGGGCATCACCACTTCGCCCATATTTTGGGTTTTCACCTCCTTGCCGCCGATGATGGCGGGAATCTCGGTCACGGTGTTGTAAAGCTCGTCGAGGGCTTTGCGGATGTTAGTGCGCTCGGGGCTGCCGGGGGCGTAGCCAAGCACAGGTTCATTCTCGGGTTTCGGGAAAAGGTAAATGCTGTTGTTCATTTTTTGTAATGTTTTTAGTGGTTTAATTTTGGGTGCAAATATACGAAGAATTTCTTAATCAACAAAAAAAATGTTTCAACAGCTGTTGAAATTCTGTAACCGGAAAAATAAAAGCAACCATTCCGGCTGCATAAATATCAAATATGGAGCAGGTGGAGGCCACAGTGTTGTTGGTACCAAGGAAATTTGGTATCGGCAGAGACAAGGGTCATGTTGCGCTTAATAGCGGTGGCGATGATAATGCGGTCAAAGGGATCGGAATGGGAGCCAAAAGGAGTGCGAGGAATGTCGATGTCGTAGAGGTGGTCGAGGATGTCAACGGAGACAGGTTCGATGTTAATGTTCATTTCTGAGAGGAGCCTGCTAACGGTAGCCGGGCGGTCACGGAAAGTGATTTTGCCTCCCTGTTGCAGTTGGAGAATTTCGATGAGCGAAAGAGACGAAACGGAGTAGTCATCCTGACAATAGAGTACCGACTCCTTGACTTGTTCAGGGAGACGATTGTCGTCGGTCATGAGCCAAATGAGGGTGTGGGTGTCGAGAAGATATCTCATATTCCGAGATTGAAGGGGTCAGGGACAAGTTCTCTATAGCCTCTCAATTTTCTCAATTTAATGGGAACCTGCCTCGGCTTTCTTCCGTTCTTGGCAGGAGCCTTCGATGTTGATTTCTTGATTGTTGCAGCCATAATTGATGAATAATTTGTGTTCGTCTGACAATGCAAAGATATGAAATCTTTTTGAACTGGCAAAGTATTTTTTCATAAAAATGCTCATGATTCATTGGGAATCATGAGCATTATTGAAGACTCAATGTGCATGAGTTTTCGCTACCTTATCACCCCCACCTTCCTTGCTGGATGACGGCCTATCTTAATCATGTAGGTACCGCTGGTAGAAACATCGAAACGTATCTCCGTTCCATAATCCTGCTTGGTGGCAATCATTCGTCCGTTGATGTCAAATAGCGTCACTTCGTAACCGTCAGCACCCTCAACTACAATCTGCCCGTTGCTAGCGTACACTTTGGCATTCAGCGCATCCACACCGTCGATGCCCTCTGTGATATAAATAGTATCGTGAATGTATTGCGGAAGGTATATTGTATCGTGCAACCAGAGAGTGTCGGTTTCTGTCAAAAACACCGTGTCGGTCAAAGTGATGTATGATGTATCGTGAACAGGCACATCGATATATATGGTGTCGTAGATGTATTGTGGAAGGTAAATTGTATCTTGCTGCCAAATGGTGTCAGTTTCTGTCACCAATATTGTGTCGGTCAAGGTAATGTATGTTGTATCGTGAATAGGAACATCAATATAAATGGTATCATGTACCTCCAGTGTATCTTGATATGGGGTGCCGTTTGCATAGAAAATTGCCGTCAGTTGGACATCATCCACCACCGCGAAAGTGTATGGATTAGCTGTCGAGCCATCGCTCCAATGCGAAAACTGGTATCCGCTGTACGGGACAGCCACCACCGAGGCCGCAGCACCATAGGGATAGTTGCCAAAACCAGTGCAAGTACCATGTGTAACGCTATCAACCTGAAGGCTTACGGTGAAAGTGTCAATGCCGAAGATTGCCATCCGTACAGCATCACTTGTAACGACAAATGGCCTGGGATTCTGTGTATTCCCATCGCTCCAACGCACAAAATGGTAGGGCGCCACCGCTGTGGCCGTCAGCACTGTGGTGTCTAGATATTCAAACACGCCGCCACCACTGACAGAGCCGATAGTTGTGTCGGAACTCTGCACCTCTACAGAATAGCTGTTTTTAGCGAAACTGGCTGTCAACACACTGTCCCTGTCAATCATCAGCGTGTCAGGGTTAGCCATACTACCATTGCTCCAACCGGTGAAATGATAGCCGTAATTGGCCACAGCTTGTATCACGGCACTTGAGTCGCACCGAACATCCTGCTGGTCGGCATCGAGAACAACATCCGCGGAACCCCAATCCGGAACCGACGAGGAAACGGTCATAGACAAATTGACCGATGGCACAATATAAGTATGATTGGAACCAAAAGCAGACGAATAGGAGTGGTACGAGCCACATGGGATGTCAATCACAAGAGTATCCGGAGCTCCAGGAAACATATTAGCACCCACCGATGGGGCTACATCTGATTTGAAAATCAGAGAATCTAATGCATAGCAATTCCAGAATGTCAATCCGCCAATGCTAGCCACAGAAGCGCCAAAAGTAACCGACCTAAGACTATAGCATTGTGAAAAAGCCCCATGACCAACAGAAACAACAGCATCTGGCACAACAACAGAAATCAATGATGTGTCGTTCTCAAAGATTCCTTGTTCTATAACAGTCAATGAGTCGGGTAGCACTATCGAGGTAATGTTGAAACTGCCGGCAAACGCCTGCATTCCGATGGAAGTCACCGAGTTGGGTATAACCAACGATGTCAAACTGTCGCAGGCACTAAAGGCCCTGATCACAATAGTCCGTACTGTACTGGGTATCTGCACCGAACGCATGGTTGCATATTCAAATGCCTCATGCCCGATTGAGGTAACTGGATATTTCACGCCAGCATACTCCACGCTGTCGGGAATAATCAAATCGCCGGACAATGTGTTTCCGTAATTCGGGTAACTATAACTCTTCTTTGCCACAGCAGCTTCGCCATCGGCAATATCAAAATACAATGTGTGTCCCGAGGGGGTAATTGAAGGATAACTGTATATTTGTGCCGACGCACAAATTGCAATTATCGAAAATGCGAAAAAAAATAATCCGTGTTTCATGTCTTTTCTTGCTTACTGCTTACACTTCACTCTCGTAAGCGACTGCAAAATTACGAATAAAATTCCAATCCACAAAAAAAACTTTGCCACCGCAAGGAGAAATCCCGCGGTGGCAAAGCGTATCGCAAAAGAAATTTATTATCTCATGTGAGACCGCCGTAGCTTTGGGCGGCTTGTTGGAGGGCTTCCTCGGTGGTGTACTGCTCGTAGAGGCGGCAGTTGGTGACGAGGATCTGCGTCGAGCAACGATCTTCGCCAGGAGTGGCCGAGGGAATGACGCGCACCAGCGCCCAGCCGCGCATGGGGTCGGCAAACTCGTCGCCCGTCAGAGCCAGGCGGCCGCCCACCTCGGTAAACTCCTCCTTCGCCACTTCGCGCACCTGCAAGAAGCGCACCACAGGCTTATTCCCCTCGATGCGCTGTTCGGCGGTGTAGAGCAGAAACTTCTCGGGACGGCGCAAGTCACTAGGCTTGAGGTCGGTGAGCAATGCCGCGATACCGTCCACACTGCCCAGCTGCTGTTTGATGGGCGTCAGGCTTCCGTCGCTCACCGGCATCTCGGGCATCAGGAACGAGGCGCCGTCCAGCGGCCCGTTGCAGGGAACGAACACCGCCGGCAGGCGGTTGGCCAACGTGGCGAAGCGGGCGTAGGTGCTCTTGCCGCCGCTGAACATCGGCCGGCACCCACTCAGCTGCTGCCACAACGCCGTGGTGTGCCGCATCCGCTGCCGTTGGATGAACTGTCTACGCGTGCAACTGCGTTTTGCGACCGTCTTCGACGACCGCACAATCATTTGTCCTTTCTTGAGATAGAACGTCACTCCGGCACTTCTCACGCTGCCGTTCAGCAGCAATCCCATTGGCTTTTCTTTCTTCATAATATATGGTCTTAGTCAAATTAAGGTCAACTATTGCTTATGTTCAGTTGTTCTTCGGTTGTTGTTCGGTTGTTCTTCGCTTTAAAAGCGAAGAACAACCGAACAACAAGCATACATCAATCGCACAAAACCCCTAATTGATAGCGACTTGCGCCATCGCCGACCGAAATGTCCACGCTGCAAAGATACATTTTTTCCGCGAAATATGCAAGCAGCGACGCAATATAAAATGGACGGTAGGTGGTTATCAGGCAGTTGGTGGCAGGGGGAGTTTTCAACGGTTTTTTGTTAATAACATTATTTTGCGGAACGGAGGAATGGGTGTATCTTTGCAGCACGAAACTTCCGGGAGAGACCTCGGATAAGTTCCTTGACATGAATAGTTTGCCATGGTTGCCCACCCCGGAAGGCGGGCACGAAGAGGGAATCGCGTGAGAATCGCGAGCTGTCGCGCAACTGTGAACCTGTGAATACGTTGTTGTGTTCATTGACCAAGCCAGACACCTGCCATGGGCAAGAACGATACATGCCGCTTTCGCGTCAAAAGCCGGCCGTCGAACCCAACCGTCTTCGGTCCCCTTTTGCGCACCATTAATTAAAGTATAATATATAATAAGCAAGCAATAATGGAGACCAACAGCTTTACCATCACCAAGCGAGACGGGACGCAGGAACGTTTCTCGCTCGACAAAATCATGAATGCCATCATCAAGGCGTTCAACTCGCAGAACGAGCCCATCGACCTGGGCCGCCTGTCGAAAATTCTGGCACGCATCGACATCCACGACGGCATCACCGTCGAGGAAATCCAGAACCAGGTAGAGGTGGCGCTGATGAAGGAGGGCTACTACAATGTGGCCAAGAGCTTCATCCTCTACCGCCAGCAGCACACCGAGGACCGCGAGACGATGGAGAAGCTGCACTTCCTGAGCGACTATGTGGTGGCCGCCAACGCCGCCACAGGCTCGAAGTTCGACGCCAACGCCAACGTGGAGCACAAGAACATCGCCACCCTCATCGGCGAACTGCCGAAGAGCGGCTTCATCCGCCTCAACCGCCGCCTGCTCACCGACCGCATCAAGCAGATGTACGGCAAGGAGATGAGCGACCGCTACATAGACCTGCTGACGCACCACTTCATCTACAAGAACGACGAGACAAGCCTGGCCAACTACTGCGCCTCCATCACGATGTATCCCTGGCTGTTGAGCGGCACCGCCAGCATCGGCGGCAACTCGACGGCTCCCACCAACCTCAAGTCCTACTGCGGCGGCTTCATCAACATGGTCTTTATGGTCTCCTCCATGTTGAGCGGCGCCTGCGCCACGCCCGAGTTCCTGATGTACCTCAACCACTTCATCCAGAAGGACTACGGCAAGGACTACTGGAAGGAGCCCGACAAGGTGGTCGACCTCTCGCTGAGGCAGAAGACGATGGACAAGATCATCACCGACTGCTTCGAGCAGATTGTCTATTCGCTGAACCAACCCACGGGTGCCCGCAACTACCAGGCGGTGTTCTGGAACGTGGCTTACTACGACAAACCCTATTTCGAGAGCCTCTTCGGCGAGTTCCGCTTCCCCGACGGCAGCGCGCCCGACTGGGACGGCCTCTGCTGGCTGCAGAAACGTTTCATGCGCTGGTTCAACCAGGAGCGCACCAAGGCCGTGCTCACCTTCCCGGTCGAGACGATGGCGCTGCTCTACGACAAGGACGGCAAGTTCGTCGACGAGGATATGGCCAACTTCACCGCCGAGATGTACTCCGAGGGCCACTCGTTCTTCACCTATATCTCTGACAATGCGGACTCTCTGAGCTCCTGCTGCCGCCTGCGCAACGAGATTACCGACAACGGCTTCAGCTACACGCTGGGTGCCGGCGGCGTCTCCACAGGTTCGAAGAGCGTGCTCACCATCAACCTCAACCGCTGCATCCAGTATGCCGTCAAGAACGGCAAGGATTACAAGGAGTTCCTCACCGACATCATCGACCTCTGCCACAAAGTGCAGCTGGCTTATAACGAGAACCTCAAGGAGTTGCAGCGCCACGGCATGCTGCCGCTGTTCGACGCCGGATATATCGACATCTCGCGCCAGTACCTCACCATCGGCGTCAACGGCCTCGTCGAGGCCGCCGAATTCATGGGCATTCCCATCAAGGACAGCCCCGAATACCGCGAGTTCGTGCAGACAGTCCTCGGCTTGGTGGAGAAGAAGAACAAGGAATACCGCACCAAGGGGGTGATGTTCAACTGCGAGATGATTCCCGCCGAGAACGTGGGCGTGAAACACGCCAAATGGGACCGCGAGGACGGCTACTTCGTGCCGCGCGACTGCTACAACTCGTACTTCTACATCGTCGAGGACCAGTCGCTTACGGTGCTGGACAAGTTCCGCCTCCACGGCAAGCACTACATCGAGCACCTCACCGGCGGCTCGGCGCTGCATTGCAACCTCGAGGAACACCTCACCCAGGAGCAGTACAAGCAGCTGCTGCAAGTGGCCGCCAAGGAGGGCTGCAACTACTTCACCTTCAATATTCCCAACACCATCTGCAACGACTGCGGCCACATCGACAAACGCTACCTCAAGGAGTGCCCCAAATGCCACTCGCACAACGTGGACTATATGACCCGCATCATCGGCTACCTCAAACGCGTGAGCAACTTCAGCCAGCCACGCCAGCAAGAGGCCGCCCGCCGCTACTATGCTACAATGAACTAAAACAACTCCCCGCCTTCGGCGGAAATCCTGGAGATCCTGAAAATAATTTCCAAGATTTATCGGACACGACGGGTCAGGCAAATCTTAGAAATCAGAAATAATCTCCAAGATTTACAAGATTTCGCGAAGCGGGAGACAAAAACAAAAATGCTAAAGTATACTAACACAGATATTGTCTTTCAGGAGATTCCTGACGAGGTGACGCTGGCCGTCAACCTTTCGGGCTGTCCCTGCCGCTGCCCGGGTTGCCACTCGCCGCAGCTGTGGGGCGACATCGGGGAGCCGCTGACCGACGAGGCCATCGACTGTATGCTCGAGCACCAGCCGTCGGGCGTGAGCTGCGTGGCCCTCATGGGCGGCGACGCCAATCCCGCCGAGGTCAACGGCATCGCAGCACGCCTCAAGGAACGCCACCCCGGCCTCAAGACCGCTTGGTACAGCGGCCGTACGCTGCTCTCCAAAGAAGTGGATTTGAACAATTTGGACTATGTGAAGCTGGGTCCCTACCTCGAGCACCTCGGCCCGCTGAAGTCACCCAAGACCAACCAACGCCTCTACCTGGTGCAGCACCGCCGCAACACCGAACCCGGCAATATCCTGATGGACCTCACCCCGCGCTTCTGGCGCAACAAGACACCCGATAAGGGATGAACAGTCAAAAAGTCGAAAAGTCAAAAAACTTTTAGACCCTTTAGACTTTTAGACCCTTTAGACTCATATAGATGGCCGGTATTCTTCGAAGGTCCGGTCGTCATAGAAGAAGAGAATCTTTACCAACCTGCGCTTGTCAGCTATGATAGGCGCAGGTTCTTCTTTTAACGGCAGATCTTCCTGCTCATCTATTACTTCCTTAGGTTCGGGTAGGGGCGCTATTTTCTCGGGCTCGGGTAGGGGTTCTGGCTCCGAAAAAAGCGTAGGCTCAGAATAAGATTCCTCATTCCTCATTCCTAATTCCTCATTATTTTTAATTCCTAATTCCTCATTCCTAATTCCTAATTGTCCATACATCTCTCCCTTACCCAGCAGCAGCCAGTTGGCATCAATCTCGGGGTAGCGGCGGATGACCTTGCTGACAAACTCCAAGCTCGGGTTGTTTCGTCCGCTCATGATATGCGACATTCCGGAGGGCTGAATCCCGATTTCCTCCGCAAACTGTTTTGCGGTGATATTTTTGGCCCTTAGAATAAGATTTATCCTGTTTATCATAATCTTACATTTGTAACAATCATTATTTCGAATTACAAATGTACACACATTTTTCGACCCTTGCAAATAAAATTTACAATATTACATTTGTAAATTTATGCAGAATATAATTTATTAGTTTAACTATATATACATAAACACATATAAAACAAACTATTAAATATTATTCACAACTCCGAACGACCTCTATCTGTATATTGAAAATAAATTTAATTTATTACTTGAATATATTATATATAATATACTGATTATCAACAAAACATTCTTGCAAATTATTTATTTGTTAACGAAATTAACAAAATCTACAGATGTTTCGTGATTACAGATGTAAAATTACAAATTTCTATATAGTTTTACAATTGTATTATATGGTAAATAGGTATTATTGATTACAAATGTAAATCATGAAAAATCGATTCTAAGCGCATATCTCGGTGTCTGACTACCTGGCGCTCCAGAATACAAAAAAAATCGCTCTACGGCGATTTTTCACTTTTCACTATTAACTATTATCTCTTAACTATAAACCACGCTCTCTCTCCCCTACCCTTCGTGACCGAAATAATATTGTCCACGGCGACGGGTAATCTTGCCGAAGTTGATGGCATGCTTCGGGCAGTGGTGGTAACACGCCAGGCAGCAGGTGCAGCTACCGTCGTGGTGCCAGGTGGGGAGTCCGTCGGCCAACGAGACGTCGCCCGTGGGACACACCTTCTCGCACTTGCCGCAATGGATGCAGGCTTCCGCGTCGACGGTGAACTTCTTGTCTGTCACCATACGACCGTTGAAATAGCTGCCCACCACATGGCTCATCGTCCAAGGAGCAGGACCTTTCCGGATATGAACCTCGCCCTCTTCCCTATTGACAATCATTCTTGAAAACTCCTTCAGCTGTTCTTGGGCGCGGGCAATCTTCCGCTGCTCCTTCTCGGGAGTGTCGGTATACATGAACGGCAAGCAGACATAGCTCTCGGGCATCACGAGCGAGAAGAGGCCGGTGGCCTCGGGCAATCCGACTTTGCGCAGGTCGCCGTTGAGGATGGCCATCGTCACCCCGATACTGTCGCCGCAGGTGGTGAGGGCATAGCAGTAGTGACCCTTGGCATTGTTGATGTGCATCTTCTTGATGAAGTTACGCACGATGCGTGGCGGCTGCCAGCCATGAGTGGGGAAGACGAAGCCGATGCGCTCGCCCTCCGTCAGCGTGTACTCACACCTTCCCTGCTGCTCCTCGGGGATAAACAGCAGATGTTCTCCCGTTGCTTGAGCCAGCGTCTCCGCCGCCCAGCGTGTGTTGCCTGTTCCTGAAAAATAGAATATCATGATAGTTGTGAGTTTTAAGTTTTAAGTTGTGAGTTGAATACTATCAGCGTAACGTTCGGAGCAATGCTTTGTGGTCGTCGCTGACGCGGAAGCTCTCGAGGGCTTTCTGGATGGATTTTTGTCGGACCCACGGCTCGAGGGTGTCGAGAATGGGGAGCGTGGCGTCCCACTGCTTGGCGAGGGCGGTGGCAAAATACCACGCCTGCATCATCTTGATGTAGTACTCCTCGCGGTCGACGGCGGCGACCCACCCGAGGTGTTCCGGACGGAAGTCGGCGTCGAGGTAGTGGCGCATCAGGGTGCCGATACCAAAGCGGACGGTATACTCGTGCTGGGCCGACATCCAACGTTCGATTCTCGGAAGGAGTTCCTCCTTGTGGCGGGCGAAGACGCGAGGGGCCAGCGAGTCGCACACGGCCCAGTTGTCTATGTAAGGAAGGAAGTGTTCCGTTTCCTCAACGACAATCTCGTATTTCTTTCCCTCGCACAACAGGTAGGCGTGTAACATATTCTCCTCATGATATTGATGAGGCAAAGTCGACAAGAAGCTTGATGCGTTGTTTCTCAATTCTTTGGCGAGGGCACGTAGCTGTGGGGAGCGCACGCCGATGAATTGGTCGGGAGGCACCGTGGGGATGAGCTTCGCCGAGAAGGCGGCGTATTTCTCATCGCGCAGGGAGAAGAGTCTTTCCTGTAGAATCATTATTTTTATTTCTATAAGAATGAAAAGAATAAAAAGAATCAGAGACAAGTTTCTTTCCTATTCTTTTCATTCTGATTGAGATTTAAATTCTTAAGTATCTTACCCCATGTGTGACGGACTCCGGCTCCGAGTTCGGAGGGTTCCAGCAGCAACAGGCTTTGTTTCAGTTCGGCACAGAGTTCGGGGTAATGACGACACTGGTAGTAGGCCAGTTTCATGCAGAGGGCCTTGACGCCGTAGGGTTCGTCGGCGAGCATCATGTGCTCGAGGCAGAAGTCCAACAGGTCGGTACGGACATCGTCACTCCCCCACTCCAGCCTTTCGAGCAGCACCATGGAGAGTCGCCGCAGCGGCACCTCGGGGGTGGTGATTGCCAGCTGCACCAGTCGCGCGCGATACATATTTATATATATAGTGTCCTCCTTGGGGAGGTGGGTGAGCGCCCAGGCGGCATTCGCAGCCTCCCTGCCCTCGCCCGAAAGCATGGTGAGGAAGAGCCTCTCGCGCACCTCGGCATCGTTGTGTGCGCTCTTAGCCAGCGCTTTAATATCATCTATGTGCATCACCATAGCATTGCAAAGATACAAAAAATTTGTTTATTTGAGATATTCTTTGTACCTTTGCAGTCGAAAATCCTAAACACTTACACTATGAAAAACGCACAGATTATCAATGGCCACCGCATTGCGTCGGACCGCATCGCCGAACTTGGCGACAACGAGATTTTTGTCTTCGGGAGCAACATACAGGGAGCCCACGGCGGCGGTGCCGCCTGGTTCGCCCACAAAACTTTCGGTGCCGAGTGGGGTGTCGGTGAGGGCCTTACTGGCCGCACATACGCTTTGCCCACCATGGAAGGCGAAGTCTCGATGAAGCATGCCGTGGAGCATTTCATCGCTTGTGCAAAGCAACACCCCGAACTGACGTTCCTTGTCACCGCCGTCGGCTGCGGCATAGCCGGCTACACCCCACACGAGGTGGCACCGCTGTTCAAAGAGGCCCTCACGCTGGAGAATGTCTACCTGCCCCAGGTGTTCGTCGATGTACTTGGAAAGTTAGGATCCGCTATATGAAAACAAGATTCAAGAAAGATACCAAGATTTTCGACATCGTCATCACCGCTCTGGCGGGTATGGTCTCGGTGGGCGTGATGCTTTACGCCGTCGCCCATTTCGGCCTGAAGGAGTCGTGGCCCGAACTGGTGCTCAACCTGTTCTACATCGCCTGCCTGGTGCTGATTTGGCTCTACTTCTTCAACCGGATGGACAGCCACCGCTTCAACTACTGGTGCTCCCTCTTGGTGGGCGTGACGGTGCTGCTGCGCGACATCCTTTTTGCGCCGCCATTGGCCAACTTCCCCTTGCATCTGGCCTGCCTCACGCTGTCGGTGCTGCTGCTCTGCATGCTCACCTTCTTCTATGCCCGCAAGAACTGGCAGGGGTACACCAAGCGCAACCTGTGGGCCATCTGCATCGTCGACATGCTCATCGCCGCACTCTACAACTACGACATCTATTTCGAACCCATCAACGAATACACCAACTATCTTCTGACCGAGATATGGATTCGTCCCACCATCACCTACGGCCTAGTGGCCTGTTTCGTGACGGAAGCGGGAAAAGGCAGTAAATAGCAACGATTTACTCGTCTTTGTAGCCAGCGGCGATTCTCGCGCGCTTGCGCTCAATCTCGTCGAGGATGATTTTGCGGATGCGGAGGTTACTGGGCGTGATCTCGAGGTATTCGTCCTCGCGGATATACTCCATAGCCTCCTCGAGGCTCATCTTGATGGCGGGCGAACAGGTGCTCTTGTCGTCAGCACTCTTGGAGCGCATATTGGTGAGGTTCTTGGCGGTGACGACGTTGATAACGATGTCGTTACCGGGACGCAAACTCTCGCCGATAACCTCTCCGGCATAAACGTGGTCGCCAGGCTCGATGAAGAAGGGACCGCGGTCCTGAAGTTTGCTGATGCTGTAGGCCGTTGCCTCGCCGGTCTCTTTGGCGATGAGGGCGCCGTACTTGTGGTCGTCCAAATCGCCCTTCCAAGGCTGGAACTCGAGGAAGCGGTGGGCGATGATGGCCTCGCCGTTGGTAGCGGTGAGGAGGGTGTTTCTCAAACCAATGATGCCGCGCGAGGGAATGGTGAAGTCGAGCTGCACACGATCGCCCTTGGTGTCAATGGTGCCCACCTCGCCCTTGCGGCGGGTGACAACATCGATGACCTTGGAGCTGAATTCTTCTGGGACGAGGACGGTGAGCTGCTCGATAGGCTCGCACTTCTGTCCGTCAATTTCGCGGATGATGACCTTCGGCTGCCCCACCTGCAATTCGTAGCCCTCGCGGCGCATGGTCTCGATGAGGACAGAGAGGTGCATGATGCCGCGTCCGTAGACCAGCAGGGCGTCGGGCGAGCCGGTCTCCTCGATACGCATAGCCAGATTCTTCTCCAACTCGGCGAAGAGGCGGTCGCGCAGGTGGCGGCTGGTCACATACTTGCCCTCCTTGCCGAAGAAGGGCGAGTTGTTGATGGTGAAGAGCATAGACATGGTGGGCTCGTCAACCTTGATGGGCGGCAGCGCCTCGGGGTTGTCGATGTCACAGATGGTGTCGCCAATCTCGAAGGCCACGTTCTTGTCGAGATCCATGAGTAAGGCGCAGATCTCGCCGGCCTCGACGGGGGTCTTTATTCTTTCCTTGCCAAGTCCCTCGAAGACATAGAGTTCCTTAATCTTAGTCTTCACCATAGTACCGTCGCGCTTGGCGAGGGTGATGGCCTGGCCGGCCTGGAGGGTGCCGCGGTGCAGACGACCGACGGCGATGCGGCCGAGGTAGGAAGAGTAGTCGAGGGAGGAAATCATCATCTGGGTGGTGCCCGCGTCGGTCTTGGGCGCGGGTATATGCTCGATGATGAGGTCCATGAGGTAGGAGATGTCCTCGGTGGGGGTGTTCCAATCCTCGCCCATCCATCCCTGCTTGGCGGAGCCGTAGGCTGTGGGGAATTCGAGCTGGTCGTTGTTGGCACCGAGGTTGAACATGAGGTCGAAGACAGCCTCTTGAGTGAGTTCGGGGTCGCAGTTGGGCTTGTCGACCTTGTTGACGACCACGATGGGCTTAAGGCCCAGTTCGATGGCTTTTTGAAGCACAAAACGGGTTTGGGGCATGGGGCCTTCGAAGGCGTCGACGACGAGGAGGACGCCGTCGGCCATGTTGAGGACACGCTCTACCTCGCCGCCGAAGTCGGAGTGGCCGGGGGTGTCGATGATGTTGATCTTGCAGCCCTTGTAGCGTACGGAGACATTTTTGGAGAGGATGGTGATGCCGCGCTCGCGCTCGAGGTCGTTGTTGTCGAGGATGAGTTCACCAGTTTCCTGGTTGTCGCGGAAGAGTTTGGCCTGATGAAGCATGCGGTCGACGAGGGTGGTCTTACCATGGTCGACGTGGGCTATAATTGCAATATTACGAATGTTTTGCATAGATATGATGAATAAAAAACAAAATGCAAAGATAAGAATTTTTTTTGAAAAGGATAAGAAGTTTTTTTAAGTAGTTTGCTCCACGAGGTCGCAGGCCTGCGAAGCAGGCAGATGGAGTTATGTAGGGAAGTAGTATCCGAAAGGACGGAGGCGGGGAATTTTTTTTTTGCGGGGATGTAGTGATTTCGGTTTTTTTTACGTTATTATAGATGTGAGAACAAGGGATCCATTCGAAGAGATGCTGCACCGATATCGGGGGCTTCTGTTCACCCTCTGCAGCCGATTCAGGCACAGGGGGTTGGAGGCTGACGACCTGATACAGGAGGCGTCGATAGCCCTTTGGCGCAACCGCGAGCGGTTGCTGGCGTTGGGAAGTGTGCCGCAGGCGGCGATGACTTGGAAGGTGGCGCGCAACGCGGTGATAGATGCGTTGCGGCGATACGAGGACACAGAGGCGCTGCCAGAGGGACACGACGAGGTTGACGAAGACCGAACGCTGCTGAAGGAGCTGCACGAAGAGATAAACAGGCTGGAAGAACCCGACCAAACGATAGTGAAGATGCAACTGGAGGGATATAGCTATGAGGAGATAGGCAACGCACTGGGGATGACGGAGAAGAATGTGAGTGTGAGGCTTGTGAGGGCGAAGGAGCGGCTGAAGAGGAAAATGGTTAATAGTTAATAGATATTAATAGAAAATATTATATAGTTATGGACGAGAAAAGATTTGAAGCATTATGGGAAAGGGCGGAGGCCGAGGGCTATGCCACGAGGCTGGCCGAAGAGTATCCTGGCTGGCGCGCCAGACGGCGGAGAGCAGGCGGGATTGTAGCGGGAGTGGCATTGGTGCTGGCTATGGCGACACCGCTGGTTTACACCCCCATGCCGGAGATGAAAGTGTACTGCAACAATGCAGCATACGACGAGAACCATTGGACCGATATGGCGTCGAACTTGCTGATGGAAGCGTGAGAGTTAATAGATAATAGTTATTAGTTAATAGTTAATAGATGAGACGATTGATATTCATAATGTTGGTGTCGCTGACCACGATGGTGGGTTGCTCGCCGGAGCCCGACGAGGGAAGCCTCTACCACCGCTACGCCGACCGGAAAGGATTGACGGTGGCGGAGGTGGACGGATTCCAGCTGGGCGAGGAGACGACGATCGACGTGGTGATGCTGCAGGCCGAGAGCGACAGCATGTGGGAGGCGATGAAAGCGGAATTTGACATCCGCGGCGAGGAAGGATCGGTGAGCTGGCTGGGAGAGCGCGAGAACCCATCGGCACGCACCCAATGGGCCGGAGCCCCGGTGCTGAGGGTGATAGCTTCGCACAGCCGTCGCACCATTGGATTCTACCGCATTGAAAACGAGGCGCAGTACGACGCCCTGATGGACTACCAGTTGGAGTCGATGAGAAATATTTAGTTTACGGTTTACGGCTGACGCCAATTGAAATAAAAACTGATTAAAACAAATAATAAAAAAAAGGATACTATGAAAAAGATACTGTTTGGACTGATGGGTCTGATGGGACTGATAGGAATTGTGGGATGCGAGAAAGAGGGAACGGATCCGGAGGGAATCCAAGGACACGATATTTTTTACACCGTCAGTGAAGAGACCGCGATTCCCAATATGGGAGGCACCACGGCGCACCTCACCACGGAGTCGGAATTCGATGCCCTGCTGGAGCGTTTCTGCGCCTATACGAAAGAGGGGGCACAGGTGATGTTCTGCAGCACGCGAACCAACAGAAAGGAAGGGACGACGGGCAGAGCCACCTCGATTACCACCACGGACCGCGAAGAGCTGAAAGCATGGATGAAAGACATGGAGAGAGCCGGCAAGACGGTCCATATCACCTACAACAACGAAAACGGAACGTGGAGCGGACGCGCCTACACCAATCTGGGGCAGAGCGACTCACAGGAGCCGCAGATGTACACGGGGAGTCTAGACTTCGTAGCCACTCCGGTGCTGGAAGAGCCACCGCTGGGCGGATTGGTATGGGCCATGCATACGGGTGCCGACAGCACCCTCATCATCACCGTACACGGCATGATGATGTGGAACGAGCAAGAGACCCCCGACGAGAACATGAGCATGCTGATTGGTGCCGAGATGGTACTGGAAGGAGTGGTAAACACCTACACCGACCTTGAAGGCAACAGTTTCATGACCCTGGACATCAACATAGAAGTGGAAGAGCAATAAAAACCAATGTTTTATAAAAAAAAATTCATCCCGCTGTAGTTTTTTGCCGAGTTGATACGTTCTTATAGACGAAAAGAAATTCAAACAAAATTAATAATCAAAATTTAAAACACAATTTATTATGAAGAAGAACATTCTTATCGCTGCCGTTGCAGCCCTGACCCTCTCCCTGACCGCCTGCCAGAAGGACGATGTCACTCCCGTCAACAATGGTGGCGAGAACACCAGCGCCCGTGTGAAGAGCACCGCCGACCTGCACAACACCGACTGGACCTACAGCGTGACCACCACCGAGCTCGTCAACGCCCTGATGGGTACCAACGTTCCCTGCATGGACAGCACCGCAGAAGAGACCTACACCTTCGGTCTGAACTTCGACGGCCAGTATGCCCACTTCAGCTTCCCCGAGAACGTGATGGCCTTTGGTGGCGACGAGGGCGAACTGGACCAGATCAGCGGAGTCTCCTATGAGTATGAGTACGACGGCGCCACCCACACCGGCTACCTGACTGTTGCTGCCGAGGATATGGACGGCGACGAGACCATCGCTCCCCTGCAGTTCACCTATGACGACGCCACCGACGTCATCACCTTCAACCTCCCCCTGTTCTATGCCGACGACAACACTCCCCTCACCCTCACCCTCAACTTCCACCGCAACTAAGAAACAGTAAATAAAATGAAAAAAAGCGCCTGCCGGTTGGCAGACGCTTTTTTTTATACTTTTTTTGAGGACGTTGTAATTTTCCGCCCACCGGATACGTTATTATAGTGTGAAGGAGACAGAAACATTCAGCGAGATGATGCTCCGCTACCGTGGGTTGCTCTTCTCGGTATGCCGCCGCTATAGTGGTGACGGCCTGGAGGTCGACGACCTGCTGCAAGAGACCATGCTGGCGCTGTGGAACCTTCGCGAACAGCTCTTTAGCATAACATTGGCCCCAAGACAGGCAGCATGGATATGGCGCGTGGCACGCAGCACCTGCATCGACCTGCGGCGCAAAAGAAACAACAACCCCACCCCACTGCCCAACGACTACGACGCCCCCGCCGAAGACACCACGCTGCACGACACCCTCCACGAACTCATCGCCCAACTGCCCGAACCCGACCGAACCATAGTAACCATGCATCTTGAGGGCTACGAATACAAAGAAATTGGCCGCAAGACTGGCATGACAAAGAACCACGTAGGCATACGCCTGATGCGGATAAAAGAAAAACTGAGAGAACAAATGAACAATGTGTTAATGCGTTAATGCGTAAATGCGCTAGTAGTCATTCTATTTAAAACTTACACAATAACACAATAACACAATGAATAATATGACATTCGACAGCATCTGGGAACAGGAGGAGCAACAGGGCCTTCAGCAGCGACTGCGGCAGGACTACCCCGCATGGCTGCGTCGTCGCCGGCAACGCCGCACGGCGCTGGCCACCGTGGCCGTGTTGGTGGTCGCCGGATTTTCAATCTTCAACTTTCAACCTTCAACTTCAAAAGATTACGACTACGTCGCCTGCAACCGCAGCGGCATCGCTGAAAGCCATTGGGCCAAGGTAGCCTCAAATATATTGACAATAGAGACATTATGAAACGTCTATTATTCATATTGCTGCTGCCTTTGGCATTTCTGTCCTGCTCGCGCGAGGTGGAGGAGGTGCCGCTGTACCGGCAGTATGCAGCACGGCAAGACCTCACGGTGGCGCAAGTCAAGGGCTTCCAGCTCTGCGACACGGTGAAGACCGACGTCGTCATCCTCGTGGCCGACGACAGCGCTGCCTGGTGCCGTCTGAAAGAGGAGTTCGACATCCGCACCTCGGAGGGCGTCACCAGCTGGATGGGCAATATCGAGCAGCCTGCACAGCGTGTCAAACGCAGCGTGCGTCCTGCCTGGCGCGCTATGGCCGTCCATGCCGACCGCACCGTAGCCTTCTACCGCATCGACACCGAGGAGCAGCGCCAGGCGCTGCTGGACTACCAGATGAAAGCAATAGAAAACGAACAATAAAAAAAAACACATTCAACGTTATAGTGATATGAAACACACACTGAAAATCTTCACACTTATTGCCGCCCTGCTCTGCCTGACTGGCTGCGGCCCTGACGACGAACATGGGACCGGTAGCAACAGCATCTCCTACATTGTATCCAGCTGCACCGCACCTGCTTCGCCCATCACCGCCACCTACGACACCGATGCCGAGCTCGATGTCCTGCTAGACCGCCTGTGCTCCTATGCCGAGCGGGGCAAGGTTATCACCTTCCGCAGCAATGGCGGGCGTTCAAAAAGCCACACAACAAAAGAATCGACGACTTTCAGCACCACCAGCCGTGAGGAAATGAAGCGCTGGATGGCCTCAATGGAGGATGCCGGCAAGACCGTCACCGTGACCTACGACAGCCGTACCGCCACCTGGAACGGCCGTGCTTACGCCCTTCCGCAACAACCAATGGCTGAGGATGGCCCAAGGGTGAGCCGCGTCACTTTCGACTACTCGTTCGATTCGACGGAAACCATTGGCTTGGAGCAGCATGTCGTCTATACCTATACCTGGGATGGCGACCTGCTGACGGCGGTGGAGACGGAGGAAAAGAGATGGTGCCAATATGCCGACGGCAGCACAGGCGACACCACTGTCTATTCGGGCTGGCTACAGCTTGCCTACAACGGCAGCCTATGCGTCTCAGCGGGCAGCACCCGATACACCTACCTTGGCAGCCTCCTCGTGTCCGAATGGCTTGGCTACGACAACGTGAGCTACACCTATATCTATGACGACGAGGGGCATATCATCGACTACATCATTACCGACACGGTGACAGACTTTGGGGTCGACGTAGAGGTCTCCATGCCGGGCTACCACATTGAGTGGGAGAATGGCGACGCCGTGAGGGCCTACGGCGACGACCGCCAGTCGCCCATGTGGATCTACGAATACGACAACTTCCAGCGGCCTCGGGGTGTCACCCTGGGCATCACCACGCTGCTGCCGGGCTACCAGCAATTCTTTGAACCCCTGACTCAATGGAGCCGCCACAACATCACCCTCCTGCACTTCAATGGCAACGACAACAGCTGGATTGACCCGACAGTAACCTACACCTACGACAATGCCGGCCGCCCCGTCAGCGCCACGCTGCCACGTTGGCACGACGGTGGCCATGGCCATTGGACATTCGAATACGTTGACTGACGACACAAATAAGAGCAAGGAATATGAAAACAAGATTTTATATACTGCTGGCCGCTGTGCTCTGCCTGGCCGCCTGCGAGAAGAATCCTGAGAGCAGCGACAAGCAACGCGACATCGTCTACACCGTAGCGGAAGAGACCACCGCCGTCCACCTCACTACCGAGGCGGAATGGCAGCAGTTGCTCGACCACTTCTGCGACTATGCCGAAGGCGGCAGCAGCGTCACTTTCCGCAACGCCAACCGCACCGCCACAAGTGCCACCAAGGAGGCCGTTACCTACAGCACCACCGACCGCGAGGCCATGAAGCGCTGGATGGCGCAGATGGAAGACGAGGGAAAGACCGTCACCGTGACCTACAACCCCGCCACCGGTACCTGGAGCGGCACCGCCTACGCCACCGCACCGCAGCCACCCATGCCGTCGGGCAAACTGATCACCTACGAGCATGACGGCATGAACGACTTCGGCTACATCTGGAGCTTCGACACGGTGAACCGCCGCGTGTACATCACCATTCACTATACGTTGCAAAACATCACGGCACCTGACTACCCCGTGGGTGTGTATGAATACCGCCACGCCGACGAGGTGAACACTCCCTTCGCCTACTGGCTCATTGACCATTGGGGCGACACGGCCGGACTTTACATTCTTAATTCCATCGGCAGCGATACCCTGCACTTCAACAGTACCCGCCTCGGCAACCCCGTTACCCTGGTGCGCACCGACCGCTGGCAGACATATCTTTGCAGCAATCTGGGTCTCAACATTGCGATGCATGTCTGCGGGAACGTCATCGAGGTCTACCCCGAGGTGTATGTCGGACAGATGGGGGGCAACGGTCTGGGGCGTACCGATGTCATCTGGCCATTCGGCTTCGGCCGCTTCGAGATGTGGCGCACCGAGATGACGCAGCCCGCCATGGGTCCCACCTACTGGGGTCTGACGCTCGACTTCCGTCCCTTCGGCGGCACCGACACCCTCGGCGGATTCATCATCCAAGGCATACCCCTCGTGGACAACCAGTTCACCATCACCAAAGAGAACGTAGGCCAATATGTCTTTCAAATGTTGTAAAACACCCCCATCGACCATACAAAAAGACGCCAGCCTGCCCGTCACATGGCAGGCTGGCGTCTTTTTTTTGCATATCCGCCCAACACAAGCCACACCGCACTATCAAACAATTGATTACGAAAACATTATCATTTTTTGACAAAAGACTGAAAAACGGCTGAAAAAGGCAATTTGCAACTTACTATAAATCAACGCCAAAGAACCACCCCCTCTTACTCCCCTCTTACTCCTCTCCTACTCCTCTCCTACCCCTCTCTTTACCCTCGGTTAAAAAAGTAAGTGTTGGGAAGTGGAAGGTAAACGGAAAGGCAGGTGTAGGGGAAGGTTGGATGGCACCCTGACACCGGATTTGGCGGTCGCCGGGAGGTGGTGGACTGCCACCAAGACTGACAAAGTGTCAGCCGGTGGCAGTCGCTGGCAGTTTTATGGGGGTTGGCACGGATGTTGATAACATTGGGTGTCGCCGCGCTGGAGCACGGCACACAGAACAAACGAAGTAAAACAAAAAAAAACATAACAGTTATGACAAACATCAAACCTTTAGCAGACAGAGTCCTCGTGCGTCCCGCCGAGGCTGAACAGAAGACCGCCAGCGGCATCATCATCCCCGACACCGCCAAGGAGAAACCGCAGCGCGGCGAAGTCCTCGCCGTGGGCAAGGGCACCAAAGACCATGAGATGACCGTCAAGGTGGGCGACCAAGTCCTCTACGGCAAGTACAGCGGCACCGAAATCGAAATCGACGGCGAGAAGCTGATGATCATGAAAGAAAGCGACATCTACGCTATTATTTAATATTTAGTTTTAGTTGTTAGTTGTCAGTTTAAGTTCACGCGGCAACAGCAACAACTAAAAACTTAAACTTAAAACTTAAACTTAAAAACAAAGAAAAATGGCAAAGCAGATAGTTTTCAATAATGACGCTCGCGAGCAGCTTCGCAAAGGCGTCGACGAGTTGGCAAATGCAGTAAAGGTGACCCTCGGCCCCAAAGGCCGCAATGTGGTTATCGACAAGAAATTCGGTGCCCCGCAGGTGACCAAGGACGGCGTGACCGTCGCCAAGGAAATCGAGCTTGAGGACGGCATCCAGAACATGGGCGCCCAGATGGTTAAGGAAGTTGCTTCCAAGACCAACGACCAGGCCGGCGACGGTACCACCACCGCCACCGTGCTGGCTCAGGCCATCGTCAACACCGGCCTGAAGAACGTCACCGCCGGTGCCAACCCCATGGACCTCAAGCGCGGCATCGACAAGGCCGTTGCCGAGATCGTGAAGAGCATCAAGGAGCAGGCCCAGGAAGTGGGCGGCGACATCCAGAAGATCCGCCAGGTGGCTACCATCAGCGCCAACAACGACAGCGCCATCGGTGACATCATCGCCGAGGCCATGGAGAAAGTGACCAAGGACGGCGTCATCACCATCGAGAACGCCAAGGGCATCGACACCACCGTCAAGGTCGTCGAGGGTATGCAGTTCGACCGCGGCTACATCAGCCCCTACTTCGTCACCGACACCGAGAAGATGGAGTGCAGCTACGACAACCCCTATATCCTCATCTACGACAAGAAGATCAGCACCATGAAGGACCTGCTGCCCGTGCTCGAGAAAGTCGTCAACACCGGCCGTCCGCTCCTCATCATCGCTGAGGACGTCGAGAGCGAGGCTCTGGCCACCCTCGTGGTCAACCGTCTGCGCGGCAGCCTGAAGATTGCCGCCGTCAAGGCCCCCGGCTTCGGCGACCGCCGCAAAGAGATGCTCGAGGACATCGCCATCCTCACCGGTGGCACCGTCATCAGCGAGGAGAAGGGCTACAAACTCGAGGATGCCGACCTCAGCATGCTCGGCCAGAGCGAGAAGATCAGCATCGACAAGGACAACACCACCATCGTCAGCGGCAAGGGCAATAGCGACGCCATCAAGGCCCGCGTGGGTCAAATCAAAGCCCAGATCGAGAAGACCACCAGCGACTACGACCGCGAGAAGCTGCAGGAGCGTCTGGCCAAGCTGGCCGGCGGTGTGGCAGTCATCTACGTCGGCGCAGCCTCCGAGGTCGAGATGAAGGAAAAGAAAGACCGCTTCGACGACGCCCTGCACGCCACCCGCGCAGCTGTCGAAGAGGGTATCATCCCCGGTGGCGGCACCGCCCTTATTCGCGCCGCCCAGAAGCTCGAAGGCGTCAAGCCCGAGAACGAGGACGAGAAGCTCGGCATCGAGATTATCCGTCGCGCCGTCGAGGAGCCTCTCCGCATGATTGTCGAGAACGCCGGCCTCGAGGGCAGCGTCGTTGTCAATGAAGTCAAGAACGGCAAGGGCGACTACGGCTACAATGCCCGCGCCGAGAAGTACGAGAACCTCTTCCAGAGCGGCGTCATCGACCCCGCCAAGGTGACCCGTGTGGCCCTGGAGAACGCCGCCTCTATCGCCGGCATGCTCCTCACCACCGAGTGCGTCCTCTGCGACATCAAGGAACCCGAACCCCCGATGCCCGCCGGCAACCCCGGCATGGGCGGCATGGGCGG
>DECD01000006.1 GCA_002349055.1 Bacteroidales bacterium UBA2939 | reverse complement strand
AAGGGCGACAAATGCTACAAAAATAACATATTTTTTCATCTTCTTTTAATTTTTTTTGTTTTGAAACATTTACTTATCAATAATTGCAGACTCTCACTTTCTCCACAGAATCTTTAGCAATCGGCATCACTATTGGAGAAACCTCACTCAATGGGAATACTATCGGTGGAAAATCTTGATCGGTGCTTCCACTGAACCCATAATGCCATGCAATAATATCCAGTTTCAGGGGACATTGGTTCCATTCGCCATACATGTGTTTGAAAACAGTTAATATATTGTCATACATGTTGCAACCAGCAGAAGCAACCCGTCCTGAATCAAAGGGGCTGACATGCATGGACCACAGCCTATTTTGCCCGAAATGATGGGCAAATACGGTTGAATAGAAAGGATTTGACAATGTTTTCCTTTTGGCAGCTCGTGGCTGTCAGCCCTATCAATGCTATGAGGGCTACTGTTCTAATTACTTTCTTCATGTTTGTTTTTTTAATAATTATAGTTTTAACTGATTATTGCTAACCGCGTCTTGTTCTGCTTCTGTATTGGTGTTGAAAATGCTTACTGTTCGGTAAAGTCTCGAAATGGCAACTACATTGTTGTTATTGTAATCTGTGGTGTCAATCGGAAGCGTGGGATCATTCTTGGAAGCGCGACGCACACTCACCATATCCTCCCCTTGTTCTATCTTGCGCTGAAAGAATTCCGGCGCAGGCGCGATATGGAAATCCTTCTTCAGCCGCTCCCAGCCTGCCGAATCGGTGGCTTGGAGGGTGGTGACATCGAGGCACAGGGTGTCGTTGACAGGGAAACCCTTGATGAACGACGCCGCCACGCCCTCGACATCCTTGTAGCGACGGTAGGTGTCGCTGCACTCCTCCTCCGGCAGCTGACGCGGATGCAGCAGTATCCACGCGCTGACCAGCAGTCCGGCAAAGACAATGGCCATCGATATGTAATGCCGTTTTCTCATCGCTTTAGCATCTGGTTGTTTATCGCCACCACCTCTTCGTAGGTGACCCCTTCGGCAATCCGGTGGTCGGGTGTCGGCGACAGCCACCAGCAGCCCGCAATGACCAGAGCCATCGAGAGGACCGTTCTCGTGTAGAGCCGTCGGTCGAGCGCGGCCTCCAGGTGTCGTCCGAGCCACTTGCGGTCGTCCTCTGCCAGGGGCTGCACCGTTGCGCGATAGACCTCGGGCCATTGCCTGTCATTCTGGCGTCGTCGTCGGGCAGCATCCTCTATCAGCCGCCAGAGTTCCTCATCCTTTACATAAGGTTTTTTCTTTTGCATGTCTCTCTCATTTTTTTTATCATCCTGAAACGGAGCGTTTCTACACCTTTGTTTTTCAAATTCATTTTCGCGGCTATCTCTTTTGTCGTGTAGCCCTCGAGGATGAGCGCCAATACCATGCGCTCGCGCTTGTTGAGGTCTTCGGCCAGTTCCTCCACCAGTTCGCGCAGGCCGTCGTCCCGCGAATCGGGCAGCAGGTCGGCCAGGTTGTCGTCCAGCAGAATCCAGCTGCGCTTCCGGCGGCGGTGGTGGTGCGAGAACACGCTGTGGCACTGATAGATTACCCACCGCCGCACCTGCCACTCGGTGGCATCTCGCCGAATGGCCCCTTGGCGGCGCCAGAGGGCCAGACGGCAGTCATCCAGCAAGAGCAAGAAACGGTCGCCGTTGCCACCCGAATGGAGCCAGCACAACCGCTGGATCAACCCGTTGTAGCGTGTTATCAAATGGCCGAATGCCGCCTTTATGTCGTTGTCGTTATTCACGGCTGTTTTTTTCCCTCTTGTTATATATTTAACCACCAAAAAGCAGAAATCACTTCAAAAGGGGTGTGTTTTTAATAAATTTTAACATTCGGGACTCAAGATGCGCCGTTTGCAACAGCCTGATACAGGTGGCAGGGTAGGGGAGGGAGAGGACAAAAAAAAGCGGAGTCCTCTACCAAGGGGACCCCGCTTTCTTTGTCGCTGCTCTCGTATTAGTTGAGAAAGAGTCTCATCTTTATTCCTCCCACCTCAACATTTTGGCAGCACCGGGCAAAACTCATGATGTTCTGGAGTATTTGCTCCGAGGGTTGAATAAGCGTACTTGTTTCGTCCTTCATAAGCGCCTTTATATGTTGAACAATCAATTATTTTCACCTATAATAACTCCCTTGTTGAAAAAAAATTGTGCCGCGGTGAAAATTTAACATTTTTTTATCCGCGGTGAAATTTCATGGGCAAAACGGTGTCTATATTGGTGAAGGGCGAAGCGAAAAAAATGTTAAAATGTGAGCCAAAAACGCCTCTTTGCACTCTTTATAGCAGAAGCGGGAGAAGAATGAGGGCAGGATGTCGACGGCAACGCCAAGAGAAAACATTAAACACAAAATATAAAATGAAAAGAATAACACTATTACTGGCAATTGCGCTACTGTTCGCCGTTGGGGCGAGGGCGCAGAAATTGAACACCTACATGGTGAGCACGAACAACGAGCCGTATGTCTCCATCGCCTCGACGGGCACGCAGCTCACCTCTGTGGTGGGCGACATGGGGTGGCAGACCTTTGCGCTGCCGTTCGACTTCCCCTTTGGCGAACACCTCGTGGCCCAGGGCACCCAGGTGCTGGCGCGTGCCGACGGCCACATCGTCCTCGACCGACAGAGCATCCCCTCCGGAAACCCGCCGAATGGCTACGACAATGCCTACAACTACTACAATGCTTCTTACCATTATTACGCCATTGTGCCTTTCCTGCTGAGAGACGGCCAGATGCCCGCGGGCAACTCGGCCTGCTACTGGCAGACGGAGACCGACACCGACGGCGAGCAGGTGCTGGTGGTGGAGTTCCAGCATGTGCAACATTATCAAGGCAACAACGACAACTTCAACTACCAGATACGGCTTTATGCCAACGGCAACGTCTCGGTCCACTATGGCCACTTGGAGAACAACAGTGCCGACACCTCTTTCACCTTCATGATGGTGGCCAAGGGGGTCGACGAGCGTGTGATTCTCATGGGTTCGTGGGATGCGCCGACGGCCCTCTCGCCGACGGGAATCTCAGGTGTCAACGGCTATATCAATCCCACGTTCTGCCTGGGTCTGCCCGACAGCGGCCTGGTGGTGACCTACGAGCGTCCCGACCCTCCCTGTCCGCGGCCGATCAACATCCGCGTCACCGACCTCATGCCCACCTCGGCCACCCTGACGTGGACACCCAACAGCGTAAGCGGTTGCACCTACATGATTGCATACGACACCCTTCCCCACGCTGACTCCTATCTGGACATCAACGTCGACGTTATGACCAACGACTCGGTTTACATCATCGACAACCTCCTCTCCAACAAACACTATTATGTCTACCTGAGGTCGCACTGCGGCAGCGACAGCAGCTCGTGGCAGAGCCTCGACTTCTGGACTCCCTGCGAGCCGATGCCCCATTCGGTTCTGCCGTTCGCCGAGGATTTCCAAGCCACGCCCAGCACGGGCGCATCCCTCTACGACCCGGGTTGCTGGCGACGCTCGGCCATCGCCACTGTCTGCAATGCTTCTTCCATAATACCCTCGCGCTGCCTCAGGATGTCTACCGGCAACGACCATACCAGCGTGATGGTGTCGCTGCCGCCTATGGACAGCGTGGCCGACCTCGAGGTCTCTTTCTCGGCTATGGTGGATGACGGCTATATGGAAGTGGGTGTGATTGACGAGGCCGGCAACTGGGAGTCTTTCGCCCCCGTGCAGGCGGTGAGCCTGACCGACAACGTCTGGGCCGACCGCACCGTGCGTCTCGGCAGCTACGACGGCCAGGGCAACACCATCGCTTTCCGTCTCACCAAGAACGCCGACCTGTCGGCTTTCCTCTATGTCGACAACATCGATGTCCATTTGGCACAGGGTTGCCTCGCCGTCGAGGATGTGGTTCTCAGCAACATCACCGATACCTCGGCCACCATCGGCTGGACCGACCCCGAGCACAGCGGCAGCTACCGCGTCACCCTCGTGGGCAACGGCCAGCCCGTCACCTATGCCACTACCGACACTACGTTTGACTTCACTGGCCTCACGCTCAACAGCGACTACAATGTCACGGTCGTCTCCCTCTGCGGCGAGGGCATGAGCGCTGCCGTCACCGCCAGCTTCCGCACCCGCAACTCCTGTGTGCCGCCAGCCAGGATTTTCTGCACGGGAGTCACCTCGACGGCACTCACAGTGTCGTGGGAGGAGCCTTTCGCCGTGGTCTCCTATGATGTCACCTGCGGCACGCAAAGCCAGACCGTCACCGGCGTCACCTCGTGCACCTTCTCCGGCCTCAGCCCCGACAGCACCTACGTCGTCACCGTGCGCCGCCATTGTGCCGACGGCCTCACCGATGCCGCCACCGCGAACTTCACCACCGAGTGTATCGGAAATGCAACCCTCCCCTGGAACGAGGACTTCGATGACTGGTCCAACGACGTCATCGGTGACTGCTGGACGCTCCTTGTGGGTCCCGACTCCTACAGCGGCATCTCCGTTTTCGACGGCTTCGGCTACCACTGCCTGTGCATGAAGGGCGAGATATGGCAGGGCGACACCAACCGTTCCTATGTTGTGCTGCCGCCGATGGCGATGTCTTACCAGGATCTGTCGTTCTCGCTCAACGTTATGGGTTACAACTCCGATTCGTCAAACGCCCTGCTGGAACTCGGCGTGATTGTCGACGGTTCCGACCGCAGTACCTTCACCGTGTTCGATACCGTCCCCTTTGCTGACCGCAATTTCGACCAATTTGATTACTACGAAAAGCCCCTCTACGGCATCGGCAACGGGCGTCTGGCGCTGCGCTTCACCAGCCTCAACAGCTTCAAGCTCGTCTATGTCGACAACTTTACGCTCTTCCGTTCCACCTCCTGCGCCTATCCCGACAGCCTGACGGTGGACAGCATCGGCCTGACGACGCTCGGCGTCAGCATTGCCGACGACGACTCGGCGGGCCGCTACCGCCTCTGGTGGAGCGACGGCACGCAGGTCGATTCCGCCGATGTTAACGGCTACACCTACACTATCACCGGCTTGCACCACTCGACACGCTACCAGCTCACCGCCGCCACCATCTGCCCCTCCGACAGCACCCTCTCCACCCGCGTCACCACCACCGTCACCACCGCCTGCGGCGTCTTCTCCCATGCCGAATTGCCCTACGAGGAGAACTTCGACGACGGCATCGGCACCTGCTCACGTTTCATCGACTACTATTACCCCAACAACAGAGGCGACCGCACCACTGCCAACCATCACCTCGGCGACACGGGTAGGGCCCTTGCACCCAATGTGGGTGACAGCAGCCAGCCCTTCTACTACATCCTTCCCGAGGTGGACAGCCTCGGCGACCTGGCCATCGAGTTCTGGCTCAAAGTGTCGGTTTACGCCAACCACGATATGGTGACCGTCGGCGTGATGACCGACCCTGCCGACACCTCCACCTTCACCGCCGTCCAGACGGTCTACCCCACGGTGGCCGACGTGTGGGAGAAGAAGCATGTGTCGCTCGGCAGCTATAGCGGTCCCGGCCGTCATGTGGCCCTGCGCTTCGGCCTCTACAGAGGCCCCTGGTCGTGGAGCCCTGTGATTGACGACCTGAGACTGAAGGTTGATTTCCCCTGTCTGGCTCCCGACTCGGTGTCCGTCGCCGCTGTGACCGACACCTCGGCCACCCTTGTCGTTCACGACCCGCGCGGTGTGGGGCACTACCGCCTCTACTCGTTCGGCGTGCCCACAGATTTCTACTCCGACACCGTCGTCGTCAACGGCCTCTATCCCGCCTACGACTACATTTTCCAGGTGGCTGCGGTATGTGCCGACAGCGTCGCCACCTTCCCCGTGCAGGTGAGCCTCACCACCCTCTGCGGCACCCTGTCGCTGCCTTACAACGACGATTTCGAGAGATACGAACTCTACAAGCTGCCACCCTGCTGGACGCTGACTGAGCAGGCTTCCCGCGAACCCGCGGTGCGCTCGTCTAGTGAGCTGGGACAGCTGCTTTATGGATCTCTTTACTCGGGCGACAGCCTCGTCTCCTTCTCCACGCCGACGCTACGCATTGACGAAGAGGATGTCCACGTCACCTTCAACGTGTATGCAAGCCAGCGTTACACCGACGAACACTACCACTCACATCCGGTCCCCACGCGCATGCAGATCTCCTTCCTCGGCGACACAATGAGCAGCCGCCTGGTGCTCTTCGACGACAGCCTCGCAGCCACCGCCATCTCGAGTGGCATTGTTATGCAGCCGATAGAAATCAACACCTTCGACCTCCCGCTGGGCACCGGCAAGTTCTACTTCACCTTCTTCCACGACACGCTGTACCCCTCAGCCACGCTGATCTTCGCCCTCGACAGCCTCTCTGTCTACACCATCCACCACGAGCTGCCGTGCCAGGCTGTCGACTCCATTGCGGTCGACTCCGTCACCCTCACCACAGCCGTTGTTAGCTGGGTGCCGCGCGGCCCCGAGGAGGCGTGGATACTCCACCTCTTTGTTAACAACAGCGACACCGCCATCACGACAGACACTCCCCGGGTGCACCTCACCGGCCTCAACCAGGGCACCGACTACGCTTTCATCATCATCCCCCTCTGCTATACCGCCATTGTGACCGAACCCGTCTTCTTCACCACCCTCGCATGTCCCGAGGTCACCGATGTCGAGGTCTCTGCCATCGCGGCCCATACGGCCACCGTCTCGTGGACGGCTCCCACCGAGGGCCCGTGGGTCATCGAGTACGGCCCTGTGGGCTTCAACCAAGGCTTCGGAACCCAGGTGACGGTGCCCTCGCAGGCTGCGGGACGGGTGACCTACCTCCTCGACAGCTTGCAGAGCGAGACCGCCTACGACCTCTACGTCATGACCCTCTGCGACGAAGGCAAGACCAGCGTCTGGAGCCCCGTCCGGCACTTCACCACCGAGGTCGACGGCATCGAAAATCCTCAATTCTCAATTCTTGATTCTCAATTCTTAATTACTCCCAACCCCGCCCACGGCAGCGTCACCCTCAGCGGCCTGATTCCTGGCGCGACGGTCACCATCCGCGACGCTTCCGGTCGCACCGTCAAGACCTTCACGATGCAGCAATCGACCTCCTCCCTCGACATCACCACCCTCCCCGCCGGCGTCTACTTCCTCACCGCCTCCACCCTCACCACCACCTCCACCCGCAAACTCATCGTGAGGTAGAATCACACCAACCCTTCATCAAAATAGCCCCTGGAGTTCGAAACAATCCAGGGGCTATTACTATCATATTTGGATAACTACGGGCAGGGGTCCGGGAGGGGTGAAACCCGTACTTTCTCCCTACCAAACCCCTACCAACTCCTTACCAACTCCTACCACAGTAGGAGATGATAGGGTGTTTGTTGGGTTGTGAATCGGTGTTTTAACCTTTTTTAAGAAAGTTTGCCCCCATTTTGCGGGAGGGATGTTTTTGGGGGATGGTCGTAGAAAAGGATGTGTTTTGTGGGGTGGTTTTTATTAATTAAATGCATATCATTAGTGTCCACTAAAAAT
>DECD01000029.1:27300-49558 GCA_002349055.1 Bacteroidales bacterium UBA2939 | reverse complement strand
AATGCTTTTTGTGCGCTCTTCAAGCGTTTTAGACGGAATCGGGCGATGTCGATGTCCCGGTAGGCTTGCGCTCGAGACCTTCCGAACAAAAACATGATTTCGGCAGAAGTATAGTCGAACTTTTCAACCAACACGGCGATGATGTTTTGTCGGGTTACAGGGTCAAGTAGGTCGAGAGAAGAATGCACTTTCTTTTCGATATACACTAATACTCGGTGGTTGATAGTGGGGCGGCGAAGCGAGTACCCCCACCCACCAACGACCTAGAAATCAATATATTACACATACTTTTTTTTCAACATTTTATTAACAACTATGACGATGCAAAGATACAAAAATTTCATTGGTAAATGGTAAATGGTAAATTCTTTTTGCATCGAAAAAATTGTTTTTATTAATGAAATAATATTAATATACATTAATAATATATATGATACGTGTAAAGCATTGTGAATTTACCATTTACCATTTACCGATGAGACAAAATTGGACGAAGTGTATTTTTTCGACTACCAGGGGTACCGTTCCGCTACCCTTTCCCTGCCGCAGGGGAAAAGAGTGGGCTGACAAGTGGTTTACGAACTTGGACGGCAGAAGTATCAAGCTGGTCCAGGTGCTGGACGCTGGCGCTGGACAGGAAGAGGCGCAACCGACACCGCCCGAGATGCCAGCACCAGAAGACGAACTGGAGTTCAGTAAATGACGGTTTTATTGTTCATTGGTTTTAGTGTGGCCCTCTGTCCTTCGGGATGGAGTTTTTTTTTGGTAAATGGTAAATGGTAAATTTGCAATGCGCGGGGATGATGCCGTTGGCGGTTTTGTCCGCATGCCGCCGAATTTGCGCTGGCGCGACGGCGAAATAGCATGCTTGGAAAAACCGACAGCGGCATGTGCGGGGCAAATAAAAAAAAAGAAAGCCCTTTTTCAAGCATCAGGCAAGCATGTTCCCGCAATTGAAATGCCTGCAACCGCCAGCTGACAAAGTATTTCCCCCAGTTTCATTGGCGACCAAGTTAATAGAAGGACAAAGGTTGTACCCAGGCGGTTGATAGGGTGTTGGTAGGGTCTTCGTAAGGGATTTTTACCTAGAAGATGTCAAGGGTTGAGGGTGTGATGGAGGATGCGGTCGTAGCCGTAGTGGCTCTTGCGGGTGCCGTCGGAGAAATGGAAGATGAGGGAGGTGACGCGCATGTATTTGATGCGGCCGCGGTCGTCCCAGAAGAGTTCGTCGAAGGTATACTGTGCGGGAGAGCCGGGGCGGATGGGGCCCATGCAGCGGACGGTGCGGACGTCGCGGTTGAACTGGTCGCGCTGCACCTGTCCTTTGGCGTTGACGGGGGCGACGGTGATTTCGACCTTGGTGATGATTTTTTGGTAGCAGTTGTAGAAGTTGAATTCGAGGCCGAACATGTAGTCGCTCTTGGCGGGGTTGACGCTGAGGAGGAAGATTTCGTCGCGGTTCATGCGGTCCTTGGTGGCCTGGACGTCGGCCATGAGGCGTTCTTGGGCGAAGGCCAGGGAGTCGCGCTGGAGGGCGGTGGTGATGCTGTCGGCCTGGCGGGCGAAGAGGAGGCTGACGCGGTCGAGCGAGTCGAGGTGGTGCTGGAGGGCCTGCTGCTGTGCGAGTTCCTTCTGCCGCTGCTGCCGCTGGTTGTGCTCGTAGGCCAGCAGGCCGTCGACGGTGGAGAAGGCGCCCCACTCGGCAAGGCTCTGGAGGGCGGGGAGGGTAAGGGTTTGAGGCTTGTAGGTGTTGGTGCGGACAGAGAAGAGGACGGGCCAGTGGGCGGAGGGCTGGTAGGAGTAGCCGAGCCAGGTGAGGGGAGAGAAGTGGCCATAGCGGCGGTCGGCGGTGTCGACATGGATCATGTAGGCGTTGTCCATATTGACGAAGGCCCACTCCTGGAGGCGGCGGTAGCGGAGGCGCCAGTAGCGGTCGGAGACGAGGTAGGGCAAGAGTTGGGTAGCGAGGGGGTCGGGGATGGAGAAGGAGAGGCTGTCGGACTGGAAGTGTAGAGAGGTCGGCGTGCCGCGTCTATTGCTAAAAGAGACAGAGAGGCGGTAGAGGGAATTGAAAATTGAAAATTGAAAATTGAAAGTTTTTTGCTTACCCTGAGTTTTGATTTCTTTCAGGACCTGTGCTTTGAGGGGGGCGGGGGGCTCGAGGAAGTAGGCGTCGTCGAGGTGGATTTCGTGCAAGGAGGAGTAGTTCCAGGGCTGCTGGGCGTTCAAGGTGAAAGGTGAAAGGTGAAAGGTGAAAGATAGGCTGACGCAGGCCAAAAATACAATCTTTATGTTACGATTCATGGAATGAGAAATGAGAAAGGTGAAAGGTGAAAGGTGAAAGGTGAAAGGTGAAAGGTGAAAGGTGAAAGGTGAAAGGTGAAAGATAGGCTAGTGTGCGGCGAGCCAGTTGTCGGCGACGTCGATGCCGACTTCGATGTCGATGCCGGGGAGCGGGAGGGCCTGTTTCATCTCGCGAGCGACAATCTGACGCACGAGGGCCTCCTCGGGGCGGTAGAGGTCGAAGACGAGCTCGTCGTGCACCTGGAGAATCATGCGGGTGCGGAGATGCTGCTGGGAGAGGCAGCGGTGGATGCGCACCATGGCCAGCTTAATCATGTCGGCCGAGGTGCCCTGGATGGGCATGTTGACGGCGTTGCGTTCGGCGAAGGAGCGAGCGGAGGCGTTGCGGCTATTGATGTCGGGCAGGTAGCGCCGACGGCCGAGGAGGGTCTGAGCGTAGCCGCGCGAGCGAGCGGCGGCTATGCTTTCGTCGATGAAACGGCGGATGTCGGGGTACTGCGTGAAATATTCGTCGATGAGGGTGGCGGCTTCCTTGCGGGAGATGCCGAGCTGCTCGCTGAGGCCGAAGGCGGAGATGCCGTAGACGATGCCGAAGTTGACACTCTTGGCGTTGCGGCGCTGGTCTTTCGAGACCTCGGCCATGGGGATATGGTAGATTTTGGCGGCGGTGGCGGCGTGGATGTCGAACCCGTTGGCGAAAGCCTCGAGCATGTGGCGGTCGGCGGCCAGGGAGGCGATGATGCGGAGCTCGATCTGCGAATAGTCGGCGGCCAGCAGCAGGTGGTCGGCATCGCGTGCCACGAAGGCGCGCCGTATCTCGCGCCCGCGTTCGGTGCGGATGGGGATGTTCTGGAGGTTGGGGTTGGAGGAGGAGAGGCGGCCGGTGGCGGTGACGGTCTGGTTGTAGACCGTGTGGAGGCGGCCGGTGGCGGGATTGATGAGACGGGGGAAGGAGTCGAGGTAGGTGCCCACGAGCTTGGTCACGGAGCGGTATTCGAGGATGAGCGGGATGACGGGGTGCGCCGAGGAGAGCTTGGTGAGGACATCCTCGGCGGTGGAGTACTGCTTGGTGGCGGTGCGCGGCGGGCGGTCGGTGACCTTCATTTTCTCGTAGAGGATTTCGCCGAGCTGCTTGGGCGAGCTGATGTTGAAACGTTCGCCTGCCAACTCATAGATTTTCTCCTCGATAGCGGCACGCTCGGCGGTGAGCTGGCGCGAGTATTCGCGCAGGGCGTCGACGTCGATGCGCACGCCTTCTTTCTCCATGTCTATCAACACGTCGACCAGCGGGAGTTCCACATCGCGGTAGAGTTTTTCGAGCTGTGCGTCGCGCAGTTTGGCCGCCATGAGGGGGTAGAGCTGCCAGAGGGCCGCGGCCTGTGCGGTGCGGTCGTGCGGCTCGAAGCCCAGCATGGCCGAGCAGATGAACTCGAGCGAGTGGCGCATCTCGGCGTCGATGAGGTAGTGTGCCAACTGAATGTCGAAGAGCTCGCCCTGGAGTTCGATGTCGAGCTCGGCGAGGATATATTTCAGGTTTTTGAGGTCGAAGCAGAGCTTGGTGGTGGCGGGATTGCCGAGTAACTGAGCAAGCAAGAGTCCGAGAGGCTGAGTGGAAAGTTGGTCGACGGTGGTGGAGAAGACGGAGTCGGCGTCGGTGCTGAGGATGATGTTGGGGCCGTCGAAGAGGAGTGCGATATCGCGGTCCTGGAGCTGCTGGAGGACGTCGGCGGTGAGCACGGATTGCTGCACGCTGGGAGCCTCCTGCGAGGAGGGGGAAAGGTCGAAGAGGGTGGGGGCGCTGGAAGTACTAGAGGAACTAGAAGAACTAGAAGAACTAGAGGAACTTGAGAAGGCCAGGGCCATTGAGGGGTCTTTGACGGAGAGGTCGGTGAAGACTTTTTTGGCGAACTGGCGGAATTCGAGCTCGTCGGTGATGGATTTGAGTGCCTGATAGTCGGGGACTTCGAGCAGCAGCTTCTCCTCCTGGAAGGGGATGGGTGCGTCGAGACAGATGGTGGCCAGTTTTTTCGAGAACAACGCCTGCTCGCTGTGTTCTTTCACCAGGCTGCGCATCTTCTCGTTTTTTATCTCGTCGCTGTGGGCCACCATTTCCTCGATGCTGCCAAACTGGTCGATGAGTTTTTTGGCGGTCTTCTCCCCCACTCCGGGGATGCCGGGGATATTGTCGGAAGCGTCGCCCCAGAGGCCCAGCAGGTCTATCACCTGGCGGCAGTTGTTGACGCCGAATTTCTCCTTCACCTCGGGGATGCCCATGATGCTGTCGGGACGGCCCATGCGGCCGAAGCGGTACATCTTCACCACATCGGTCACCAGCTGGGCGAAGTCCTTGTCGGGCGTCACCATCACCACCTCGTCGAAACCCGCGAGCTCGGCCTGGTGGCTGAGGGTGCCAATCACATCGTCGGCCTCGTAGCCCTCGCAGGTCAGGATGGGGATGCGGAACGCTTCAATCATCTTCTTCACCCACGGCAGCCCTCGCTGTATCTCCTCGGGCATAGCCTCGCGGTTGGCCTTGTATTCGGCATACATCTCGTGGCGGAAGGTGGGCTTCTGCAAGTCGAACGCCACACCCACATGCGTCGGCCGCTGGCTGCGCAGCAGGTCGTAGAGCGTGGTGGTGAAACCCAGCACGCAGCTGGTGTTCATGCCCTTGGAGTTGATGCGCGGATTCTTGTTGAGCGCATAGTAGGCACGGTAGACCGCCGCCATTCCGTCGATGAGCAGTAACTTCTTCATTTGAGCGGATTGGCCGTCAGTTCGTCATATTCCTTGCGGTTGCGCAGGATGTTGCAGGCCAGGTAGACGGCCGAGCGCATGGACTGCTCGCTGGCTTTGTCCTTGCCGGCGATGTCGTAGCCGGTGCCGTGGGCGGGGCTGGTGCGCACGTAGGGCAGACCGGCGGTGTAGTTCACCCCCTCGGTGAACGACATCAGCTTGAACGGTATGAGTCCCTGGTCGTGGTAGAGTGCCAGCACGCCGTCGAACTTGTTGAACTCGGAGCTGCCGAAGAAGCCGTCGCTCGGGAAGGGGCCGTAGGCCAAAACGCCTTTCGACTGAGCCTCGTCGATGACGGGCTTGATGACCTTCATGTCGAAGTCGCCAATCACGCCATTGTCGCCGGCATGGGGGTCGAGGGCCAGCACGGCAATCTTCGGGATGGTGATGCCGAAGTCGCGCTTCAGGCTCTCGTTCATGAGCATAATCTTGTCGTAGAGCAGGTTGTGAGTCAGCGCACCGGGCACATCCTTCAGCGCCAGATGGTTGGTGACGATGCCGATGCGGATGCGGTCGCACACCATCAACATCAGGCTGGAGCAGCCGAACTGGTGGCTGAGGTACTCGGTGTGACCGGGGAAGTCGAAGTCGGGTGCCTGGATGTTCTTTTTGTTGATGGGGGCCGTCACCAGCACGTCGACCTTGCCAGCCTTCAGGTCCTCGCAGGCGCGGTTGAGGCTCTCGCGACTCAAACGGCCAGCCACCTCGGTGCTCTTGCCGAGGTCGATCTTGATTTCCTCCTGCGTGAGGTTCACCACATTGTATTTGCGGTCCTGCGCGTCGCTGGCGTCGCGGATGGCGTTGAAGGTCATTTCCTGCTGGACGCTGCCCAGCAGCTTCTTGTGGTAGCTGGCCACCTTAGTGCTGCCGTAGAGCACCGGGGTGCAGACGTCGAACATGCGGTTGTCCGCAAAGGTCTTGATGATGGTTTCGTAGCCCACGCCGTTGATGTCGCCGTGCGTGATAGCCACGCGTATTTTCTTTTCGTTGTTGTTATCCATTTTTTCTTTTTTTAGGAGTGAAAGGGAGTGAAAGGAAGTGAGAGGATGTGAAGGGACTATAGTATCGTCTTACACATTTGTCCTTTCACTCCTTTTCACTTCCTTTCACTCCGTTTTTCATATTATAACCATTTATTGCATTTGAAGATAAGCATAAAGCAGGCGGATACCATATCCGCTGGCACCGGTGCGGAAGTAGTGCTGTGCCTTGGTGAAGTAGGCTACGCCGGCGATGTCCAGATGTACGTAAGGCACTTCCTTGGCGAAGTGCGCCAGGAACTTGCCCGCCGTGATGGTGCCCGCCTGGGGCGTGCTGCCACAGTTGCGCAGGTCGGCAAAGTCGCTCTTAATCAGCTCGTCGTATTCTTTCCACATGGGGAACTCCACCAGACGCTCATAGACCTCGTTGCCCACAATCTTCAGCATCTCCAGCTCCTTCTCTGCATTCTGCTGCATGGCGGCGATACCGAAAGTGGAGATGGCACGCACGGCGGCACCTGTCAGCGTAGCGGCATCGATGATGACCCGTGGGTTGTAGTTCTTCACGGCATAGGCTATGGCGTCGGCCAGGATGAGGCGGCCCTCGGCGTCGGTGTTCACCACCTCCACGGTCGTTCCGTCGTACATGGTCAGGATATCGTCGGCCGCGTAGGCGTTGAATCCCGGACGGTTGTCCGTCAGCGGCAGCAGCGCCACCACATGTACCGGCAGCGCGTTGTCGGCAGCGGCGAAGACCACGCTGGCCATGGTGGCGGCACCGGCCATGTCGCTCTTCATCTCCTGCATATAGTCGTCGGGCTTGATGTTCAATCCACCCGTGTCGTACATAATGCCCTTACCCACGAGGACTATCGGATTATTCTGATTTTTCAGATTACTCGGAGTATACTCCAGCACCACGAAACGCGGCTCATCCACGCTTCCCTTGTTCACGGCCAGCAGGCCGCCCATGCGCAGACTCTCAATCTTGCGCTTGTCCATCACGGTGCACTTCACGTTCTTAAAGCCCTCGGCCACGCTTTGCAACTCCTCGGCAAACTGGGTGGCGTTGAGGTCGGCCACCGGCAGGTTCACCCACTCGCGGCACCAGAAGATACGATTCCACAGGCGCTGCTGAAAGTCAAGTTCTTCTTGGGTGCAGTAGACAGCGTTGATTTTCAACTCGTCGACATGGAAACGCTCTTTCGAGCAGAAGCGGTCGAAGCTGTAGTCGGCCAGCGTCAGCCCCTCCACAAAGGCAATCATCTCTTCGGGCAGCGTACCCTCACCACTCAGCGCGACGGTCTTGATACCGTCTTTCTCCATCATCTTCAGCACCTCGACAGCCTGACGACGCAGACCCTCCTGCACCTCGGCAGAGGGGCGCTCGCTGTCGAACTTCACGAAATAAAGCCTCTCGGGCAGACGGTCGAAGCCGCACACAAAATTCTTCCCACTTTCCACTTTCCTCTTAACACTCTCCACCTCCTTCCTGCCCAGCGGCAGGTTGCGTTCCGCGCACTCGTCACCGTAAAGGAAAATAAGACTGCCTTCGTATTCCTTGGCATTGATATCTTGCAACGTATAAATCATAGCGTAATATACTAAAATATGTTAATAATATAAAAAGGTAACGACTCGTCACCTGTTTTATTGTGCCATGCGAGAAAAAAAAACGCTATTCGAGGTTCTGGGAATGGGTAATCAGGAGGATAATTTTTTTCGGCTCGAGAGCGCAAAGGGTCTCGTGCAGATGATGCCGTGCGTCGGCGTCGAGCCAGGCGGTAGGTTCGTCGAGGAGGAGGACTGGAGCATCGGTAGCGAGGGCGCGTGCGAGGGCAATGCGCTGCCACTGTCCCATGCTGAGTTCGGAGCCGCCGTCGAACAAGCGGCCAAGGAGCGTGTGTTCGCCCTGCGGCAGGCGGTCTACAATCGGCTGGGCACCAGCGAGACGAAGGGAGTGACTAAGTGGCTGAGTGGCTGAGTGGCCGAGTGGCTGGATATTGTCGGCGACGGTGAGGCTGTAACGCACAAAGTCCTGGAAGAGGACTCCCATGCGGGCGCGCAACTCGTCGGGACGGAAACGGCGGATATCGATGCCGTTGACCAACACCGTGCCCTGCTGCGGGTCATAGAGACGCAGCAGGAGTTTGATTACCGTAGACTTGCCGAAGCCGTTGCGACCGTCGATGCGGGTAATTTCGCCGCGGCGGGCTCGAAGAGAGAAATGGGAGAGCACATCGCGGTTCATGTCGGGGTAGCGGAAGGTGACATCGCGGAGTTCCACCTCGGTAATCTCGTCGGGCACAGGCAACGGCTCATCGGGAGCGAGGATGGTGGGCTTGAGGGAAAGGAACTCAAAGAGGTTGCCCACAAAGAGACGGTTGTCATAAAGTCCCGCGATGCCGCCGACAAGCGACGAGAGGTAGCCCTGGCCACGACGGAAGGCTTCAAAGAGCATGACAAAGGAACCCAACGTGATAGCACCCACATAAGCCTCACTAATCAATAGCGAGACGACACCGAACATGGCAGCGGCCTCAATCACACCGCAGAGCACATCGAGCGTCCCCAGACGGCGCGAGATGGAAAGGAGCTGGCCCACAAGCTGACGGCGCGCATCAACGAAGCGGGCACGGAAGAGCGGGGCAAGGTTGAAGGAGCGTATCTCCTTGGCTGCTTCGCGAGCGGTGAGGAGTGCGCCGAAATAGGTGGTGCGGCGGTAGAGCTGCGTGTTTTCCCGGCGGAAACGGTAGATGCGCCGGGCCTTGAAGAGGCGCACGGCGAAACCGGGGAGCACGGCCACAATCATCACCACGATGACCCACCACGAGGCAGCTGCGAGCATCACCACCACCCCCGCGATGGAAATCAGCGAACCACCCAGCGCCATGAAGTTAGTCAGGATTTGCAGCGGGCGGAAGGAGGCTTCCTGCTGCGCGCGATGGAAGGTGTCGTGGTAGGCGGGATTGTCGTAGTATTGCATGTCGAGTCTGGCCGACTGCCGTTGCAACAAGTCGCTGACATAGTCTATCAAACGCTGACTCAGTACGTCGTTATTGACGGCGTTGAGGGCCGACACCACGCGGTTCAACAGGAAGACTCCACACATGGCCAACAGGTAGTGCTGCACATGACTGGCTCCGAGGGGTATTTCACCTCTCGAGGAGACGGCCATCGTCACGGCGTCAATCATCAGCTTCAGCAAATAGAGGTTCACCAAAGGAAGCACGCTCTGCAACGTCACATAGAGCACCCGCAGCCAGAATGAGCGGCGGTTGCAGCAGCGTACCATCATCAGTGCTTTCCAGAGGTTCTTCATCTTATGTATATGGTTTTGACGGCTTCGACGCCGAGGTTGTCGTTGATGCGCTGGCGGAGGCTCTCGCGGCGGTTGAACATCTCGTGACGCAGAGCTGCCGAGGAGAGACGCAGGGAGAGGACGCCATGGGAGAACTGGACCGAGGAGGTGAGGCGGCTGATGAGGTCGCCAGCCAGCTGTCGGTAGACACGCTCGACACGCAACTCGTCAGCGAAATCGCCGTGGTCCAAGCGTCGCAGGGCGCTTTGCAGATAGTAGTCGAGTGTGCGGTCGGGCTGCATATTAAGGTTTAAGGTTGAGAGTTAGGGTGCCGCTGGTAACAGTAAAAATCTTATGGTCGAGGGTGGGCAGCTCGTCGAAGATGGCCTGGACGCGACCGGGCTGGGTGTCGGTGAGGAGCACCTGGCCGAAACGGTCGCTGCCCACGAGGGCAATGAGGCGCTTGATGCGCAGGAGGTCGAGCTTGTCGAAAATGTCGTCGAGCAGCAGGATGGGCTTCTCGCCCGCATGGTTGAGCATGTACTGGAACTGAGCCAGTTTCAGCGCCAGCGCGAAACTTTTCTGCTGGCCTTGGGAGCCAAATTTCTTGAGGGTAAAGTCGGCATTCTCCTCGCTCAGGAGTAAGATGAGGTCGTCCTTATGGGGGCCTGCGTTGGTATACTGCGAGTACTTGTCGGCCTGGCGGCACTCTTCGAGCTGGAGGAGCATGGGACGCGAGTCGTGGCGATAGTCGATGATGCCCGGCTCGTCGGTGCCGGCAATCCAATGGTAGTATTCGGCGAAAAGAGGTGCGAAGTCACGCACAAACGCCTCGCGCTTCTCGGTGAGATATTCGCCGTTGGTGGCCAGTTGGGCATCCCAGACGGCGACCATAGCCTCGTCCCACAGGCGGTCGTCCCACATCTGCTTCAGCAGGCGGTTGCGCTGCTCGAGGGCCTTGGTATAGGCGATGAGGTGCTCGAGGTAGGTGTGGTCGGTCTGTGAGATGACACCGTCCATGAACTTGCGGCGCAGGTCGCTGCCGCCGGTGATAAGCTGCTGGTCATTGGGCGACACCATGACAAGCGGTATCTTGCCGATATGCTCCGCCAAGGTCTTGTAAGCCTTCTTGTTCCACTTCATCTGCTTGCCTTGCCCTCGGCGCAAAGTGAGCGATGCGGTGTCGGCACCATAATGCCCGTGGATGGCGAAAAATTCCTCGCCAAGCTTGATGTTCTGGCTGTCGACAGGGTTGAAATAGCTCTTGCAGAAGGAGAGATAGTAGACTGCATCGAGCAGGTTGGTCTTGCCCGCGCCGTTGTTGCCCACGAAGCAGTTGACATTGTTGCACAACTGCACGTCAACCTCGCGGTAGTTCTTGAAATTATTCAGTATCAACCTATCCAGCACCATAACTCTTAGTTCTTAACTCTCAACTGTTTTGCCACCTCCTCCATGAGCCAACGGGGAGTCGAGGTGGCGCCGCTGATGCCCACGCTGCGGGCACCCTCGAACCACTCGCCTTGCAGGTCGCCGGCATCGGCAATGAGGTGGGTGCGGGGCTGCACCTTGCGGCAGTATTCATAGAGGTAGTGACCGTTGCTACTGTTGGCTCCGGCCACGAAAAGCAGCACATCGACGCTACGTGCGAAGGTCTCCAGCTCGCGGGCGCGGTTGGCCACGCGGTTGCAGATGGTGTCGAAAGCCACGAAGTCGGCCCCCGGCAGCAGCCGCGACTGGATATTGGCTATCAGCTGCTGGTATTCCTCTCGGCTCTTGGTGGTCTGCGAATAGAGACGTATGGGGCGCGAGAAATCGATATTGCCCAGGTCGTCGGGGGTGCTGGCGATGACTGCGGTGCCGTCGGTCTGGCCCGTAAGTCCCACCACCTCGGCATGGCCGGGCTTGCCGAAGATAACTATCTGTCCGCCCACGCGCTGCATCTCGTCATAGCCCTTGCGGATGCGCTGTTGAAGGGCCAAAACGATGGGACAGGTGGCGTCGATAAGGCGGATGCCGAGTTGCTCGGCGGTGCGGTAGGTCGACGGCGGCTCGCCATGGGCACGGATAAGCACCTTGCGTCCCGTGAGGGAAGGAAGCCGCTGGTGGTCGATAACCTCGAGGCCGAGGCTGCGCAGACGCTCCACCTCGGCGCTGTTATGGACAATGTCGCCCAAACAGAAGAGGCTGCCGTCGCGCGACAGCTCCTCCTCGGCGGCGCCGATGGCTTTCACCACGCCGAAACAGTAGCCGGCATTGTCGTCAATTCTGATTTCCATCAACTCATCGATTGGTTTACTTGGCGGGCCTGCTCGAGCACCTCCTCGTATTCCTCGGGTGTGAGGTCGTTGAAGAAGTAGTACACGGGGTCCACCCTGTTGCCGTTGAGAATCACCTCGTAGTGGAGATGCGTACCCGAAGCCATACCCGAGCTGCCCACGGTGCCTATCTGCTCGCCGCGCTTCACCTTCTGCCCGCGACGCACGTTGGCACCGTGCAAATGGGCATAGAGGGTGCGGAATCCGAAGCCGTGGTCGATGATGACCATCACGCCGTAGCCCGAATAGCCGTCGGGGTTGCGCCCGGCCGTCACCACGGTACCGTCGCCCGTGGCATAGACAGGCGTACCCTGGCGGGCCGTCATGTCGATACCGGTGTGCATGCGCTGGGTTTGCAGTATGGGGTGGTAGCGGAGGCCGAAACCGCTGACGACCTTGCAGTCGCGTTTCTTCAGCGGCATGATGGCTGGCATCACGGCCATGCGCTCATTCTTGGTGCGCGCCATCTCGTAGATTTCGTCGAGCGACTTCGACTCCACATAGATGCGTTTCGTAAGGTCGTCGACCTTCTTGGTGGTGGCCTTCAGCAGGTCACCATTCTCCAGGCCGTCGAACTCGGCATAACGCTCCACGCCGCCAATGCCGCTGTGGCGCAGCGCAGGACTCACGGGCTCGCTCGAGAAGATGGTGCGGTAGAGGGCGTCGTCGCGCTCCTCCAGGTTCTCTAGCACCTTCTCGGCACGCGCCACACGGGCATTGAGCACCCGCGACTGGCGTTTGAACTGCGCCAGCTCGCGCCGCATGGCACGCTCCGACGGCGACCCCATGAAATACATCACCGCGGTCACCAGCACCACACCCAGCACCACGCCGAACAGTACGTTGAAACTGATGCGCCTCACCTTGTCGCGCAGCGACACGAAGACCTTCTCATACTTCAAGGTATGAGGATTGAAACGGTAGGTATGGCGCGATTTCTTCACCAGTTCAGAGCGTTGCTTTCAGACGGTCCATAGCTTGGATAAAGTTCACTATGGGGTGCAGATGATTAAAATAGAAGGTAAGGTTGCACTCGGGAATCTTAATCGAACTCGCCGCATCGCCCAGTCGGCCCAGCATCGACTCATTGGTCTCCTCGATGGCAAGCTCCTGATAGACAATGGTCATATTCTTCAGCGGCAACACGTCAAAGTCGGTGTTGCTGCGGGCGACAATCACGGCATCGGGCAGGAAATAATAATGCGTGCCGTCGGGATGGCGCATGATGGGGAGATAGTCCTTCGAGATAATGTAGTCGAAGATGCCCAGATCAAAGAACACCTGATCCTGACTTTGCTTCTTGCTGGCCGAATCGAGGAACCAGATGCGGCGGCACGAAGCCACGCGGCTGAAAGCCTCCACCATCTGGAGATAAGCCTTGTAGGTCTCCTCGGAGCAGTGGTCCTCCACATGCCAGACCACCGACGCCATGTCGTGCTCCAGCTGGCGGATCTTGCTCTTGTAGTGGCTCATCACGCTCACCATGAACTTGTTGCTGTGGTGGCCCATCTTATCCTTGATGCCGCGGACGATGCGTTCCATGCGCTCCTCGTTGCGGGCTATCGTCAGGGCGTTGACATAGCACTCCAGCAGGTCGCGTTTGTACCTGTCGTCGGTCTGAATCATGGCCTTGTTGGCATCGGCAATGGCACGGTCGAAGCTCGGCTCCTGTCCCAACAGCATACGCATGTAGCTGGGTTTCTGCTTGGCAACGAGTTCACGCACGAACAGATGGTAGCTGTGGCTCTCGCTTTCGCGCTCGATGAATCCCGTGCCGGGGGTATCCGACATCACGAAACGGCGTCCGCCATAGCGCATCTCGCCCGAATCACGGATACCGAAATCGGTATAAAAGAAGTGATTCGAGATTCTCACATGCAGACCTTCCGTCACTTTGACCCTGCTTTTGGGAAATATTTTCATAGCAAACTTCTATTCTTAATAAAGTGAACAATAATTCTCATTTCACATTTCTCATCTCTCATCTCTCAGGGGGCCTATCCGTGGATGGCTTCGCCATGGACAGCCTCGAGGGCTTCCATCACGCCCTCGCTCATGGTGGGGTGCGGGTGGATGGCCTGGGCCAGCTCGCGGGCGGTCATGCCTTTCTCGCGGGCCACAACAGCCTCGGCAATCATCTCGGTGACATTGTCGCCGCACATGTGGCAACCCAGGATGAGGTCGGTCTTGGCGTCGGCGACGATTTTCACGAATCCGTCGGTGTTGCCTGCCGCCGTGGCCTTGCCGCTGGCCTTGAAGAAGAATTTGCCCACCTTCACCTCATAGCCGGCGTCGACGGCTTTCTTCTCGGTGAGGCCCACGCTGGCCACCTCGGGGGTGGTGTAGGTGCAACCGGGGACATTGCTGTAGTTCACCTTGTGGGCTTCCTTGCCTGCCAGGTGCTCCACGCAGCAGATGGCCTCCTTCGAAGCCACATGGGCCAAAGCCGGGCCGTGAACCACATCGCCGATGGCATAGTAGCCGGGCACATTGGTCTCGTACCAGTCGTTGACCTCAATCTTGCCACGCTCATATTTGATACCGGTCTCGTCGAGGCCGAGATTCTCGAGGTTGGTCACCACGCCCACGGCACTCAGCACCACGTCGACATCGACCACCGTCTCGGTCTCCTTCTTGAGGTCCTTGACGGTAACATGGCACACATCGCCCTCAATGTCAACCTTCTCCACACTGCACGAAGGCATCACCTTCATGCCCATCTTGCGGAAGGAGCGGCTCATCTGGGCAGCCACCTCCTCGTCCTCGTTGGGCAGAATCTGGGGCATGAACTCGACCAGAGTGACCTGGGTACCAATACTCTGGTAGAAGAAAGCGAACTCGCTGCCGATAGCACCGCTGCCACACACCAGCATGCGGGCAGGCTGCTCGCGGAGGGTCATGGCCTCGCGGTAGCCGATGATGTGCTTGCCGTCCTGCGGCATGGCGGGCATCACGCGGCTGCGGGCACCCGTGGCGATGATGATGTGGTCGGCCTCATACTCGGTGCCGTCCACACTCACCTTCTTGCCAGGCAGCACCTTGGCGGCGCCCTTGATGACCTCCACATTGTTCTTCTTCAGCAGGAACTCGACACCCTTGTTCATCGTCGAGGCCACACCGCGGCTGCGGTCGACCATAGCGTTGAGGTCGGGCTCCACACCCTCGGCCTTGAAGCCGTAGGTGGCGGCATGCTTGGCATAGTTGAACGCCTGGGCGCTCTTCATCAAAGCCTTGGTGGGGATGCAGCCCCAGTTGAGACAGATGCCTCCCAGGTTCTCGCGCTCCACAACGGCGGTCTTCAGTCCCAACTGGGCACCCTTCACGGCAGCCACATAGCCTCCCGGGCCGCTGCCAATCACCAATAAATCATATTTCATAGCCATTATCTCTTTATATTATATATGTACTAAATAAAATGCAAAGATACGAAATCCCTCCGACATGGCCAAATTTTTTTTCTCACACCCCCAAAAACAGCCCAAAAACAACCTCGAAACGCCCAAAAACCGCCCTTCGAAGCCCTAAATCCCAAATACCTATAAACCAGTTACCAACGCCCTACCAACACCCTACCAACTCCTACCATGGTAGGAGTTGGTAGGGTGTTGGTAGGGTCATGGTAGGGAGAAAATACGGCGCTTGCCCCTCCCCTTTCCTGTCCATATCCACCCCTCTGTAGAGACGCGGCAGGCCGCGTCTCTACAGGGGGGACGTTTTTTCAAAAGAAAAATATCACCCCCAAGAGAAAAATTTTTCAACCTCAGACGGTGCATATCTAGGTGTTTTTTCACTCTTACAATCACTTAGAATCAACAGGCGGAAAAAGCCGTTTTGATTTTCAATTGCTTACGGCAAAATATTCCATTCCAATACCTTGGAAAAGAAATAAACAAACAACTGGCACATTTACAACACACTATTGAGTTATCAACAAAAAAAGCCCCGAAAGGGGATAAAAAGAAAAAAAAATTTTAAACTAAAGAAAAAATTTCGTATATTTAAAAGCGGATTGGAATGTTAAAATTCTTTGGCAAAGTTGTTTTTTAGTGAGTTATGGAAATTGATGTTTGGAGGGTGGCTGGAGGAGGGTGGTTTCTTTACTATTTTCAGAGGAAAGATGCAAATTTTTTTTTTGAAATTTATGCACAAAAAAAGAGTGAATTTTGCAAGCAGAACTCGAAGGAGTACTATTTGCATAAGTAACTGAAAATGGAGTATAGTAATATCAAAATGATGGAGGAAGATTATAAGAGAGTTTGGGCTGAATGCCTGGAAGTGATAAAGGACACCCTCGGGCCGGAGAACAAGAAAGCCTTCGACACCTGGTTTGTACCCATCGTGCCCCTCCAGCTGGACGGGAGCACGCTGCTGGTGCAGGTGCCGAGCCAGTTCTTCTACGAATGGATTGAGGAGCACTATATAGATTTGCTGAAGCGCGTCATCCGTATGCAGCTGGGACCCAACGGCATGCTGAAATACAGCATCGTCATGGACCAGACCATCCCCACGGAGCCGCTGAAGACCACCCTCCCCTCGAACAGCCGTCGCTCGGTGCAGAACCCCCTCACCGACATGCCTATAAATATAAATAAGGATAACGCGCGCGAGCTGCCCAACCCGTTCGTCTTCCCCGGCATCAAGAAGACCCGCATCCCCTCGCAGCTGAGTCCCAACTACACGCTGGAGAACTTCGTGGAGGGCGACTGCAACCGCCTGGCCCGCTCGGCCGGCTACGCCGTGGCCGAGAAACCCGGAACCACAAGCTTCAACCCCCTGCTGCTCCACTCCAACGTGGGCCTTGGCAAGACCCATCTGGCCAACGCCATCGGCCTGAAGACCAAGGAACTGCACCCCGACAAGACCGTGCTCTACGTCACAAGCGAACAGTTCATGCAGCAGTATGCCGAAGCTGGCCGCGCCGGCACCACCAACGACTTCATCCACTTCTACGAGCAGATTGACGTCCTCATCGTCGACGACATCCAGTTCTGGGCCGGCAAGGCACAGAAGACCCAGGAGGCCTTCTTCCACATCTTCAACTACCTGCATCAGCGCAACTGCCAGATTATCATCACCTCCGACAAGGCTCCGGGAGAGCTTCAGGGGCTGGAACCCCGACTCCTCAGCCGCCTGAAATGGGGCTTGAACGCCGACTTGCAGTCTCCCGACGTGGAGACCCGCAAGGCTATCCTGCGCCAGAAGCTGCAAAACGACGGTATCGAGATGGACGAGGAAATCATCGAGTACATCGCCTACAATATCAATACCAACGTGCGCGAACTTGAGGGTGCCCTCATCTCGCTCATCGCCCAGAGCTCGCTCAACCGCAAGCAAATCACCCTCGAGCTGACGAAACAGATGATTGACAAGTATGTGCAGAGCAGCACGCGCGAAATCACCATCGACTATATCCAGAAGGTGGTGTGCGACAGCCTCAACCTGCCGGTGGACAGCATCCAGCAGACCTCGCGCAAGCGCGAGATTGTGCAAGCCCGCCAACTGAGCATGTACTTCGCCAAGAAGATAACCAAGTCGAGCCTCGCCGTCATCGGCATGCAGTGCGGCAACAAGGACCACGCCACGGTGCTCCACGCCTGCAAGACCATCGAGAACCTGCGCCAGACCGACCGCTACATCCGCAACCTGGTCGACGAGCTCGAGAAGAAATTTAAAGAGGCATGAAAACAGCCTTCAAGCCGGGAACAATGATTTACCCGCTGCCCGTCGTCATGGTGAGCTGCGGCGACACTCCCGAGAACTACAACATCATCACCATCGCATGGACGGGCACAATCTGCAGTGACCCGCCCATGTGCTATATCAGCGTGCGTCCCAACCGCCACAGCCACTCCCTCATCGAGCGCACAGGCGAGTTCGTTATCAACCTCACCACCACCGAGCTGGCACGCGCTACCGACTGGTGCGGTGTGAAGAGCGGTCGCGAATACAACAAGTTCCGCGAAATGGGCCTCCACGCCGAACCGGCACAGCTGGTCAAGGCGCCCCTCATCAAGGAAAGTCCACTAAACATCGAGTGCCGCGTGTTCGACATCAAGCGTCTGGGCAGCCACGACATGTTCATGGCCAACGTGGTGGCCGTCGATGCCGAGGAGGATTTGATTGACAAGAGCACCGGCCAGTTCCAGCTCAACCACGCCGGCCCCCTGGCCTACAGCCACGGCAAATACTATGGCCTCGGCGAGAAGCTCGGCGGCTTCGGATTCAGCGTCAAGAAAAGAAAATAAGCCCTGTAAGGGCGACGGATAATAGCCATGGGTGGCAACCCTCGGCAGAAAGAACAAAACAAACAAGAGCCCCGTAGGGGCGGCAGGAAAAAACAAGAGACAATGAACATCATCTGCGTAGAATCCCTGGGCATCCCCCAGACCCGCTTCGAAGAACTGAAGAAGCATTACGCCTCCATGGGGCATGAGTTCACCTATTACCTCGACCGCAAAGAGGATGAGGAGACGCTTATTGAGCGCATGCGCGAAGCCGACATCGCCGTCATCAGCAACATCAAGCTGCCCGCCGCGGTGCTGTCGCAGTGTCCGAAGCTGCGCTACCTCAGCGTGGCCTTCACTGGCTTGGACCATATCGACCTGGCCTACTGCAAAGAGCACGGCATCGAGGTGCAGAACGCCGCAGGCTACAGCACCACGGCCGTCAGCGAGCTGGCCGTGGGCATGATGCTCGACCTGCTGCGCAACATCGTCACCCTCAACGAGAAGATACGTCAGGGCGGCAGCCGCGGAACCTTCCTCGGTCGCGAGCTGAGAGGCAAGACCGTGGGTGTCGTGGGCACCGGTGCCATTGGCACCGCCACCATCCGCCTGCTGCTGGCCTTCGGTGCCAAAGTCATTGCCTGGAACCGTAGCGAGCACGACGACGTGAAAGCCCTTGGCGTGAAGTATGTGTCTCTTGAGGAGCTGCTCAAGCAGAGCGACATCGTCACCCTCCATGTACCGCTGTGCGACGAGACCCGCGGACTCATCGGCGAGAAGGAGCTGGCTCTGATGAAGCCCACGGCCCTGCTGGTCAACACCGCCCGCGGTCCCGTGTGCGACATCGCCGCCGTGGGCAAGGCCCTCGTCGACGGCCGCATCGCCGGTGCCGCCTTCGATGTCTTCGAGCACGAGCCTCCCCTGCCCCTCGACCACCTGCTGCTCTCCACCAACCGTTGCCTGGTGACACCCCACGTAGCCTTCGCCACCGAAGAGAGTTTCGCCGCCCGTGCCGACATCGTCTTCGGCCACATAGACGACTACCTGCGATAGGACATTTTTGTCTTCAGAAACGACATCGTAAAGATTTTACCATACCCCTGCGCAATATTTTCCCATTGTTGCCGTTATATTGTCAGTAAGGCTTAAAACAATAACAACCATGGCAACAATGACAATATCCTACGACGGACGCAACAAGACTGCCCGCAGCATCATGGAGTTGCTCCGCACGATGGACATCTTCCATATCACCGAGGCTCCGGCCAAGCCGCGTCGCAAGAGCGGCATCGAGCTGGCCTACGAGGATGTGGCCGCAGGGCGAGTGTACCGCGCCAAGGATGGTGCAGACCTTATCCGTCAATGTTTAGCCGATTGAGCGATGTACACGGTTGATTATACCACGCAGTTCAAGCGTGCCGTCAAGCGATGCATCAAGCACGGGCTTGACGTGAACAAGATTGCCGAATTGGTTGATATTCTCCGCGTAAAAGGTTCCTTGCCAAAGCAGTACCGTCCGCACAAGCTGTCGGGCTTCAAGGGTGGGATGACGTGGGAGTGCCACATCGAGCCGGATTGGCTGCTTGTCTGGGAGCAGAACGACACACACCTCACCCTGCTGATGCTCGACACCGGCACACATGCCGACTTGTTCTGATGGTTTTGGAATCTCTAAAACATATTCAACATGAAGAAAGCTATTTTGACACTCGCCGTGCTGTGCGGCATCGGTTTCGGAGCCGCGGCGCAGAGCGTAATGTCAAACGGCACGTTGAAGGCTCAGTTTGTAAGCCGCACGGTCAACGATTTCTTTCCATACTGGAAAGAAATGCCTTTCAAAGCCGTACCCGAACGCACCATCACCTTGATTACAGACATCGACGCAAGCCTTTTGCCAGATTCGGTCATTGGGTTACCCGTCGTAGTTCTGGACAATGAGAACATGTTGCGCAAGCGGAAATACCGCAAGTTGACGAGGGAACAAGTATTCAAAGTGAATGTCGACACTATTGCCCCCGACACAATAGATGTGAACCTGATAAGATGGGAAGTTTCGATTAAAGGAAAACTGCTTGAAATTGCCGTTGAGTGCGGTGGAACTATGGGCTATATCCCCGACGGACGTTTTGTCTATGATGCGGTAGAAAAGAGGTGGAAGGCCTCATTCTATGAGGAACTCTGTGAACAAAAGGAAAAAGAAGCCAAAATAAAATTCAAATACCAATAATAATATAATGTACAACAATAAAATTTCAAGATTATGGAAATAGCAATGCAAATCGACCAAATCTCCATCGCGCTGGCGGCAAATAGATCTTGAAAACGGGCGAAAATATAGAAACTGCTGACAGCGTAATAAAAAAGGCGGGCGCATCTTCGATGCGCCCGCCTATTAATTTCACCTTTCACCTCTCACCTTTCACCTTACTTCACAGGGTGGTCCTTATGGAAGGCCTCCAGGCGGACCTTGAGGTCGGGGAACTGGTCGCGCTGCACCAGGGCCACGCAGGCGCGGATGCCCTGCTTGTGGCTGCCCGTGATGTCGAGGGCGATGGCGCTGATGCCGTAGCGAATAAGTTCGTTGAGCAGGTCGACACCCTCGTAGCCGGGGTAGCAGAAGGTGAAGTAGAAACCGTCGCCAATGTCCTCGCCCATATCCTTGTCGTAGACAATGTAGAAGCCGTTGTCGGTGAAGAGTTTCTTCATGATGCCGGCCTTCTCGCCGTATTCCTTGATGTCCTTGACGAAGTTGAAGGTGCCGTCGTTGGCGCCCTTGAGCATAGCGGCCATGGCGTACTGGACGCTGTGGGCGGTGCCGCTGGAGAGGCAGTAGAGGGTGCCAAAAATGAGGGCGCGGCCGAGCTGAGTCTGGCTGTAGTAGCGGGCCAGGTCGGGGCACTCCATGTTGAACAGCTTGGGCGAGCAAATCATCATGGCGATACGCTCACCGGCATAGCTGAAGCTCTTCGAGCCGGAAATCATGATGACGTAGAGGTCGGTATACTTGGCCACGGTGGGCTGGAAGGGAGCCTTGCCGGGGACGCTGTAGTCCTTGCGGAAGTCCATGAGGAAGTAGGCCGAGTCCTCCATGACGACGACGCCGTACTTGTTGGCCATCTCGCCGATGATTTGCAGTTCATGGTCGGTGAAGCAGAACCAGGCGGGATTGTTGGGGCTGCTGAAAATCATGCAAGCCACATCACCGTCCTTCAGCTCCTCTTCGAGTTTGTCGCGCAGCTTGTCGCCACGGTACTCATAGACGTCGAAGGCCTTCATGGGGATGCCCAGGACGCGGCACTGTTGCTTCTGCACGGGGAAACCCGGGTCGATGAAGAGGACCTTGGTCTTCTTGGCATCGTAGCGGGTGAGGGTGAGGAAGCTGGCGAAGCCTGCCTGCATGGAGCCAACGGTGGGCACGCAGCAGTCGGGAGTCACGTCGATATCGAGGAAGTTCTTCACGAATCGGGCAGCCTCTTTCTTGAAGTCGGCGGTGCCGTAAATCTCGGGGTAGATGCTGGCGACGCCGCTCTTGAGGGCCTCAATCTGGGCGTTGACACCCACCTGCGGGGCAGGCAGGCCGGGGATGCCCATCTCCATCTTCACGAAGCGGACGCCGGTCTCCTTCTCCACATCCTGAATCATCTTGCGCATCTCGCGGATGCTGGCCTTGCCGGGGTTCTGGATTTTGTTGGCCGCGGCAATGCGGTCTATCGTTTCTTTCTGTATGGGTATTTGTGTCATAGAATTTATGTTTTATTTTGTATTAAATCCTTTCAATTTAACAATATTGATGGGACTGATGTCCTTAATGAGATTGTAAACCGTCTTCTGCTCCTCGGCGGGTGCGGGGGTGAAGATGGATACTAATTCCTGAATCTTCACGTCGACAAACTGCTGGAGCGCCAGCATATTGGTGTTGCGCTTGTGTGCCTTCTGGAGGCTCTGGAGGCTCTGGATGATGGCCTGACGGGCCTTGGGCTGGTCCTTGGTCATCATATCGAGGCCGAGACGGTGGTAGGTGTAGTATGCCTCGCGCAGGTCGGCATAGGCGCTGTTGGTATGGTTCTCCATGAACCAGTATCGATTGCGGGCGCTCTTCGAGTCCCAACCCGAGAATTTCGTCGCGTCGACAGTCTGCGCCACCGTCTGCGCCATCTCGTAGTAGGCTTGTCCACCATTGGGGGCGAAGCTGTCGAAATAGACGCCGAGCATCACATAGCAGTAGTAAGCCAGGGTCGACGTGAGGATGGAGCTGAAGTTGTTGAGGTCGAAATCCAGCGGCTGGCTTTCGTTGTAGGAGAAGGAAAAGGTGGGCTGCTCCATATAGTTGAAGAG
>DECD01000029.1:14305-27225 GCA_002349055.1 Bacteroidales bacterium UBA2939 | reverse complement strand
GCCACGAAGTCGGTGGCTGAATTGCGCTGCTGGAGGATGAGCGAGAGGGAGCAGTCGATTTTTTCCTGTTGCTCAAACTGGAACTGCGACCACTGGCGACCGTTGATAAAATCCTCTATGGCCTGCTTCATATTGTCGAATATCTTCTTGTCGGTGGTCTCGTATGCCTGCGTCGTGGTCATCAGCTTCTGCGAGTTGATTTGCACGGAGCAACGGAATTCCTGCCCCTGCACGACACAGAAGCAGAACATTATCAAGATTATAGACAATATTCGGCGCATACTTTATCTTGCAAAGATACAACTTTTTCGGAAATGGAGCAAATTTAATGACAATATATATATTGTTGAAAACTTTATTATAATATATGCATCCATCTCTGGAATTTTTCGTATCTTTGCACTTTAAAAAGAAAACAAGAAGACTACTATATGAGCGAAAATCAGAATGTTGACTACAGTGCGAGTAACATTACCGTACTCGAAGGACTAGAGGCCGTACGCGTGCGTCCGGCCATGTATATCGGCGACGTGAACGAGCGAGGCCTGCATCACCTGGTGTACGAGGTGGTGGACAACTCTATCGACGAGGCCCTTGCGGGTTTCTGCACGAAGATTGACGTGCAAATCAACGAGGACAACAGCATCACCGTGGAGGACAACGGCCGCGGTATCCCGGTGGACATGCACGAGAAGGAGCACCGCTCGGCCCTCGAGGTCGTCATGACGGTGCTGCACGCCGGCGGCAAGTTCAACAAGAACAGTTACAAAGTCTCCGGCGGTCTGCACGGCGTGGGTGTGAGCTGCGTCAACGCCTTGAGCGACCACATGATTGTCAATGTCTACCGCGACGGCAAGGTGTACCAGCAGGAATACAGCAAGGGCAAGCCCCTCTATGCTGTGAAGGAAGTGGGTACCACCGATAAGCGCGGCACGAAAATTACCTTCCATCCCGACAGCACCATCTTCACCGTCACCGAATACAAATACGACACGCTGCTCGACCGCATGCGCGAGCTGGCATACCTGAACAAGGGCATCGAAATCAACATCACCGACCACCGCGAGCTGAAGGAGGACGGCACCCCGTTGCGCGCCGACCATTTCTTCAGCGAGAAGGGCCTGCGCGACTTCATCAGCTACCTCGACGAGAACCGCGAGAAGCTGATGCCCGAGGCCATCTACATCGAGGGCGAGCGCAAGGGCATCCCCATCGAGATTGCTATGCAGTACAACACGGGCTACAGCGAGAACCTGCACTCCTATGTGAACAATATCAACACTCACGAGGGCGGTACACACCTGGCGGGCTTCCGCAGCGGCTTGACCCGCACGCTGAAGAGCTATGCCGACCGCTCAGGCCTGTTGCAGAAAGCCAAGGTGGAAATTACTGGCGACGACTTTCGCGAGGGTCTCACCGCCATCATCAGCGTCAAGGTCGCCGAACCCCAGTTCGAGGGCCAGACGAAAACCAAGCTCGGCAATGCCGAGGTGCGCGGAGCCGTGGACGAGGCCGTCAGCGAGATGCTGGAGAACTACCTCGAGGAACATCCCAACGAGGCCCACACCATCGTCGACAAGGTCATCCTTGCCGCCCGCGCCCGTCAGGCCGCCCGCAAGGCTCGCGAGATGGTGCAACGCAGCAACGTCTTCAGCAGTGCCGGCATGCCCGGCAAGCTGGCCGACTGCCAGAGCAACGACCCCGCGGAGTGCGAGATATTCTTCGTCGAGGGTGACTCGGCAGGCGGTAGCGCCAAGCAGGGTCGCGACCGCCGTTTCCAGGCCATCCTGCCGTTGCGCGGTAAAATTCTCAACGTGGAGAAAGTGATGCGCCACCGCGCCTTCGAGAGCGAAGCCATCCGCGACATCTACACCGCTTTGGGTGTCACCGTAGGCACCCCCGAGGACCCGCAGGCTCTGAACCTCAGCAAGCTGCGCTACCACAAGGTTATCATCATGACCGATGCCGATGTCGACGGCGCCCATATCGACACCCTCATGCTGACCTTCTTCTTCCGCTATATGCCGGAACTCATCGAGAACGGCTATGTCTACCTCGCCACTCCTCCTCTCTACCTCGTCAAGAAGGGCAACAAGCAGGTTTACTGCTGGACCGAGGACGACCGAGAGCGCGCCCTCATGGAGTTTGGCGACAAAGGCATCCACGTGCAGCGCTACAAAGGTCTGGGTGAGATGAACAGCGACCAGCTGCGCGACACCACCATGGACCCCGAAGGCCGCCAGCTGCGCCAGGTGACCATCGAGAACGCCGCCTCAGCCGACCGCATCTTCTCGCTCCTCATGGGCGACGACGTGCCGCCCCGCCGCGCCTTCATCGAGGCCAACGCCACCTACGCCAATATTGATGCTTAATAACTAGGCATTCCTAGGAACGCCTAAGATATCCTAGGAATGCCTAAAAAAAAATAATCCCATGGATAAAAGAAACCTCCTCCTTATCAGCAACAGCACCATGCGCGGCGAGGCTTACCTCGGCTGGTGCAAGGACATGATTGCCGACTTCTGCCGCCGGCACAACGTGAAAAAGGTGCTCTTCGTGCCTTACGCCGGCGTGAGCCTGGCCCCGAACGGACTGACCAAGAGCTACGATGCATACGAGGCCAAGGTGGCCGCCGTCTACAAAGAGTTCGGCGTGAAGCTCACCTCCGTGCACCACAAGGCGCTGCCCATCAACGCGGTGTACGACACCGACTGTGTGGCCGTGGGTGGTGGCAACACCTTCCACCTCGTCCGCGAGCTTCAGCGCACGGGTCTCATGCAGGCCATACGCCAGCGCGCCTTCGACGGCATGCCCTATATGGGCTGGAGCGCCGGTAGCAACGTGGCAGGTCCTACCCTCTGCACCACCAACGACATGCCCATCGTCATGCCTGCCTCGTTCGACTGCATGGGTCTGGTGCCGTTCCAAATAAACCCGCACTACACCGACTTCTTCGACCCGAAGCACGGCGGCGAGACCCGCGACGACCGCCTGAAGGAGTACATCATGGTGAACCCCAAGGCCACCGTTGCCGCCATTCGCGAAGCTACAGCCCTGTTGCTTGAGGACGGTAAACTGAAACTCGTCGGCAAGCCCAACAAGATGAAGGTCTTCAAGACCAAGATGGAGAACACCAAGGAGTACGGCCTCCGCAGCAACATCGACTTCCTGCTGAAAGCATAGCACTCAATACACTGTAAGTCTTACAGATATCAAAAGCGGCTCACATTTTGTGCGGCCGCTTATTTTGCCGTATGGGCGAAAATGCGTATCTTTGCACTTTGAAAAAACACTAAAATGACAACTAGGAAAACACTCTTCATATTGCTCTGCCTGATGGCTTGGCTGCCAGCAACAGCACAAAATATCATTACCTTCCGCGGGGACACAGTAAGATGGATCAAGATTGCGGAAGACAACAGCTACATGGATTGGGACCCCAATCCAGACCGTCGCGAGACGGTGTTTCCCCCCGAGGCGTGGATTGAATACTTGCCTTTATGGAATAAGCAACAACTGCTGAAACGTAATTCACGCCGAACGAAAACAACAGAAATCGACAGCACGGCATGGGTACACCTGGACAGCCTGATGGCAGAAATAGGTATGTGCCGACTAGCCACTGCCGCCGACCTCGGCATCACAGAACGGATGCTCAAGAAGACACTCCGTAGCTGGGCAGCAAAAAAAAGGTTCAAATATTGGAAAAGGGACTGTATTCGCGAGTTCAACACGCTTGAGGAATTCGACCGCTGGCTGGCAAAGCAATACGAGGAAAACAAAGACACAAACTGCTTCTCCTACATGACACATAATTTTGGCTTCATCAATGTTGAAATAGGAATCAATTACAAAAAAACAATAAATGTATGCATCTGGCGATACTATCTCGCAATGCCGTACCATCTGAATGCCCTCAACCGTTACAATCTGAACATCTACCGCCATCTGTGTGCACTGATGCCAAAGACTTTCGATTTCAGCTATGAATACTTCCAGAAGAGCCTGATAATGGATTTTTTCGAATATCTGGATGAGCATGGGTACGAACTATTTGAAAAGAAATATAATTTATGACTACCAATCCGCAGATAGAGCTGGCACGACGCTACGTGGAGCAGACGGGGGTGTCGGTGTTCCTGACCGGCAAGGCGGGCACGGGCAAGACCACCTTTTTGCACGAGGTGGCGGCGAAATGTGCCAAGCGCCATGCCATCGTGGCCCCTACTGGTGTGGCAGCCATCAATGCCGGAGGTGTCACCATCCACAGTTTCTTCCAACTGCCTTTCGACCCTTACCTGCCAGATGTCAAAGAACTGGTAACCGAGTACCAGATGCCCGACAAGTTCAAGTCGCTCAACAAGACCAAACTCAACGTCATACGGACCCTAGAGCTGCTGATTATCGACGAAATATCGATGGTGCGGGCCGACTTGCTCGATGCCATTGACATGACGCTGCGCCGATACCGAAAGAGCAGCCGTCCCTTTGGTGGCGTGCAGCTGCTGATGATTGGCGACGTTCACCAGCTTTCGCCCGTGGTGACAGAGGCCGAGCGGCCTTTCATGGAGAAGGTCTACCCTACCCCTTACTTCTTCGCCAGCAAGGCATTGCAGCAGGTGCCATACGTCACCATCGAGCTTACCACCGTCTACCGCCAGCAAGACCAGGCTTTTGTCGAGCTGCTGAACCACGTGCGCGACAACAACATCGACACGGAAACCCTTCGCGACCTCAACGCCCGCGTGGGTGCCCCTCAGAAGAAAGACGCCATCACGCTGACCACCCACAACCGGCAGGCCGATGCCATCAACAGAAAGCACATGCTGGCCCTCAACGGCGAGCAACACATATTCGAGGCCGTTCTAAAAGGCAATTTCCCCGAGAAAACGCTTCCATGCGACCGCACGCTGGAGATAAAGGTCGGTGAACGGGTGATGTTTGTCAAGAACGACAGTTCCGGCGGACACAGATACTATAACGGCAAGCTGGCCACCGTCACAGGCTTTATCCGTGACGAGGAAAACAACAAGGAATACATCGAGGTGGTTGACGACGATGGCGACACCATCAATGTGAACCGCGAACTGTGGGAGAGTCTGAAATACACCCTCGACGCGAAGACCAACGAAATCACCCAGGAGGTGGAGGGCACCTTCAGCCAATATCCCTTGCAGGCCGCCTGGGCCATCACCATCCACAAGGCACAGGGACTCACCTTCGACCGCGTCATCATCGACGCTGCCGATGCCTTCGCCTTCGGTCAGGTCTACGTAGCCCTCAGCCGCTGCCGGACGCTGGAAGGACTCACCCTCTCCACGCCCCTCACAGCCAATGTAGCCTTCGACGACCTTTCGGTCAGCCACTTCGTCTCCTCTCAACCCACCTTCGAGCAAACTTCCGAGGCCGCCAGCGAATATGAGCGGCAATACCGATTGGAGAAACTCATGGAACTCTTTGGCGTTGACGACCTCCTGCGCCTTGCCGAGCGCCTGCAGGAGCCTTACGGAAAACTGAAAAATATCTACCCAGAGAATGTCGACCGCCTGCACAACGCCTGCAACACCCTCATCGACCTGCTGCTCGTCAGCGAGAAATTCAAGTCGCAGCTGATGCGGCTCGACGAACCGTCCCAGAACGAACGGGCGCTGAAGGGCGCTGAATATTACTTCTCGCAACTCTCTCCGCTTCAGGCTGCCCTCAAGGTGCTTGTCGAGGTGGACATCGACAACAAAGAGATTGCCAAAGGTGTCCAAGAGCACGGCAATGCCCTCCTCGAAGCCATGAACATCAAGCTTGCCTGCCTCGAGGCTGTCAGGAAACAAGGCTACAGCGTGCAGATCATTCAGCGCGCCAAAGTCAATTCCATCCTTGACAAGGGCGAAAAAGGGGAAAAGAGGAACCGCGAACGGTCCCCGAAACCAACAAAACAATCGGGCAACGGCAACATGAACAAAGACCTCGCCGCTGCCCTGCGCAACTGGCGTGCGCTCAAGGCCGAAGAGCTGGAGGTGCCCGTTTACGTCGTCCTACAGCAGAAAGCATTACACTCCATTGCCACCAACATGCCATGCACCGTGGCCGAGCTGAAACAGCAACTGGGCGTAGGCGAGAAGACCGTGGAGCGCTATGGGGCAGAAATCCTTGAGATAGTTAACGATTACGCAAACAATAATTAAGAACCATGACAAAATACATCGGCGCTCATGTGAGCGCATCGGGCGGTGTGGGAAACGCCATACTGAATGCCGAGGCCATCGGGGCCAACGCCTTTGCCTTGTTTACACGCAACCAAAGGAGCTGGGTAAGCAAGCCGCTGCCGCAGTTGGAGATTGACGGCTTCAGGGCGTTGCTCGTCGACCGAGGCTTCAAGCCCGAGATGGTGCTGCCGCACGACAGCTACCTCATCAACCTCGGCTCGCCCGACGAGGAGACGCTACAAAAAAGCCGCGCCGCCTTCCTCGACGAGATGCAGCGTGCACAGCAGCTGGGCCTCACCATGCTGAACTTCCACCCCGGCAGCCACCTGAACAAGGTCAGCGAGGAGGAATGCTTAGACCAGATTGCCCGCGAGGTGAACCTCGCACTCAGCAAGACCGAAGGAGTGACGGCCGTGATAGAGAACACCGCCGGACAGGGCACCAACCTCGGTTGGAAGTTCGAGCACATCGCCCGCATCATCGCCGGCATCGAAGACAAGAGCCGCGTGGGCGTCTGCATCGACACCTGCCACACCCTCGCCGCCGGCTACGACTTGAGCACCGAGATGGGCTACATGTTCTGCTTTGAGGAGTTCGACCGCCTGATAGGTCAGCAGTACCTCCGCGCCATCCACCTCAACGACAGCAAGAAGAACGCCGGCAGCCATGTGGACCGCCACGAGGTGCTGGGCGAAGGCTTCCTCGGCAAGGAGTTCTTCTCGCGCTTCATGCACGACCCCCGTTTCGACGACATGCCCATCATCCTCGAGACCCCCGACCCCATGCGCTGGGCCGAGGAAATCAAATGGCTCCGCAGCCTATGAAAACCAAACACCTTATCCTAGCCGCCGCCATACGCGCTGCCATACCGACATCGGTCTACTACTCCACCATCAACCGTTATTGCAAAATTGTCTGCTATGACGAATAAAGCCGCCATCCTGCTGTCGACCCTTCTCCTCCTCGGCGCCTGCAGAAGTCCTCAAGGATTGTACCTCGAATATTTTGTCGACGAGCACAAGCCCTACGAGGAGATTGGCTATGAGCAGCTGCCCGACGCCGCACGCGCCTTCCACGACCGTTGCCACACCCCCGACGACATCGAAGAAATCTTCTGCGGCCACCTCGAGGACAGCGGTAAGAAAGTCTATGGAATCGTCTTCCGCGACGGCAGCAACATGCTCTTCGACAAGAACGGCCGCTGCCTACAGATGTCCAACCTCCGCAACGGACTCCCCCTTTGCTGGACCAACCAGATACCCTTCTACAATGATATCTACCGCACCATTGAAAAAGAGATGGCCCAAATGACAGACAAGCCCTGGGAGGTCCGCATCATGGAGATCCAACGCGACGGATACCTCGTCAAAACAGGCCAGGGAGTGGACATCACACTCTTCTACTTCGACAAACGCGGAAGGCTGCAAGACATCGCATACGAAATATAACAATCAAACAATATGTCCACACAACTACACCCCGACACCCTGCCCTTCCTGCAGGAACTGACAATGAACAACAACCGCCCATGGTTCAACGACCATAAGGACCGCTGGCTGGCCATCAAAGCCGACTTCGAGGTTTTTACTCAAGCCTTAATAGACGAGATGGTGAAGTACGACGACACCCTCATCGGCCTGACGGCCAAGAACTCTGTGTACCGCATCTACCGCGACACACGCTTCTCAGCCGACAAGACGCCCTATAAGACCCACATCGCCTGCTTCCTCAGCAGCTGGGGACCAAAGAACAGTGGTGTGCCGGGCTACTACTTCCAGCTTGGCACCGAGGAAGCCTACGGTCTGAAAGGCACCTGCAACCTCGGCGGCGGCATCTTCATGCCCACGCCTGAAGCCCTCAACGCCATCCGCCAAGAGATATTCTACTGTACCGATGAATTCCTGGCCATCATGAACGAGCCATCATACAAGAAATACTTTGGCTCGGAGTTCTTCACCATGAAGAAACTGCAACGCGTCCCCAAGGGCTACCCTGCCGACTGGGAGTATGCAGAATTGCTGAAATACAAGGACTACTGCACCAGCTACACCATGCCAGACAAATTCATCGGCACAGACAAGCTCTTCGACGAAGTGCTGAAGGTGTGGCGCGCCAGCGTCCCCATAAACCGCTTCGTGCAACGGGCGATGGAAGAGGTGAAAAAATAATACATCGCACGCGATACAACCAAGAGGCGTCCGGGATTCCGGACGCCTCTTGGTTTATTTCAGCCTGCCGACAGCGAAAACCTACAAATCACAGGGAAATGAGCACTAAAAATCAGACCCTCAGTCAATTATACATAAAACTCTGTATAAAATACAGTAAATCAACACTTAATACCCACCCTCTCTTACTCCTCTCTTACTCCTCCCTTACTCCTCTCTTTACCTTCGATTGGAAAAGTAAGAGTTGAGAAAGGGAGGATAAGGATATGTCATGCACGATTTACCATATAGGTCATTTGGCAAATATTCCAGCCACAAGCGATATCAACAATGCCACAGGCGCTACAAAGCGTACCAGAAAATGGTAGAATACTTTGAACCACGAGATTTTCAACACGCCGTGGTTGGAGAGTTCGTCGTAGATGTCCTCTTTTTTCATCACCCATCCGAAGAAGATGACGGTGAACAAAGCGCCGATGGGCGGCAGATAGGAACCGGTGAGTTTATCAACCCAGTCAAAGAGGTCTCTGCCTCCGGGAGTGAAACCGCTAAGGATGCCGCCGTCAAAGCCTTCTCTTTTGTACGCATAGGCGACGACCACCGCTAAAACCAGTTCAATAGCCGATATCAACACTGCCGCCACACTGCGTTTCATGCCACGGTCGTGGAGCCAGGCAGTCAGCGTCTCGAGAAGCGAGATGGCCGATGTCAGCGCCGCCAGCGACAGCAGCAGGAAGAATACAGCAGCAAAGACTATTCCGATGGTTCCCATGGAATTGAACACAATTGGCAACACCTCGTAAACCAAGCTGGGGCCACCGGCAGGACTTTGTCCAGCAGCGAAAACAGCCGGGAAGATGGCGACGCCTGCCAGCACGGCGATAAGAACATCACAAACAGTAATCCAAGCCGCATTCTTCAATATATTATTGTCGCGCGGAATGTAGGAACCGTAGACAATCATAGCACCCATACCCACGGAGAGCGAGAAGAGCGCCTGTCCTAGAATGGCCAGGATGCCCTCCCAGGTAAGCTTCGAGAAGTCAGGGTTGAAAAGATACTCAATACCTTTCGATGCTCCCGGAAGAGTCAGCGCACGTACACACAGCACAATAACCAGCACCAGAAGGAAAGGCATTAACAGTTTGGAGACCTGCTCGATACCCTTCTGTACACCACCCAGAACCACTATCAGGGTAAGCACCAAGAATATTACCAAGAACACCACCGGTTTCCATACGGAAGTGGAGAACTGGACAAAATACTCGTCAAAGGCACCGTCCTCAATAGAGGCCAGCTTTCCTGTCACCGAATCCCAGAAGTAGCCCACCGTCCATCCCGAGATAACGAGATAGATGGACAGGATGAGGAAGCAGGTGAACATACCGAAAAGTCCCACTATTTTCCACGACGGACGTTTCGGGTAGAGGGCTGGGAATGCCTTCTCGGCAGCGAAACCCGAACGGCGGCCGATAACGAACTCTGTCATCAGCAACACCATGCCGATGAGGAAAACGAAAAGAAGGTAGACGAAGAGGCAGGCAGCGCCGCCGTATTGTCCACAGATGTAGGGGAAACGCCAGATGTTTCCCAGGCCCACCGCCGAGCCGGCAGCAGCCATCACCACTCCGAAGGAGGAGGTGAAACCGGTTTTGTTGTTTGCCATTGCAAAAAAAAGTTTAAAAAAGTGGAGACGTACGCGGGGCACGCCTCCACTCTATGTATTAATAACTAATTATTCTCCCTTGATGTTGGGTTCCTCGAGGCCGTAACCTTTCTTCTTGTCGACGGCCTTCAGGTAGACCGAGATAAGCAGAGCGGCGATACCCAGAGCTGCAAGCATCACAAGCGCCCAGGTGTAGTCAAGTTCATGGGCGGCAACGCCCTCATCATTGGTCTTGTTGAGGACAATACCGATGAGCGCGGGGAACAGGCCGAGACCGATATTCTGAATCCAGAAGATGGCAGCATAAGCGGAACCGATAATCTTCTCGTCGACCAGCTTGGGCACCGAGGGCCACAGGGCGGCAGGCACCAGCGAGAAGGAGGCGCCGAGCACCAAGATGGTCACATAGGCCACAACGACACCACCGGCAGCGGAAGCAGCCGAGACACCGGGCAGAATGAAGGCGAAGGTGAGATGGCAGATAACCAGCAGGATGGAGCCGAGCATCAGCATCGAGGCAGCTTTACCCTTATGGTCGACATAGTTGCCAAGGATGGGGGTGATGGCCACAGCCAGCAGCGGGAACACGGCGAAGATGGTCTCGGCGGTACCACGCATGTAACCCATATAGCAGTAGACAACCAGAGCCACAACAGCGATACCCATCAAGCCATATTTCATGGCTTTGTTGTTCTTCATAAAGTTGCTGGAGAACGAACCGGCAGCCACAACAAGCATCAGAAGATACTGTACCCAGGTCACCGAGTCACCGCCCCAGAAGGTGTTGGAATCGGCGGGTGTGAGGTCGAGGTTGCACTGCAACATGTTGACGGCATACTTTTGGAAGGGGAAGATAGCGCTGTAGTAGAGCACGCAGAGCAGGGCCACCAGCCAGAATCCGAGGCTGGTGAAAATCTTGCCGAGGTCGCTGATCTTGAAGGGGTCGTCCTTCTCCTCAGCCTCGCCAGTTTGGGCGTCGAGTTTCTTGTCCATGAAGAAGTAGACGATGAACATCATGAGGGCGATGCAGAGCAGCACCACGCCGAAGGCAACGGAGCGGGAAACGCTGACCTCGCCGCCGAGTTTGGCGAAGTAGGGGCTGAAAATCATGCAGGTGGCCACACCCAGACGGGCAAGAGCCATCTCAGAGCCCATAGCCAGAGCGGTCTCGCGACCCTTGAACCACTTCACAATACCGCGGCTCACGGTGATGCCGGCCATCTCACAGCCACATCCGAAGAGCATGAAACCGCAGGCAGCCAGTTTGGCGCTTGCAGGCATACCCTCGGCGAAGGGGAAGATGGTTCCGACAATGGGAATATTACCGTCCCAGTTCAGATGGTTGGTGAACCAAGCCTCGAGGCCAGTGCCCACAAAACTCTCGCTACAGGCGTAGAACTTGATGATACCGCCCACCAGCATCACGGCTCCGGAGAGCACAGCGGTGAAGCGCACACCCATCTTGTCAAGGATGATACCGGCAAAGATGAGGAAGAACACATAGACATTGAGGAACACCTCAGCACCCTGCATACGGCCGAACGACTCGCTGTCCCAGCCGCGTGTTTCCTGCATCAGGTCCTTGATAGGTGACAAAATGTCCATGAAAACATAGCTGCAGAACATGGCCAATGCCAGCAGCAGCAGCGCCGTCCAACGCATTCCTGCGCTGTCTCTTAGTGTTTTGATACTTGTTTGTGTCATAATATAAATAATTGATTTAACATTCCAAACGGATTTGCAAAAATACGAATAAAAAATGACATAGCGGCCACAATTTGAAAAAAAAGTTAAAAAATGACAATATCTTGAACTTCCCCTCGTTATTAGTGCATGGAATATATCTTTGAGAACAGCGACATCGTTCGCGACTATGAATGTGACATCCAAGGCATTGTGAACAATGCCAACTATCAGCACTACATGGAGCACTCTCGTCACCTCTATGTGCTCGACCGCGGGGTGAGTTTCGCCGAGCTGCACGACGAGGGCATCGACGTCGTCGTGGCACGGTTCACCATCTCCTACAAGGTGCCGCTGCGTCCCTGCGACGAATATGTCTGCCGTCTACGGCCCGTGAAGGAGGGCATCCGCTACATCTTCCACCAGGCCATCTTCCGCAAGGCCGACAACAAGCTCTGCTGCTCGGCACAGGTCGACTGCGTAGCAACACAAAATGGCCGGCTTTTGGCCGGCCATCCCACATTGGACTCTCTTTTGAGTGACTAAGTGACTGAGTGGCTATGTAACTCAGTCACTTTTCTACTCAGTAACGTTCACAAGGTAATAGTTCTTCTTGCCTTTCTGCACGAGAATGCAGCCGGAGGCAAGGATGTCGGCGGCGGTGAGGGTGCAGTCCTCCCCCACCTTCTGCTTGTTGACGCTGATGCTGTTCTGTTTCAGCTCGCGGCGGATAGCGCCCTTGCTCTCGAACATGCCCACTTCGGCGGCGAGGTCGACCAGCGAGGCACCGGCCTCGATAGCGGAGCGACTGACCGAGTACTGCGGCACACCGTCGAAGACACTCATCAGCGTCTCGCGGTCCAAAGCATTGAGCTGCTCGGTAGTGGCTTTGCCAAAGAGGAGTTCACTGGCGGCGATGGCGGTGTTGTATGCCTCTTCGCCGTGGACGCGGATGGTGATGTCCTTGGCCAGAGCCTTTTGCAGAATGCGTTGCTCGGGGGCCTCGGCGTGCTGCTTCTCAAGGGCATCGATCTCCTCCTTGCTGAAGAGGGTGAAGATGCGGATATAGCGCGCAGTGTCGACATCGGAGCAGTTGAGCCAGAACTGGTAGAATTTGTAGGGCGAAGTCTTCTCGGGGTCGAGCCACACGTTGCCGCCTTCGGTCTTGCCGAACTTGGTGCCGTCGGCCTTGGTGATGAGCGG
>DECD01000029.1:9958-14183 GCA_002349055.1 Bacteroidales bacterium UBA2939 | reverse complement strand
TGGTCGCTGCCGCCCATCTGGAGTTTGCAGCCCTTGGTGCGGTAGAGGGTCAGGAAGTCGTAGCCCTGCAGCAGCTGATAGCTGAACTCGGTGAACGAGATGCCGGTCTCCATGCGCTTCTTCACGCTGTCCTTGGTCATCATGTAGTTGACGGTGATGTGCTTGCCCACATCGCGGATGAAGTCGAGGAAGAGGTAGTCTTTCATCCAGTCGTAGTTGTTGCAAATCTCGGCGCCGTTGACGGGATTGTCGAAGTCGAGGAAGCGCTCGAGCTGATGGCGGATGCACTGCACGTTGTGCTGGATTTCCTCCACGGTGAGGAGTTTGCGCTCGGCGGCCTTGAAGGAGGGGTCACCTATCATGCCGGTGGCGCCGCCCACGACGGCCAGGGGCTTGTGGCCCGCCATCTGGAGGTGTTTGAGAAGCATGATGGAGACAAGGTGGCCGATATGCAGCGAGTCGGCGGTGGGGTCGATACCCACGTAGGCCGTAGTCATTTCTTTGTTGAGCTGTTCTTCGGTGCCGGGCATGATGTCGTGAATCATGCCGCGCCATTTGAGTTCTTCTACTAAGTTTGTGTTCATCTATATATAATATATATGTATTCATTTATTTATTAAAAAAGAGGTACTGCCTGTGGGCGGTACCTCTTTTTTTTGTTTACGCCCCGTTAGCGGACAACCATCTTGGTAGTGGCGGTGTGGCCGCTGATGATGACGTTAATAAGGTACATGCCCTTGGCCATGCCGTTGCAGTCGACGGTGAAGGTGTGCTCACCTTCGGCAACGTAACCGAGGCTGCGACGCACGACAAGGCGGCCATTGAGGTCGTAGATACGGAGCTCGCCATTGCCGGCGGCGGCGACATTGAGAGCCATGTGGGCCTCATCGACGACGGGGTTGGGGAACAGCTTGACGCTGTTGACGCCAGTGCCGTGGACGGTGGGGATGAAGGCGGGATCGTCGAAGTCGGCGGAGTCAACCACCTCGTTGACGGTGTCGGTGACATACTGCATGTCCATGAAGACACCGCGGCCGTAGGTGCCGAAGTAGATGGCGCGCGGCCATTTGGTCTTGGCAAAGACGAACTTGTTGGCGTTGATACCGGTGTGGGTGAGGTTGTGGAGCGAGGCCAGCTTCTTGGTCTGCTGGACGATGGCGGTCACAGGAACCTCGGGGATGTTGTTGTAGCTCTGCCAGCTGCCAGTGGCGGTCTTGGTGTAGACACCCTTGTCGGTACCGGCGAAGATGACTCCGGTGGAATCCTCGACGATGGCGGTGTAGACGGGGAGGGTGATGTCGGACATGGGAATCTCGCTGACGGTGTAGGTGCTCTGGCTGGCGTTGTTGATGATGGCCACGTTGGTCATAGCATCGGTGTAGCCCTCGAAGGTGAGGATGATGCGGTCCTTGCCCTCACGGCCGTCGACGGCGATGTCGCTGATGAGACGGGGGAACCAGACGCTGCCGTTGTAGCGCATGGTGTCGAGGCTGAGGAGAGGATGGGTATTGTAGGCGAGGTCGGCATAGATGCTGTCGCTGGGTTTGGTGTAGTCGACATTCTCAAAGCCTTTCACGCGGAAGAGCTGCGAACGGTTGTTCTCGGCATCGTAGGTGGCAACAAAGACGCAGTGGGCGTCGCGGCTGAAGACGGCCTTGCGGACATAATTGTTGTAGGCAGGGGTGCCGATGGTGCGGGTGATATTGAAGATGGGGGCCATGCGGTGCAGGTTCTCGGGGTCAGGCTCGTTGGCGTCCCAAACCTTGGTGAAGTCGGTGGGCTGCCAGGAGAACCAGACAGAGGCGTTGTAGGCCGACACATTGCCGGACATGTCGCTGTTGGGGGTACCGTTGGCAACGAAGAGGAGGCGGGAGTTGATGGGGTTGAGGATGGTCAGCGAGTCTTTGGCTCTCTGGTTGGCGGTGAAGGTGTAGTCGAAGGGGTAGTCGGCGTGGCCGCGGCTGCCGAAGATGGCCTTGTCGCCTCTCTTAATCTGGAATTTGCCGCCACGGTTGGCGCCCCAGGCGGTGTCGTTCACCCAGAGGGTGTCCCAGCTGTCGCCATTCTTGCGGAAGATGTAGCCGAGGGTGTCGACGGCCACCTTCACACGGCTGACAAAGTCGGTGTTGTTGTTGGTCTCCCAAAGGTCGACGGAGCCGATGGCGGGGCCGCCGTAGGTGGTGCTCAACATGTCGGAGGTGAAAGCCTGACCGATGGTCCAGGTGGTGGTGTTGTAGTAGTTGAGGTAGTCGGCGTAGGAACGGCCGATGTTGCCGCTTTCGCTGGTGACGAAGATGGTGCGGCGGGAGAGGGGATAAATCTGCTGGAAGGCGGAAACAGCGACATCGCCGCCGTTGCCGTTCCAGATGATGTTGGCCGAGTGGTTGAAGTTGCCCATCGTGCCGTCGTCGTACCAGGAGATGGTGGCATCGCCGCCGAAGTGGGCGAGGTGAGTCTCGACGATGGGGCAGGAGTTCTCGTTAGCACCCATGAGGACGGTGCCGTCGGGGGCGACGGTGAGGCCGTTGACCTGGATGTTGTTGAGGCCCATGTTGTCGTTCATGATGGTGTCGAAGCCGCTGCGGCCATAGTATTTGGCACGGTAGATACCGCCGTTGGTGGCGAAATAGACGGTGTGGTAGTCGTTAACGCCATCGATGTGATAGACGGGGAGAATCTGGTGGATACCGGAGTGGACGAACATGGGGTTGTTGTAGACCGAGGCCATGTAGTCGCCGGTGTTGAGGTCGTGCTCGCTGCCGGAGACGGAGGTCCACTGGTAGTAGGAACCGTCGTTGAAGCCTTCGCCCATGAGGACGTTGGTACCGCCGATGATGACGCGGCGGGGGTTCTGCGGGTCGACGGCAATGGCACCGCAGTTCTTGCCCGAGTTGTAGGTGAGGGGCATCACGGTGGAGGTGGTGAGGGTGTACCAGTTCTGCTCGTTGTTGGTCATGTAGAGGGCATCCATGAATTCGGCCTGGCTAATCACCATGGCATAGAGGAAGATGGAGTCGGTCTGCGAGACGGCGAGTTTCATGGTGACGTTGGAGCCGCCGAAGGCGGGGTTCGAGGCAGAGATGTTGATGGGGTTCAACGTGGCGGCGGTGACATCGCCGATGCGATAGAGCTGGTTGCCGCAGTTGAAGAAGGCCACCTTGTTGGGGCGGGAGATGACGATGTTCTCGACCTTCTCGGTGAAGACGCGGGTGGCGGCGGGAATGGTCCACGAGCCGTTGTCGTTGTACATAATCCAGCGGAAGAGGCCGGCGTTGGTCGCGGCGTAGAGGTAGTAAGCCTCGCCGTCGTAGTAGCCCTCGAGGGCGTTGATGACGTTGAAGTTGGTGTCCGAGGCGGTGGGAACGGTGCCGGGAATCACGTTGAAGCTGTTGGTTTCGGGGGTGTAGCGGAAGAGTCCCATACCTTTGCGCGACAGCTTGTCGAGGGTGGAGCCGTAGGCGTAGTCGCTGTTACCCGTGCCGATAAAGATTTCGTTGTTGGGAGCCTGAACCATGCAGTTGATGGGGAGGGCGATCTCGCGGCCGTCCTTGAGGTAAGGCACCTTGTGCCAGGCGTCGTGGATGGCGGAGAGAGCCTGGGCTCTGGCCTCGGCGGTGCCGAGGTTGTCATAGAGTTTGCGGAGGATAGCCTCGTCGGCCGACTTGAGGAAGAGGCCGCCGGTGGTGGCACCCGCGTAGAGCGTGTTGCGACTTGTGTCCTGGCGATCCAGCACAAGGCACGAGACCTGGCCTCCGATATTGTCAGGTCCGATCTCGTAGAATTTGTCCGTTTGGGCGTTGGCGACGCCGCCGGCCAAAGTCAAAAGGCCCACATACAAGCCGAGAAGTACTTTGTTTCTTTTCATAAGATATTAATAATTAATTAGATATTTTATTTTTCTATTAAACAAATAACGTACAAAGATACACATTTTTTCCATATATATAAAAATTTGTTTCATTTTTTTTATCAACAGCCGACGGCGAATGACTTATTTTAACGGCGAACGATGGTGCAAAGATACGAATGGGGAAGTGCGGTCTACGAATTTTTATGAAAAAAAAAATTCTGGGACAGTTGGGACAGTTGGGACAGTTGGGACAGTTGGGACAGTTCAAGATAGAGGTATGCAAAAGTCAAAAGTAAAATTTTATATTTATATATATATAAATATAAAGAGTATTTTGGGGTATATCATGGCCTGAAAAGTAACTGTCCCAACTGT
>DECD01000029.1:5067-9940 GCA_002349055.1 Bacteroidales bacterium UBA2939 | reverse complement strand
CCCACTGTCCCAAAATGCTATGTCATTTCTTGAAAAATATTGACTCTGTTCAAGTTAGCATTTTACTACCTTTACGGAAAAGGTTGACGACATTTGCTGAGGTGGTTGACTCTTTTCCTGAAAAAATTGACAGTTTTCCTGAAAAGGTTGACGATTTCTCTTTTCACCTCCCTCCTCCGTATCAACTCCGAGTCAACTCCGTATCAACTCCGAGTCAACTCTCACTCCGTATCTGTTAATTTTAACTTAAAACCCATCCATCGAGGTCAAGGGTTAAAGATTTGCCTTTTGCTACAGTCACAGTTGTTACAGTTGTTTTTTGAAGCTTTTTAGAGGGAATAACAGTAGTTTTATGATTTGATTGTTCTTCTTCACTACGAGGCGATTACGGGGTTTTGTAGGAAAGACATGCAGTTGTCAACCTTTTCAGGGAAAGTCATACTCACGGCCTATAATGTTGTTTACTGCCATGTTTTCATCGTTTTTCATGCTGCAAAGATACAAATAATTTTCAAAAAACAATACGATAATTCATCCGCAACTATATTTTTTTGATATTTACGGATGTATTATGCATAATAATTTAGCCGAAAAGTATTAATATTTGGTATTTACGGATAGACTTAAAGCAATACTTGACAGGATTACGCTTGATGGGGAGGGCAGGTTTTTTGGTGGATCCGAGGTGTATTTTAAGTTAAAAATAACATTTGGGAAACGCTGGGGTTGGGGTGTTGATAAAGTGTGCAAAAATAGAAGTTTTAAAAAATATTAAATAGGCAATAAAGATATAAAAACGGAGTTAATAGGGAAAAATAAAATTAAGAATTAAAAAATAAATATCATGGAATCTGTGAACATTCAGGAATTGAATGAGAGAATCGGGCGCGAGAGTGCGTTCGTGGAGATGCTGACCATGGAGGTGGGCAAGGAAATTGTGGGTCAGAAGCACATGGTGGAGAGTCTGATGATTGGCCTGTTGAGCAACGGCCACGTGCTGCTTGAGGGTGTGCCGGGACTGGCCAAGACGCTGACCATCACGACGCTGGCCAAGGCCATCGATGCCAAGTTCAGCCGCATCCAGTTCACCCCCGACCTGCTGCCCGCCGACCTGCTGGGCACGATGATCTACAGTCAGAAGAGCGAGACCTTCCAGGTGAAGAAAGGTCCCATTTTCAGCAACTTCATCCTGGCGGACGAAATCAACCGCGCCCCTGCCAAGGTGCAGAGTGCCTTGCTCGAGGCCATGCAGGAGCGCCAGGTGACCATCGGCGAGCAGACCTACCGTCTGGAGGAGCCTTTCCTGGTCCTCGCCACACAGAACCCCATCGAGCAGGAGGGCACCTATCCCCTGCCCGAGGCTCAGGTCGACCGCTTCATGCTGAAGGTGGTCATCACCTACCCCAAGCGTATGGAAGAGAGAGAGATTTTGCACCAGGTGGTGAATGGCGGTCTAAAAGTCGAAGAGTCTAAAAGTCAAAAAGCAATTCTCAAGCCGGAGGATATTCTGAAAGCGAGGGAGCTGGTGCGCGAGGTGTATATGGACGAGAAGATTGAGAACTATATCACGGACATCGTGTTCGCCACGCGTTTCCCGAAGGAGTACGGTTTGGAGAAGATTGCGCCGATGATCAGCTACGGTGCGTCGCCGCGCGGCAGCATCAGCCTGGCGGCCGCCGCCAAAGCCTACGCGTTCATGAAGAGGCGCGGATACGTGATTCCTGAGGACGTGCGCGCCATAGCGATGGACGTGCTGCGCCACCGCATCGGCCTGACCTACGAGGCCGAAGCCGAGAACGTGACCAGCGAGGAGCTGGTGAACGAGGTGTTGAATCGCGTGGATGTGCCTTGATTGTAGTAGTTAGTTATTAGTTTTAGTTGTTAGTTGTTGCTAAAACGTTAGTTGTTAGTTTTAGTTGTTAGTTGTTGATTACGGGTTATGCAATCTAGAGATTTTAAAGATTTGCTGGTTTGGAGAAAGTCCATGGAGGTTGCGAGGGAGATTTATATCCTTATCAGGAAATTCCCTCGAGAAGAGATCTATGCCTTGTCGGACCAGATGCGGCGATGTGCCGTATCCATACCCTCGAACATTGCAGAAGGCCAACAGAGAAACAGCAAAAACGAGTTTATACAATTTATAGGATATGCCCAAGGTTCAAGAGGAGAACTACAGACGCAGTTGCTTTTGGCCAAAGATTTTGGCTATTTGACAGAAGAGGAAATTGAGCCCGTATTCTATGAATTGGAAGAGATAGGCAAGATGCATCACGTTTTGGCGAAATCGTTGTGACAACTAAAAACTAAAACTTGAAACTTAAACTAAAAATGAACGAAGACATCATAAAGAAAGTTCGCAAGATTGAGATCAAGGCGAGGGGGTTGAGTCAGCAGATGTTCAGCGGCGAGTACCACTCGGCCTTCAAGGGGCGCGGTATGGTGTTCAGCGAGGTTCGCGAATACCAGTACGGCGACGACGTGAGGAACATCGACTGGAACGTGACGGCAAGGCTGGCGCACCCGTATGTGAAGGTGTTCGAGGAGGAGCGCGAGCTGACGGTGATGCTGCTGGTGGACGTGAGCGGCAGCGGACGTTTCGGTACGAACGGGCAGTTCAAGGAAGAGCTGGCCGCCGAGGTGGCCGCGACGCTGGCTTTCAGCGCCATTGCCAACAACGACAAGGTGGGCATGATACTCTTCAGCGACAGGATAGAAAAATTCATCCCGCCGAAGAAGGGCCGCACGCATATCCTGCGCATCATCCGCGAGCTGATTACCTTCCGACCCGAGAGCAACGGCACGGACCTCGGCGAGGCACTGCGCTATTTCAGCAACGCCATCAAGAAACGCTGCACGACGTTCCTGCTGAGTGACTTCTACGACGACCCCTCTACCACCGTTTCACGACGGTCCCCCTCCCCTAAGGAGGAGCCAAGATGGAGCGACGCGCTGAAGCTAGTGGCGGGCAAGCACGACCTGGTGGCCCTGCGCTTGGTGGACCGGAGAGAAGCGAAGCTGGAGGACCTGGGGCTGGTGAAGTTCTACGACCCCGAAAGCACACGGACGGTGTGGATAGACACCGGCAGCGCGGAGGTGCGCCGCAAGGCCGACGCACGCTATGCGGAGCACGAGCAGATGGTGGACACCACCATGAAACGCTACGGCATAGATATGGCAACGCTGTGGACGGGCGAGGACTTTGTGAAACCGCTGAAGAACTTGCTTGCAAGAAGAAGCTGAATGAGAGTAGTTGGTCGGCCTTCGGCCTCAAAATCCTACAAAATCCAAATAAAAATTTTATAAAAAGATTTTGAATGATTTTGAGCGAAGCGACCCGAATACAAAAGGTGAAATGAGAAAGACTGTTAAGATAGAAGTAATAGGGCTGATAGGGCTGATAGGGCTTATGGGCGAAGCTCGGGGGCAGGTGGAGGCGCGACTGAGTGCCGACACCATCGCGCTGGGCGACCAGACGACGTTGAGCATCACGAAAGCCGAGAACTTTCCCTCGACGGAGCAACTGAGCCAGAACGGCATTGTGGCCCTCAGTCAGAAGTACGACAGCACCAGCCAGACGCTGCTGACGACGCTGACAAGTTTCGAGCCCGGCACACACTATGTGAAGCTAGGCGAGGAGGACTCGCTGCCGCTGACGGTGACGGACGTCGACGTGGACACCACGACGGCCGAGATACGCGACATAGCGCCGATAGAGAAAGTGCCTTACACTTTCTGGGAGATATTCCGCTGGGTGCTGCTGGCGCTGGGCATCCTGGCACTGGCCTTCGGAGGCTGGTGGCTCTACACCCACCGCAAGAAGATACAGGAGGTGCTGGGACCGTCGGCACCCGTCGACACCCGCACTCCCGAGGAGCGCGCATTGGACAACCTGGAGGCTCTGCGCCAGCGGCAGCTGTGGCAGAGCGGCAGGGTGAAGGAATACCACACCACGCTCACCGACACCGTGCGCACCTTCATCGAGGAGTCCACGGGAATCCGCGCCACGGAAATGACGAGTGATGAGACCATGGAGGCAGTGGAAAGCGGAAAGTGGAAAGTGGAGAGCTCGCTGCTGCGCGACATCTTCACTACCGCCGACTTGGTGAAGTTCGCCAAGAGCGAGCCGCTGCCGCACGAGCACGACCGCTCGATGAGCGAGGCGATGGAGTTTGTGAAGGAGATGTGGGAGCAGGTGAAGCCCAAGGAGGAGGAAAATGAGAAAGGAGAAATGAAAAATGAGTAATATCACCTTTGAACATCCGTGGATGCTGCTGGGGTTGCTGCTGGTGCCGATGATGGTGGGCTGGTGGCTGTGGCGCTATCGCAAGCAGGAAGCCGCCTTGCAGCATTCAAACATAGCCCTGTTCGACGGCGTGAAGCAGAGCCTCCGCACAAGGTTGCGCTGGCTGCCCTATGCACTGAGGGTGCTGGCGGTGGGAGCTATGGTGGTTGCATTGGCGCGACCGCAGAGCCTGTTGAGCCGTCAGGAGATGACAGTGGAGGGCATCGACATCGTGATGGCGATGGACCTCTCGGGGTCGATGCTGGCGGAGGACTTCAAGCCCAACCGCCTGGAAGCCGCCAAGAAGGTGGCCGCCGACTTCATAGAAGGGCGCAAGACCGACCGCATGGGACTGGTGGTCTTTGCCGGCGAGGCATTCACGCAGGTACCGCTGACGGTTGACCACCAGGTGCTGCTGAAGCAGTTGGGCAACCTGAAGAGCGGCACGATGCGCGACGGTACCGCCCTGGGCGACGGACTGGCCACCGCCATCAACCGCATCAAGGACAGCGAGGCCAAGAGCAAGGTCATCATCCTGCTCACCGACGGTGTGAACAACCAAGGCAGCATGGACCCGCAGAGTGCCGCCGA
>DECD01000029.1:4729-4926 GCA_002349055.1 Bacteroidales bacterium UBA2939 | reverse complement strand
AAAGCCCCCTACCCTTTCCGCGACCAGTTTGGGCGTGTACACTACCAGAACATCGACGTGGAAATTGACGAGCCGCTGATGCGCCAGATGGCCGAAGCCACGGGCGACGGACGCTACTTCCGCGCCACAAACAAGAAAGCCCTCAAGGAAATCTTCGACCAGATTGACGAGATGGAGAAGAGCAAGATTGACGTGAC
>DECD01000029.1:0-4481 GCA_002349055.1 Bacteroidales bacterium UBA2939 | reverse complement strand
TATTTATGGTTGCTGCTGCTGGTGGCGGCGGCGGGAGCGCTATGGGGTGTGATGAGCTGGCGCGAGCGGCGGCGGCTGGAGCAATGGGGCGACCGTTCGATGTTCGGGCGGCTGATTCCCGACCGCTCGGGCTGGCGTCCGGCGCTGAAGATGGGGTTGACCCTCGGCGGCATCAGCCTGCTCATCGTGGCTCTGGCCAATCCGCAGTTCGGCACCCGTATTGAGAAAGGCAAACGCACGGGCAGCGACATAGCCATTTGCCTCGACGTGAGTAACAGCATGATGGCCGAGGACATACAGCCCAACCGTTTGGAGCGCAGCAAAAAGGTGGTTACCAACCTGCTGAACACCCTGACGGGCGACCGGGTGAGCCTCGTTGTCTATGCCGGCACGAGCTTCATCCAGATGCCGCTCACCAACGACTACAGCGCCACTAAGCTGTTCCTCGACCAGGTGAGCTGCGACATGATAGCCACGCAGGGCACCGCCATCGGCGACGCCATTGAGAAAGGCATGGAGACCTTCGGCTACGGCGACCCCGACCGTCCGTGGGAAGTCAACAAAGGGCGTGCCATCATCGTCATCAGCGACGGTGAGAACCACGAGGACGACGCCGTGGGCGCCGCCAAAGAGGCCGCCAAGCAGGGCATTCGTGTCTGCACCATCGGCATGGGTCTGCCCGAAGGGTCGCCGATACCGGTGTATGACCCTCGCGGACGCACCAACAACTACAAGCGTGACCGCAACGGCAGCATCATCATGACGCACCTCAACGAAGAGATGCTGCGCCAGATAGCCCATGCCGGCAACGGCACCTACGTAAGGGCCAGCAATGCCGGCAGCGGCTTGAGCGACATCACGTCGGTCATCGGCGGTTTGGACAAGGAAGAGATGGGCGAGGCGGTGTTCAGTGCCTACGAGAGCCGCTACATGTATCCCCTGGCAGCGGGCTTGCTTTGCCTGCTGGCCGAGGTGATTCTCTACGAGAGAAGAAATAGAAAATGGAAATTGTTTGAGGAGGAGAAGCAATGAAGAAAAAATCCCTAATGGCCTTAATGGCTCTAATGGCCTTAATGCCCCTAACCACCCTGCTCCACGCCCAGGCCGACCGCGGGCAGCTGCGCGACGGCAACCGGAGCTACAAGAAAGAAAAATACGACAAGGCCGAGGTGCAGTACCGCCGTGCCCTGGAGCAGGACAGCATGGACTACCGTGGGCAGTTCAACCTCGGCAACACCCTCTACCGTCAGAAGAAATACGACGAGGCGGCACGCCACTTCGACCGTGCGCTGCAATGTCCCGATGTCGACGACAAGCAGCGTTCGCGCGCCCTCCACAACAAGGGCAACAGCTACCTCAAGGCCGGCATGGAGAATCAGGAACAGGGAATGCAGATGTTCCAGCAGGCCGTGCAGAACTACCAGGACGCCCTGAAGCTCGACCCCAAGAACGAGGACACTCGCTACAATCTGGCCTACGCCCGCCGTCTGCTACAACAAGCCCAGCAGCAACAGCAGCAGAACCAGCAGGGACAGGGCGACAACAAGGACCAGCAGAACAAAAACCAACAAAACCAACAGAACCAACAAAACCAACAAAACCAGCAAAACCAGCAACAGCAACAGAATCAGCAGAACCAGCAGCAGCAAAACCAGCAGAACAATGGACAGGACCAACAGGACAAGCAAAACAAACAAGACCAGAAGCGTCCCAACCAGATGGAGCAGCGCAAGCAGGATGCCGAGCGAATGCTGGAGGCCGTGAAAAACAACGAACGCCAGACCCTCAAAGAGCAAGCCAAAAAAGTGCAGGCCGTGGGCAGTCACCATAGCGACAAGGACTGGTAAACCGAGAAATGAGAAATAAGAAATGAGAAATAAGAAAATATCTAGAAAGCCCCTATTGGCCTTATTGGCCTTATTGGCCCTATCAAACCAACTCTTCTCCCAGGAGTTGACCGTGCAGGCTCCCAAGCAGGTTTATGTGGGCGACAACTTCAACGTGACCTTCGTCGTCAACGCCCAAGCGCGCGACTTCAAGGGGCCGACCTTCAAGGGCTTCAGCCTCCGTTCGGGTCCCCACGAAGGATTCCAGCAGTCGACCTCCATCATCAACGGCCAGTGGTCAAACTCCGTTCAGACAACCTTCAGCTACCGGTTGCTGGCCGATGTCGAGGGCTCCTTCACCATCGGTGCCGCCACCTGCACTGTCGACGGCAAGAAAATCTCTTCGCCGAGCTTCACCATCAAAGTGGAGAAGATGAGTCAGGCGCAGATGCAGCAACGGCAGCAGCAACAGCAAGCCCAGCAACAGCGTCGCCAGGCTTACGACCCCTGGGCGCAGCAGCCCCAGCCCGCCTCGAAAATCGACGCCAACACTCTCTTTGCCCGTGCCGTGGTGAGCAATGCCCACCCCTGGCAGGGCGAGCAAATCATCGTCACCTATAAGATATACACCCAGGTCCCCTTGAGCCAGGCGGGCATCGACAAGCTGCCCGGCAACAAGGGCTTCTGGTCCGAGGACCTCAGTGCCGGCAAGCAAATCAAGCAGTACGAGGAAACCTATAACGGCCAACGCTACCAAGTGGCCGAGATCCGCAAGGGCGCCCTCTTCGCCCAGCAGAGCGGCCGCCTCTCCATCGAACCCCTCGACCTCAACGTCCTCGCTATGGTGCAGCGCCAGCGTCGCCGCACCGGCACCCTCCTCGACCTCTTCGACGACCCCTTCTTCAACATGTCCCAGGCCGTCGAATATCCCCTCCACACCAAAGCTCTTGCCGTCAATGTAAAACCTCTCCCCGCAGGCCCCGACAATTTCAGCGGCGCCGTGGGCAGCTTCTCCGTCAAAGGCGGGCTCAACCTCGACAAGGTCAAATCCAACGAAGCCGTCTCCTACCGCCTCACCGTCAGCGGTCGCGGCAACCTCATGCTCATCACCCCCTCCTCCCCCGATTTTCCCTCCTCTTTCGAGGTCTACGACCCCCAGATTGAGGACAACATCACCCACGGTGACAACGGCGTCTCCGGCAGCCGCACCTACGAGTGGGTACTCATTCCTCGCAGTCAGGGCGTGTTTACCATCCCTGCCTACAAGTTCGTCTATTTCAACCCCTCGAGCGCTCACTACGTCACCCTCTCCATCCCCGAGCAAACCATCTCCGTGGCTAAAGGCAAAGCCTCCGCCAGTAGCAGCAAGGACGACGTCCATCTCCTCAACCACGACATCAACTACATCCACCCCGTCACCAAGCTCCTCCCTGTCGTAGACGAGGAGTCGGCCGGGCTCCCCTTCTACCTCGCCCTTGTCGTCATTGCCCTCGTCTCCCTGGCCGCCGTCCTTTGGGGAAAGAAACACCAGGCCGACGAGCTCGACCTTGCCGGCCGCCGCCAAAAACGCGCCACCCGCATGGCCCGCCGCCGACTCAAGAAAGCCGCCGCTCTCCTCGGCTCCGGCCTCACCAATGCCTTCTATGAGGAGATTTACAAAGCCATCTGGGGTTGTCTCTCCGACAAATACTCCATTCCCCTCTCGCAACTCAACCGCGACAGCGTCAGTGCCTGCCTCGTCGAAAAGCAGGTACCCCATGCCCAGCAGGAGCGCATTATGAAGGTGCTCCAGGATGTCGACTTCGCCCGCTTCGCCCCCGGCGACGCCCACGCCCAGATGCAGTCCATCTACGATGAATCACTCTATATGATTGCAGAACTTTGAGCATTAAGAACCACCAACAAAGAACAAAGAACCACGATGAAACACACAGCGTCCATTAAATTGATAATTTTCATTTTTAATTTTTCATTTCTCATTTCTCATTTCTCATTTCCCACTTCCGCCCAAGCGGAAGTGAAAAATGCTCAGCATGCCGACTCGCTCTATCGCCTCAAGGACTACCAAGGGGCCGCTGCGGGGTACGAAGCCGTCATTTCTCACCGTTTCGCTTCCCCCGACCTCTACTACAACCTCGGCAACTGCTACTACCGCACCGGCCACCTCGGTCTCGCCATCCTCAACTACGAGCGCGCCCTGCGCCTCAAGCCCACCTTCACCGACGCCAGCCAGAACCTCCAGCTGGCCAACAGCCACATCACCGACCGCATCACCCCCCTCCCCCGTCTCTTTGTCGTGGAGTGGTATGAGGGACTCGTCACCCACCTCTCGCCCTCCTCCTGGCGTCTCCTCGTCGTCATCCTCTTCGCCATTGCCTGTGCCGCAGCGGTAGTCATCATCCTCTCCCACCGCATCCCCCTCCGCAAGACCGCCCTCGCTCTCCTCATCGCCGACGGCATCCTCCTCATCCTCGCCCTCCTGCTCCTCTTCGCCTCCACCGCTCGCTTCAACAGTCGTAGCCAGGCCATCGTTCTCCAGCCCTCCATCGCCATCAAAAGCTCCCCCGAGCTCCAGAGCGTCGACAAGCTCATCCTCCACGAGGGCACCAAGGTCACCATCTCCGAATCCCTCGCCGGTTGGCACAAGATAACCCT
>DECD01000019.1:88486-95316 GCA_002349055.1 Bacteroidales bacterium UBA2939 | reverse complement strand
ATTGTCAATGCTGTCTTTTTCATAATAATTCTTTTTTTCATTTTGTTAATTTTTTAAAGTATTTTTTTTCAATATCGTGATATTGACGTTCGTTTTCAATTTCGAATATGCAAAGCTCTCTTTCCAAGCAAGATGCCACCCAGAACTCCTTCCCGACGGCACTCCCGTTCCCGAATGGACTCTCTTCGGTCGCACCAAGCCATGACACAATAACATCGATTCCTTCCGACAGGTTTCTTTTTTCCAATTCCGTCATCGGTTTTTTTATAAAATCCCCATACAAGGTAGCCCATCCTATGGAGTCACGTGCCTGGAAAGTGGTGACATTGACCACGACGCTGTCATTGACACGGAAACCGCGGATGAAGGCCACGTCGAGATGATCGTCGCCGGCATAGCGGCGGTAAAGGTCGTTGACCTCTTCCGAAGCCGTCAGCTGTGGCCACCGCAGGACAACGGTGGTCACCCCGAAGGCCAGCAGGCAGGCTGCCAGCAGAAGCATCCTATAAACACGTCTGTTCACAATATTTGATTTCCGGGTTTCAATACTTTGCAGGTGGCATGGTAGGCTTTGTCCGGATTGCCGGTGGCCGTGATATGTAGATAGTCGGCCGTGCCGACGACATACAGGGGCAGGAGGGCGAAGAACGCCACAAGACTCATGGCCAAGGCCTTGCGACGCAATGCGACAAAACGGCTGCGGCGACGGCACCAGCCTTCAAGGTCGGTGTTCATCTCGGCAAAGAGAATGTCCACATCGGCCTCGCTCTCTCCGCGCCGGTGCGCGGCGGCTTGGACAAGCCTTTCTATCTCCGGGTCTTTCATAGGTTCAGTCTTTGTTTGTTACACTTCATTTTCTTGACAATATGGCTGTGGATGGAACTCACGCTTGAAGGCTTTATCCCGAGCCTCTCCGCTATCTCGGGACGTGAGAAACCCTCTATCATCATGTCGTAGACCTCCCTCTCGAGAGGAGTGAGCCCTTGGGCAAGAAGCTCGAGGGTCTCACGGTAGTCCTTGTCGTCGTTCGGCAGGTCGAATCCCTCCGGCATGGGGACGAGCACCACATGGGCACTACGGTCGTGGTGGGAGAAGACCCCGCGGCACCTGAACCGCACCCACTGGCGCTGCTGCTCGGCGTTGGCATCGGGGTCGAGCAGCGAAAGGCTCCGCCACAGGTCGTGGTAAACATCCTGCACGAGATCGGCACACAGACGCGCACGGTCGGCTCTGCTGGCAGCCCAGTGCCAACAGAGCTCACGTATCAGACCCTTGTGCTCACGCACAAGTTCCTGGTAGCGCCGGATGGTATTCTCGTCAGTGGCCATAGTTCAGACAAGTTTCTACTTATATAATAGCCCAAAAATAAAAAAAGTTTGACGATGGGGTATTGGAATTTAACATTATTTAACATTATTTAACTAATTTTGGCGCTTCAAGGCGGCTTTCGGACAAAGTCACCTCAGTCACAAAAAGAAGTATTTAACATTTGTTAAGTTAATTTCTTGACGGAAAAACCTCTCTGGTGTCTGTTTTGGGGCAGGTGCCCTTTTTCGGAGCCTAACAACCTGTACCTGATTGGCATAAACACCGTACCATCTACCTACCATCTCCTTACCAACTCCTAACCAACTCCTACCATGGTAGGTGTTGATAGGGTTGTGGCAGGGTGTTGGTAATTAAGATTTGTTAACAGTTTGGGAATTCTGGTACGGGTTGCCCCACTCCGTCCGCTTCGCGGCCACCCCTCCCGGGGGAGGGGACGGAAGGCGTGGTTTCAGAGGTCGCCGTCGCGGATGACAAGGTGGTTGGTGGTCATGCGTATCATGTAGGTCTGGACGATGGCTTTGAGGCGGGTGAGCATGCGGTCGGCACGCAGGGGTTCGGCTTTCAGCAGATTTTGCTTCTGCAAGGGGTCGAGGACATAGTTGTAGAGGCCGGTGGGTTGGTCGCCGTCGAAGAGGAGGGTGTAGTCGCCCTCGATGTACTGGTAGATGTCGTTGCTGAAGTTGACGGCCCAGGGGGTCTCGTCGGGGCTAAAGACGTTCTTGCCAAAGGCGGGGAAGGGCTGGTCGTAGCCGAGGATGCGGAGCACGGAGGGCATGATGTCGATTTGCTGCATGACGCCCGGCTGCATGCCGGCGGGCAGCTCGCCCGAGGGGTCGTAGATGGCTATGGGGATGGAGAAGACGCCGACGGAGGTGTGGCTTTCGTCGTATTGAAGCTGCGAGGTGTGGTCGGCGGTGATGACGAAGAGTGTGTTCTTGAACCAGGGCTGCTGGCTGGCGGTGGCGAAGAATCTTCTCAATGCGTTGTCGCAGTACTGGATGGTGCGGTGGATGTCGAGGGGGCCGCCCTTGTAGGTGTCCTCGTAGCGGGCGGGGATGTTGAAGGGGTGGTGCGAGGTGGCGGAGAAGAAGCCCACCATGAAAGGCTCTTCGAGACGCTCGGTGATGGCCGTGGCGGTGAACTGGAGGAAGTCCTCGTCCCAGATGGCCCAATGGCCGTCGAAATCGTTGCGGCCGCCGGTGCGCGGGTCGTCGCAGTAGTCGGCCATGCCGTAGTAGTTCTTGAATCCCGAGGAGCGGGCGAAAGCCTGGAAACCCATGGAGGAGTTGGGGGCACCGTGGAAGAAGGCTGAGTGGTAGCCTTTCTGCACCAGGCAGTCGGCAAGGCCGCTGAGGTCGTTGAGCGACGAGGGGGTGAGGATGAACGGCTCGATGAAGAAGGGCACCGAGGAGAGCGACGAGGGCATGGCGTCGATGCTCTTGCGGCCGTTGGCGAAGGTGTGCTCGTAGGTTAGCGAGTGTTCGAGGAGCGAGTCGAGGAAGGGCGTGTAGGAGACAAAGTCGGGGTGCGACTGGCGGAGAGACTGGTTATAATAGCCGAAATATTCGCGCGAGAAGCTCTCGAGGATGATGACCATGACGTTCTTCTGGCCGGAGACCATGGGGACGGTGTCGGCAGGCGAGGGGACATGGATGGGCGAGTAGATGGAAGAGAGCTGTTCCTCGGGCATGTACTGCGGGTCTTTGAAGGGACGCTTGCCGATGGTGCGGATGATGGAGAAGGGGGTGTTGAGGACGATGGAAGCCTGCTGGGGCGAGTGGACGTACTGGTTGGCGTTGGAGATGGTGATGGGGCGGGTGTCGCGTGTGAAGCCGCCACGCATGGCGAAGATGGAGAAGGGGATGGCCACGAGGAGGCCGAAGGAGGTGGCGAGGTAGTATTGTGTGATGAGTTTTGAGTTATGAGCGGTGAGTTTTGAATTGTCGGGCTTGAAGTAGAGGAACCAGAGGGCGGCGACGAGGGCGATGCCGAGGAGGAGGAGGTACCAGTGGCCGATGAGTTCGGTGAAGAAGATGCCGCCGAGGTTGCCCTCGTTGGAGAACTCGGCGAAGAAGGTGGCGGTGGTGCGGCGGCCGGTGAACTGGGAGTAAACGGTGTCGACGAGGTTGATGGTGAGGCCCAGCGAGTTAATCACCACGAAGACCCATTTGCACATGGTGTGCCACCGGGGGCGCTCCTTGGTGTGGATGGGGAGGAGCATGAGGATGATCCACAGCCAGTTGGTGTAGAGGATGGCCGAGGAGTCGAAGCGCAGGCTTCCGGCGATGAGTTCGCCCATGGAGAGTTGGTCCCAACCCACAGAGAGGGTGCTCCAGTTCTCGAGGACATAGGCCACGCGGGTCACCATATAAAGGACATAGACGATGCCCAGGTTGATGAGCACGGCCAAAACATTGCTGAAGGGGAAGGCTTTTATTTTCATTGGTTTCATGTTTTCAGAATTGGAAATAGATGAAAGGCTGGAGGTCGGCGGTGATAAACTGGTAGAGCACCACGGCCAGGACGATGACGAAGGAAGCCATGAGCCACAGAGGCATGGAGGCGAACCACAGGCGGTAGCGACGCTTGAAGCGCGTGGGCAGCCAGTGGACAATCATGCCGGCGGCGAAGAGGAGGAAGACGGAGGAGTAGTTGGAGAGGATGTCGGGTATTTGGGCGAGGTTCCAGTGCGAGCCGATGCGGTCGACCATCATGGAAGCGGTGCGCCAGGCGGCCTCGTTGGCTTCGGCGGGGTCGAGGTTGGAACCCGAGCGGAAGAAGAGACGGGTGAAGGAGATGAAGATGAAGGTGATGAGAACGGCCCAGCAAGTGGAAAGTTTAAAGTGGAAAGAGGAAAGTTTTTTGATGTGCCCGATAAGATACAAGAATGTGAAGCCGACGAGGAGGACCTGGCAGCAGAAGGCCAGGAGGTTGAGGAGTGGCGAGTCGACTAGGTGGCGTGCGATGGTGAGGATGAGGGTGACGGCGACGAGGGTGGCCAAACGGGTAGGCCAGCGGCGGTCTTTCCACCACTTGTATACCAGGATGCCGAGTCCGTTGAGTCCGCCCCAGGTGATGAAATTGAAGGAAGAGCCGTGCCAAAGACCGCCGAGGAGCATGGTGTCCATGTTGTTGACGTTGGTGCCGAGGGTCTTGCGGTGCGAGGGACGGAAGGCCAGCAGGAGTAGCACCACGGCGATGACGGTGCAGACGGTGATGGTGAACCAGAGGTTGTGGAGCCGGAAAGCGGCAATGAGGAGGATGGCCGAGAGGATGAAATAGGAGGTGAAGCCTGCCGTGCGGTTGCCGCCGAGAGGGATGTAGAGGTAGTCGCGCAGCCAGCGCGAGAGCGACATGTGCCAGCGGCGCCAGAAGTCGGTGGGGTTCTGCGCCTTGTAGGGCGAGTTGAAGTTGACGGGCAGATAGAATCCCATGAGCATGGCCACGCCGATGGCGATGTCGGTATAGCCCGAGAAATCGGCATAAACCTGAAGCGAATAGACCATGAGGGCGGAGAAGTTCTCGAAAGAGGTGTAGAGCGAGGGATTGTCGAAGACGCGGTCGACAAAGTTGACGGCCAGATAGTCGCTGAGGATAAGTTTCTTTATCAGTCCGTTGCAGATCCAGAAGACAGCGATGCCGAACTGGCGGCGGGAGAGGAAGAAGGGCTTGTAGAGCTGCGGAACGAATTGGTCGGCGCGCAGGATGGGACCTGCCACAAGTTGGGGGAAGAAGGCGGTGTAAAAGCCGAAGTCGAGGATGTTGGAGACATGGGGAATCTTGCGCTTGTAGACATCGACGATGTAGCTGATGTTCTGGAAGGTGAAGAAAGAGATGCCTACGGGAAGCAGTATCTTGATGGCGATGCTGTATTCGGTGCCGAAGGTGGCATTGAAGATGTCGGTGAAGAAATAGGCATATTTGAAGAAGCAGAGGATGGCGAGGTTGAGCACCACGCCGATGGTGCGCAGCAGTTTGCGACGGACAACAGAGGCGGTATGGTCCATGCCGATGCCGAGAATCCAACCCAGGAGGGTGGAGAAGACGAGCAACAGGACAAAGAGGCCTGAGGTCTTATAGTAGAAGACAAGGCTGAAGGCAAAGAGGTAGCCGTTGCGGAGGATGCGGCGTGTGGGGTCGAGGCTGCCGTCGGCCTGTTTGCGCTGGTGAGCCACGATGAGTCCGAAGAAGAGGTAGATGAAAAGGAAGAGCACCCAGAAATGTATCTGCGTGAAAAGCAGCGGGTGTTCGTCGTTGAAGGCGAAGAGAGAACCGAGGTATGTGAGCAGGTCGGACATGGATTCTGGGTAATCAGTTTATTCGGAGTAATCGGAATAGGCTTTGAAGAGGGCGTTTGTGAAGAGGTTGCCGACAAGTTGGTAGCCAGCGTAGGTGAAGTGGACTCGGTCTTTCTGCGCCAGCTTGTTTTTAAACCATCTCTCCATCGATTTCAGTCCTCCCATCACCTCGAACTGGTCCCATACGGCGCCGTCGGTGTCGTCGGCCAGGCGGTAGAACACCTCGCGGGCCAGACGGCCGTTGGTGTTCACCCGGTAGCGGTTGCGCCTGATTTTATGGAAACTGTCGTTGTTTGTGATGAAGACAAAGGTACAGTCGGGGTTGATGGTGCGGATGGAGTCGATGAGGGCGAGGTAGTTGTTGCGGAAAGCCACGGTGTCGAAATCGGGGCCGTTGGCGTCGTTGATGCCGATGCCGAAGACCACCATGTCGGGGTGCAGCATGCGCAAATCGCGGGTGAAATTCTCGCAGCGCAGATAGTCGGGCACGGAAGCGCCGTTGACACCGATGGAGTGGAAGGAGAAGCCCGGCTGGCGGTTGCCGAGGTAGATGCCGGTGAGGGTGAATTGTTCGCCGGGTTTGCAGGGAATGACAACGGTGAAGGAGTCGACGGTGGTGCTGAGGTTGAAGACGTAGCGGTCGGAAGACAACGCCACGTAGGAAGGATACACCTCGCGACCGCCGATGGAGAGCAGCGGCACCACCTGGTCGTTGCTATGGCCCAGGATGACTATGCGGTTGGTGGCGTAATCAATGCTGGATTCGTTCATGACAATCTGCACCTCGGTGAGCGAGTCGGCGGCAGTGATGGCGATACCGCAAAGCCCCAGGGGGTAGGTGTGCTCTTTATATATGTTACGCGTGAGGATGACTTTCTGCGGGCAATGGACGATGTAGTCGCGAGGGTTGTTGCACCGGGCGGCTGCCGAGTAGGGGAATATCATGCCGCGGTTGGAGACGAAGGAAGGGTAGGCGTGCAGGATGTTTGTGCGTATGGTGTTGCTCATGGTGCCGGCCTGCACATGCGAGCCACCGATGTGGACGATGTTGATGTTTCCCTGACGGGTTTCCACCACACGTTTCCATTTCCGGAAGAAGCCGTTCATGTAGGGGGACGAGGCGTTGAAATGGAGGGTGTTGGCGTCGTAGCGTATGAATGGGTAGTGGGGCAGCTCGATGGGCGTGGGCTGGGCCGGTGAGCA
>DECD01000019.1:85485-88394 GCA_002349055.1 Bacteroidales bacterium UBA2939 | reverse complement strand
TTATTCTTCGGTATGTTGGTTTAGTCGGCGGCGCAGGAGGAAGAGCTGATAGTTGTCGGCAAGTGCCTGTGCCAGTTTGGCTCCCATCTTGTCGGCTCCCTGTTGCGAGAAGTGGATGTAGTCGCTTCCGGCGAGACCTTTCTTGTTCCAGTTCACCATCGAGTTCCATCCGCCCATGGCGTGGTAGATGCTCCAGTAGGCGGCGTTGTGGCTGACGGCGGTGGCGGCCAAGCTGTCGATGAGGGCAGGCAGCATGGGATAAGTTTGCAGGTTGCCTTTGTGGCGGGTGCTCATGTCCGAGGGGCCGACAAAAAGAATTTTCGCCCCGGGGCAGCAGCGATGGATATAGTCTATCTGCTTGCCAATGGAGCGGCAGTAGGTGGAGATGGATTTCTCGGTGTTGAGGTAGGGCACCGAGTTGCCGCCGAACTGAAGGATAATGAGACCCACATCGAGCTGGGCATAAGCCTCGGTGAGGAGTTCCCGTCCGACGGTGGTGAACTGCTGTCCCGAGCAGCCGCGCATGGGGATGTTGTCGACGGCCACGCCGGGGCCGTTGTCGACGGTGACGCAGTAGAGGTCTACATTGCCTCTGGCGCGCAGGCGGAAATGGGTGGTGGGAGAGGAGGTGCTGTAGGTGACGCTCCCCACGCCTTGCGTGTTGATGTGGCTGGAGTAGCTGGAGTCGATGCTCTTGTCGTCGACAACGATGCTCAGGTCGTCGCCGCGGTTGTTGAACACCAGTTGCAGTCGGGAGAACTGCTTCACGGCGTTGTCGACCGACGCGTGTTTGGATGCCCTGATGCTGAGGGTGGATTCGCCGTTCAGTCGGAAGCTCTGCATCATGGGGCCGTAGTTGCCACGCGAGCGTGTGACGGTGCTGTCGCCGAAGGAGGAGAGGTGAATCAGTTCGCCGCTGGTGCTCTGGCTGACGGCCAGGGTGGGGATGATGGTGCGGTAGGGTATCATGCCGGGACCGCCGCCGCCGAAGGTCTCCTGCATATATTTACGCAGTTGCGAGGACATGCGGTCCATCTCAATCTGCGAATCGCCATAGTGCATGACACGGACGATACGGTCCTGCCTCACGGCATTCTCGGCGATTTCCCAAAAGCTGTCGAAATAGAGACTGTCGGGCAACCAGAAGCGCGCGTCGCTACTGTCGGAGAAGGTCTGGAGGTAAGTGATGGAGTCGCTGAGTTGAACCACTTCGGCGGGGATGGTGTCGACGGGCTGGTCGTCCTCTTCGTTGGTTGGACGGTTGGCTTCGGCCAGGTCGTGGATGGTCGGCAGATAAAAAGAATGACTTCCGACGGTGACGCCGTCGGAAGGGAAGATGGCACAGATAACGGCCAACGCGGCGATGATGCACGCAAAGAAAAGCGTTATCCTGCCTGGTCTCATTTCTGTTCTAATGCGGCTATTCTGTCAGCCAGTTTCTCAATGTTGCGCACCAGTACCTCGACTTTGCGGCGCTTCGAGGCTTCCTGGGCGGGACTGCCGAAGACGGTTTGGTTGCCGGGTATGTTGTGGGTGACGCCGCTCTGGGCTCCGATGGTCACGTGGTCGCCCACGGTGATGTGTCCCACCAAGCCGGCTTGACCGGCGATGATGCAGTCGGAACCCACTTTGCAGCTGCCGGCGATACCCACCTGCGAGGCCATGGCGGTGTTCTGACCAATGACCACGTTGTGGGCCACCTGGCACAGGTTGTCCACCTTCACGCCTTGGTGGAGGATGGTGGAACCCATGGTGGCGCGGTCGACGCAGGTGTTGGCGCCCACTTCGACATTGTCTTCGAGGATGACGTTGCCAATCTGGTCAATCTTGTCCCAGCCGCCGTCGCCCGTGGGGGCGAAGCCGAAACCGTCGGCACCGATGACACAGCCGGCGTGGAGGATGCAGTTGCGTCCAATCTCGACACCCTCGTAGATTTTTACCCCGGCGTAGATGATGGTATTGTCGCCAATCTTCACATTGTCGCCGATGCAGGCGTTGGGGTAAATCTTCACATTGTCGCCGATGGTGCAATGACGGCCCACCACCGAATACTCGCCCATGTAGCATTTCTTGCCAATCTTCGAGCCGCGGCCCACGTGGCTTCTCCACGAACGGCCTTTGGGAGGTTTGCTGCGCTGGTTGAAGGCATGGAGCAATTTGGCCACTGCCATGTAGGGGTTGTCGACGCGGATGAGGGTTGAGTTCACAGGATGCTCGGGCTTGAAGTCCTTCTTCACGATGACTATCGAAGCCTCTTTCTCGTAGATGTAGTGGGTGTATTTGGGATTGCCCAGAAAGGTGATGCCTCCGGCCTCTCCCTCCTCAATCTTGCAGGGTTTCCACACACGGGTGTTTTCGTCGCCTTCGACGGTGCCCTTGACAATGCGGGCTAGTTCTTTCGCTGTATATTGCATGCTTTATTCTTCAAATTCTATGATGCCCCGCTGACGGGTGATGCGCAGGTTGGTCATGTCGGCATCGCTCACAAATCCGTCGCCGTAGGTGACGCGGTTGCCGTTGACGGCGCGGACGGGGTGATTGGAATATATAATGTCTTCGTCCGATTTCCAGACGATGTCCTCCAGGTAGATGGTGTCACCGTTGGTGTAGTCGATGACCACGACGCTGTCTTTGGCGGTGATGATGTTCTTGTCGTCGAACGAGGTGGCCTTGTTGGCACGGATGAAGGTTTGCAATTGCCGTTGGTCGTCATAGAAACGCAACTCGACACCCTTGGGGTAGATGGTGCGGGTGTCGGGTTTCTTGTATTGCACGATGCGCGGTGCCTCCAGCTCCAGTTGCAGCCTGCCCTCCTCGCTACGCCAGATGTGCGCCTCGATGATTTCCTGGTCGGGGGGAACCTGCCGTTGGAACTGGCTGATGTCCTTCATGTCGTTGCTACAAGAAAG
>DECD01000019.1:79553-85366 GCA_002349055.1 Bacteroidales bacterium UBA2939 | reverse complement strand
TTCATCTGTCTATCGGGTTCTCACGACGGTCGATTCGCCAATCCATCCGGGCACCGTGAAGCGGTTGCCGTTCTCGAGGCCGGCCATGAAGGCGTCGGTCTGCTTGGGGAAGCGGGCACTGTAGGTGCTGATCATGCGGTTGCAAGCTTCGACGTTCTCTTCCGAGGGGTCGACCGATTTGGATTTCTGCAGTTTGTCGACGGCGGCCCAGTAGACGCTGTGACCGTTGACGTTGTCCTCCGAGGCGCTCGAGGTGCTCATGGCGTAGAGCTGGGCAATCATGCGGTAGGGCTCGCCTTTGGTGCGGTCGGCTTCGGCGGCGCTGTTGTAGGCCGTGCGGGCGGCGCTGTAGCTCTTGGCTCCAGTGTAGGCGTGGCCGAGGTAGAGGTAGGCCATGTATTTGTCTTTGTCGGACACACCCTTGGTGGCGTCAACCAGGTATTTGATGGCTTCGGAGTAATCCTTCTTCTGGAGGCACATGGCACCCATCTTCATGGCGGTGGCGGGGGTGGGTTCCAGGCGGTAGAGGTTCTCGGTGGCCGAGAAGAAGAGCTGCTGACCGGTGCAGCCTTTCTTCGACATGATGTTGGTGATTTTCTTCAGCAGGTCCACGTTCTCGGGGTCGGCCTCGAATTTCTTGCTGTAGATTTCCACCAGCTGGTCGCAGGTGGCATAGGGCGAGAAGGCGGCCTCGACACCGGCGATGTAGCCACGGATGGTGGCGGCTTTCACGCTGTCGTCGGCATTCTTCTGAAGTTCGTCCTCGAGTTTCTCGCTGGCGATGTCGTAGTTGTCGACCACCAGGGTGGGCTCGGCCTTGCCGGCACGCACGTAGTTGATGGTGGCTTCCATGTACTTCACTAGGTAGGCGGCCTCGAGCTCGCCTTCCATTCTCACGGCCTGGTCATAGAGGACGTAGTAGCGCTCCAGACCTTCCTCTTTCAGGATTTCCTCCAGGTCGAGGGCCTTCTTGGCGGTCCACTTGGGGCCTTCGCCGTAGTTGGCGATGCGGATGTCGTACATGCGCATGAGCTCTTCAATCAGGGTGTCGCGCTCGGCCGTGGTTTGGGCTTTGGCAATCATCACTCTCATGATGTTGGTGCCGTTGTTGTAGAGGTTCTTGCTCTGTTTGGGGCAGTTGGCCACCACCTGGTGCCAGAAGGGATAAGCCTCTTCAAGCCAGCGGTTGTCTTTGGTGGCTTTGTACTGTTTGATGGCGTCCTGATAGAGGGACACGGGTTCGAGCATCTTCTGCTGTGTCTCTTCGTCGCATCCCCAGTTGGGCATTTGGGCCATGGCAGACGTACCCATGGCTGCCATGAAAAGTCCAATCGTCAGTGTTTTGATTGTTTTCATTTCTGTGTTTATTTTGATTGTTTTTTTGATTCTCTGTTTTGCTATTTAGTACTCTTTGTTGTCTTTTTCTTTTAATTGTACTTTCTCTTCACAAACCATCTCTCGCAGCTGCTCACCGAGATGCCGAAGGAGAGGCTCTCTTGTTGCAGGAGGTCTTTGTTGCCGAAGCTGCGGTAGCCCACGCTGAGGGTCAGCAGTGAGCGGCCTTTGCGCATGGGCAGCGTGGCGCCGAGGCCGCAGCCCCAGGCATCGATAACCTCGTTGCGCCCGTTGATGTTCAGCCGCATGGCGCCGTTCTCCAGGTGCACGCCGGCGCTCCAGCTGATGCGTCCCCAGTACGAGGAGGCATCCATGTCGCCCGTTTTCTCGAAGGCCAGTGCATAGCGGCTGTAGGGGCCGAGGTCGAGGGTGCTTTCGCCGAACACCGGCGGGTTCATCCCTTCGGTGTATTTCATCCCTGCCCAACCCGAGAAGGTGGCGTCGGCTGCCACCATCCAGCGGTTGTTACGTGCCAGGCTCAGACCGATGCCGAAGGTGTGGTCGAGTTCAAGATTGCTGGTGATGTCATCCGATTGGCCGGCGGCGGGGAAGATGGTGTCCACCAGGCTCTGGTCGCTGGCATGATAGGTGTAGATAAGCACCTTCTCGTCGATGTTCATCTTGCGGTAGGGCTTGTAGGTGAGGCCCACGCCGAGGGTGTAGCGCTCGTTGAGCGGTTCCCAGTACTGCACACCCAGGTCGAACATCAGGTTGGCCAACTTGGTCTCCTTGTAGCGGCGCTTGTCCATGTAGTGGGTGGTGTCGATGCCCATGAAGGAGTAGGAGAGGGCCCGCTGGATGCGACCTAGCAGGAGGTCGACGTTGAAACCGGCCTGCAAGCGGCGACCTTTGTCATTGTCGAGGATATTGAAGGCGGCGCCCAGAAACACCATGTTGGTGCCACCGGTGCCGTCGTAGATATTCTTCACCGTGCCGTTGCCGTTGTAGGTGCCCTGTGCCACCGACTCATAATCCACGCTGGAGTAGGGCAGCAATCCGCACGCCATCTTCATCCATTTGGTGATGGGGAATCCGAACAGCAGTTGGCTGATGTTGCCGTCGGCGTCCGTGGCTTGCTCGTCTCCGCTGCGCAGGCGGGTGCGTTGCAAGTTGGATCCCATGTCGAACACGAAACTCTCCATGCCGATGCTCCCGTAGGAGGCCGGGTTGAAGGGGTTGATGAAGTTGCTTCCCGAGACGGTGTAGGCCACGCCACCCAGGCGTTGCACCACGGGCACCGAGTAGGGCAGGTCGCCCGTGCCGATGCCGAATTGCGAGTAGGGCATATTGAATCCGTTCTGGGCAAACGCGCTGCCCATCAAACCCATTAGGCCCATTAAACCCATTATCAGTTTTTTATTTCTCATTATATATCAGTATCTCGTTTAATCCAATCAATGTCAGGTGCGGCACATGCTCCCATCCGTTGGCGCCCGAGGCCGTCAGCCGTTCGGCGTCGCCGCCGGTGAGCAGCACCCGCAGCCCTGGGGCTTTCTCTTTGTAGAGGGCCACATATCCCGCCAGCGCCAAGAGCGTGGCTCCCAGCGTGCCGGCAAGGATACTCTCCTCGGTCGAGCGTCCCAGCACGGGGGCTTTCTCCACCCCCTCAAGTTCTATTAACGGCAGTTTCGCCGTGAAAGTATGCAACGCCTGCAAATTCATCTTCAACCCCGGCATGATGGCGCCGCCGTGGTACACGCCCTTGGCGTCGACAAAGTCCACGGTGATGCAGGTGCCGGCGTCAATCACCAGGCAGGGCTCGCCCGGGTGCAGGCTCACCGCCCCGCAGGCGTCGGCCACGCGGTCGGCACCCAAAGTCTCGGGCGTCTTATAATCCAACTGTATCGGCAACGGCGTGGATGAATTGAAAATTGAAAAATGACAACTGAAACTGTCTATCCACGGTTGCACCTTGGTTATATCGCCGCTGGCACAGGCCATCGCCCGGTCGATACCGTTAATTGTAGGCCATTCGCCACTTTCCACTTTCCACTTTCCACTTTCCACTAAAGCCTTTCCCTCGAAGGTGGCCCATTTCACAGCCGTATTCCCTATGTCCAGCGTCAGATTCATGCGGTATGTGCGTTTCCTTTCTTGTTGTAGAGGTTCATGGTGCGGTCGATGCCCTGGGTGACAAAGCATTTCACCACGCTGCCCGCCTCTTTCACAGCCTCTTCCATCTTCGCCAGGTCTTCGCCTTCCATGCGCCCCAGCACATAATCCACCTGGCGTCCGCGGCTGAAGTGGTCGCCCACGCCCATGCGCAGGCGGTTGTAGTTCTGTGTGCCCAGTAGGGCCTCGATGTCGGTCAGACCGTTGTGGCCGCCGGCGCCGCCCTGCTTCTTGATGCGGATGATTCCGGGGTCGAGGGCCAGGTCGTCGACGACAACCAGCAGGTTCTGCAGCTCTATCTTCTCGGCTTGCAGCCAGTATTTCACGGCCTTGCCGCTGAGGTTCATATAGGTGGTGGGTTTGATGAGCACCAGGATGCGCCCTTTGTGGCGTATCTCGGTGCGGTAGGCATGGCGCTCCAAGGTCCATCGCGCCTCGGCCTCCTTGGCCAGGGCGTCGACCACCATGAAGCCCGCATTGTGGCGCGTGCCCTCGTATTCGGCACCCACATTGCCCAATCCCACTATCAGATATTTGCTCACAGCGTCTTCGGTTGTTTCTTTACAATCGTTTCTTTTACAATATGATATAATCCTTCTTATGAGGTTCATCACATCAGTTTTAAACTGCAAAGATACAACTTTTTTTATAATTATTGCTTTTTTATAGCAAAAGGGTCCCCTAAAGGTACGGTCGGGGTACGGTCGCCCTGATGTCCGCTTGTTGTTCGGTTGTTGTCCGCTTGTTCTCCGCTTTTAAAGCGAAGAACAACCGAAGAACAACCGAAAGATAACCGAAACTAAGTCAAGGTTGACCCCTACCAAATACGGGCCATATACCTAGAAGGGACAGGGATACTAGTTGTAGGCGTGGATGCCGCCGAGGATGAAGTTGACGCCGAAGTAGGTGATGATGACGCTGAGGAAGGCCAGTGTGCAGTAGAGGAAGAAGGCGCGCGGCTTGTGGCTGATAGCCAGCGAGGAGTGCAGCGGAAAGGCATAGACAATGAGGGTGATGAGGGCCCACACCTCCTTGGGATCCCAGCTCCAGTAGTTGCCCCACGAGATGTTCGCCCACAGGGCGCCGATGATGATGCCGAGGGTCAGTAAAAATACCGCGGGATAGAGCAGTCGCTTCGCAAGATTGAAGATTGAATATTGAAAATCAGGGTTTTTCTTTCCGATTATCAATCCGGCGATGCCAATCATCATCAGGAAGAAGAAGAGGGCATAGGACATCATGATGACAGCCACATGGAGGCAGAGCAACGGCGAGTTGAGCACCGGCATGAGGTTGGTCACCGGCGGGTTGCTACCGCTCATCATGGCCACCAGCAGGCAGAAGCCCATGGTGAGCATGGCACTCGACTGCTTGATTGCTCGATTGTCTGATTGCTTGAAGGAGAAGGCGATACCGATGATGCCTATGACGATGGCCATGAGGTTCATGCTGTCGAAACCGCCCGCCATGGGGATGTGGCCGCCGGCTATCCAGCGGAGGATGAAGATAAGTAAGAGGTAAGAAGTAAGAACTAAAAGGTATAGGGCCGAAAGCACATTTGTCTTTTCACTCCTTTTCATACCTTTATTCCAAAGACTGTAAGCAAAGAAGAGAAGGCCGAGGGTGATGGCGAGCATGGCAAGCCAGCGGCCGGTGGTGAGGGCGTTGTAGAGGCGTTCGGCCTTGACCCTCGCGGGCGACGGCAGCACGTTGGCAGCCTGCTTCTCCTGCCATTGGCGGGTCTTCTCGAACACGTGCTCCAGCTCCTCGAAGTCGCCTCTCATCACCAGTTCCTGACAGTATCCCAGCTGTTTGCGGACGAAGATATACTCGTCGTCGCCGATGGTCATCGGCAGGTCGTCGTTTTGGGCGTACCAGCCGACTCGGCCGGTGCTGTCGGCCACGGGGAAGAGTTTCAATCCGCGGCCGGAGAGGAGCATCTTGACGAGGCCCTCGCTCTCGTTCTTGCGCTTGGGGCTCACCTCGTCGAGCATGGGTTCCCACTCACTGTAGTAGAAGAGGAATCCGCTGAGTACCTGCTCGGACGACAGCCCTTCGTAGGTGGCCTTACCCGTGAGCTTGGTGGTGAAATCCTTGGCGTAGGTCTGCAGCGGACAGATGCGCCCCTTGTAGAGGGTGTACATCTCGCCCATCTTCGCGGCAGTTTGTTTCGGGAGGGTTCTGGGGGTGGCATTCGTAACTACTGGGAGTAATAAGAAAAGTCCCATTAGCAAGGTTTTACACACCCCTCCACCACCCTTCGGGCGGTCCCCCTCCCCTGGCTTAGGGGAGGAGCTGTCAGCCGC
>DECD01000019.1:41374-79433 GCA_002349055.1 Bacteroidales bacterium UBA2939 | reverse complement strand
GGAGCTGTCAGCCGCTTGTCGACTGACTGAGGGGTGTGTCAGCATGAGCCATCCCAACCCGATGAGCAGCAGGGCGAAGCCGGTGTAGACGACAGGGATGCCCCAGGGGTCGTGGCTGACGCTGAGGGTCGAGCGGCCCTCGTCGTCATAGTCCTCCTGGTAGTAGCGGCGGCCGTTGTGGCGGTAGATATGGTTCATCGAGATGTCGAAGGTCTCGCCCTCGCAGCTGATGTGGCTCACAAAGTCCATCGGCGTGTGCGTGCCGGGGTAATTGACCACCTCGAAGCGCTCGAGGGTGATGCCCTCCTTGGTCTCGCCAGGGGCGAGGGTGATGCTGTAGTGCTCACCTGTCCAGGTGGTTAACGCGCCTCCCAGCAGGATAATGGGAATAGCCGCATGGGTGAGCAGCGCGGAGGGACGCTTCCACAACTGTCCTTGCACGATGGAGACGATGGCACCTACGGCCACCAATCCCATCAGCACCGCGAACCACCACGAGCCATAGAAGTGGTCGCCCACCCATTCCGCCCCGCGGTAACGCTCAAAAACGGTGCCTGCGGCCAACACTGCAACCACAAGCACCATTAAAAAGATTCTTGCCTTCTTCATTCGCCTTAACTACTTTTTTATATGGCATTGATGAACTTCACCACGGCATCGCGGTCGGCTTTGGAGAGCTTTCTGAAGTTCTCCACGGTGCGGCGGGCGTCGCTCTGGGAGGCACCGTGCCACATGATGGCCTCGATGACGTTGCGGGCGCGGCAGTCGTGCAGACGGTCGGCATGACCCGAGCAGAGGGGCGCCAATCCGCGGCCCCACAAGGGCGTGGTGCGGCACCAGCCGGTGCGGATGTCGTTGACCATGCAGAGTTTGTGCTGGACGAAGTCGCTATAGGGCCAAATCTTCTGGTGCGGATAGCGCGGCAGGCGCACATCGCCGTCCTGGAAGAAGCCCGTGGGGTCGGTGAAGTTGTCGTCGCCGGTAATCCATGAGGGACGGTGGCAGTAGGCGCAGCCCATCTCGTTGAAGAGTTTCTTGCCACGCTGCACGTCTGGGTCGTTGATGTTGCGGGCGGCAGGCACGGCCAATCCGCGGTGCCACACCATGAAGTTGACATAGTCCTGGTCGCTCATTTCGGCGGGCAGGGTGTCGCAGCGCAGGTAGTTGTAGATGTCGGTGGCGGGGTCGCCGGTCTTGTTCCACTGGGGGAAGTAGGTGTAGAACTGTGCCTGCACGTCGGGGTCGTTGGCCGAGGTCTGGGCGTAGATGTCGGGGTTGAGACTCAGGTAGTGGCTGCGTTTGTTGCTGCGGGTGACGTTAGTGATGTTCCAGATGGCGTTGGAGCCGGGAGCGTCCTGCAAAGGACCGCGCGTGAGGGCGTAGGTGAAGCGCTTGGGATGGTTGGTGTTGCCGTAGAAGGCCGTGGGAGCCCAGTCGTTGCCGGCCCAGAAGGCGGGGTTGATGCCGTTGCGCATATAGCCGTTGGTATACTCTTTCTGGTACTGTGCCTTGAGCGAGTCGTCATCGATGGCGTCGATGAGGCCGGTGCCGTAGATGCCGATGGTGCTCTCGAGGCGGAAGGCGAGGTTGGAGTAGGGGGCGTCGAGGGGAGCGTAGAAGGCATCCTCGGGGATGGTCACTTCGGGATAGATGAGTTCGTAGGTCTCGCCGTCCTCGAAGCGGTTGCCCCACTCGTCGGTGTAGTTGAGCCAGGCAATGTCGATTTTGCTCTCGTCGATAGGAGCCTTGAAGGGTGCCACCGCCTTGGTTTGCGGCATGCCGGCCACCGACTTTTCGTAGGCATCGTTGGTCTTGTTGTAGACCACCAGCAGGTAACCGTTGCCCCAGTCGTCGGCGGCGTAGCGGTTCATGCGGCGGCCGTGGCCGTAGCCGGGATGGCAGCTCTCGCAGGAGGAGCGCACATAGACGGGGCCGAGGCCGTTGAAGGGCGGGTTGTTCTGTGTCACCGTGTGCTCAAAGAACATTTCGCCGTACTTGAAGGCTGTGGTCATGCCCGCCTGCACGGTGGCAGGCGTGGGGTCCTCGTAGGCCGAGGCACTCTGGTTGAAGGTGGTGCCCAGCAGGCCGCCGGCGTAGGTCTCCTCGCTGATGCCCTCGGGGTCAGGCGTAGGCTCGTTCTCGTCGCGGTTGCAGGCGGCCATAGAGACCGCCATTGCCGCTATTAAAAGATATGCTGTGGTTTTCATTTCAATTTTCAATTTTATTTCTCATTTCTCAATTCTCATTTCGTATTTTCTCCACCACCTCGTCGAGAATTTCGCTCAGGGCTGCGCAGGCTTCCATGGCCTCGCCGTTAGCGGCAGCGGAGATGTTGTTGACGAAGGGAGCGGGCATGGCGTCAATCTTGGCCAGGGCATTGTCGATGGCCTCCATAACGCGGCTGTCGAGGGCGGAATCCAGTTCTTTCACATAGCTGTGCAGCGACTTGCCCTCGTCGCGCTGGCCTTCCACGCCACCCATGTAGGTGTTCTGGATGCTGACGATGTTGTTGTGGAAGTCGATGATGGACTTCTGGCTGTAGGGGCTCTCGATGTAGGTGGGGTCTTCGCCACTGTAGGCGGCGCCAATCTTGCTGGTACCCACCTCGTCGGCGATGTCGATGCATCCCTGCACGATGCCCATCAGGGCGGCTTTGGTAGTGGGATAGGTGCTGCCGGCCTGACCGGCAATCTTCATGTTGTCGCCGTAGCTCTGGTCGGTGCTGGAGACGGTGTAGGGCAGCTCGATGTCATCCAGTTTCTCGATATGGCTGGCGGGAGCGGCATCGCCAATCCAACCCACCTCGAGCTGGTAGCAGCGATTGCGGAGGTCGCCGGCCACGGCCACCACATACTTCCACTGGTCGGCGGTGATGGCGCTGGCGCTGCGGGGTTGGCAGTCGCGGAAGAGGATGTACTCGATGCCGTGGAAGCCCAGCAGGGCGTTGCCCAGACGCTCGCCAGCCACCACGTCGCCTTCCTCACTGTCGAGGGCGTCAATCATGGCGGGACTGTTCATCAGCGTGTTGAAGGCATCCTCGTCGAGGGGCCAGCTGTCGATGTGAGGGTCGACGCCGAAGTCGCCAGCGGCACCGAAGAGGAAGGCTTCGCTCTTCTCCCATGCCTCGCGGGCGGCGAGGAAGGTCTCGCAAGCCTCACGCACGCCGGCATCGGTGGGGTTGGCTTTGAGGGTTGCCAACTGGGAGGCCAGCAGCTCGGTTTTGGCGGCTAAGGCGCTGTAGGTGGGAGTCACCGTGTGGTCCACAAACTGTTCGGCTACGGCGGCAGCCTTGCTGTCGTCGCTGCCAGTGTTGTTGTCATCGCCTTTGCTGCACGAGGCAAGCGTCAAGGTGGCAACCACGGCCACCGCTAAAGTTTTGAATAAATGCTTCATAGATTATGTTTTTTTATTTGTTTTTTTTTAGGATTTCCTAGGACTTCTTAGGATTTCCTAGGAGCGCCTAGCGAATAAAGAATCCTGTCCAAGTTACTCCCAGGGCGAAGAAGGGTTCATTGTTGTACTGGCTGTCGAGCAGGCGCACGCCACCTTCGGCCTTGACGGCTACCTCGGGGATGGGGCACCAATTGATGCCGCCGCTCACCACCGTGCGGGCACACCAGCCGATGTCGGTCAGACCTTCGGCGGGCACATAGCTGTCGTACTGGTCGTAGCGGCCGAAGACATAGAGCTTTTGCTTGGTGTTGCTCCATGCCAGCGTGTTGACACCGGCCTCGACGGCTGCATCCCATGCTGCTTCGCCCACGAAGGTGTGAGGGTAGGGGTTGCCGGTCATGGTGGTCTGGTTCTTGTTGCGCGCCGAGATGGCGGCAGCATCGTTCAGGTGACCGTAGTCGACATTGCCGCGCACCGTCAGCCATTGGTTCCGATAGGCGAAGTCGAAAGCGCCGATGGCCACCACGGCGTTATACTTATAGTATTTGCCGTTGGGGTCGGTCACGATGTCGTTGTTGTTGCTGCCTCCGAGGTAGCCACTGAGGCTCAGGCGCAGACCTTTTATCCCGCTCCAGTCGATGCGGGCGGCACATGCCAGGGCATTGGCAGGGCGGAACTCGTAGGGCGAGGCGCTGCCGTTGTGAATCCACCCCTGGTCGTTGAAGAAGTTGCTGTTGAGACCCGGCAGTAGTTGCGCCTCGTAGCGCCAACTGCCGGCACGGCCCCAAACGGAGATGCCTGTCTCGTGCCACGTGCAGGGCATGATGGTGTTCTCGCCTTCGGGACGGTAGACGCTGAAGAAAAGGTTCGGCGTGTGGCCGTTGTTGGTCATGCCCACAGGCACCACGATATGGCCGGCGCGTATGTTCAGCGCTTTGGAAAAACTCTTCTGCACCCAGAACTGTTCCAACGCAACCTCGCCGCCACGCTCCAGTTCCTGTTCGAACTCGCCGGTCTCCTCGGTCTCTTTCTCCACGGCGGCCTCGATGCCACCATGCTCAAACTCAATCTCGGTGCCCACTGTCCAGCCGTGGCCGAAATCGTAGCCCACCATGATGACGGCGTGCGGCAGGTCCACACGGCCGTAGCCGGGAGCGTCCTTGTATTTCTCCGCCTTCGAGTAGCGGAACACGTTGTCGCTGTAGAAATGGCGGCTGTACACCGCCTCGCCGTAGCCGCCGAGGGTCAGGCGGCTTTTGGCCTCCGTGCTGTCCTTCTGTGCCCAAACTGGGGTGGTGGCGCCCAAAGCCGTGGCTGCACAAAGAATTAGTATACTTTTAGTTATTCGCATATCACTTTTTTTTTGACTGCTGCAAAAGTAGCCTTAATCTCCTGAGTGGGCAATCACCAATAATGGTGATTTTAGGCACCATACATGAATGTATGGTGGTGGAAATCCCTATTTCTGGTTATTGTGGGGTCGTGGGCCGGGATGTAATTTTGCAGCAGAAACAACCGCTGTTGTGTTCTCTCCAATTGGCTGATTTTTAAACACAAAATTAATATCTTATGAAGTCTTCAAACAATTATTCGAGCAACATCAGAAAGTCGAAAAGACTGACACATTGCCTGCTGATGGCTGTGGCTTATTTGGCCATCTTCATCCTTGGTGCTTCCAGCGGAATGATTCACCCGATGTGCTATGCATATATCGGGGCGCTGCTGCCATTGCTGTTTTCTTTCGTGTATCTTTACACCGCCACTCTCATGCCCCGCTTCGGTGTGGCAACCCTCCTCAACGGCTTTCTCCTCGTTCTCTTTCTCCTCTCTGGCGAGGCCGATGGCGCCTTTATTATCGGAATGGTGGTGCTGACGGCTTTGTCCGAAATTATCCGCAAGGTGAAAGGCTACAACACCTTGAAAGGTGTCCGCTGGAGTTTTGTGCCGTTCGCCTTCTCGTTCTTCGCTTATACCCTTCATTGGTGGACCGACACCGAAGGCTCGTTGGCCGCTGCCGTCGAAGAAATGCCCGCGGGATATGACGAGCTGATGAAGCCAGTAATTGACAACATTCCAATGCTGGTTGTTGCCATGATACTGACCATCCCCGTCGCCATCCTTGCCATGCGGCTGGCAGAACGTGCGATGAAAAAAACTGCTGCAACTTTGAATTAATCAATAGATGGACAAAAAAGAAAAACTCTTACCCCAGCTTCTCTTTACATCTGGGCCATTCTTCGCGATGTGATAGCCGGCGACTACAGCCGCCGAAGCCGTCGTCGCCGAAGAGGTCCCTGTCGTAGTCGCGGTTGTCGTACCGCCTTGTGAGAGCCCTGGCGATGTTGCGCACTTCCTCGGGCCTCACCTCCGGGGGGAGGATGCCCACCGTCAGCAGGGTGCGCGTGTGCACCCTGCCGGCCCTGTCGCGGAACGACTCCTTCAGCGTCAGATAGTCCTCTTCACGCTGTGTCTGACGTTCTTATGGCAATTTCTAAAGAACGTCATAAGAACGTCTAAAGAATGTCATAGGAAATGAGGGTGAGGATAGCACGAAAACTCGGCCTGACGGTGCCTGTTTTTTGCCGACAGGATAAGTCAAACCCGTCAACCATCAAAAAAGTCCAGACATGCGCAGCATCGGATTGCTACAATGGTTGTGGACAGATACTCGATATGGCAAAGAAACTTTGCTTTCGGCAGTAAAACCACCGTTGTTTTATCTTCAGTTGGCGTCTGTCACGAGGCGGACGGGGAACCTTGCTCTAGACGGTGCATTTTCGGGCCATGCTGAGTTTTCGCCAAGGGTAAAACCAAAATAGCACGGGTTCCCTGAATCACCATACAGAGTGCTTGTCCAATAGTATATATAGGAAGTGTGATTAATTGCCACATTGGATTCATCTTCACCAAACCTGCCCGCCTGCGGCAGGAAGACGCATCCGGCGGGCTGCATGTAGGTGTTCCAATCGTCCACTGTAATTTTGTTGGACTCCCCGGTTGACCCCATGATAGAATGGGCTATCATGTACGCTCCGCCAAATGCGTTTGTGTTGTCGGGGAAGATGACGATGCCGGGGACACGGGCGTTGTTTGCCAGTTTGATGGAGGTGCACTTAAAGCGATACCATACGCCATTATCGTAAACTCCTGCCTGACGTTGGTTGAGCAGGTAGTTCCATTCATCTCCCGTCAAGGTGCGCCAAACGCCCTCATCGAAATTGAGGGCATCATAGCCGGTGTATTGTCCCCAATCGTAAGGTGTGCCTGCGATATTCTGTGACAAGTTAGTCCTGTCCCAAGGCGCAAAAACATGACCGGAGGCGCCATAGCTGAAGAGGTCGAAGGTGCCTTCGTGATTGTATTGCTGGTAGGCATTATGGTCTTCCCATTCGACCCCATTATTATTTCGGGTGAGGTAGTTGAAGCAGCGGTTCCACTGGATCTCGTGGAAACCCCACCAGCAGTGGGTCATATACAGGTTGCCTTTCGAGAAGAAGACTTTCTTGGTGGGGGAGACGGAGAAGGCGTAGTTGCTGGACAGGAGGCTGTTGTAGGTGTCGCCGACGGTGATGGTGGCCGGGGCGCTCATCATGCCGGCACGGACGACGGTGCGGACAGAGCTTCGCTGGTAGAGGGATGAGGTGCCTTTGCCGAGGGCACCTTTGGGGGTGATGCCGCCGTAGACTTGGACGGTGAAGTTGTCGCAGGGCAGCACGGGCACCACGATGGAGCGGGTCTCGCCTCGGAGCATCCGAACTGGGGGTTCCTGACTAACCATGGGATGATTGTCTACAAACCTCATGACGACGCGGCCGTTGCTGCCCGCAGCATTGACTGGGGCGATGTTGAGGTTGGTGACATCGACGACGCGGCTGCCGGAGAGCTGTCGGGTACTGGTGATGACGATGGAGTCGGGGATGTATTCGCCCGAGGACTGGTTGATGAGGTCGATCTTGACGGCGCCGCAGAGGTGCATCATGGTGATGCCTGACGCATGGGCTGCGGCCTTGCCGACGAGGGGCATGTCGAGCACCTGGTGGCCGTCCTGCTCGACGAACTTGTAGCTTGAGGGGAAGGAGACGGTGACCGAGGTGGCCATGGGGTCGCCCACGCTGCAGATGCCTTTGGGGTAGAAGGCGATGGCGCCGGAGGGGCTGTTGTTGTCGAAGTGGATTTCCGACTGGGTGCCGTTGGTGATGACGTTGTATTCGATGCCGTTGACGCGGATAATGTCGCCGTTTTTCCAATAGACGGAGCGGATGTCATAGCTGCTGCCGAGGACGGTCTTGGAATTGTCTTGAGATGAACCCTCGACGGTGAGCTGGAAGCCCTTGCCGGTGTAGCTGTCGCCCGCGCCCGGCTCGATGTCGTGTTCTTTGACGCAGGCCGCCAGCAGGGCGCTGGCCAGGATGATTGCTGATATGTGTCTTGTATGTTTCATATATTCTTTGTTTGTTATTTTTCTTCGCTCTTTACACACTCTCTCTTGTCGCATTTTCACACTCCTCCACCACCGCTTCGCGGCGGTCCCCCTACCCAATTTTCAATTTTCAATTTACCATGCGTTCCCTTGGTCACTATAACCTTCAAAGCTGTTGCTGCCCCATTGGCCGCGGCCATTGTCGGCGAAAATGAGTCGTACTGGATGGCCTATGTAGCGCCTGCTTAGTATTATTTCCACGGGGTGTCCTTCGGCGAAAGCGAGTCCGTAGGCATGATAACTAGAACCGACGGACGACGACCAATAGAGGCTTTGGATGAGGCCTTCCACCCCGGACCCCAAGCCAACGTTGTGGCCATAGCGCCAACTGGAGGCAGGCAGGAAGACGGCACCGGCGGCCTCCATGCGGAACCAGTCTTCGTTGCTGTAATAGACGTTGAGATCGCTCTCGTTCCAGTTCGTCAGGTCGGTTGTATTGTTGACATATTGCATAGCATGGTTTCCATCGGGGCCAAAGGGGTCGACAAAGTTGTCGGGGAAGAGTATCAGCCCTTTGACCGGCTGGTGCGAGGAGTTCTGGACTATCGCCCTTACGAAACGGGCGTTTGCGCAGGTGCCTTCGGCGTTACCCCAGAAGTCGTGGAGCGCCACTGTGCTCGCCGGGCGGGAGAAGACAATGGCCTGCCAGTCCTCCTTGGAGGGGGTGAACCATCCCGCATTCACCGCATTGCCGCCGTTGGTGATGGCGTTATAGCCCCAGTCGGCAATGGCGGCGTTGCCATAGTCGGGTTCGAAGAGATTGCGTTTGGCGTTGCAGTAGGCTTCGTAGTAGTGGTCACCATCCTCGGTGCTTGAGGGTGAAAAAGACCAGCCGTAGGTGTGCTGGTTGTTGCTGGTGCCCCAGCCGAAAAGGCCGATGTTCCAGAGGTTGTCTGCGTCATCTGAATAGTTTATGCCCACATCCTGACCTTGATGCTCCGGATGGGGGATGTACTGGTGCGCCTGGAACGAGAACTGGCCAGTGTACCAAAGATCGCCGCCGCCACGGTGGCACAACAGGTTGCCCTGCGAGAAGCGCACCTGGCGGCCGTTGCTGGCGGTGAAGAGGCCGTGGTCGATGCGGGTGGTGTAGCCGTCGTCGGTGACTGCTATCTGTGCTGTAGCCATCACATTGCGGTTGAGGATGTTGTTGGAGAGGGTGCGGCAGTAGTTGTATTCGATGTGCGCGGGGCAGAGGCCGACGTGTATCTCCTCGTCGGCGCGGGTGTGGCAGTAGACCTTGAAGGTGAGCTCGCCCGCGACGGTGGGATAGATGGGCACCTGCACGTCGCGGATTTCGCCGTTGGCGAGATAGGAGGCTTCGGGGTTGGGGAAATAGACGGTCACGCTCATGTTGTTGGCGGTGAGGCCGGTGCCGATGATAGAGTAGATACCGCCGCTGCCGAAGGTGACATTGGCGATGCCGCAGAGCTGCTGCGAGGCGCTGCTGACGGTGATGGAGTCGAGGTAGAGCTTGGCACGGCCGGTGTTGTTGCGGACACGCACATTGATGGCCGCGCTGAGGTGTAAGAACTTCACGCCGCTGGCGTTGGCCGGGGCGCGTCCCACCATGGGCAGGCCGATGATTTGGCGGCCGCCATCGAAGCTCGAAGCGAAACGGTTGGGGAAGTTGACCTGCGGATTGTCGGAGTTCCAGTATTGCTGGTCGACGATGTCGGCAGGATAGAAGGCATGGACACCCGTACTGAGGTTCCAGTCGCCAGTGGCGTAGGCCTTGTCGGCGTTGGCGCCGCTGCCGGTGGTGACGGTGCCGCGCGTGCCGTTGATGCGGATTCGGTCGCCGTTGACCCAATGCACGGCGGTGCCGTTGACCGAGGTCTTGCTGCCGTCTTGGTTGCTGAAGCCCTCGGTGGTCAGCATCAATGCTCCATCGGGAATATCGAAGGTGTCAGTCTCCTCTTTCTGGCAGGCCGCCAGCAGGAGCATCAACGCTGTAATTACGAATTTAGATTTTTGAATTCTGAATTTAGAATGTGTCATCATTTCAATTTTCAACTTTCAACTTTCAATTTCTTCAGAACCAGCTGTTGCCGTCGCCGCCACCTATGTAGCCGCCACTGGCGTCGCGTTGCTCGATTGTCTCATCGTCTGGCGTGAAAAGCATCTGGAGCGACAAGAACTTGCCACCGCTCACGGCATAGCCCCGCTCCACCTTGAAGGAGGCCACCGTCAATTGCGGTGCCACATAGGTTTTCTTTTTTGTTGGTGTTTTCATTACTAATAATTATATGCATGGCAAAAGCCCCAGCCGCGCCCGTCGGGACGGCGCAGCCAGAGTGTTGAACCTAAGAATCAAAAAAAATGAGGAAGCCTTCCGTTTACATCTCTTGTAGTGGGTTGGCTGATTATCAGTGAGTTATATATAAATTCCTCTTGCATTGTCCTCAAAATTTCGCCTGCAAAAATACAAATTATTTGGATTATACAAGATTTATTTTCTCTTAGGTTCAACATGCTTCCGTTCATCTTTTGGGCGTTGATGGCTGTGATGATGAAGAACACGGAAGAGAAATGGCTGCACGACCTCTACGGCGAGGATTACGATGCCTACTGCAAGAGGGTGAACCGCACCTGGCCGTGGTTCCCGAGGAAATAGTATACTTTTAAATCACAAGAAAGAGGACAAATCATCATTTTTGGGGATTGCCCAGTCGGATAGATTGTTGTATTTTTGCAATTTGAAAGATGAAACATCTGCAGCGAAATATTGCCTCTATTATTCTGTTGGCCAGCTATTTGCCAATGGTGACGCTGTCGTCGTTTCATGTGCATGACGATACAATTGACGCTCAAGACGGCTGCGGCCAGTGTGTGGGACACTTTGAAAACCCACACCATCACCATCATGATTGCCCGTATTGTATCTTTCTTGGCCTTAACTATATTGTCCAACAGACATTCCGGATTGTGCCGCTGTGGGAACCTGTGACGAAACCGCATCTGGCGGATGTCACTAACATTAGCTATTGCTACGGGACGTCCCTGTTGCGGGCGCCGCCGGTAGCATAGTTTCATTATATTATTTATTTTCAAATATTTTGTGTGCTGCAAATAACAGCGCGTGTGATAATATTGTCTAATCAAAAATAAAAATCAAAAATGAAATCGCACAAGATTAACATGTTTTTCGGAAGGTATGCAGCCTTCCTCCTAAGGTGGCGATGGACTGCCATCGCATTGTTTGCCATCGTGCTGGTAGCGTCGTTCCTCGGTATGTCGAAGATGGTGCAGCAGACCTCCTTCGACGACTATTTTATCGAAGGTGACCCGATGTTGGTGAAGACCAACGAATTCAAGGCGAACTTCGGCAACGACTATTTTGTTGGCATCCTCACCGAGTGTGACAACCTCTTCACCAAAGAGAACCTCACACTCATGCGCGAGTTGGGTGAGGAATTGCTGGATTCGCTCTCGTATGGCGACAAGATTACGTCGCTGGTGGACCTCGAGTTTATGCTGGGCACGGACGACGGGATGGAGATAGTGCAAATCGTTCCCGACGAGATACCCGAGACCGGATCGCCCGAGATGGAGCAGATCCGGTCTCTTGCTTATAGCAAGCCTCACGTGGCTCGTAAACTCATCTCGCAGGACGGCAGGAACGCATGGATTCTTGTGAAGCTGCGCGCTTTCCCTTCGGAGGAGGAGTGGAAACAGACGAGCAACGTGTCACCCGATATCGTGATCGGCGAGGAGGTGACCCGCATCATCACGAAGGAGAAATATGCCTCCCTCCATCCGAAGGCCACCGGTATGCCGTATGTGACGCAGCAGAAGTCGGTATACATTGGCCAGGAGATGGGCCGTTTGGTGATGATTGCTGCCATTATCTGCATTCTGGTGATGTTGCTGATGACCCGTTCGCTGCGCGGCATCGTCTGCCCGTTCCTGTCGGTGATTGGCGGCATAGTGATTACCTTTGGTATTGCGGGCTACACGCAGATGTATGTCGACAGCACCGTGCTGATGATTCCAGCCATTCTGGCCTTCGCGGTGGCCATCGCATACAATATACATATTTTTTCCTATTTCAAGCAATGTATGCGCCGACATGGCAAACGCAAACAGGCCGTTGTTGAGACCATCAGTGAGATAGGCTGGTCGGTGGTGTTCTGCGGCCTCACGACTGTTATCTCTTTGATGTCGTTCATGGTGATTCCCATCCGCCCGATGAAATGCGTCGGCATGATGAGCTCGTTGACCATCCTCTTCGTTCTCCTTACCACGCTGTTGATGGCTCCCGTGCTGCTTTCCTTCGGCAAGGACAAGAAACCCAAAGCTGGTATCGATGGTGAGGGTGGCACCCGTCTGGGTCGTGCCATGGAGAAACTCAACGACTTTACCTTCAAACATTCCAAGCCGATTGTAGCTGTCTTCGCTGTTGTCTGTGTGGCACTGGGTATCGGGCTTTGGAAAATCGAGCCCGCCTTCGATATCGAGCGAACCATGGGCAAGGCTGTCCCCTATGTGAATGATGTCCTGACTGTGGGTCGCAGCGAGTTGGGTGCGCTCTACTCCTACGACCTAGTGATGGAGTTCGAGAACGAGGATGACGCCAAACAACCTGAAAACCTGCGGAAACTGGAGCAGCTGGAGGAACTGGTTGGAACCTATTCGCTGACTAAGCGGACCAATTCGATACTCGACATCATCAAAGACCTCAACCAGACTCTCAACGGTGGCAACAAGGCTTTCTACCGCATCCCCAAGACCGAGGAGGAAGTGGCGCAGATGCTGATGCTCTACGAGAATGCCGGTGGTTCGGAGGCGGAATACTGGATGGATTACGGTTACAAGCGCCTGCGCCTGATGGTAGAGATTTCTGACTTCAATTCGGCCGAGGTAGAGCGCGAGCTCAACGACATCGCCAAGAAGACTGAGGAGATGTTCCCTGGTGTCACCGTGACCGCCGTGGGTAACATTCCGCAGTACACCACCATGATGCAGTATCTGGTACGTGGTCAGATGCAGTCGTTCATCATCTCGGTACTTATCATCGCCATCATCCTGATGATAGCCTTCCAGAGCATCCGCGTCGGCCTCATCGGCCTCATCCCCAACCTTATGCCCGCCATCTTCGTGGGTGGATTCATGGGATGGATGGGCATTCCGCTCGACATGATGACCGCCACGCTGATACCCATGATGCTGGGTATGGTCGTCGACGACACCATCCACTTCTTCAACCATTCGAAACTCGAGTATGACCGCAAGCCCAACTATACCTATGCCCTCCGTCGCACCTTCCGCGTTGTGGGCGTGGCCATCGTCACCACCTCCATCATCACTTCGGCGGTCTTCGCCTGCTTCGCCACCTCGGCTTGCACCATGTGCATCAACTTCGGTGTGCTTGCCGTTATCGGCATCCTCTCGGCCCTGCTGGCCGACCTCTTCATCACGCCTTTGCTGGTGAAGAAATTCAAAGTTTATGGTAAAGAAAAAGAATGTTAAACAACAAAACCGAACAATCATGAAAAGATATTTCTTTTTGGCAGCATTGCTTTTCGTTGCCGCCATGCAATTAAACGCACAAAATCTAACTGGTCGCGACATCGTCCAGCGTGTCAAGGACCGTCCCGACGGCAATAGCCGCTATGCCGAGATGCAGCTCACCCTCGTCAAGAAGAATGGCGACAAACGCGAGCGTAAGATGGTATCCTGGGCCATGGATGAAGGCAAAGACACCAAGAAAATAATGTTCTTCACCTATCCAGGCGATGTGAAGGGGACTGGCTTTCTCACCTGGGACTACGACCAGAGCAGCAAAGAAGACGACAAGTGGCTCTACCTGCCGGCGATGAAGAAGACGCGCCGCATCAGCGGAGCCTCCTCCAAGACCGACTACTTCATGGGGACCGATTTCACCTATGACGACATGGGCGGTCGCAGCGTGGATGAAGACAAGCATAAGCTGTTGCGCGAAGAGGTGCGCGACGGACACAAGTGCTGGGTCGTTGAGTCTACCCCCGTTGATTCCCGCGAAATCTACAGCCGCAAGGTGAGCTGGATTCGTCAGGACTGCAACGTGGCCGTCTATGTGGAGTTCTATGACAAGTTGAACAAACTGCACCGTGTGATGACCGTCCTCGACGTGAAGAAGATTGAAGGATTCTGGACGGTGATGAAGATGGAGATGAAGAATGTTCAGAGTGGTCACAGCACGCAGATTGTCGTGAGTGGCCCCAAATACGACATCAAAGTCGACAAGAGTATGTTCACGGTGGCTAAATTGGAGAAATGCTTATGAGAACCGCTTTGAAAACCATACTTTTGGGAGCAGTGGCCGTGCTGTGCACGGCCCACTCCCTTTCGGCACAGGACAATATCGACCTTTCCGTCAAAGGATTTCTCGACACCTACCATGCCTTCCGTACCGAAGCCCCTGTCGACTGGATGTCGTCGCGCACCCGCGCCCGTGGCGAATTCCGCCTCGAGAAAGACGGCGGCGGAATGTTCGTCTCGGCCAACCTCGTTTACAATGCCCTGCTCAAGGACTTGTCAGGATTCCAACTGCGCGAAGCATACGCCTACTGGGGCAACTCCAACTGGGACATACGTGCCGGCAAACAAATCATCTCGTGGGGTGTGGCCGACGGATTGCGTGTCACCGACCTCATCTCCCCCATGGATTACACCGAATTCTTGGCGCAAGACTATGACGACATCCGCGTCCCAGTGGGAGCCTTGCGAGTCCGCTATCTGCACGACGCGTGGAGCCTGGAGGCTGTAGCTGTGCCGGTGGCCGAATTCTTCAAACTGCCCACCAATCCAGACAACCCTTGGTCCGTGGGATTGCTCCCGCCCGAAGTAAAACCCGACCCATCACTCAAAAACATGGAATATGGCGCAAGATTCAACTGCTCGCTGTCGGGTGGGGATTTCTCCCTGATAGCGTTGCGCACCTGGAGCAAGATGCCGGAGTTCCTTGTTGACCACATCGGCTATCATCGCCTGTCTGTCATTGGCGGTGATGTGTCAATTCCTTTTGGCAACTTCGCCTTCCGGGGCGAGATTGCCGACAATATCGATGACCACGGTGAGCACCAAGGCAATGCGTTGGCGGGACTCGACTGGTATCCTGGCAACGACTGGAACCTCTCGGCACAATTCAACCAGACCTTTGGCACTGGGGAACAAACCTTGCTTGCCACCCTCCGAATCTCCAAAGCCCTCCTGAACAATTCCCTGACGCTTTCCACCTTCGCCTACGCCGACGTAAAGGACTTCGGGGTCTTCAACCGCTTCAGCGCCGACTGGGCCGCCACCGACCAGATTCATGTTCTTCTGGGTTACGACCTCTTCTACGCCGAAGAAGGCATGTTCCTCACCTATGCCCACAACAGCGAGGTTTGGCTAAAGTTGAAATACAGTTTCTGACCTTCTTTTTCTCTCTGTTTGAAAAAAAAGTTGTAATTTTGCACCCTCAAAAAATGATACTAAATGAACTTTGCTGGCATAATCATCGGAGTCTCTTCCTTCCTGTGTATAGGACTTTTCCACCCCATTGTCATCAAAGCGGAATACTATCTTGGCACACGTTGTTGGTGGGGATTCCTGCTGTTGGCTGTGGCTTGCATCGCAGGGTCGCTGCTCACAGAGGCAACCATTCCCTCGACCATCCTCGGTGTGGTGGCTTTCTCAAGCCTCTGGTCGATACTCGAGCTCTTCAAGCAGCGCGAGCGTGTGGAAAAAGGCTGGTTCCCCAAGAATCCCAATCGAAAAGATAAATGAACGCCTTGGTCATAGGAATACTGTTGCCTTTGGTGGGCACCATGCTGGGGTCGGCGTTTGTGTTCTTCATGAAGAAGGACATCCCCGACCGGCTGCAGAAGACCCTGCTGGGCTTCGCCAGCGGTGTCATGGTGGCGGCAAGCGTATGGTCGCTGCTGATACCGTCGATAGATATGGCCTCATCTGGCTGCTCCCCTAACTTAGGGGAGCTGTCCGCAGGGTTGAGGAGTGTGCTTCCGGCCGCCATCGGCTTCCTGGCGGGTATGGGATTCCTATTGCTGATTGACGAGTTGACACCCCACCTGCATGTCGGCGCACAAAAGGCCGAAGGCCCTAAGTCACGTCTCTCGCGCACCATGATGCTGGCCTTGGCCGTCACCATCCACAACCTGCCCGAGGGTATGGCCGTGGGTGTAGTCTTCGCTGGCGAGGCACAGGGCTTGACCCTCAGCGCCGCACTGGCGGTCTCCATCGGCATTGCCATACAGAATATCCCCGAGGGCGCCATCATCTCCATGCCAATGCACGCGGAAGGCAACTCGCGAATGAAGTCGTTTCTTATCGGCACCCTGAGCGGCGTGGTGGAACCCCTGGGTTCAGTAGCCATCCTGCTGCTGGCGGGAGTGCTCGGCGTGGCCTTGCCCTACCTGCTGGCTTTCGCAGCCGGTGCCATGATGTATGTGGTGGTCGAGGAACTTATCCCCGAAACCGCCCAAGGGCGACATACCAACCTCTCCACTATCGGATTCGCCATCGGCTTTGTCCTCATGATGATTATGGATGTCCTGTTGGGTTGACGAACTGTTTATTTTGGCTTGTACGCAGTACAGTTGTAGGTGCGGGTGCTCTTGTTGTAATCGATGGTGACCGAGTATCCTCTCTTTATCATTTTAGTGGCCCACTCGGTGACGGCGCGCTCGCTGGTGGAGGAGAAGTTGACGCTCTCGCCTTTGGCACCGAGGCAGCTGCTGTTGGGGGCTGCGATGCAGACGCTATGCCCAAGCTTGGCATAATCTAATAGTTTGAGGTATAGCGTAGTGAGGTCTTCGTCGGTACGCACCTCGCCAGTGAACGACTGGTCGTCGACGATGTAGCTGACTGCCCCCGAGGCAAAGGCGTTGGGAACCGTGCTGCTTTCGTTGCCGGGAATCTGTATGGTGGGGTCGGCATGACGGTTCTTCACGGTGTCGGAACGTTGACTAGTGGCTAGCTGCGGACTGTCGTCGGTGGGCCCCATGGGACGCGAACGTGCGATATGGCTCGATGAGTCGCACGAAGCGAGTAAGCTGCAAACGAAAAGGCTTGAGATGAGAAAGATTGATATATGTTTCATTGGTTTCCGAGTTTTTCGAGGTGATACATAAATACGGCTTCAAACTGGCGGTCGTCGCAGGTTTGGACGATGCAGAGTGCCTGCTGTTGACGCGAGAGGAAAGCAATGCTTTTGCCATCGTCAAGCGGCCAGCTTTGCATGATGTCTTCTCCTTGTGCGAGAAGTTGTTGGCGGCGTTCGTCGAGTGGCGGGAAGTCGAACTCGCCCTCCATCCACTGCCAGCCGGTGGAGTCGAGGGCCTCGACGGTGACCACGTCGACGCGGACGCTGTCGTTGAAGGCAAAGCCTTCGACGAAACCCACGCGGACACCCGGCTGGTGCTCATACTGCCGGTAGAGGGCGCTGACATTGGGGTCGCAGGTTGGCCAGAAATGCCAGGCGGTGATGCCGACGAGTGCCACGGCCAGCAGAGCGGCGGTGATGATCCATAGACGTTTCATAATATTTTAGGTTAAAAGTTTGTTGGCGCATAGAAGGACGGCTTCTTCCTCTCCGTGGAGGTTGCAAGCCACGATGGATTGGCCGTCGACATCGGGCAGCAGGGCACTGTAGGCCATGGGAATGGCTATCAGGAGGCCGACCGACAGAAGGGTCCCGGCGATGCGGCGGCGCAAGGCCCACGACGGCAGGTCGGCCGTGAGGTCGGCGCCGAGGTCGCGCAGGTGTTCGTCGTCTTCGTGGCGGCGGCGACGGGTCTCGTCGCGCAGGAGCTGTTCCAGTTGTTGTTCGTTCATAAGGCGTTATCTGTTTGCTTTTTCATTTTTTCTATTATGCGATAGCGTGTCTGGCTAATGGTGGCGGCTTTGACGCCGAGGAGTTCTGCTATCTCGGCTGTCGAGAAGCCGTTCAATATGAGGTCGAGGACGCGGTGTTCGCTGTCGCTGAGGGTGGTGGCCAGTTCGGCTATCAGGCTGCGGGTGTCTATGTTCTCTTCTGCCACGGTGCGGGCTTCGTCGAGCGTGGTGGTCTCGATGGTCGGGCGTGCGTTGCGATGCGAGAAGACGCTACGGCAGTGGTACTTGACCCATAGGCGTTCTTGTTTTTCGTTGGCATCGGGGCGTAGGGTGTGGCGGTAGTGCCAGAGGTCGGCGAGGCAGTCTTGCATGAGGTCTTCGCATTCCTCGCGGTGGCCTGAAGCCTGCCACCAACAGAGGCGTCGGATGAGCCCCTTGTGGCGCTGCATCAGACGGTCGAAGTCGGAGTATCGGTTAGTGTCGGTTGCCATATCATTCGAGCCTGTCTACTTACATATATAACAGTTTTTTTGTCAAATCTCTACAAGAGGGGTGTAACTTTTAACATTTTTTAGGAAAAAAGAAAGAGACGCAGCACGCTGCGTCTCTTCATTAAGGGGTCAAACCGACGGGCTATTTTTCGCGGATGACATCGCCGTGGTCGTTGACAATCATGCGGTTCCACTCGGCGCGGTAGGGCAGCTGCATGGGGAAGGCGGCCATACCGGAGGCAGTGCGCTCAAATTTGCCGTCTTTTTCTTTCTTGATGTTGCCGTCCATGTATTTGACGAGGAGGTAGCGGTCCAGTTCGGTCCACTCCATCATCATCTTGCTCGATTGGCGCGAGCAGAAGTCGTTGAGCTGGTGGGTGAGGGCGTCGCCGCTGAGGTCCTTGATGCGGGCATCGAATTTCTGCACGTCGGAGATATAGGTGGTCTCGAGGCGGTTCTGCACCTTCTGGAGATCTTTAATCATGTCGCTGTAGCGGCTGTAGACGAAGTTGGTGACGCGGTTGAAGAGCCAGAAGGCTGCGGTCTCGCTGTAGGTGAGCATGTCGCCGTTGCCCTGACGGAAGCAGAGGGGAATCTCGGTAATGCCACAGTACATGGGGCAGTAGACGGTCGAGTAAGTGTCGTCGACACCGAACCAAATGATGCCGCCGACTTTGGCAGGCAGCCAGCCGCGGCACTGGGCCACAAACGAGAAGCCGGTCTGCTGGGTCGAGGTGGCGCGCTCGTGGATGTACTTCTTGCCATCGACCTCAAAGCCCATGGGACGCCAGCGGTAGGGGCACTGGAAGGGACCGGCGCCGAGGTCTTTGGTCATGTCCATAGCGGTGCCCTCGTAGTGGTCACGCATCAGGTTCATCACCTCGTGGACGTCGACCTGATGGTCGGGTTTCACCCACAAGGGCATGCGCTCGGCGTTCTTGTCGCCCATGGCGTAGGCTTCGTAGCGCTGCATGCCGCTGGCCACGCGGTTGAACATGGCATAGACACGGGCATCGCAGCCACGGAGGCCGCTGAAGGTCAGAGGAGCATAGGTGTCGACGAAGGAGAAGTCGGCATTCGTGCCGTCGTACCAGCCGCAAGCGCGGGCGAAGGTGATGACGTCGGCGCTGTAGACGCATTCCACCTCAGGCTCGTAGAGGTAGTCGAGATGGAGGCTGCTGATGGCTTTGTGGAGACCTTTGCCCTTGGCATTGTTCCATTTGCCCTCCTGGGGGAACTGGGTGATGCGGGCCTGGTTGGCATGGCCGCACACATAGCCGTCGGGGATGCGGCGGGCCACCCACACGGCACCGTCGGTGTATTTGTATTTCAGCTTCTTGGCGAGGTCGGCCTTGACGGGAGCAGAACGTTTGCCGATGAGCTCGAAAATCCACACTTCATTGGGGTCGCAGATGGAGAAGCTCTCTCCCTCGCTGTGGTAGGGATAGTCCTTTAGGAAACCGGCGAGGACGGCGATGGCCTCGCGGGCGTTCTTGGCACGCTGGAGGGTGAGGTAGATGAGCGAACCGTAGTCGATGCCGCCCTCAATCTCGTTGGCCAGCTCCTCGCGGCCGCCATAGGTGGTCTCGCCGATGGCCAGCTGCCACTCGTTCATGTTGCCCACCACGCTGTAGGTGTGAGCCACCTGCGGAATCTGAATCAGCGGCATGCCGCTGTCCCAGTCGATGACCTGGAACATCGTGCCGGCGGGATAGTCGGCGGCACGGCGATAGTAGAGTTCGCCATAGAGGGTGTGGCTGTCGGCGGCATAGGTAATCATGGTGCTGCCGTCCTTGGTGGCGCCTTTGGTGAAGAGGAAATTGGTGCAGGCCTCGGCGACAGAGCCGGCGAGCATCGCTGCACTCAGCAGCCCTGCGACAATGATACGGTTGAATTTCATAGGTGTTATTGTTTTATTATTTTGATTTTTTCCGAACAATTACAAAGTGCAAAAGTACAAAATATTTTTGATATGGGAGGAAAAAAGATTTTCACACCCGACAAGACACAATAAAAAAGGAGTGTCTGCGTTATAAGAGGGTTAAGTTTAATGAAAGAACATGGAACTGAGCACCTATTTTGAACCTGTCGACACCGCCATCGTGGATTTCCAGAGCCGCGAGTTCCACCCCATGCTGGGCGACAACATCGCTGCCTTCACCGCCCCCGGCGCCTTCCCCGACTGGAAGAACGCACGCCTGGCGCTAATGGGCGTGAAGGAGGATCGCGGGTCGGAGGACAACCCCGGTTGCGCCGCCGCACCCGACCTTATCCGTCACCGCCTCTACCGATTGGCCAAGCCCCACGCCGACACCGACATCGTCGACCTGGGCAACATCGCCGCCGGTGCCGAGAAACGCGACACCTATTTCGCCCTCATCGAGGCCCTGCATCAACTGATAGAAAACGGCACTACAGTCATCATCCTTGGCGGCAGCGACGACCTCGTCTTCCCCATCTACAAGGCTTACGAAGTCCTTGGACGCGTCATCAACATCTGCTCTGTCGACTCGCGCTTCAACCTCGACGGCGGCGACGAGATTAACTCGAACAACTACCTCCAGCATATCATCCTCCAGCAGCCCAACTACCTCTTCGACTATGTCAACGTGGGCTATCAGACCTACTTCGTCGGCCAGGAGATGATTGACCTCATGGACGATCTGAAATTCAGCACCAAACGCCTCGGCGAGGTGCAGTCGTCGATGGTGGGTGCCGAGCCCCTGGTGCGCTATAGCGACGTGGTGGCCGTCGACATCAGCGCCGTGCGCCAGAGCGACGCCCCGGCCAACGCCAACCCCTCGCCCCACGGCTTCTACGGCGAGCAGCTCTGCCAGCTGGCACGCTTCGCCGGCATGAGCGACAAGACCTCCACTTTCGGCCTCTTCGAGATGAACCCGCGCCACGACCGCGACGGTCAGACGGCCCACATGCTGGCCCATGCCGTGTGGCACTTCATCGAGGGCTTCTACTACCGTCAGAACGACTTCCCCCACCGCGACAAGCAGTCCTACAAACGCTTCACCGTGGAGATGCGCGAGCACGGCCTCGACATCGTCTTCTACAAGAGCCTCAAGAGCGACCGCTGGTGGATGGAGGTGCCCTGCAACGACCAGGAACGCCGCGAGCGCTACCAGCGCCACACCCTCATCCCGTGTAGCTATGCCGACTACCAGCGTGCTATGGACAACGAGATTCCCGAGCTCTGGTGGCACTATTATAATAGAATAAACGGATAATAACGCATAATAACGCAATCACGTTATAACCACATAACGAAAAGAAAACTATGGACCTGAAATTCAAAGAAAAAATCGATGCACTTATCAGCGAGGTGGCCGCCGTGCCCGACCTGATGACCAAGATATCAGTGCTGAACTATATCCAGCAGGAGACAGGCTTCCTGCTGTGGCAACTCGAAGACGAACAACGCATCGATGAAGACTCGAGAGATTATTAAAGGAGAAGGGAGGAGTGCAAGGGAGCGCAAGGGAGTGCAAGACAATAGTACAAGAAGAACATTTGTCCTGCACTCCATGGTACTCCTTGCACTTCTTGCACTCCTGCAATCCTGCAGCGGTGGCTACTCCTTCACCGGTGCCTCCATCCCGCCCGGGGCCAAGACCATTTCTGTGGCCACTTTCCCCAACTATGCCGCCACCGTCAACCCGCAGCTCAGTCAGAAACTCACCGACGAGCTGATGCAGATGTTCAGCAGCCAGACACCCCTCGACGTAATGAGCAACGAGGGCGGCGACCTCCATGTCGAGGGCGAGATTGTCGGCTACGACACCCGTGCCGCGGCCCTCTCCGCCAGCGACGAGGTCTCCATGAACCGCCTCACCGTCACCATCAAGGTGCGTTTCACCAACAACATTGACCCCGAGGCCAACTTCGAGCAGCAGTTCTCGCGCTACCGCGACTATTCTGCTTCGCTCGACTTCTCTATGGTCGAGAACACACTGGTGGGCGAAATCGTTACCGAGCTATGCGAGGACGTCTTCAACAAAGCTGTCGTTAATTGGTAAAATGAAAAAAACTCCTTTTCACTCCCCTTCACTCCTTATATTTATCTTTTCCTTGGTCGTCTACCTCCTCACCATGGACCGCTCGGTTAGTTGGTGGGATTGCGGCGAGTTCATCGCCACGGGCTATGGCCTCCAGGTGGGCCACCCGCCCGGAGCCCCTTTCTATCAGCTCGTTTCCCATTGTTTCATGCTCCTCTCCTTCGGCAACCCCATGCTGGTGGCTCCGATGAGCAACTTCTTCTCTGTCCTCTGCGCCGCCCTAACGGTAATGCTATTGTACAAGACAATCCTTCTACTGTTGCAGCGTAGCACCTTTCACCTCTCACCTTTCACCTCTCACCTTTCCGCTGCGGTAGGAGCGTTGTGTTATCTCTTCTGCGACACTGCCTGGTTCTCGGCTGTCGAGAGCGAGGTCTACAGCATGGCCATGCTCTTCTGTGCACTCGCCGTGTGGCTCATGCTGCGGTGGGAGCAAAACGGCAACAACCGCCTCCTTTTGGTTATCGCCCTCCTGCTGGGCCTGGGTGTCTGCGTCCACCTCATGACCCTCTTGGTCGCCCCCTTCCTCCTGTGGATATTCATCCGCAACACCAGACAAAAAGCTAACGTCCTTTCACTCCCTTTCACTCCTTCTCACTCCTTTCCACTCCTTAAAATAATAGCCTTCGCCACCCTCTTCTTCCTCCTCGGCCTCACCCCCTACGCCATCATCCCCATCCGCGCCGCCGCCAACCCGCCCATCAACGAGGGCAACCCCGCCACCTACGAGGACTTTAAGAAATATTTCTCGCGCGACCAATATGCCAAAGCGCCTCTCTACCCCCGCATGTGGCGCGACCGCGATGCCGACCACTGGGCCGACTGGGGTGGCGACAGCCCAACCTTCTGGGGCAACGTGAAATACTGGTTCACCTACCAGTTCGGCTACATGTACTGCCGCTACCTGATGTACAACTTCATCGGCCGCGAGAACCTAGCCTATCAACCAGAGTCGCGGAAGTTTTCAATTTTAAATTTTCAATTTTCAATTTTCGTGCTTCCCTTCTTGCTGGGCTTGTGGGGATTGTGGTGCCACCGCCGTCGCCGTCGGGGCGACTTCCATGCTGTGCTGCTGCTCTTCCTCTTTGGCGGCATCATCCTCAACCTCTACCTCAACCATCCCTGCTACGAGCCTCGCGAACGCGACTACGCCTATGTGCTTTCTTTCTATGCCTTCGCCATCTGGATTGGCATCGGCGCCGCCAGAATCAACCTTCGCCGATGGCGCTGGCTGCTGTTGTTAGCACCCTTGACACTGGCTGTCGGCAACTGGAACGACCATGACCGCCACGACTGCCATTCCGTCCACGACATCAGCATGGCGCACCTCCAGAGCTGCGACCACGGCGCCATCCTCTTCACCTATGGCGACAACGACACCTTCCCCCTCTGGTATCTGAAATATGTTGAAAACCAGCGTCCTGATATGGATGTCTATAACATCAACGTCTCGGGCTTCCGCAAGGTGATACAGGTGATGAACGACAACGCCTTCCGCCGTCCCGTCTACTTCTCCCAGTTCGCCTACGACCGTCTCAAGGACCTCTATCCCAACAGCTTCCGCTGCGAAGGCTTCTGCTGGCGCCTGCTCCCCACCGCCGAAGGCATCGACGACCCCGAACCCCTGCGCCGCCACGTCTCCGACTCCATCCAGTGGCACATCACCCCCGGCGAATACCTCCCCAACGTCTCAAAATCCTTCCTCCGCATCTGGCACTCCAACACCCAGGAGTATGCCCCTTCCATCGCAGGAGACATCCCCATGTTTTAACATTTGTTAAGTTAATTTTCCAACTCAAACCCTCTTTCTGTCACCCCTAATCTCACCGGATACCCGTTTCCGTACATAACACCTTGTGCCAGATAGGTATAAACTACCTACCATCTCCCTACCAACTCCTTATCAACTCCTAACCACTCCTACCACAGTAGGTGTTGATAGGTCTTTCGTAGGGTATTCGTGTTTAACGGTTGTTAACAATTCTTTTTTGCGGTCGGTTGCAAAAAAATTTTGCAGCATAAAGTTTTTTTTGTACTTTTGTAGGTTGTTATCAATGGATAAAAGTAAAAAAAAATAACGATAAAATATTGTAATTATGTACACTAAGTTTCAACAGCATTTGCAGAAAGAGCTGGCCGACATTGAGGCCGCCGGTCTTTACAAACACGAACGCATCATCGAGAGCCCCCAGGGTGCCGAGATTATGGTGAAGGGCAAGAAGTGCCTCAACTTCTGCGCCAACAACTACCTGGGTCTTGCCGACAACCCCGAGCTCATCGAGGCCGCCAAGAAGGGCATGGATGCCCGCGGCTACGGTATGGCCTCCGTCCGCTTCATCTGCGGCTGCCAGGACCTCCACAAACAGCTTGAGAAGAAAATCGCCGAGTTCTTCGGCACCGAGGACACCATCCTCTACGCCGCCTGCTTCGACGCCAACGGCGGTGTCTTCGAGCCACTCCTCACCGAAGAGGATGCCATCATCAGCGACGCTCTCAACCACGCCTCCATCATCGACGGTGTCCGCCTCTGCAAGGCCCAGCGCTACCGCTACGCCAACGCCGATATGGCCGACCTCGAGGAGCAGCTCAAGGCCGCTCAGAAAAACCGCTTCCGCATCATCGTCACCGACGGCGTCTTCTCCATGGACGGCAACGTCTGCCCGCTCGACAAGATTTACGAGCTCGCCAACAAGTACGATGCTATGGTGATGGTCGACGAGAGCCACTCCGCCGGCGTCGTCGGCAAGACCGGTCGCGGTGTCACCGAGCGCTACAACCTGCGTGGCAAGATTGAGATCCTCACCGGCACCCTCGGCAAAGCCTTCGGCGGCGCCATGGGCGGTTTCACCACCGGTAAGAAGGAAATCATCGACATGCTCCGTCAGCGCAGCCGTCCCTACCTCTTCAGCAACTCGATGGCTCCCGGCCTTGTGGCCGCCGGCATCCGCATGTTCGAGCTCATGAGCGAGACCAACGCCCTGCAGGACAAGCTGCATGAGAACACCGACTACTTCCTGCGCCGCATGAAGGAAGAAGGCTTCGACTGCAAACCCAGCGAGAGTGCCATCTGCGCCGTCATGATCTACGACGCCGCCAAGAGCCAGCAGTATGCCGCCAAGATGCAGGAAGAAGGCATCTTCGTCACCGGCTTCTACTATCCCGTCGTCCCGAAAGGCCAGGCCCGCATCCGCGTCCAAATCAGCGCCGCCCACGAGCACGAGCACCTCGACAAGTGCATCGAGGCCTTCAAGAAAGTCCGTGCCGAAATCGAGAAATAATTAACACTCGCACAATAGCAGAAAGGGCACCCAACAGGGTGCCTTTTTTTTACCCCTATAGCTACTATATATTCTTCTAAAGAAGAATACATAAATCAGCAAGTTATAGTTGGCGGCAACTACCCCGACTAACACATAAAAAACAGATGATGAGAATTATGAGGAAGATGAGTAATCAATGCATAGCGTAAGCCACCCATTAACATTTCCATTCCATAGCAACCCTGCGGGAATATATATATATTATTATCTCTTCGAGATAATAATACCCATGATGTTACGTTATATTGAAGAATCTAGGATAATTCTAGGGAAATTCTAGGGAAACTCTAGGGTAATTCTAGGGTAAATATAGGGACACCCCATGATAACAAACACATGACAAGTACCTAACAAGCATAATACAAGCCTATGTCAAAGATTGATTCTAATGGATTGGAGCACGGCAAGCGTGGCAACAATATATATGTGGGGCTCAACAACCAGCAGGTCAAGAAAGGCCTATACCGCCCAACCAATCCACGCACACCTGCTCAGCAGAGACATCGAGCCAAGCTGGCATTTGCCAACCGCCTCTCGGCCCATTTATCCGAAGCCGTCAACCTCGGCTTCGCCCGTGCCGCCGAGGAGACCAAGGGCCTGACACCTCGCAACGCTTTCGTCAAAGCCAACTGGGACAACGGTGCTATGCGCTGGAATGAGGAGACCTCCCTGTGGGAGCTCTGCCCCGAGCAACTGCTGCTGGCTCAGGGACCGCGCCATATCCCTGCCGGCATAACTGCCGAACTCGACGGCAACCTCCTGCGCATCACCTGTCCGGACGCTGGACTTTATGAAATGCATGCCGTACCCGACGACCAACTCCTCGTGGCCGTCTATCTGCCCGACCTTCCCGCGATGAGTCTCTATCGCGGCCCTATGCGTGACAGCTGTTCCCAATGCACCTTCGAGCTTCCCACGGAGATGTGCGCCTCCGGTTCCCTGATGCATGTCTATGCCTGGTTCTGCGCCACCTGCTTCCATCGCGCCACCGCCACCAAATCCCAAGTCCGCCCCGACCAATCCAGCCCCAGCCACTATCTCGGCACCTTCCATTTATAACATTTTCTCGCACGCGCGAAACTTTAATTTTGTCAATTCAAATAATCTTCGTATTTTTGCACTTTGCTAATTATATACCATATACACGCGATTTTTAAAGTACATACGCGATGGGAAAGATAGACAGGGCCGCTTTGCGGCAGAAGATACAACAACTGGAGGGGTTGACCGACGATGAGCGGGCGGCACTGCTGGAATTGGCAGCCACGAAGCGTTACGGCCTCGTGTGGGAGGAACGCGAGGAGGACGTCGAGGAGCGGCTGCGCGAGGAGCTTCCGGTGCTGGTGGAGGACAAAGACTTGGCGTTGCTTGACGGCGGCAAGGATGCCCCAAACCATATCCTCATCGAGGGCGACAACCTGGAGGCGTTGACCACGCTGAGCTACACCCACGAGGGAAAGGTGGATGTCATCTACATCGACCCGCCCTACAACACGGGCAACAAGGACTTCGTCTACAACGACAGCTTTGTGGACAGCGAGGACAGCTACAGACACAGCAAGTGGCTCTCCTTTATGAGTAAGCGTCTCCGCATTGCCAAGCGTCTGCTCTCCGACCGCGGGGTTATCTTTATCTCCATCGACGACAACGAGCAAGCTAATCTGAAACTGTTGTGCGATGAGGTGTTTGGGGAAAGGAATTTTCGAAATTCAATTTATGTTAGACGCAGAACAAAAACATTAAATCTTCAATTTGCCAGTGGTGGACTCAACACGTTAAATGTTGGTGCAGAATACATATTGGTCTATGCTAAAGAAAATTTTCTGTTTAAGGAAATGCGTGTACAGAAAACAGACACACCATCAAAAGGAACATGGAATGTTTTCTGGAGCAACGCGGATAGACCTAGTATGAGATATGACCTACTCGGATTTGCACCTACGACAGGTCAATGGAGATGGTCAAAAGAACTGGCGATGGAAGCTGTCATAAATTATGAAGACTATCTGAAAAACCACAGCGACATATCTCTTGAAGAATATTGGGAAAACACAGGATGTTCAAAGAGGTTCATTCGTAGAATACCCAATGGAACGGGAAAGAACGGTGGTGTTCAGTATTGGGTTGGACCATCAGACACATTTTTGAGAACAAGCAATTGGACAGACATTGAAGTCTCTCAAATACACAAGGATTTTGATTTACCATTCAACAATCCAAAGAATGTTGACCTGATAAGAGAAATATTGAAGGCTCCATTCTATGATACCTCCACCGTCCTCGACTTTTTTGCCGGCAGCGGCACCACGCTGCATGCGGTGATGCAGCTGAACAAGGAGGATGGTGGCAAGCGGCAATGCATACTGGTGACCAACAACGAGAACAATATCTGCCGCGAGGTTACATACGAGCGCAACAAACGTGTGATTGAGGGCTATACCACGCCTAAAGGCATTCAGGTGGAAGGCCTGCGGGAGAACAACCTGCGCTACTACCGCACCCATCTGCTGCCGCGCGAGCGCACCAACCGCAATATGCGCCGCCTCGTGGCCGCCAGCACCGACTTGCTGTGCATCAAGGAGGAAATCTACAGCCTCACCCCCTGGTGTGCCGTCGGCTCGGCCGACAACCCCTCTCCTATAGGCGAGGGGAGTAGGATGCTAACACAGAACGATGTGCGTCTCTTCTCGGACGGCAACCGTGCGATGATGGTGATATACAACGAAGAAGTGATACCCGACATTGTCGACTGGCTCCAATCCGCGTCAGCCACTAACGCATTAACGCATTTACACAATAACGCAATCAAAGTCTATGTTTTCTCGCCCGGAGCCTACGCTTGGGACGATGACTTCGCTCCCGTGATTGACAAAGTGGAGCTCTGCGCCCTGCCGGAGGCCATCTATCAGGCCTACAAGAGCGTGCTGCCCAAGAAGAGGGTTCGCCGAGAGACCGTCGAAGGATCGCCGAAGGAAGGAGGTGAGGAATGAACACATTGCAGAAAGGACAGATGGACAAACTGGTGGGCGAAGTGCGCACCCTGCTGACGCAGGCACGACAAGCCACCGCACGTGCCGTCAACACCGCTATGGTCACCACCTACTGGATGATAGGCCAACGCATAGTGGTGGAAGAGCAGAACGGCTCTAACAAAGCGGCATACGGGGAGCAAATACTACAGAAACTCTCAAGTGCTTTAGAGAAAGAGTTTGGCAACGGATTCTCGTATGCTAACCTGAGAAATATGCGCCAGTTCTTCTTGACCTATCCTGATAAGGAAATCTGCTACACACTGTGTAGCAAATTAAGCTGGAGCCATAACAGGCTGATAATGCGTGTGCAAGATAGCGATGCCCGTCATTATTATCTGCAAGAGGCAGCACAGGAAGGGTGGTCGGTGCGGCAGTTGGAACGCAACATAGAGTCACACTACTACCAGCGGCTGCTTGCGGCACCGGACGGGAATAAGCCGCAAACGATGGGCAACGCTCAGCTGCAGCCAATCGATGTGAAGTCGTTTTTGAAAGACCCCTACGTGCTGGAGTTTGTAGGTTTGCCGCCTTATCCCAACCATAAGGAATCGCAGTTGGAAGCTGCATTGACAGACAATATGCAGCAGTTCCTGCTCGAACTGGGCAAAGGCTTCTCGTTTGTCGGCCGCCAATACCGCATCAGCACCGAGACAAGCCATTTCTACATCGACCTGGTGTTCTACAACTACATACTGAAGTGTTTCGTGCTGATTGACCTCAAGGCCAAGAAACTGACTCATCGTGACATCGGGCAGATGGATATGTATGTGCGGATGTTTGACGACCTGAAGCGTGGCGAGGGCGACAACCCGACGATAGGCATCCTGCTGTGTGCCGAGAAAGAGGAGACGGTGGTGAAATACTCCGTTCTGAACGGCTCGCAGCAACTGTTTGCCGCCAAATACCTGCCCTATATGCCGACAGAAGAAGAGCTGCGCAATATGATAGAGAACAACGTAAGATTGCTCGAGAGCGGAAAGGAGGAGAAAGAATGATTGAACTGAAAAACTACCAGCGGACGGCTGTACACGAGCTGAAGGAGCGCGTGGTGAGGCTGCTGAACTTCGGAGGGCGGAGGAACAAGATAGTGTTCAAAGCCCCCACGGGGAGCGGCAAGACGGTGATGGTGAGTGCGATGATGGACGAGTTGCAGCGCGAGCTGAAAGAGAGTGGCGAATGCCAGTACACCCGTGTGGCGTGGGTGTGGATAGCACCCAACAAGCTGCACCAGCAGAGCTACCGCTCGATGCGCAACTTCTTCAGCGAGACACGAAGCCTGCGTCCCGTGATGTTCGACGAGTGCGATCATCTGGAAGGCCTGCGCGACGGCGAGGTGCTGTTCCTCAACTGGGAGAGCATCAACAAGGACAACGCCGTGCTGATACGCGACAACGAGCAGAACCGCACCCTCTACGAACTGCTGCGCCGCACGAGGATAGAACACGGTATACCTGTTGTGGTGATTATCGACGAGGAGCATATGTTTGGCGGCCGCAATGCTGTGAAGAGCGAAAAGGTGCTTGCCAATATCAACCCCGACATCGAGCTTCGCGTGTCAGCCACCCCCATCACCGGAGGTTGCGACACCGTGGTGGTGCAACGTCAGGAGGTGGTGGAAGAGGAGATGATAAAGAAAGGCGTTCAGTTGAACCCCGACATCAAGAGCGACCGCGAGCAGAGCGACCTGACAGTGAACCAACGGCTGCTGAAACGAGCCCTTGCGAAACGCGACGAGCTGGCCAACCAACTACGCGAATATGGTATCAACCCCCTGCTGCTGGTACAACTGCCCAACGACAGTAGCGAAAGCCTGAGCCGCGAGGAGAGCACCATAGCTGACGAGGTGAAACAATATTTGGCCACTCCTGGTATCGACATTACGGAAGACAACGGCGGATTGGCCGTGTGGCTCTCGAAGGAGAAGAGTCCCAACCTAGGGAATATCGTTCACAACGACGATGCCACCAAGGTGCTGCTCTTCAAACAGGCCATTGCGCTGGGGTGGGATTGCCCAAGGGCGGCGGTGCTGCTCATCTTCCGCGAGCTGAAGAGTATGACCTTCACCACACAGACGGTGGGACGCATACTGCGTATGCCGCAACAGCACTTCTACAACGATGAGCGACTCAACTACGGCTACGTCTATACCAACCTCTCGGCAGACATCATCAGCGTTGTGGGCGACGATATGAACTACATCAGCTCCGTCTATGCCAACCGGCGCGAAGGGCTGACCAACATAGAACTGCGAAGCGTATATATGGATCGCCACGAGCAGCGCAACCGCTTGGGAAGCGGCTTCAAACGGGCGCTATTTGCCTCGTTGGAGGATAAGCTGACGTTGCAGCAGCTGCCGCTGCCCAGCGGAGAAGAACAGACGGGCGAAGCCGGCTACGATGCCGTTACTGCCAAGATCCGCGAAAAGGGACGCAAAGCTGGATTGCAACTCGATGTATCGCGCATTTTCGTGGAGATACCGTCAGACACGCAGTTGACGGGTGCCGACGGAATGGTGGAGGTGGTAAAGAAAGCCCGACTTGCCCGCAACGCATTCGAGCTGGATTCGCTACTTACCCTCTTTTGCCGCAACCACGTGGGCAGTTACGCCAAATTCGACAGCACACCCGTACTAAGGGGTGCGTTGCTCGAGATGATGGAACGCTACTTCGGCATCTTTGAATCGGCAGCCCCTACGGTGTTACTGGCCGCTGCCAACCGTGCCTTCATAGAGGATCTGATAAAGCGCGCCCTCTTGCGCTACGGGAACACCCTCAAGAACAACCCCTCGTCGCCAAAAGAATACACTACAAATATCTTCACCATACCCGCCACACGCATATACAACAGCGCTGTGGTGCATCCTGATGATGACATTTTCCATCATGCCCTGCATCCCTACTTCGAGCAAAACAGCGTTTCGAAACCTGAGCGTGAATTCTCCCGCTGGATAGACAGGCAGACAGAGTGGGTCGATTGGTGGTACAAGAACGGCGACGAGGGCAAGCAGCACTTCGCCATTCCCTATACCGACAGCGGCGGACGGAAGCGTTGCTTCTATGTCGACTTCATCATTCGTCTGAAGAATGGCACCATCTGCCTCTTCGACACCAAGACCCCTGGCAGCGACGAGGACACTCCCGAGAAGAACAACGCCCTGTGGGAGTACATCGAAGAGCACAACGCCAAGGGGAAACGGATGACTGGCGGTGTGTTGGTGCAGAAAGGCGAGAACTGGTACTATCCTGGTGGAATAATTGAAACAGATGAAACCACCGATGGGTGGAGCCGGTTGGAGATTGACCGCCTATGAAAAACAAACGTAAAAAAATGCTGGAGAACCTGGCGTTCTACAGCTATGGAGATAAGAAAGATATGATGAAAGGACTTGACCGCACATTCCTGCACTATGGCATCAGGCAGGAGGACATGAACATCATCGAAGATGCCGCCCGCAACGCCGACATCGACCCCGACTGGCTGAAGGAAAATATCCTGAAACCCTACAACGAGGCGCGCAACGAGGAGGCTATCGATGAGAAGAAACTTCGCAAGATACTCAACAAAGCGCTAAAGGAGGTACAGGCATGAAGATAACACATATCTATGCGGAGAACTACAAGACCTACCGTCGACTCGACCTTGACTTAACTGCTGACGAGGATCGTCCCATCATACTAATAGGTGGCGGCAATGGTTGCGGAAAGACTACCTTGTTCGATGCAATCTACCACGCGCTGTACGGCTTGGAGATAAAAACACAGCGCCAGTTTGACGAATATTTCAACGCTGGTGTGAAGCTGGAGCAGGGGGTGGACAACAAGAGCATCGTGCTGGAGATATCGTTCAGCGGCCTGGTGCTAGGCAACGAGACCCCCTACAAGCTGAAACGCAGCTATCAGCTCATCGACGGCAAAGTGCGGTGGAATGTGGAATTGAACATGAACGGTAACCGTTTCACTTATGGCATTGTCACTCCGGCCGCACAGAGAGCCGACAAAGAGGAAATGGTGAACAAGATCATTGCCGCCAATCTGCCGTCGGAGCTGAGCAACTACTTCCTCTTCGATGCCATGAAGACCAGCGAGCTGGTGAAAGAGGAGCAGATAAGCAAGCTCATCATGAAGAACATCAATTCGGTGATGGGCTTCAACAAGTACTACCAGTTGCAGGAGGCAGCTGACACATTGTTGGCAGAAAAGAAGGCCGCCAAATTGGAGAACGAGAAGCAGCGTCAGGAGTACGAGCAGTTGGGACATCAGAAACAGGGCAAAGAGGCCGAACTAAAACAACTGCGCGAGGATTATGAGAAAGCTCTGGAATATTCGAACGACAACCGCGACCGCTACGAGCAGCTGAAGCAGGGGCGCAATGCTGACAATGTGACACGCGACCGCATCAACAAGCAGAAAGAAATCATCAAGCAGGTGGAGAACAAAGCCGGCGAATATCGCGAAAATGTGGACAAGGTGGTCAAAGACCTTGAACTGAATGTGCTCTTCCCGGCATTGGCCCATCGCATACGTCCCGAAGTGGAGATGATAGTGAGCGAACGCAAACGGCTGGCGGAAGAACGCGGCGAAGAAATCAGCGACGAGCAGTTGGCGAGAATCACTCGCGACATCGTGGATTATTTGGCCGAAAGCTATAAACAACTTGCCGGTGTGAAGGTGGAGGACGTGGTTCGCCACATGCAGAAAGGACGTAAACACGGCGATGTGCTGGCCGAGAAATACCCCTATTTGAACGATGCCAACGTGGAAGTGCTGGAGAAACTGATAAGCGATGCCTACGTCAATCAGTTCCTGCAACTCGACAACGAGCGCGAAAGCATAGATATGGATGTGGCTGAACTGCCCCACAAGCGCGAGCAGCTGCAGAACTACGAGCGTGAGTTGAGCGGATTGGATTACAACCTCATCACAACCTACGAGGACAATGAGAAGAATATGAAGGAACTCAACGGCAGGATTAGCGAGACAGAGCGTGAGATACAGCGATTGACAGACAAAATCGCCACATTCGACTACGACATACCGCAGATTCCCGATCCGCAATATGATATGCTGTGCAAACTGCCTGGCTATTTCAAGACCCTTGCCGCAAAACTGCTTGCTTCGAAGCGTCGGAACATCGAGCAGATGATGAAAGAGCAGTTGAATCTGAACTTGGTAGTGTACGCCGGCGTGATAGGGAGGGTTGACCTTTCGGCAGAGAATGGCGAGGAGATGACCTTCAAAATCTACCACCAGAACGGCAACGAGATATACCTGAGCCAGCTGAACGCTGGTGCCAAGCAGACAGTTATGCAGGTGCTGCTGAAGGTGCTCTACGAGCTGGGCGACTACAACCCACCGGTGATGATTGACACCGTGATGGGCGTGCTCGACAAAGAGAGCCGCGAGGTGATTCTGGAGCACTACTTCCCCGATTTGGCTCACCAAACCATCCTGCTCAGCACCGATACGGAAATCACTACAGAGCGCGACTTCAAGAAGATTGCCCCCTTTGTGGCGAAGACCTACACCTTGCACCGTGACAAAGAGGCGCAATGTACTAACATTACAAATGATTATTTCGGTATCACCATTAACGATTGAGAGATATGACAGTAGATAATTTGGTAATCAACAATACCATTAAGTCTTTCGAGGGAATGAACGAGATGACAGCCGACGTGAAAGCTGCTCTCGAACAAAGGATGAATCTTAAGGAGTATCCGAACGACCGCCCTGTGGTCATCTCTCAGAGTGTGGTGATGAGGATGTGTCTGTTGGCAGGATTGGCTGACAAAACACCTCGTACAAGTGACGAAGTGGCTAATATCAACCTGTCGCTTACCAGCAGCCCTTATTCCAGCACCTTCTTTACGAAATACAACATCGGCCAATATGTAGAGGCACTGCTTAAAATGCGCTATCATGATGTGGATGCCGACTGGAAGACACCTGCTGTTGTGAGTCGTGTGATTGCCCACGAGATTCTCCGTGGACGCGACATCTTGATGAAAGAAGGCGGCATCGACGACTGGCTACGCTTCTCGCCGCTACGCGGAGGTGCTAGCGCAAGCGACATTCCCGTGCTGAATCTCTGCATCGGAAGCTACGGTGACGAAATGCCTGCCACTCTTGACATCAACAGTAGAGCGATTGCGAACACACAGATACTGGTGGCCGGTACTACAGGCAGCGGCAAGAGCAACCTGCTGGCGGTGTTGTTGCAACAAATGCGCTCCGCATCGAGCGACACCCACTATCCGGTCAACTTCCTTCTCTTTGACTACAAGGGCGAGTTCTCCGACCCCGCCAATGCCGCCTGGCTCTCGCTGTTCGATACCGACAGCACAGCCATCCTCAACCCTATGGAACATCCGCTACCGTTTACGCCTTTCAAAGACTTCACCGGCAAGCCGGTCAACGAGCTGAACCTCTATTCCACTACGATGGCGACAGCACTGCTGGCTATCAGTTCGGGGGCAAAAATCAGCGCCAATATGGACAACCGGCTCAGCGAGGCCATCGTGAACGCCTACAAGGCCAACCAGATGAAGCCTGTCACCTTCAAGATGATATTCGAGCACTACAACCGTCTGCTGCCCGAAAAGAAACAGGGCGATATGGACAGCGTGAAGTCGGTGCTCAACCAGCTGGTGAACAACAATATCTTCGACGACGAGGACAAGATTGACTTGGTGCACACCTGCAATATCATCAATCTGGGACGCTTCGAGAAGAACGGCATCATAGCGAAAGCTATCGTCTATTTCGTTATCTCGAAGTTGAACAACATCTACGAGCAGTTGCCCAAACAGGCGATGAATGATGAGAGGGTGGAGATACGCCACTTCACCATCATCGATGAGGCTCACTATATGCTCGGTTTTGAGAATAAACCCCTTCAGAACCTTATCGCTGTGGGACGCAACAAGGGTATGAGTATCATCCTGGCCACGCAGAACATGGAGGATTTCAAGAGCAAGAGCATCGATTTCTACGCTAATGCACAGTATCCGCTCATCATGAAACAGCAACAGCAGAACGATGCGGTGCTGAAAGACCTCTTTGGAGTGAGTGGAAGTCAGTTGCAGGATTTGAAACAAGCTATTACTGGATTGCAGAAAGGCGAACTCATCACTCGTGACAGCTCGCTTGCCGAACTGGGATTAGGCCCCAGTTGGAAGAAAATCAAGGTGACGCATTTGATTTGAGGATATGAATGCAGAAACCTCCTTTGGCCATTATGCCGAGTTGCTGTCGGGTATGAACCGAGCCGTCGTGAAGGGCTATCGGGCTCCTCACAAGTTGGTGCTGCTTATGGCTATATGCGAGTTGGTAGAGGAAGGTATAATCACGGAGAACAAGGTTTACCTAAATGCGGATTTGGAAGAAAAGTTCAAATCGCTTTGGAAGGAGTATGTCGACAGCGACGAGGAGATGATTCACGACCATGTGGCGGAGGAGTTGTTTGGAGGCAAGAAGAAGGCCTATCCGTTTAAATGCAATATCGCAAACCCGTTCTATCATCTTTCCGGAGAACCATTCTGGACGCTCAAAAAGTCTAAAGAATGGAAGCAGCGGACATCCTGGTCGGTAGCGGCATTGAAAACAGATTACGAATACGCAATCATTGATGAGGACTTGTTTGAACTCATGGCAAGTGAAATCTCAAGAAAACGCTTTATATCGTTGTTGCTTTCCATGACTTAAGCATAAACCTATCTATTCATCTAAAAAATGTGTAAATCTTGAATTATTGATTGCTTGAACTGAGGTTAAGGGTTCACGGTTAAGGGTTCTGGGTTCAAAGAGAATGCGGGAAATCTTTAACTGCGGTCGGCGACAAAGTGGAGCCAACATTTGAATGCGGGAATGTGTAAATGCGTAAACGTGTTAGTGAATGTAAAAGTGTGAATGTGTGATTAACCATGTAAAAAATGAAATATGGCACTACCAATTAACATTGAAGACTTGCTGAATAAGCACAAAGTTGAAAGTAACCGAATTGAATTTAAGAAGGGTTGGAATCCAACAAAGATATACCATAGTATCTGTGCCTTCGCAAATGATTTTGACAATATAGGTGGTGGTTATATCCTTGTTGGTGTTGAGGAGAAAGACGGGATTGCTGTACGTCCAGTGACGGGAATACCATTAGATCAACTTGACAAAATACAGCGTGAAATGGTGAACTTCAACAATATGATGGATCCATTCTACTCCCCTCGCATATCTGTAGAAGAGGTCGATGACACTCACATTCTCGTAATCTGGGTTCCAAGCGGAATAAATAGACCCTATGCAGTACCAACAGACGTGAAATCAAAACACAAACAATACGCCTACTATATCCGCTATGGTACCACATCAATAGAGGCAAAAGGGGAAAGGCTTGACGAACTTCGAGAGATGGCCAATAGAGTGCCTTTCGATGACAGAGGTAACCCTGATATCCAAGCAACAGATATTTCCACGACGCTGTTGCGTGATTACCTTGTGACTGTCAACAGCCGCTTGGCCAATGAGAATCTAACAGGTAATCTTCTGGACATCTTGGAGCAAATGAACTTGCTGGAAGGCCCCACAGAAAAACGCATGATAAAGAATGTCGCAGCGATGATGTTCTGCGACCAGCCGACAAAGTTCTTCCCCGTTTCTCAAGTGGAAATTGTAACATTCCCAGAAGGCCGAGAGAGAAATCCAAATAATCTTGTTGAAGCACCAATTATTAAAGGGTCCGTACCTTATATGATTCGTGAGGCGCTAAACTATCTTCGCACAAATGTGATTAAAGAACAAATAATTAAGCCGAAGGACGATGAGAGGTCAATACGGTTCTTTAATTATCCTTATCAAGCATTGGAAGAGGCCGTTGTCAACGCATTATACCATAGGAATTACCAACTAAGAGAACCCGTTGAAATTACCATAGAGCCCGAGAGAATCACAATCCTTAGCCATGCTGGCCCAGATCGTTCTATCAGTTTAAAGGCCATAAAAGAAGCGAAAATATTGCGTTCACGACGTTATCGCAACCGTCGTCTCGGTGAGTTCTTGAAAGAACTAGACTTGACCGAGGGGCGCGCAACAGGTATTCCCACCATACAGGAAGAGCTCCGAAAGAATGGTTCAGGAAAGGCCGTTATTGAAACCGATGACGACAGGACTTATTTCTTGATGGACATACCCTGTCATCCATATTGGCATCAAAATGTCGAGAAGGAGAGTTTAAATGATATGGTAGAAAATAACATATTATCCTCTCGTCAAAAACAAATCATTCAGTTGATTCAAAACACCCCTCATGTTACACAGATTGAGATGGCAAGAAAACTTAATGTAAGCCGACAAACCATTTATAGAGATATTACATATTTGGCTTCTATAGAGATAATTGTAAGAGAGGGATCTAATAAAAAAGGCTATTGGATTATAGCTGATTTACAATAAATGTTACAATAAAT
>DECD01000019.1:10170-41308 GCA_002349055.1 Bacteroidales bacterium UBA2939 | reverse complement strand
GTTACAATAAATGTTACAATAAAGTTTACAATAAATAATACATATCATCTATGAGACTTATCGATACTTGAATGCGATATAAACCTAAACATTTATATAAGTTAATGCGTGAACGTTATAACGAATGTGTAAATGCGATAATGTGTGAATTAGTAAATCTTGAATAATCGATTGCTTAATCTGAGGTCGGCGACCATGTGGAGCCAACGTGTAACTAAAACATGTGGAGCCAACGTGTAACTAAAACATGTGGAACCAATGTGTAACTAAAATAAAAACCGTATTTTTGCATAGTGTTTTCTATAGATATTTAAGATAAAAAAACATGAGAGAACCAATAACAATTATTGATAAGGATTACACTCAATGGGTGAAGGATCTTGTCATAAGGTATAGAAAATGCCAGATAAAAGCAGCCATACAAGTGAACACAGAACAACTGCATTTTAATTGGCTTTTAGGACATGATATCGTTGAAATGAAAGTAGAAGAAAGGTGGGGCGAAGGAGTCATTGCACAGTTGAGCAATGACCTAAGGAAAGCAATGCCACATGTGGAAGGTCTTTCTGTGACAAATCTTCGGTACTGCAGACGATTCTATCTGCTCTACTCCCCTCTTGAATCAATTCAACCCCAACTTGGGGGCGAAACCACTTCTGACACCTATAATACAATTCACCCCCAAGCTGAGGGCGAATTGCAAGTGCCTGATCGTCAAAATGAAACCTCCAATATCTTCAATATCCCGTGGGGACATCACAAACTCATACTAGACCGAGTCAAAGGAGATGTGAACAAAGCCTTGTTTTTTGTGAATCAAACTGTAGAAAACGGCTGGAGCAGGGCGATGCTTCTCAACTGGATTGACACGGGATTGTTTGAACGGACAGGGAAAGCCCTGACCAACTTCAAGAACACCATTCCGGATACAACAAGTGACTTGGCACAGGAATTGACAAAGGATCCCTACAATTTTGCATTTGCAGGTGTAACGAAACAATATAACGAAAGGCAACTGAAAGATGCTTTATTGAGCAATATCACCAAATTTCTAATAGAACTCGGGACGGGCTTTGCATACGTCGGAAAAGAATATCGGCTACAGATTGGAGAAACCGAAAAATTCATTGATTTGTTGTTCTACAACATTAGGTTGCGCTGTTACGTTGTGGTAGAAGTCAAGATTGACAAATTTGACACTAAAGACATCGGACAATTGGGAACTTATGTGACAGCTGCAAATCATCTTCTACGCGAAGAAGGAAAAGACAACCCTACAATTGGACTCCTGATTTGTAAAAGCAAAGACAACACACTTGCCCAATATGCATTGGAGTCAAGCAACCAGCCAATCGGCATCTCCGAATATGATCTGGAAAAGGTATATCCTGAAAAAATTGAGGGTACAATACCTACAATCAAAGAGATAGAAGAACATATCGGAGAGTAATCGGTTTTCGTTATCGAACATGTAACTGAAACAAACCCCGTATCTCTTTGCAGCAGAAAATAATGGTTATGGGTTATACGTCGTCCGATGAACTTGGACTCGAAAATGTCACAAAAGATGTCACCAAAGAACTATCTGAACGTCAAAATATAATACTAGATTTAATCAAGGAAAACCCATTGGTGACAATCCCAGAAATGTCACTAAAGATTGGTGTAGTGATAAGAACGATCAAACGAGACATTGAATACTTACAGTCGAACGGGTTTGTCATCCGCGAAGGTGGACGCAAAGAAGGCCATTGGAAGATATTGAAGAATGAATGATTAACTAACGATATATTAAGTGAGGATATGCGAACACGGCATTGCTTTAGCGTGTAAATAAAATAAAACCCGTATCTTTGCAGCAGTAATGGGGAATATAAAATGTGTCAATAGAACCGATTATCAATTTTTCACAATAAATGTTACAGTATACTTTACATTAAATTTTACAATAAATTTTACTATGGTACAAACTGGAATCAAAGGCCGTCTGGAAGAGACGGTGACGGCGGAGATGAGTGCGGCGCGTGTGGGAAGCGGGCTGGTGGATGTGTTCGCTACGCCGATGATGATAGCATTGGTCGAGAAGACCTGCAACGAGAGTGTGCTGTCCTACCTCGGCGAGGGGCAGGGCACCGTGGGCACGTTGGTTAACGTGGCGCATACTTCCGCAACGCCTATCGGCATGCGTGTGTGGTGCGAGAGCGAGCTGGTGGATGTCGACCGGCGAAGGTTGGTGTTCAAAGTGAAAGCCTTCGACGAATGCGGTCCAATCGGCGAAGGCTCTCATGAGCGTTTTATTATCGACACCGCGAAATTCTTTGAAAAAGTAAAGGCCAAGATGTGAATCTTGGCCTTTATTCATTTTATTCTGCCGATTATTCTGCTGAGTGGGCGTTGGCGTCGGGATTGACACGTTTCACCATGCCTTGCAGGGCGGTGCCGGGGCCGACCTCGATGAACTCGTCGGCGCCGTCTTTTAGCATGTTCTGCACGGTGTAGGTCCAACGGACGGGTGAGGTGAGCTGCATGAGGAGGTTCTTCTTGATCTCGGCGGGGTCGCTATGCGGCAGGGCGTCGACATTCTGGTAAATGGGGCAGATGGGCTTGCGGAACTCGGTGCGCTCGATGGCTTCGGCCAGCTCCACGCGGGCAGGCTCCATGAGTGGGCTGTGGAAGGCGCCACCCACCGCCAGCGGCAGGGCTTTACCCTTGGCCTCTTTAATCTTCTCGCAGGCAGCAGCCACACCCTCGTTGGTGCCGCTGATGACCAGCTGGCCGGGGCAGTTGTAGTTGGCCGGCACCACCACCTGGTCGGTGATGGAGGCGCAGATGTCCTCGATGGTCTTGTCGTCGAGCTTCAGGGCGGCGGCCATCGTCGACGGGGTCTTCTCGCAACATTTCTGCATGGCATTGGCGCGGGCGATGACCAGGCGAAGGCCGTCCTCGAAGCTCATGGCACCGGCGGCGACCAAGGCCGAGAACTCACCGAGCGAGTGGCCTCCCACCATGTCGGGCTTGAAGTTCTCACCCATATATTTGGCCAGAATGACGCTGTGAAGGAAGATGGCGGGTTGTGTCACCTTGGTTTGCTTCAGGTCCTCCGGCGTGCCGGCGAACATCAGGTCGGTGATGCGGAAGCCGATAATCTCGTTGGCTTGCTCGAACATGGCGCGGCACTCTTCGTTGCCGTCGTACAGATTCTTACCCATGCCCACAAATTGGGCTCCCTGTCCAGGGAATACGTATGCTTTCATATCGATAATTTTTTTTCTGTTCAAGATAAGATAACGCGAGACAATTTTTTTTATTGTATGATAGGGGAGAACTATCAACAAATTCGGCGATGTGGCTGAATAATCAAGCTTTACGCTCTTTGAGGACGAAGTCGCGACCGAGGTATTTCTCGCGGACGTCGGGGTCGGAGGCGAGAGCTTCGGGGGTGCCCTGTTGGAGGACGGAACCCTCGTAGAGAAGGTAAGCGCGGTTGGTGATATGGAGGGTCTCGCGGACGTTGTGGTCGGTGATGAGGATGCCGATGTTGCGCTGCTGGAGCTTGAGGACGATGTCCTGGATGTCCTGCACGGCGATGGGGTCGACACCGGCGAAGGGCTCGTCGAGGAGGAGGAACATGGGGTCGTTGGCGAGGGCACGCGCTATCTCGGTGCGGCGACGCTCGCCACCGGAGAGCTGGATACCCTTGCTGTTGCGGATATGCTGCAAGTGGAACTCGTCGAGCAACGACTCGAGCTTGGCCTCGCGCTGTTCCTTGTCGAGGTCTTTTCGAAACTCGAGGATGGACATGATGTTATCGGCCACGGTCATCTGGCGAAAGACGGAAGCCTCTTGGGCGAGGTAGCCCACGCCCATCTGCGAGCGTTTGTACATGGGGTATTGAGTAAGCTCGATGATTTCGCCTGTCTCGCCTTTCTCCTCTTCGGGGGCGAGGTAGACCTTGCCGCTATAGGGCTTGATGATGCCCACGACCATGTAGAACGTGGTGGTCTTGCCGGCGCCGTTGGGACCGAGGAGGCCAACGATTTCGCCCTGGCGGACCTCGACGGAGGCACCCTTGACGACGGTGCGAGAACGGTATTTCTTGACGACGTTGTCGGTATAGAGTTTCATATAATTCCTTCTCTTAGAATGTCGTGGATGTGGATGATGCCGAGGTAGTGGCCATCGGCGTCGGTGACGATGAGCTGGGTGATGGAGTTCTGGCGCATCATCTGGAGTGCGTTGACGGCATACTCGGTGTCGAGGATGGTGCGGGGATTGGGGTGCATGATATCAGCAGCCGATTTGGGCTGGTGAAAGGTCTGCATCATGCGGCGGAGGTCACCGTCGGTGATGATGCCGCGGATGGTGTCATTTTCAGTGACCACGGCGCAGCCGAGGCGCTTGGAAGTCATCTCGATGATGGTGTCGTCGACAGAAGTGGCGGGCGACACCTCGGGACGCTCGTTCTGGATGTAGAGGTCGGCGACACGAAGGTAGAGCTGCTTGCCGAGGGCACCGCCGGGATGGAAGCGCGCGAAGTCGCGAGCCGAGAAGTTGCGACACTCGATGAGGGCTACGGCAAGGGCGTCGCCCATGACGAGTTGCGCGGTGGTGCTGGAAGTAGGGGCCAGGTTGTTGGGGCAGGCTTCGTGGTCGACGGTGGTATCGAGGACGATGTCGGCCTCGTGGGCGAGGAAGGAGTCGGTGTTGCCGACAATGGCTATGAGGGTGTTGCCGAAATTCTTAATCAGGGGCACCAGTACTTTGATTTCAGGCGTGTTGCCGCTCTTGGAGATGCAGATGACGACATCGCCGGGACGCACCATGCCGAGGTCGCCGTGGATGGCGTCGGCAGCATGAAGGAAGAGGGCAGGGGTGCCGGTGGAGTTGAGGGTGGAGACTATCTTGACGGCGATGTTGGCACTCTTGCCGATACCGGTGACAACCACACGCCCAGAGGCCGAAAAAATGGTTTCGACAGCCGTTGAAAAGCTGTCATTGATATAATTCCGGAGATTCTCGATGGCTTTTTTTTCATCGTCAATCACCTGAATAGCAATCTGTTTTATCTCTTCTCGACTCTTCACTATGAATTTTTTTTTTGTGTTTCAATTTTTTTAGCTACCTTTGTAAACCATAATGCCCTAGTGTGCAGCTATGGGTTATTGGTTAATGATTGGAAAACGTAATAGTGCAGAAAATATTGTGAACGATGAAAGATTTGCACATATATTTGAAAGAAATATTCGGTTTTGACCAGTTCAAAGGCGACCAAGAAGCCATCATCCGCAGCCTGCTGGATGGCAACGACACCTTTGTTATCATGCCCACGGGTGGCGGCAAGAGCCTGTGCTACCAGCTGCCGGCCATGATTAGCAAGGGCATCGCCATCGTGGTGTCGCCACTCATCGCCCTGATGAAGAACCAGGTGGACGCCGTGCGCTACACCTCGGGCAGGGAATGTGTGGCCCACTTCCTCAACTCATCGCTCAACCGTGCACAGGTGACGGAGGTGAAGGAGGATTTACTGAAAGGTGACACCAAACTGCTCTACGTGGCCCCTGAAACCCTCTCGAAGGAGGAAACCGTGGAATTTCTGCAACAAATCAAGATATCGTTCTTCGCCATCGATGAGGCACACTGCATCTCGGAATGGGGTCACGACTTCCGTCCCGAGTACCGCCGTTTGCGCGACGCCATCAAGGCCATCAATCCCAATGTTCCGATACTGACGCTGACGGCATCGGCCACTCCCAAGGTTCAGCAGGACATCATCAAGAATCTCGGCATGGAGAACGCCAAGACCTTCATCTCGAGCTTCAACCGTCCGAACCTCTACTACGAAGTGCGCCCGAAGCCGAGTGACCCCATGCAGCTGCACAAAGAGATTATACGTTTCATCAAGGACAACCCCGGCAAGAGCGGCATCATCTACTGTCTGACGCGCAAGCGTGTGGAAGAACTGGCCGAGCTGCTGGTCATCAACGGCATCAAAGCTCTTCCGTACCATGCGGGCTTGGACAACAAGGTGCGTGCCGAGAACCAGGACAAGTTCCTGATGGAGGATGTGGACGTGATAGTGGCCACCATCGCCTTCGGCATGGGCATCGATAAACCCGATGTGCGCTTCGTCATTCACTACGACATACCCAAGAGCATCGAAGGCTACTACCAGGAGACCGGTCGTGCCGGCCGTGACGGCGGCGAGGGCCATTGCATAGCCTTCTACAGCGAACAGGATGTGGAGAAACTCTACAAGTTCTTCACCGACAAGAACGTCACCGAGCAAGAGATGGCCAAGCAGCTGGTGCAGGAGATGGTCTCCTATGCCGAGAGTTCGGCCTGCCGCAGACTTAATATATTAAAATATTTCGGCGAGGACTATAACGAGCCTTATTGTGGCAACTGCGACAACTGTACCCACCCCAAGCCCCAGGTGGAGGCCAAGGAGGAAATGCAGTACGCCCTCGAAACCATCGTGGCCATGAAACAGGCTTTCAAGCCCAAGGACATCGTCGATGTGATTATGGGTCGCAAGAACGCCAACACCAAGACCTACCATTTGGACAAGCTGGAGCAGTTTGGCGGTGGTTCTGACCACGACGACCTCTTCTGGAAAGCCGTGCTGCGGCAAGCCCAGTTCGAGGGTCTGTTGCAGAAAGAGATTGAACAATACGGCGTGCTGAAACTCACGCCCGCCGGCAACAAATATATCAAGAAGCCCTATAGCCTCTATGTGACCTGCGACCATGACTATACCGCAGCGGCCAACGACGAGGAAGAAGACCTGGTGGCTGCCAGCGGTGGCGCCTCGGCAGCGGGCGACGAAGCCCTCTATGTGCAACTCAAGAGTCTGCGCAAGAGCATCGCCTCGAGAGAAAAATTGCCTGCCTACGTTATCTTCGAGGAATCGAGCCTCAAGGACATGACGCTGCAATACCCCTGCAATGTGGAGGAACTGAGCCATTGCGCCGGCGTGGGTATCGCCAAAGCGCAGAAATATGGCGAGCCGTTCATCGAGCTCATCAAGCGCTATGTGGAGGACAACGACATCGAGCGTCCACAGGACATTGTGGTGCGCTCGGCAGCCAACAAGTCGGCCAACAAAGTCTACATCATCCAAAGCATCGACCGTCGCAAGAGCCTTGAGGACATCGCCGCAGGTAAGGGAATGTTGATGGACGAACTGCTCACCGAAATGGAGCACATCATCTCGAGCGGTACTAAATTAAATATAGATTACTATATTAATGAAATGATAGAACCCGACCATCAGGAGGAACTACTCGACTACTGGCGCAACTCGGAGAGTGCCTCGCTCGAAGAGGCTTTCGAAGAATACCAGGACGACCCCGACTACACCGAGGAGGAAATCCGCCTGATGCGCATCAAGTTCATGGCCGACTACGGCCACTAAGCCATGAAGCATGCCGCACATAGATTGCTGACACTGTTGCTGCTGATTGTGGCAATGGGGTTAGGACATTTATGCGCGCAAACAACGCTGTACAACAACGACACTACCTTTTTTTGCGGAAACCAGACGCTCTATCATAATTATGTAGACGATCATGGGGCTTTCGACTCCTGGGCGATCATCACTGGCGCGGCAGATTCTTTCTTGGTTTATCTAAATTTCTTCTGCACTGACGGTACAGATGATGGTACAAACATCAACTATGTCCCGATGGATGGATACATTGACATTTGGGACGGCGACGCCACCACAGGGACGCGTCTGCTCCACTATACTGGTTCCCTCTATCAATCCCCGACTCTTTATGGTTCTGGCAATCAAATCACCCTACACGTCCATTACAACGAGTATTTTCCTGACAGCAATACCAACTACCCGCAACGGTATCTCAACATGGGTTGGTCCTTCGTCAATAATGCCCAAAGTCCTTGCGGCATCCTTCCCAATGTCACCGTTACCACCACCGCCACCGATGCCTACATTCACTGGACCCCCGACACTGTCTCCATGGACATTCTCTTTGATGGGCTGACACACATCGTCTCAGGAGGCGGCACCCTCCACCTCAGCGGCCTCACCCCCAACACGCAGTATTTTCTTGACGCCGTTCCACACAGTCAACGATCCCAGTACTGTTGCCAACAGAAAGTCGAGTTCTACACAGATCCCGTTGCCCACACTGGCTGTCCCGATGTGCTCGACCTTCACTCCGACTATGTGCGCTGCTTCTACAACAATAATATAGGAGTCCGTGATTACGGGAGCGACTCTTATGAAAGCCGCCATACTGTCCACACCGATCCCAATGAGACCGATTTTTTTACTGGCGGTCAATTGCATACCGTAGGCCCCGGTCTTCCCGGTGCTGTCAGGTTAGGCAACTGTCGTAGTGGTTCAGAATACGAATCCATCGTCTACTACCTGCATGTCGACACTGTCCTCTACTCACTCATCATGCTCCACTATGCCGCCGTCCTCCAGAATCCCGGACACGATCCAATAATGCAGCCTCGGTTCACCATGCAGATTCTTGACCAAAACGACAGTGTCATAGATCCCCAATGCGGTGCTGCCGACTTCGTTGCCGACTCCACCCTAGGATGGAACACCTTCGATGGACAGCTGTGGAAAGACTGGACTACCATCGGCATCAACCTGGCACCCTACCACGGGCAGGATGTCCGCCTCAAACTCACTACTTACGACTGCCGCGCCGGCGCCCACTTCGGATATGCTTATTTCTATGCCGAATGCCAGCAACCTTTCGCCAATTCCGACCACTGCGGCGACATCGACACCACCACCCTCACCGCACCGGCAGGATTCAACTACCTCTGGTACTATGGCAACGACATTGACCATCCCATCTCCACCACCCGTAGTGCCACCGTTGTCACCTCCGAAGGTCCCGTCCGCTGCCGTCTCTCGTTCATCGAGAACCCCTCCTGTTACCTTACAATGAACACCCTTGTCACCAACTTCTGGCCCCACGCCATCGTCGACACCCTCAGTACCCAGGACAACGGCTGCGATGGATTCACGGTGAATTTCCTCAACCGAAGCACCATTGTTGACGACGACAGCATACCGCTGCCTGGCAACCCACCTTGCGAGTCGGCCTATTGGTTCTTCGGTGATGGATGGAGTTCCTCTGACTACAATCCCACGCATACCTATCACCGCCCTGGCACCTACACGGTGACGCTCATCGCCAAGTTGGCAGGTGGCCAATGCACCCATACCACTACCTACACCATCACCGCCCCCGATGCTTGGGCACCAGCCGACCAATACCTCACCTGCTGCGATTCCCTTCTGTGGATCGACAGCCTCTGGTACTCTCGCGACACCGTGGGCCCCACCCATAGAGTTGCCTATCCAGCCTCCTGCGACACTATCTATACTCTGCATCTCACCACCCTGCCGTCGGCACACTTCTACCTACCTGCCGACACCTTCTGCTACAACAGCACCTATGAGTGGCACGGCCACAGCGCCCCCATCAACCACACCATCACTGACACCCTCCTCCTTTTTCTGAACGACACCCTCACTGCCGCCAACGGCTGCGACTCCCTTGTTCAACTCCCGCTCTTCCAGCTGCCGCCCGACCTCCTCACCATCAATGTCGAGGCCGACTGTGGCCGAGGCTTCTACCTCCTCTCCGCAGGCACCGAAAAGACCCTCTGGCAATGGAGTTCCTCTCCTCATGACACCCTCCTCGACGGTCATGAGCACGACCCGCAGATTCTCGTCATCCCCGATAGTAACATCGTCTACACCCTCACCTCCTACTATGACGACTCCCTTTTCTGCCCCACCACCATCTCGCGAACGCTTACGCCTCCCGAATTCCCACAGGCTGTCCTCGAGGTCAAGCCCGACATCCTTCCCTTCGACCAGCCCACTCTTTCTGCATACGACCTCAGTGCTGACTATACCGATCGTCTGTGGGCCGTCGTCACCCACCACTTCACGCACGATACCGTTGTCCTCCCCGACCGGCAGCGGCATCTCGAATACACCGCCGATGGCGATGCCGACAGCGTCACCGTCATTCTCATTGTCTCCAACGACCTCTGCTTCGACACCGCCTCGCACACTCTCCCCATCCTGCAGACGGCCCTCTTCGCTCCCAACGTCTTCACACCCGGCATCGAAACCAACAATCGTTTCTTCATCCTCTGCGAGGGCGCCCTCGAAGCCGAGCTAACCATCTACAACCGCCAAGGGCTGCTTGTATACACCACCACAGACATAGAGACCGGCTGGGACGGTACCCACAACGGAACCCCGTGCCCACAAGGCGCCTATGTCTGGCATCTGCGTCTCCGTTCCATCGACCGCCCCGACGACTGGCGCACCTTCATCGGCACCGTCACCCTCCTGAGGTGAAAAATATTTTCCCTACATTCAAAAATAGTCGTATCTTTGCATCGAATTCAAAGAGCATAGGGGTGCTCTTATGTCGCTCACAATGAGTGCAAAGAAGCTGAGAACATACCCTTGAAACTTGATCCGGATAATGCCGGCGTAAGGAAATGAATTATGGTAAACACACAGAATAGCTGTGGCCGCTATCGCTTTTTTAAGGCCACCAGGATCAGCCGCAAGCAGATGATAGCCTGCTGTGCAGTTTTAGTTTTTAGTTTTAGTAGTCAGTTGTCGAGTCACGCCCAAACGAAGGATACTGTGCGCCGTCTCGATGAGGTGATTATCTCCTCTTCGCGCGCCGACAATAAAACGCCACTAACCACCAGTACCCTCGACCGTCAGGTGCTCGATGACACCCGCGCCAGCGTGAGCATCCCCTACCAGCTTGAGACTCAGACCTCGGTGGTGGCCAGCGGCGAGAACGGAGGTGTGGGTGCCGCCTACATCCGCATCCGCGGTGTCGACGCCTCGCGTATCAATGTAAATATAAACGGCATCACGCTCAATGACCCCGAGAGTCAGCAGGTCTATTGGTACAATATCCCCAACCTTGGCGGCATGGCCCAAAGCCTGCAAATCCAGCGTGGCGTGGGTGCCTCCACAGGTGGCAGCCCAGCCTTCGGTGCTGCCATCAACCTGCAAACACTCAACGCCCGCAACCGCGCCTACGGCGAGGCCGACCTCGGCTTCGGCAGCTGGAACACACGCCAGTACAGCGTCACCGCCGGTACCGGTATCATGAAGAGTGGAATCTCCTTCGATTTCGCCTACAGCGGCCTCACCTCCGACGGCTACATCCGCAGCTGGGGCACCGACCAGCAGAGCTTCTTCGGTAGCGCCAGCTGGTACGGCAAGAATACCGTCATCAAACTCCTCACCATCATCGGCAGCCAGACCACCGGCATCACCTGGGATGGTGCCTACGACTACCAGCTCGACGAGGACCCAACCTATAACCCCAGCGGCGAGTATACCATGGACGGCAACACCATGTACTACCCCAACGAGACCGACAACTATTGGCAGCGTCACTATCAACTCTATGTCTCGCACCTGCTGAGTGACCGCTGGAGCATCCACGGCGCCCTCGACTTCACTCACGGCGACGGCTTTTACGAGCAGTACAAAGCCAACAAGAAGTTCAGCAAATACGGCCTCTCCCAGAGTGGCAAAAGTGACTTCGTCACCCGCAAACAGATGGATAACAACGCGCTTACCAGCAACTTCGCCCTGCGCTATGACGGAGATAAGCTCTCATTCTCTGTGGGCGACCACCTGCTCTACTTCGACGGCTACCACTTCGGTAACGTCCTATGGTGTCGCGACACTTCGGCCCACATCAAAGACTATGAGTGGTACCGCTATAACGGCACAAAGGTCGACAATGCCGTCTATGCCAAAGCCTCCTACGACTTCACCGACGACCTCAACGCCTATGCAGACCTCCAACTGCGCACGGTGAACTACAAGCTCCGCGGCGATGCCGACGACCTCTTCACCATGGACTTCGACCAAAACTACCTCTTCTTCAACCCTAAGGCTGGCATCAACTACCGTATTAACGACAACCAGCGCACCTACTTCGTGGCAGGCATCTCCAACCGCGAGCCCACCAAGAGCGACATCAAGGACGCCATCGGCAGCAACGACACCGTCAAGGCCGAAACCATGCTCGACCTCGAGCTGGGTTATCAATTGGCTTTCAACCGCTGGGCATTCAACGTCAACCTCTACGGCATGTTCTACCGCGACCAGCTCACGCCCAACGGTGACCTCAGCAGCAGCGGCTACACCTTGATGGAGAATGTCGACAAGAGCTACCGCATCGGTCTCGAACTCGAGGGCGGATATAAGTTCGCCGAGTGGTTCCGCCTCGATGCCAACCTCACCCTCAGTCAGAACAAGGTGCTCGACTACACCTTCGCCAACTTCGCCGACGGCGACGCCTCGCCCAACACCGTCACCCACAACACCGACCTGGCCCTCTCGCCCAATGTTGTCGGTGCCGCTATCGCCACCTTCTCACCTTTCAAGGATGCCAAACTGCAACTCATCGGCAAGTATGTTGGCAAGCAGTACGCCGACAACACCAGCCGCGAATGCTATGCCGTCGACCCCTACTTCCTCCTTAACCTTAAAGCCTCCTACACTTGGCACTTGAAAGGTTCCAATCAGATTGAAGCCCAGTTGCTTGTCAACAACATCCTCGACCACCACTACCGCCTCAGCGCCTGGGTGGGCGATTGGACCGACGACTGGACCACTCCTGGCCCCCTCTACTACTACCATGACCGTGCATGGCTCCAGCAGCCCGGCATCAACTTCATGGGTCGCGTGATTTACCGCTTCTAAAAAATTAAAAGAAAATCCCTACGGGGTATAATGAAAATGAATTTATAGCGTTATGCTATTAAAAGGAAACGCCTACGGCGTAGTGACAACGCTCCATGCATTACCCCGTAGGGGTTTCCTTTTAATAGAAACACCACAAAAACAAAAAAATACCCGTAGGGGTTTTCTCTTAATACAATATGGATGTTTTCGAGATAATAGGAGCTACCATAGGATTAGCATACATCGTCAGCGAATATAGGGCAGACCACTGGTTCTGGCCTCTCAGCCTGTTGATGTCGGCTTTCTATGCCGTCATCGACTTCACCGACGGCATCTATGCCAACGGCGCTATCTGCGTCTACAACTTTGTCATGTCTGTCTATGGTCTCCTTGTGTGGCGCGGTGTCATCCAGAAGCGTGGCGAGGACAAGGGTGGTGAACGTCAGATCTCCTCCTGCCCGAAAGCCTGCTGGTGGCAGATTATCACGTTGACTGTGGTGTTGAGCGCCGTGCTCACCTGGTTGCTGGGTTTCCTCAACGAAAGCCAGTACCCCTTGCTCGACGGCATCTCGTCGGCACTCACCATCGTCGGCATGCTCATGCTGGCGCATAAATGGTGGCAGCAGTGGTTCTGCTGGATGATTGTCGAGCCGCTGATGATGAACCTCTTCTGGCTCACAGGCAACTACGCCTCGGTGGTCCTCTACGGTGTCTTCGAAATATTCTGCATACTCGGTGTAATCAAATGGAGGAAAGAAAGCCTAAAAATATCGTAATCCTGGCGGCAGGCGACTTCCCGTCGCACCCCATTCCCCTCAAAACTTTGCAGGAGGCTGACTTTGTCGTCTGTTGCGACTCCGCCTTTGAGACAATTAGGAATGAGAAATTGGGAATTAGGAATTATGTAGTGATTGGAGATGGGGATTCGTTATCCGAAACAGATAAAGCCGCCCTCGGCGACCGCTGGATCCACGTCTCCGAGCAGGACTACAACGACCTCCACAAAGCCATGCTGTGGGCCACTTCAAAATTCAAAATTCAAAATTCAAAATTTTCAATCTTAGGGGCCACTGGTAAGCGTGAGGACCACACCCTCGGCAACATCAGCTACCTCATAACCTTCGCCGAAGAATACCCTGGAATCAACCTCGAGATGCTCACCGACCACGGTCGCTTCTGCGCCCTTTCCTCTCACCTCTCACCTTTCATCTTTCACCTCCCTAGTTTCCCGCGTCAGCAGGTATCCCTCTTCACCCCCGACCCCGCCACCTCTATCACCTCCGACGGCCTTCGCTGGCCCCTCCGCGACTTCCATGCCCGTCTTTGGTGGCAGGCTACCCTCAACGAAGCCCTTGCCGACAGCTTCACCCTTTCCATCACAGGCCCCGTCATCCTCTTCCAATCCTACGACCCCAAAGGATAACTAGTCGAGGGTGTGTGTGTTAGCATGCCACTGAAACTTTTTTTTGCCATATCGGATGTATTTTGTATTTTTGCATTTTTATTATAGGAAGCAAAAATACAAAACAATATGAATATTCTACTCCTTGGATCGGGCGGTCGCGAACACGCAATAGCCTATAAAATAGCGCAAAGCGCCCAGTGCAGCCAGCTCTTCATTGCCCCCGGCAATGCGGGTACGGAGAAGGTGGGTGAGAACGTGAAACTCGACATCAACGACTTCGAGGCCGTGGGTCAGTTCGCCATCAGCCACCGCGTGGAGATGCTGGTGGTAGGCCCCGAGGCACCTCTGGTGGCCGGCATCGCTGACTACTTCGCCGAGCAGCCCATGCTGAAGAACATCATGGTCATCGGTCCCTCGAAACAGGGCGCCATGCTGGAGGGCAGCAAGGACTACGCCAAAGCCTTCATGCAGCGCCACAACATCCCCACGGCGAGCTACCGCACCTTCACAGTAGACACCTTGGCTCAGGGAGAAAAGTTCCTCGAGACGCTGAAAGCCCCCTATGTGCTGAAGGCCGACGGCTTGGCTGCTGGCAAAGGAGTGCTGATTGAGAACGACTTGGCCACCGCCAAAGCTCACCTGCACGAGATGCTGAAAGACCGCAAGTTTGGCGATGCCTCGGCACGAGTGGTGATTGAGGAATACCTCGATGGCATCGAGATGAGCGTCTTCGTGCTCACCGACGGCAGCCACTATCTGATACTTCCCTCGGCCAAGGACTACAAGCGCATCGGCGAGGGCGACACCGGTCTCAACACCGGCGGCATGGGCAGCATCAGCCCTGTGCCGTTTGCCGACAAAGCCCTGATGAAAAAAATCGAGGACCGCATCGTGAAACCCACCGTCCGCGGCCTGCGCGACGAGAAGATAGCCTACTGCGGCTTCATCTTCATTGGACTCATGTGCAGCAATGTCGGCACCGACGACGCTACCCCCTACGTCATCGAATACAACGTCCGCATGGGCGACCCCGAGACCGAGAGCGTTTTCCCGCGCATCAAGAGCGACATAGTGGAACTCTTCGAGAATGCCGCCCACGGCAACCTCGACGGCTGCAAGCTGGAAATTGACCCCCGCACGGCGGCCTGTGTGATGATGGTGGCCGGCGGCTATCCTGAAAGCTACAAGAAAGGCGACCTCATAGACCTCGGTACCGACGACGAGACCCTCGTCTTCCACTGTGGCACCGCCCGCAACGAGCTGGGCAAGCTCGTCACCAACGGCGGCCGCGTGCTCTGCACCACCGCCTTGGCCAACAGCCTGCCCGAGGCCCTGCTCAAGAGCTACAACCGCAGCCTCGACATCAACTGGGAAGGCAAATACTGCCGTCGCGACATCGGTCAGGATCTGTTGAAACTGATGCAAGGGTGAGGCTCAACAGGAACATCGCTATCGGGCACACCGCGGCAGCGGCGGCCTATGTCATCTTCGGCATCAATGTCGTGGTTTGCCGCGACATAGCTACCGACGGCGGCATCGAACCCATCGTGCTCTTCGCCATGCGGGCGCTGGTGGCTGGTGGGTTGTTCTGGCTACTGTCGCTGTTCACTCCCAAGGAGACCGTGCCGTGGAAAGACCTGCTGAAACTGGCGGGAGCCGGGTTCCTGGGACTTTTCATGCCACAGCTCACCTTCCTCCACGCCATCGCCCATACCACACCCGTCGACCTCTCGGTGATGAGTACCACCACGCCCATCTTTACCATGTTCGTGGCGGCCATCTTCCTCCACGAACCCATCACCTGGAAGAAATCCCTCGGCGTGGCCCTGAGTTTCGGCGGCATCTTGTGGCTCATCCTACAGAGTACGTTTGGTGGGAACGGAGCCTCCGAGACAGAACCCGTCGGCATCATGTTCTGCTTTGCCAACTACATCGTCTTCGCACTCTATCTGGGTACCTGCCGCAACCTCATCGCGCGCTATTCTGTCGTGACGAGCATGAAATGGATGTTCCTCTTCTCGTTCATCCTGGCCATTCCCTTCACACTGCCGCACTTGCCGACGACCAACTTTGTCGCCGTGCCGTCCTACGTGTGGTGGGAGATTGGCTTCATGATTTTCTTCTCCACATTCATCGCCTACTACCTCATTCCCGCAGCACAGCAGCGCATCCGTCCCACGCTGGTAAGCATGTACGGCTACCTGCAACCCATCATAGCCATCGCCGTGGCCATCTGGACGGGGATGGACCGCCTGACCTTCACCAAGATGTTGGCCGCCCTGCTGGTGTTCACCGGCGTGTGGGTGGTAAATAAGAGCCGCGCTGCGGTGCCAAAAGATTTTTCGTCTTACAAGAATACGATAAACAGTAATAAGTCGTTATAAAGAGTATGGATTCCGAGAACAAAGCAGCCAATAACGGCAACAAGATACTGATTGTCATCTCCATGGTGATGGGCGTGCTCATCGGGTTGATGTTCGGCTCGCACCAGGGAGACAAGCCTTCCTACGAACACGGCTCGTTGCAGGGAAAGATGAGTGAGGTGCTCGACCTGGTAGAACGCCAGTATGTCGACTCTGTCGATGCCGATTCCCTCAGCGAACGCTTGGTGGGTGTGATGCTCGGCGAGCTCGACCCGCACAGCACCTATCTCACCGCCCGCGAAACCGAACGCACCGCCGAGATGATGCGCGGAAACTTCGAAGGCGTGGGCCTCGTGCTGCGCCGCGAAGGCGACACCACCTATATCGGACAGGTGCTTTCCGACGGTCCTTCGGCAGGTTCGGGATTGATGCCCGGCGACCTGATTCTGAATGTCGACGGCGTGCGCGTGAGCGGCGTGCAGATGCCCGCCGACTCCGTGGTGGCACGGCTGCGCGGCCCTCGACGCTCGAAAGTGAAAATCGAAATTCTGCGCCAAGGCGACAAATCCATGGAATTCACCATCCGCCGTGGCGTGGTTACCCACAAATCGCTTGTCTATAGCGATATGCTCGACGACACTACGGGCTACATCATGCTTTCCACCTTCTCCTCGACCAGCCACGACGAGTTCCACAACGCCTTAAATACACTGGTGAAGAGAGGCATGAAACACCTCATCTTCGACCTGCGCGGCAACACTGGCGGCTCGCTCGAGTCGGCCGTGGGCATCGCCAACGAGATGCTGCCTGCCAACAGCCTCATCGTCTACACCCAGGGTGCTCACCAGCGGCGCAACAATGTCTACGCCCGTCGCGGTGGCCTCTTCACACAAGGACGGGTGACGGTAATGGTCGACGAAGGGTCGGCCTCGGCCAGCGAGGTGGTGAGCGGAGCCTTGCAGGACAACGACCGCGCCACCATTGTGGGACGCCGCACCTTCGGCAAAGGTCTGGTACAACGCGAGTTCGAGCTGGGCGACGGCTCCTCGGTGCTGCTCACCATCGCCCGCTACTACACCCCCTCGGGACGCTCCATCCAGCGCCCCTACAGCGAGGGCACCGACGAATATTACCGCGACTACCTGAACCAGCTGATGGAGGAATCCTATGCCGACAATCCCACGTTGCATGTTACCGACTCCACCCCCTACCACACCGTGGGTGGCCGTGTGGTGTATGGCGGCGGCGGCATCTTCCCCGACCATCTCATCCCTTATCGTAAAGACCCCACCTTTGTATACTATAACAAGCTCTCCTCCAAGGGTATTCTCTCACGCGTGGCTTTCGAGGAGGTGCGCCAGCATGCCGAACAATGGCTGCAACGCTACCCCACGGCCGACGACTTCTGCCGCCACTTCAAACTGGGCGACAATGTCATTTCCCGTGTGGTGAAACTCGGCGAGAAAGAGGACATCCCCGTCGACAACAAAGGACTTTCCGCCCAGAGCCGCCTGATGACCACCATGGTCAAAGCCTTTATCGGCGACTTCCTCTACGGCCAGCAGGTCTTCTATCGCATCTACCTCCCCGAGGACGAGGACCTGAAACAAACAAGAGCAATAAAATAGCAAAAAAAGATACAAAATAGTTATGAAACGTCTGTTTATCTTTATATCCCTTTTGGCGACAACCCTTGTCGCCAGCGCTCAGAAGAGCACGCTCAACTGCACCTTCAACGGCCTGGAGAACGGCATGCGCATCGTGGTGAGCCAAGCCCAAGGCGGCCGCCTGGTGCCCACCGACACCCTCACCCCCGATGCCAAAGGAAACATCAAGTTGGAACGTTCCATCGTCGACCCCTTCATGATGGCATTGAGCTTGACCAAGGGCAACAGCCCCTACATCCACGTCATCATGATGCCCAAGGAAAAGATTGCCCTCACCGTCAACTACATGCCGACGCTCAACCACTTCGACATTACGACGGCCAAGGGGTCGAGAAACATGGAAGTCTACAAAAAATTCACCAATATCGTCACGTCGGCCCAGTTGCAGGACCGTCCGGGCATGATTAGCATTCTCATCGAGCAGAAACTCGACTCGCTGCTCTCCGCCAACCCGTCGGTGCTGATGAGTGCTTTCCTCGTCACCTATTTCGAGAAGGCTTTCGAGCAGTATGCTCCCCTGTATAAGAAAATCCGCGATGCCCTCATCGGCCAGTGGCCCAACAACGAGTTCGTGCAGCATATCGACAGTCGCCTGCGCTCCACCCTGATTCCCGGCATGGAAGCCCCCGACATCGTGATGACCGACCGCGACGGCAACACCCGCAAGTTGAGCGACCTCCGCGGCAAGGTGGTCCTCATCGACTTCTGGGCCTCCTGGTGCCGCCCCTGCCGCATGGAGAACCCCAACGTGGTGCGGCTCTACCGTCGCTACCTCTCCAAGGGCTTCGACATCTTCAGCGTGTCGCTCGACAATAACCGCGATGCTTGGCTCAAAGCCATCGAAGACGACCACCTCACTTGGTCCAATCACGTTAGCGACCTCCGCGGCTGGTCCTCGGCAGCCGGCCGCCTCTACGGCATCCAGTCTATCCCCGCCACCGTACTCGTCGGCCGCGACGGAAAAATCCTGGCACGCAATTTGCGGGGAGAAGAATTAGAAAACAAACTTAAAGAGATATTTGCAGAATGATTACAACAACACAGATAGAAATGGCCCTCGGCCATGTCAACGACCCCGACCTCGGCCGCAGCCTCACCGAACTCGGCATGATTGAGAACATCAAGGTCGACGGCCTCAAGGTGAGCTTCGACCTTGTGCTCACCACCCCCGCCTGTCCCATGAAAAAGAAGATGAGCGACGATTGCATCAACGCCATCCACGAGTTGGTGGACCGCAACGCCGAGGTGGAAATCAACCTCACCTCCAAGCCGCAGCCCGACCCCAAGGAGGAATTCCGCGAGGTGCTCAAGAATGTTCACAACATCATCGCCGTGGCCTCGGGCAAAGGCGGCGTGGGCAAGAGCACCGTGGCCGCCAACCTGGCGGTGTCGCTCGCCAAGACCGGCGCCAAGGTGGCACTGGTCGACGCCGACATCTACGGTCCTTCCGTTCCCATCATGTTCGACATCAAGGGCGAAGAGGTCTACGGTCACCATGTGGGCGACAAGACTTACATGCTCCCCATCGAGAAATACGGCATCAAGCTGATGTCCGTGGGCTTCTTTGTCGACGCCAATAAGGCCCTCGCATGGCGCGGACCTATGGCCAGCGGCGCCCTCAAGCAGCTTGTGGGCGAGACCTGGTGGGATGAGATTGACTACATGGTGGTCGATATGCCCCCGGGAACCGGCGACATCCAGCTCACCCTCGCACAAACCCTCCCCGTCACCGGCGCCATCATCGTCAGCACCCCCCAGCAGGTGGCCCTGGCCGACGTGGTGCGCGGCGTGGAGCTCTTCCGCAACGAGGCCGTCAACATCCCCGTCCTCGGATTCGTCGAGAACATGGCCTACTTCACCCCTGCCGAACTCCCCAACAACAAATACTACATCTTCGGCAACGGCGGCTGCCGTCGGCTGGCCGGGGAGATGAACATCCCCCTGTTGGGCGAGATTCCCTTGGTGCAAAGCATCGCCGAGAGCGGCGACAGCGGCAAACCCGCGGCCCTCTTCAATCCCGCACAGACCAACGACCCTGTACGCGACGCCTTCGACACCCTCGCCCAGAACACCATCACCGAAATCTGCAAGCTTCGCGCAACAAAATAATTTTCAATTTTCCTGCCTTTTTCAAAAGGCTTTGAGCACCTTGAAAATAAATCAAATTTAACGAAAAACTTTCAATTTTCAATTCGTATGACCGACCAAGAGAAACCCATCGTCGAGCAGAAAGTAAAGAACGCCCTGGCACAGATTCGCCCCTACCTCCAGCAGGACGGCGGCGATGTGGAGTATATCGACATGACCGCCGAAGGCGTCGTCATCGTGCGTCTCAAAGGCCACTGCCACTCCTGCCCCCATGCTATGGCCACCCTCAAACAGGGCATCGAGGCCGCCCTCAAAAAAGCCATCCCCGAGGTTAAAAGTGTGGAAAAAATCTAATCCTTAAACCTTAAACTTTTAAAGGATGATATACACTAAGACAGGCGACCGCGGCACCACCTCGCTCGTGGGGGGCAGCCGTGTGGCCAAGGACAACCACCGCGTCGAAGCCTACGGCACCGTCGACGAACTCAACTCGCACATCGGCCTCTTGGCCGAGATGTTCCGCCCCACCCAGGGCGGCTACTACGACGAGCTTAAAGCCGTGCAGCACAACCTCTTCACCCTCCAAACCCTCCTGGCCACCGAGGACGAGGCCATCTATGCCCGCCTCCCGCAGCTGGCCGAGGAAGAGGTGGAAATCCTCGAGCGCCAGATAGACACCATCAGCGACCTCCTGCCCAAATTGCAAAACTTCGTCATCGCCGGCGGCAACCTCACCGGCGCCCAGTGCCACGTCTGCCGCACCGTCTGCCGCCGTGCCGAACGCTGCGTCGTCACCCTCGCTCGCGAGGCCAAAATCGACGATGTCATCCTTCGCTATCTGAACCGCCTATCCGACTATCTTTTCGTTCTCGGACGACGCGCCGTCGTCGCCGACGGCAAGCAGGAAGACCTGTATATCAGCTGATTGAAAAAATAATTTGTCAGTATCGAAAAATCGCGTACTTTTGCACAACTTTTTTAGACAGCAACAGACAAAATAGAGTATGTATTGGACACTTGAATTAGCATCGAAATTGGAAGACGCTCCCTGGCCCGCCACCAAGGATGAACTCATTGACTACGCCCAGCGCACCGGCGCTCCCATGGAGGTTGTGGAAAATCTCATGGAGATTGAGGATGAAGGCGACCAGTACGAAAGCATCGAAGACATCTGGCCCGACTATCCCACCAAGGAGGACTTTTTCTTTGAAGAAGACGAATATTAATAGCACAAGCACGGGTTGCTCGGCGAGCCTGCGCACCGTTTCTATCATCGGGTCGGGCAATGTGGCCACCCACCTCGCCCTCGCCCTCCACAACGCCGGCATCACCATCCGGCAAGTCCTTTCGCGCGAGTTCGACCACGCCTCGCTGCTGGCCTCGCGTGTAGCGGCACAACCCATCGACAAAATCACCCTTCTCGACAGCCAGTCAGATGCCTATCTGCTGGCTGTCAACGACGATGCCCTCTACGACCTGGCCCTCGACCTCCACCTGCCCGACGCTCTCGTCGTCCACACCTCAGGCAGCACCCCAGCCACTGTGCTCAAACCCGTCAGCCACCGCTACGGCGTTGTGTGGTCGCCACAGACCTTCGTGCGCGACCTGGCTATGGATTATTCCCGTCTGCCCCTCTGCATCGAGGGAAGCAACGCCAAGGTGGAGAGCGACATCGAGCAGCTTTTCTCTTCCGTCAGCAACCACATCTACCACCTCGATTTCGAGCAGCGCCGCTGGGCGCACCTCGGGGCCGTGATGGTCAGCAACTTCGGCAACGCCATCAACGCCCTTGCCCAGGAGATGACCGAGAGCCACGGTATCGACTTCGCCATACTGCGTCCCCTGGCCGAGATGACCCTCAAGAAGATGGACTACGGCCCCCTGTGGCCGCAGCAGACAGGCCCCGCCCGCCGCCACGACCAGAAGACCCTCGACGCCCAGCGCCGCCTCCTGGCCACCGACCCCCAGCTCCTCCAACTCTACGACATGATGACCGAAATAATCCAAAACCGTGGCGAATAATTTTCAATTTTCAACTTTCAATTTTCAATTCGTAGACACCCACTGCCACCTCTACGACGAGGCTTTCGACGCCGACCGCGACGCTGCCATCCAGCGCGCCCTCGATGCTGGTGTCACCACCATGCTCCTGCCCGACATCGACAGCACCTCCACACCACGACTCGACGCCCTCGCCACTCAGTCATTCAGCCACCTAGCCACTCAGTCACTCTTCCGCCGCATGGCCGGCCTCCATCCCACCTCCGTCAAAGAAGACTACGAATCCGAACTTCAGCACGTCCACACCCGCCTTTACTCCTCCCCTAAGTTAGAGGAGGGGGACCGCCCGCAGGGTGGTGGAGGGGTGTGTCAACCCTACTGCGCCGTCGGCGAAATAGGCATGGATCTCTACTGGGACCGCACCTTCGAAGCCCAGCAGCGCGAGGTGTTGAAGACTCAGCTGCAGTGGGCCGTCGACCTCGACCTCCCCGTCTGCCTCCACATCCGCAAGGCGCACAACGAGGTCTTCTCCGTGCTGCGCGAGCTGAACCGTCCCTCGTGGCGCGGTGTCATGCACTGTTTTGGCGGCAGCGTCCAGGAGGCCCAGCGCGCCCTCGAGATGGGCTTCCACCTCGGCATCGGCGGCGTGGTCACCTTCAAGAACGCCACCATGGCCGACGTCGTCAAGGCCGTCCCTCTCGACCGCCTCCTCCTCGAAACCGACGCCCCCTACCTCAGCCCCGTCCCCCACCGCGGTCAGCGCAACGAGAGCGCCTACATCCCCCTCATCGCCCAGAAGATTGCCGACCTCCGGGGCATTTCCCTCGCCGAGGTCGCCGCCGTCACCACCGCCTCCGCCACCGCCCTTTTCCACCTTTAGTTTTTTTCTTTTTTTGTTAAAATCACGATAAAAAACAGGGCAAAACTGCCCTGCTACCGCTTTACCTATAACTACCTATAAACCAGTTATCAACTCCCTACTAACTCCTAACCAACTCCTACCACGGTAGGAGTTGATAGGGAGTTGGTAGGGTCTTGATAGGGAGTTGGTAGGTGTTAAACCTTAGGGAAACACCTTGTCGGTTGCTTACACCCCATTGCCCATAGGGCATTTCTTTTAATAGCAAATCCTCCACCAAACCCATAAACCCCATTAAATCCATCTCAAAGCCCTGTAGGAGCGTCACACATGATGGGTAAAAGAGATGTTTAGGAAGGCGGTTACGGGAAAATCCTCATCGTTGGTGAGTTTCAGCTGGTGGATGGTTTCTGATTCCACTGGCTGTAATTCGGTAGTCGCGACTACCGAATTTGTAAGTTGCTGATGCTTGTTACCTTCTGTAATTTCGGTAGTCGTGGCTACCGAATTGACCTCAATATCCTTCCAGGCTTCGTAAAAACGGCGCATCAACTTGATATTCTCAGCCGAGAAACCTTTCAAACCAGGCAACTCCGATTTCAGCATCATGCTGATGTTCTCTATCGCGCCGGTACCCCAATAGCCTTTCCGCGAGTGTTCCGAAACATAACGGCCAATACCATAATACAACCCCAGTTGCTCTTGGGTAACGAGCTGTGCCGCCCGAGCTTGGCTCTGCAGTATGGCGGTCTTGATGGTGTCCACCACCGATCGTAGCATATCATATTGCAATTCGTTCTTCTTCTGCATGTTTCCTATATGGAATTTTAATTGCAAAGATACGACCCCACCGCATTATTATTACTTTGTACGCAAAACATATTGAAAATAAATAAATGGGAACAATTTACTTCGCGTGCTTCGCCGTTAAAAAATATATTTTTACAATATACAATATTATTTTTGTATATTTGCATTATCCCCAATTATTGTTAAATTGGGGTAATGTTTTTTGTATCAGAATTTTAAGAGAATAAACAAAATGGCAAAAGAAATCAAATTCAGTTTGGTATACCGCGATATGTGGCAGTCGAGCGGAAAATATCAGCCACGGGTGGACCAGCTGGAGAAAATCGCCCCGGTGATTGTGGACATGGGCTGTTTCGACCGCATAGAGACCAACGGCGGTGCCTTCGAGCAGGTGAACCTGATGTACGGCGAGAACCCCAACAAGGCCGTCCGCGCCTGGACGAAGGCTTTCAACAAGGCCGGCATCCAGACCCACATGCTGGAGCGTGCCCTCAACGGCCTCCGCATGTACGGCGTGCCTGCCGACGTGCGTCGCCTCATGCCCAAGGTGAAGAAGGCCCAGGGCGTGGACATCATGCGCTCGTTCTGCGGATTGAACGACCCCCGCAACCTGGAACTCAGTGTGAAATACGCCAAGGAGGCCGGCATGATCAGCCAGGCTGCCCTTAGCATCACTCACTCGCCCGTCCACACCGTGGAGTACTACATGGGTATCGTGGACAAGCTGGTGGAGTTCGGCGCCGACGAGATATGCCTCAAGGATATGGCCGGCGTGGGCCGTCCCGCCACATTGGGCAAGCTGGTGCATGAAATCAAGACCAAATACCCCCACATCAAGGTGCAGTACCACGGCCACACAGGCCCCGGCCTCTCGATGGCCTCGACCCTCATGGTGGCCCAAGCCGGTGCCGATGTCATTGACTGCGCCATGGAGCCCCTGTCGTGGGGCATGGTGCACCCCGACGTCATCAGCGTGCAGGCCATGCTGAAAGATGCCGGTTTCCTGGTGAAGGACATCAACATGGATGCCTACATGGAGGCCCGCAAGCTGACGCAGGAGTTCATTGACGACTTTCTGGGCCTCTATATCAACCCCGGCAACCGCGTGAGCACCTCGCTGCTGGTGGGTTGCGGCCTGCCCGGCGGCATGATGGGTTCGATGATGAGTGACCTGCGAGGCGTGCACGGTGCCATCAACATGGCCCTCAAGAAGAATGGCAAGCCCGAGGTCTCGTTCGAGGAGCTGACGGTGCAGCTGTTCCAAGAGGTGGAGTACATCTGGCCCATGCTGGGTTATCCCCCGCTGGTGACCCCCTTCAGCCAGTATACCAAGAACATCGCCGTGATGAACCTGCTGTCGATGGCCCAGGGCAAGCCCCGTTTCAGCCAGATTGACAAGGACAGCTGGAGCATGATCCTCGGCCGCGCCGGCAAGCTGCCCGGCGAGCTGGCCCCCGAAATCGTTGAGTTGGCCAAACAGCAGGGCATGGAGTTCTATACCGGCGTGCCGCAAGATGCCTATCCCGACGCCCTGCCCGAATACATCAAGGAGATGGAGCAGAACGGCTGGGAGCGCGGCGAGGACGACGAGGAACTCTTTGAACTGGCCATGCATGACCGCCAGTACCGCGACTACAAGAGCGGCCTGGCCAAGGAGCGCTTCAACAAGGAAGTGGCGCAGCTGCGCGCCGAGAAGGACGCCCCCAAGGCTCCCGCCACCGCCGAGAGCATCGCCCTCAACTACATCACCCCCAAGCACCCCAACGCCACACCCATCGTGGCCGATGCCACGGGTCGCCTGCTGTGGGAGGTGAACTTCGACGACCAAAGCACCCCGCCCGCCCCCGGAACCGAGGTGAAAGAGGGTGCTGTCATCGCCCATATCGAGGCCAGCTACGCCCTCATGCCGCTTATCGCCCTCAAGGGTGGAAAAGTGGTCGGCACCTGCGCCAAACAAGGCCAGATGGTGAAGAAAGGCGACGTGCTGGGATGGGTCGAATAGTGGGGTTAAGGTTTAAAGTTTAAGGTTTAAGGAAAAAAATTTGGTCGGTTCGGAAAAAGTTTGTACTTTTGCAGTTCGAATTCAAACAATAAAACAATAGACTTATGACAGGTATCTCAATATTCGCACTCATCATCGGAGCCATTTTCGTGAACAACGTCGTGCTGGCTCAGTTCCTCGGCATCTGCCCCTTCCTGGGCGTGTCGAAAGATGTGAAAAGCTCGCTCGGTATGGGCGGCGCAGTGCTCTTCGTGATGCTGCTGGCCACCATGGTGACCTTCCTCATCATGCAGTATGTGCTGGTGCCCCTGAATCTGGAGTATCTCCAAACCATCGCCTACATCCTCGTCATCGCTGCCCTTGTGCAGATGGTCGAGATTGTGCTCAAGAAGATTGCCCCCGCCCTCTACCAGGCCCTGGGTGTGTTCCTGCCCCTGATTACCACCAACTGCGCTGTCCTCGGCGTGGCCATCCTGGTCATCCAGAAGAACATGAACTTCCTTGAGAGCGTCATCTATTCGGCCAGCATTGCCGTGGGCTTCACCCTCGCACTGGTCATCTTCGCCGGCATCCGCGAGCAACTCGAACTCACTGGCACCCCCAAAGGAATGAAAGGCGTGCCCATCGCGCTGGTCACTGCTGGCATCCTGGCTATGGCCTTCATGGGATTCAACAATCTGGTTCCCTTGCCGTAAAGGAGCAATGAAACAGAAAGAAAAACATGTACCCCGCCGTTCACACGACGGGGTCTAATTTTGGGGTTTTGAGCACTTTCAAGAGTGTTTTGCAAAGAGAAAAAACAAAAAAATGCACATTTTTTGAACAGTCTAGAATGTTGCAATACTGATACTTATGTCAATTTTAGGAATTATTAAAACTTTATTTTTTAACATTTTCAAATTAAGTAGTACTTTTGCAACTCGAAAAAAGGAAAGAAAGTGTTCCGAAAGGGCACTCAAAAAAGAAAACAATTAATAAATTAATAAACCATTTAAAAAATTAAAATGATGAAGAAAGTATTTTTTGCATTCGCAATTGCTGGTATGTTCGGTTTCGCCGCTTGCGGCAGCAACAACACCGAAGTTGAGGACACCACCGCTATGGAGGCTGTCGAAGAGGTCGCTCCCGAGATGACCGAGGAGACCATGGACACCACCGCCGTCGAGGGTGCTGTCGAAGAGGTTGCCACCGAAGCCGTTGCTCAGTAAGTTTTTGCGAACAAAAAGCAACAAAAAAGAGGGTGTCCTTACGGGCACCCTCAATTATTTTATATAGGTTGACCAATCAGTCCCTATATCCTATCACCTGACGCACTTCGGCCAACGTGCGACGGGCACTCTCGCGGGCCTTCTCTTTGCCGCGGTCGAAGATGCGCTGCAAAGCCTCCTGGTCGGAGCCAATCTCGAGGATGCGCTGACGCAGCGGTTCGACGAAATTGACCATATCCTCGGCCAGTTGCTTCTTGAGGTCGCCGTAGCGAATCTGGCAGCGGTTGTAAAGGTCGTCGAAATATTCCACTGTATCGGGCGTGGAGACGGCCTTGAGCAGCGAGAAGAGGTTCTCAATCTCCTCGGGTTTCTTTTGGTTCATCTCGGTGGGACCGCTGTCGCTCTTGGCCTTCATGATTTTCTTGCGGATGACCGACGGCTCGTCGGTGAGGAAGATGGTGCTGGCTTCTCCCTCGCTCTTGCCCATCTTGCCGGCGCCGTTGAGGGCGGGAATCTTCACCAACCCCGTAGCCGAGCCGATGGCTTGCGGCAGGGGAAAGACCTCGCTGCCGTACATGCTGTTGAAGCGCTGGGCGAAGGTGCGGGTCATCTCGAGGTGCTGCTCCTGGTCCTTGCCCACGGGCACCTTGGTGGCCTTGTGGATGAGGATGTCGGCGGCCATGAGGGTGGGGTAGGTGAGGAGGCCGGCGTTGACATTGTTGGGGTTCTGGCGCACCTTGTCCTTGAAGGAAGTGACGCGCTCCAGCTCGCCAAGGTAGGCGTTCATGTTGAAGAAGAGGTAGAGCTCGACGGTCTCGGGGAGGTCGCTCTGAAGGTAGATGGTAGCCTTCTCGGGGTCGAGGCCGGCGGCCAGGTAGGCGGCCATAATCTTGCTGGCGTCGCCATAGATGCTGCCCGGCGTGGGATGCGTGGTCAGCGAATGGTAGTCGGCAATGAAGAAATAGCAGTCGTACTCGTCCTGCATCTTGACGAAATTCTTCAGCGCCCCGAAATAATTGCCCAGATGGAGGTTACCGGTGGGGCGTATGCCGCTGCAAACTATATCTTTGTTCATATTGCGTGATTGTTTGATTGCTTGAATGTTTGATTTATATCTGTGCCCGTCGGACGGTGAGTGCCACCGACAGCGAGCTGATGGCCATAACGAGGAGGAAGGTGAAAAGGAAGTCGACGGCGCGCATGGCCACAGGAAAGGCGCTGACGACGAAGTTGCCATCGCCCATTCGAATGATGCCGAACTGCTGCTGGAGGAAGCAAACGATGAATCCCAGCACCAAGCCTGCCACGGTGGCCAGGGCGCAGATGAGCAGGCCCTCGGCGAGGAACGCTCTGCGCAGGTTGCGCCGCTCCATGCCCATGGAACGCAGCATGAAGATGTCGTCGCGCTTGTTGATGATGAGCAGCGACAGCGACGCCACAAGGCTGAGGGTGGAGATGAGCACGATGAGCGACAGGATGAGGTAGATGCCCAGCCGCTCGGTGCTGTAAATCTTATAGTAGAGGGGTTGTTGGTCGTAGCGGTCCTTGACGATAAGGTGAGAGGTGAGAGGTGAAAGGTGAGAGGTAAGGGTTTGCTTAACCTTTTTCACGTCGGCACCTGGCTTTAGCTTGAGGGCCAGCGCGGTCACCTCGTCGGGGGTGTAGTTCATCAGCCGCTGCACAAAGGCGATGTCGGTGACGACAAACTGGCGGTCGAGGTCCTGCTGGATGAAGAAGTCGGCCACAGGATAGGCGTAACCGATATTGAAAGCCTGATCCATGGTGAGCCCCATCGAGGTGGTGCCGCGCTTGGGAATATGCACGGCGGCGGGCATGGTGGACGGAAGCCTCATGCCCAGTTCGTGGAATATCTGTCCGCCGACAATCAGGCTATTGCCATCCAGACGATACTCGCCAAGGTCGAGCAGGGTGTCCAATCCCGTGAGGGCGGCATAGTTGCTGTCGACACCACGCAGTTTGACGATAGATTGGTTCTGTCCATAGGTGACCCATGCCGTCTCGGTGACGATACGTGAGCAACGCTCTACGCCGGCATCCTTGAGGGATTGGAAGTCGATGTCGGAGGTATGGAAAGTGCGGCCCTCGGCAGGCTCGATGACCAGCTCGGGGTCGAAGGTATTGAAAAGAGACTTGGTGATTTCGCCGATGCCGTTGTATACCGACAGCACCACTATCAGCGCCATGGTGCTCACCATGAGGCCAACGAGCGAAATCCACGATATGACATTGACCACAGAGCGCTGCTTGCGGGAGAAAAGGTAGCGGACAGCGATGAGGGCCTCAATCTTCATTGTTTCAGCAGGCGCTCAATGTTTTCTATATAGTCGAGTGAATCGTCGAGGTAGAACTCGAGGTGGGGGATGATGCGCAGCTGCTTGCCTTCGCGCAGACCCAGACGGCGACGCAGATCGGCGGTGTTCTCACGGATGAGTTGCAACAGTTCCTCTTTGGTGCCGCCGCCAATCATCATCAGCGACACATAGATGCGGGCGATGGAGAGGTCGGGCGTGATGCGCACCTGGGTGACGGTGATGAGCGACTGGCCGAACACCGGCTTCATCTCCTTGAGGAAGATGTCGCCCATGTCCTGCTGTATCAGGCGGCAGATTTTATTTTGTCGTGTGCTCTGCATGATTAAGAGGTCTAAAAGTCAAAAGGTCTAAAAAGTCTAAAAGCTTTTCTACCAGCGCCAACCGAGGCGGATGGGAAGAAAGACCGTCTGCTGCATGTAGGCCACACCGATGGTGGCATAGAAGCTGTGCCAGTTGCGGGTCATGTTGCGCATGCCGTGGAGGTGGTACCAATAGTACCAGTTCAGGCCGCCGTATACCTCGGCCATGGGGCTGAAAAGCATGTTGTCGGCAAAGAGCAGGCTGCCTCCCAGACGGGCACCAATCATCGGGGCCCACTTGATGGAGGTCGGCTGGTAGTCGAGACCCATGATGGCCTTCCAGATGGGGCGGAAGTCGAAGTCGACAAACACGTTGGCACCCATCATCGACTCGGCCGTCTCCTGCTTGGGACTGAGGTAATAGCAGAACCCGGCACCGCCGCCGAGGAACCAGTCCTGACTGATATTGGCACCGGCCATGATGTTGAGATTAGCCAGGCTATGGAATTTGTCGAGGTTGTACTTGCCCGTCGTTTCGTCGGCGGTGCCCACGTTACCCATAAAGAAACCGTAGCCGCCTTCCACCTTGAGCATGAATTCATTCTTCTTTCCGAGCTGTGTGTACTGTGCTGCCGAAGTGAGCGAAACGCCCACCAGGACAGCGAAAACGAGTGTTTTTATCTTCATCATAACTGTATCAATTTCGAGTGCAAAGATATGAAATTATTTTCAATTCTTACAAAATAAGTTCCTTTCTCCAGTTTTGGACGCAGTTTCTGGCCGTTGCGGCAGCCCGTTTTCTGCCACACCTGACGGCCTTCCTCGTCGAAAATCGTCACCGTGAAAGGCTCTTCCGAGCCCACTTCCACCGTCAACGGCTGACCCTTCTTCAAGGGGTTGGGGAAGAGCTGTGCCTCTACCGATTGCGGGCGGTCGACAGAGAGGAGTTCCGGGTTGACCACCGCCAGCGTGTACTCGCCTGCCTGCAAGCCGCCACACACCATCCATCCCTCGTCGGGGCTGCCGGTGCGGGGCCCTGGTACCACACGCCACGAGCTGTCGACACTCGGGCGGTAGAGAATTGCCATCGAGTCGAGCGTGGCACGGTTCTTGTAGAAACCGCGGTCGAGGTTCTTGTATTTCGAATCGCTATAGCCCGCGCGGACATAGCGGAAGAAACCCTGCGCGTTCTCTGGCAATTCACCGCGCACCATCCAGTAGCGGTTGGCGCGGCGCACCACACCCTCGGGCAGCTCGCCCAGCGACGGTGCCATGTGGTGCTCGACGTAATAAAGCTTGGGATTTCCTTCAAAGGATTCAACACCCACCATCATGTGTACCAGCGACAGGGTATCGCGACC